>NZ_DIAX01000060.1 GCF_002414845.1 Gordonia sp. UBA5067 | reverse complement strand
AGATGTGTATAAGAGACAGGGTCAGCGGCTCGTCGAGCAGCAGCAGATCCGGCTTGGACAGCAGCAGCTTGCACAGCGCGACGCGGCGACGCTCACCACCAGAGAGGTGGGTGACCGGCGAGTCGGCCGGCGGGCACCGCAGCGCATCCATCGCCTGCTCGATCTGGCTGTCGAGGTCCCAGGCGTCGGCGGCGTCGAGGGCCTCCTGCAACTGGCCCATCTCCTCCATGAGCTCATCGGAGTAGTCAGTCGCCATGAGCTCGGCGACCTCGTTGTACCGCTTGAGCTTGGTCATGACCTCGCCCATGCCCTCTTCGACGTTTCCCCTGACCGTCTTGTCCTCGGACAACGGCGGTTCCTGCAGGAGGATGCCGACGGTCGCCCCAGGGTCGAGGAACGCCTCACCGTTGGACGGCTGATCGATGCCGGCCATGATTTTGAGAATCGACGACTTGCCGGCGCCATTCGGTCCGACGACGCCGATCTTCGCGCCGGGGTAGAACGACATGGTGACATTGTCGAGAATGACCTTGTCGCCGTGCGCCTTGCGCACACTCTTCATGGTGTAAATGAACTCGCCAGCCAACGGATTCCCTTTTCTCACAAGCACCTGGGCACAACAGTCCCCCAGTGTAGTGGCACCGCAGACTCGCGGGCCGACCCGCCGGGAGTCGGGCCCGACAGCCGCCCCCGCACGGGGACGTTGGTCCCGAAGTGGTCGTATGCACCGCCCGCAAACTGACAACAATCGTGATCATAATAACCCTTGGGGGATGGCAACACCGACCGCCGATATGGCCGACGGGCTCGCGCACCGCCGAAACGTCCCGATGCCGATGGTGTACCGGTACCTCGGCGACAAGCGTTTCGCCTACACGCTGCCGCGGGCGATCTCCCTGCAGATCCTTCAGCCCGGAAACGCCGCCAGTCTGGTCCAGCACGTCCACAGCGGACTGTGGGCGCACAAGAGCCGCGCGGTCGGCCAAATGGTCTATATCGCCTACAGCAACCGCGACCTGCGGTCGGTGATGCGCACCGCGCACTCCCACGTCAAAGGCGTGGACAGCTCTGGCGCGCGCTACCACTCCCTCAATCCGGAGCTGTTCTTCTTCCAGCACGCCACCTACGTCGATGCGTTGTTCACCTCGATCGACATCTTCCACAGCGGACTCGACGGCGCAGCCAAGGAGCAGCTCTACCAGGAGTGCTGCCGGTGGTATGCGAAGTACGACATCTCCGATCGCGCCCAGCCGGCCACCTACCGGGAGTTCGTCGACTACTTCGCGGACTACTGCGCGACGAATCTGGCGATGACTCCCGATGCCGAGCGGCTGCGCCGGGAAACCCTCCATCCACCGACCTGGTATCCGCGCAAGGTACCGCCCGCTGCAATCCGCGCGATGCTCCATCCGCGCGCGGCAGAACTGCTCGGCGTCGACGTGGGCGCAGGCGACCGCCTCGCGCTGCGCGCGTTCGCGGCGAGGACGAACATGCTCACCACCCTGAGCCCGGCCCGCTACCACCTGATCCCGTCGGCCCGCCACGATCCCGACAACTGACCCCGGGATCTGGCATTGTCTTCCCCATGATCAGCGCGATCGGCACCGTCCTGCCCCTTTCGATAGCCATCGGAATCAGTCCGTTCCCCATCGTGGCGGTCATCTTGGCACTGTTGTCGCCCTCGCCGAAACGCGCCGGCATCACCTTCACCGCCGGCTGGCTGGCCGGACTGATCGGCCCCCTCGCGATCGTCGTCGCGGTGGCTTCGGCCGCCAGCATCGGCGATGAGGACGGCCACCCAGGCAAGGTCATCGGCGTGATCCGCATCATCCTCGGTCTTGCCCTGGCTGCGTTTGCGGTCCGCCAGTGGCGCGATCGGCCGAGGCCGGGCGCTGAACCGCACGTGCCGCGCTGGCTGGCCCTGGCCGACAACCTGACCCCGGCCAAGTCCGCGCTCCTCGGATTCGCGGTCGCTGCGGTCAACCCCAAGGGACTGTTCATCACGATTGCTGCGGGCCTCGCCCTGGCTCGAGCGAGCCTGCCGGGTTCTGAGGTCCTCGTTCCCGCGGCGGTCTTCGTTGTCATCGCGAGCGGAGCAGTGCTCGTGCTGCTGGGCGGCTACCTACTGATGCCCGAGCGGATGGACCGCCCCCTCAACGCGGCGAAATCCTGGCTGATCACCAACAACGCGGTGATCATGACGGTCATCCTGCTGATCATCGGCGCCATGGTGCTCAGCAAGGGGCTGCAGTCGTTCTGACCAATTCCGGCACCTCGGCCTGATCTGCCGCGATACCGAGGACCGACGGCTCCCGATCGAGGCCGGCTGCCGGCTCCTGATCGACGACGTCGCCCGCCGGAGCGGCTCCGCCGCTGGGAAACCCGCAGACCTTGACGATGCAGCGGCTCAGATCGATGCCCACGGCGGCAGCGGTCATCTCCAAGGTGGAGCGATGTTCCCCGTCACCGGTGGTGTACTCGGCGGTGCGCACCGTGCCGGTGGCGATGACCGGCCGCCCCTTCTCCACCGAGGCCGCCACCCCAGAGGCGAGCTTGCGCCAGCACGACACCGAGAGGTAGAGAGTCTTGTCGTTGATCCACTCGTTGGTGTCGGCGTCCCGGCGCCGCGAGTTGCTCGCCATGCGGAAGGAGACGACTTCGCCCACCGAGGTGGTGCGAACCGACGGCTCACTGATGACGTTACCGACGACGGTCATGGGTGTTTCGAACATGGTGGCCTCCCCCAGCCGAGAATGAAATCCGATCACTCCCAGCATCTCCGCCGGCCCGGTTGCCCCACCAGTCCCGCCACGGGCATCTGTGGAGAACTCGGCCGCTGTGGAGAACTACCGTTTGTGCTTGCCCAAGGTGGCCAGCATCTCGTTGTACTCACGCAGCTCCGCGTCGTCGTCGCGCTCGGCGTTGCGGTCGTAGCGCCGAGCCTCCTTGTCATCCTCACGGCTCCACTGGAAGAGCAGGGCGACCATGACGAGCACCAGTGGGATTTCTCCAGCGGCCCAGGCAATTCCGCCGCCAACACGCTGGTCGGAAGCGAGATCGGCATTCCACGGCAACATGAGCCCGCGGTAGTACTCCCCGGCGATGATGGTCGAAGTCATCATCAAGACGACGCCGAAGAACGCGTGCAACGGCAACGTCCCCCACACGATGCTCAACTTCCCGAGGGGCTTGAGCCGATACGGGGCATGGTCGACACCGATAGTCGTCCAATAGAACAGGTAGCCCGAAAGCAGGAAGTGGAAGTTCATGAACAGGTGGGCGCCGTGGTATTGCGCCACCAGGTCGAACACCCCGCCGAGATAGAGGACGTAGAAACTGCCGACGAACATCACCACGGCCACCGCCGGATTTCCGAGTACGCGGGCGACCGGGCTCGTGACGGCGTACTGCACCCATTCGCGTGGTCCGGGCGGATTGTCGCGTCCGGCGACGGGCAATGCTCGCAGCGCCAACGTGATCGGGCCGCCCAGCGCCAGCAGAACCGGCGCCAGCATCGACAGAATCATGTGATTGCCCATGTGAACCGAGAACATCGCCGGTGCGTAGCGCCCCAGCCCCGACGATGTCGCCACCAGCAACGCCGCGCAGCCGAGCACCCAGGCAACTGTGCGGCCGGGGGGCCACGCGTCACCGCGCTGCCGCAACCGCCACACGCCGCGCAGATACACCGCGCACAGCACAATCGCGGCCGTGCCGAAGATCAGGTCGAATCGCCAGTCGAAAGCCAGCCGCGCCACCGTTGGCGGCCCATCGAGTCGATATCCGAGTTTCTCCTCCATCGGGGAGATATCGGGCCGCACCCGGCCCGCCGGCGGCGGTGTCTGCGACAGGGCCACCGCGATGCCGTAGGTGATCGCGAAGACGAGCAGTTCGACCAGGCCGAAGCGCACGAACAACGACCGCGGCGGGTCCGGTGCCTCATCCAGCGAGGCGATGGTGCGTCGACGATGCACGGCACCCAGGGCCCCGAGCACCCCCAGCGCACCGACCTTGGCCACCACAATCCACCCGTATGTGCTGGTGAACAGGTCCGCGAGGCTGACCCGCACCGCCGCGTTGATCACGCCGGAGACCCCGACGACCAGGATGAGCCAGAATGCCACCCGCGAGAAGCGTCGCACCGCCAGCGCCCGCCACCGCCCACTCGCCAACGCGTAGGTGACCACGGCGAACAATCCGCCGAACCAGATCACCGCGGCAATGATGTGCAGGATAAGACTGTTGGCGGCGAGGTCGTGGTTGCCGCCGGCCGCCGAGTGGCCGGCCAGCGCCAGGGGTAGCAGCGACAACACGCCGAAGAGCAGCGCACCGAACACATAGCCCCAGTGCATTCCCACCCGGGCGAACACCATCGCAATGAGCGCGAGGACTCCGGTGACGGTCCACGTGTGAGCATCGGAAACCGTTGAATAGGCGGTGAAGAAGTCTCCCGACGACAGCAGTTGCCAGACCGACTTTCCCACCAGGTTCGAGACGGACAGCACCGTCATCGTGACCGAACACATCACCCACGCCGCGAAGAACCTCCCCGCCCAGCGCATCGCCCGGTAGCCGCCGATATCGAGCAGGCCATCCGACTGCGGCGGCACGAAGAAGGCGGCAAACAACGCCGACCCGACGGCCAGCGCGACCGCCACGTATCCGATTGCGGTGACCGCGGGAACCCCGTAGGTGGTGACGCCGCCCGGATCGCGCAGTCCCAGGAGTGCACGGGCGGTCGGCGCCGATGGCAGGAACACGGCGATGGCGAAACCGCCGGCGACCACGGCGAGGATCGTGGCGAGCACCCGAACCGTCGAGCCACGATCGTCCATCTCGTCATGCCGGATCATGGCTCCAGCCTAGTGATCGGCGAAATCCCGGGCCGCGCTGGATATACTCGCAGCGGCCCACGGGCCGCCAGCCTCCGTAGCTCAGTTGGATAGAGCAAGAGCCTTCTAATCTCTAGGTCGCAGGTTCGATTCCTGCCGGGGGCACCAAGACACGGCCGCCCGCCAGGTGCGGGCCGGCTGCATCTGTGGCCGGCAACACAGCGAGTTGATCCGCACGTAACAGTGCGCCCACCGCCCAGAAACAGTCCGCACCGACGATGGGCACATGGAGTCGCCCGCCTTGCCGACGACCGTGGACACCGTCTGCGGCTATTGCGGTGTGGGCTGCGGGCTCACGCTGACCGCAACGGACACCGCCGTCGCCAGCGCGAAGGGAACACCGACTCATCCGGCCAACCGGGGCCGGTTGTGCACCAAGGGGAACACGACGGCCGACCTGCTCAACGCACCCGGGCGCCTCACCACCGCGCTGCGCCGGGAGACCCGCGACGACGAGCAGGCCCCGGTTGATGTTGACGCGGCGATCACCGAGGTCGCGCACCGGTTCACCGCGATTCGCGAGAAGCACGGCGACGACGCGGTGGCGTTCTACGTCTCCGGACAGATGTCGCTCGAAGCGCAATACCTGGCGAACAAACTGAGCAAAGGCTACTTCGGCACCAACCTCATCGAATCGAACTCGCGGCTGTGCATGGCCAGCGCCGGCACCGGCTACAAGCAGTCGCTGGGCGCCGACGGGCCGCCGGGCAGCTACGACGACCTAGACCACGCCGACGTCTTCCTGGTGATCGGCGCCAACATGGCCGACTGTCATCCCATCTTGTTCCTGCGGATGATGGACCGGGTCAAGCAGGGCGCGAAGCTCATCGTCGTCGATCCGCGCCGTACCGCCACCGCTGCGAAGGCCGACCTCTATCTGCCGGTGCGTCCGGGCACCGACATGGCCCTGCTCAACGGGCTCCTGCGGCTCATCGTCGACGCCGACGCAACCGACGATCAGTTCATCGCCGAGTTCACCGACGGATTCGACGCTATGACCCCATTGCTGGCCGACTACCCGGCCGACCGGGTATCGACGATCACCGGCATCGCCGAGGATTCGCTTCGGCAAGCGGCGGAATGGATCGGTGGGGCGAAGAACTGGGTGAGCCTATGGACGATGGGACTCAACCAGTCCATCCACGGCACCTGGCACACCAATGCCCTGTGCAACCTGCATCTGGCGACCGGCGCGATCTGCCGCACCGGCAGCGGGCCGTTCTCGCTAACCGGTCAGCCCAACGCGATGGGCGGGCGCGAGATGGGATACATGGGGCCGGGGCTGCCGGGACAACGCGCTGTCCTCGATCCTGCGCAACGCGCCGAAGTCGAGCACCGGTGGAACATCCCGCCCGGCACGTTGCACACCAATGTCGGTGGCGGCACCGTCGACCTCTTCGAAGCTCTCACCGATGGCAGGATCAAAGCCCTGTGGGTCATCTGCACCAACCCCGTCGCCTCCATGGCCAACCGCGCCAAAGTGATCGCTGGCCTGCAGAACGCCGAATTCGTCGTCGTCCAGGACGCTTTCACCGGTGTCGAGACGGCCGCGTACGCCGACGTCGTCCTTCCGGCCGCCCTGTGGTCGGAGTCCGAGGGCGTCATGATCAACTCCGAGCGGAACCTCACCCTCACGGCACCGCTGCTGCGGGCCCCCGGCCAGGCTCTGCCCGACTGGCAGTTGATCTGCCGGGTCGCCCAGCAGATGGGCTTCGTCGACGGCTTCGACTTCCCCGATGCCGCTGCGGTCTTCGACGAGATCGCCGGCTTCCACAACCCCCGAACCGGGTGGGACCTGCGCGGCGTCGACTACGCGCGGTTGCGCGGCGGACCGGTGCAGTGGCCGGCTGCACCGGGCGCGCCCGACCGCAACCCGATTCGCTACCTCAATGACGGTGTGAGCCAAGCCCTCTTTATCGACGACCACGGCCACACCCCGCGCCTGGCGTTCGCCACCCCGAGCCGGCGCGCCCAGTTCTTCGCCCGCCCCTACCTCCCCCCCGCCGAGCTCCCCGACGACGACTACCCGCTGACGCTCACCACCGGACGCCTGGCGCACCAGTGGCACACGATGACCAAGACCGGCAAAGTCGCCAAGCTCATGAAGCTCAACCCGTCGACCTTCGTGGAGATCAACCCGGCCGACGCGCAGCGCCTGGGCATCGCCGACGGTGATCGCGTGGAAATCCGGTCTCGGCGCGGGGTTGCGTTCGCGCCAGCGGTGGTCACCGACACGATCACCGCCGGCACCTGCTTCGTCCCCATGCACTTCGCCGACGCCGCGGGCGCGGGCCTGGCGATCAACGCCGTCACCAACGATGCCGTCGACCCGGACTCGCTGCAACCGGAGTTCAAGGCGTGCGCGGTCGCCCTGTCCCCGGCACCACTCGCCCCGGGACCGCCCGCCCAAACCCCAATCACCCAGTCCCCGGGAGCGCCCGTGTCCGACACCGCCAGCCTCCTGGTGACCGCCTTCGGCTCGCAGGCCACCGACGAGCCGGTCACCCTGTCCGAACCCGAGCGCGCCTATCTCACCGGCTTACTGGCGGGGTTGCGGACGAACCCGCCCGCCGGTCAGGTGCCGACGGTACCGGCACATGCGCCACTCTCGGCCACTTCCCGGGCGTGGATCGACGGTGTCTTGGCCGGAGTGTTCTCGAGAGTTCCCCTCGCGGACAGCGGGACCGGCCAGCCACAGTCACCCGGCACCACCGAGCGCACGGTGCGCGTCGTCTGGGCGTCGCAAACCGGCACCGTCGAGGAATACATCCCCACCCTGACTGCGACCCTGGTCGACGCCGGGTTCGCCGTCACGGAGGCGGGCGCCGATCACGTCTCGGTCGACGCGCTGACCGGTGACGTGCTGTTCGTCGTCGCGTCTACCGGCGATGGCGATGCCCCCGATTCCGGCGTGGCGCTGTGGGATTGCCTGGCCACGGTCGAAGCCGACGACGAGCTGGCCGATCTGCGCTACTCGGTTTTGGGGTTCGGCGACTCGTCGTACGGCGACTTCTGCGGGTTCGCGCGCAAGCTGGATGCACGCCTGCACGACCTCGGCGGCACCCGCATCGCCGACCGCGTCTCCTGTGAGCCCGACTACGCCGAGCAGGCGGCGTTGTGGCAGCAAGCAGTTCTCACGGCGTTGGCCTGCACGCCCGGCCCCGCAGCGGTAACCCGGCCCACGGGCCCGGGCGACGCCCTCGACGAGGCGGTGGCCGAATCCTTTTCGCGCAAGAATCCGCTGCAGACCGAGTTGATCGAGAACGTCCGGCTCACCGCCGCCGAATCGGACAAGGAGGTGCGCCGGTTCGCGTTCACACTGCCCGACGACACCCTGATCTACAGTGCCGGCGACGCCCTCGGCGTGTGGCCGACGAATAGGCCCGCCGTCGTCGAGGAGTGGCTTGCCCGCACCGGGCTCGACGCCGACGAACCGGTCATTGTCGACGGCCGGCGGCGCACCCTCGTCGAGGCGCTGACCGATCACTACGACATCACCCGGATCACCCCGGACTTCCTGCGGCTCCTGCACAAGCGCCATCCGGCCGCGGGGTTCGCCGCACTGGCCGACCACCCGGGCGATCTGCGCACCTGGGCATGGGGCCGGCAAACGGTCGACCTGCTGGCCACGCACCCGGTGAGCGCTGCACTGGCGGACTGGCTGACCGTGCTCAAGCCGCTCACTCCACGCCTGTATTCGATTTCCTCCTCACCGCTGTCAGATCCAGGCCGCGTCGAGATCACCGTCTCCGCCGTGCGGTTCGGGACCGGCACCACACGCCACGGCGTCTGCTCGGCGTTCCTCGCCGACTCCGATCCCGGCGCTGCGATGCGGGTCTTCGTCGCACCGAACAAAAGGTTCGGCCCACCGAGCGACGGCGAGGTTCCGATGATCATGGTCGGACCGGGCACCGGTATCGCCCCGTTCCGCGGCTTCCTGCACGACCGGGCATCCACCGGGGCGAGCGGCCCGAACTGGCTGTTCTTCGGCGAGCGCCACGAGTCGACCGACTTCCTGTACCGCGACGAACTCGCCGACCTGACCTCCGCCGGGGTGCTCACGAAACTCGATCTGGCCTTCTCCCGGGATCAAGAGCAGAAGGTCTATGTGCAGGACCGGATGCGCGCCAGCGCCGGCGAGGTGTGGGACTGGATTCATCGCGGCGCGCACGTCTACGTGTGCGGGGACGCCGGTCAGATGGCGCGCGACGTCGACGTGGCCTTGCGCGAGATCGTCGCCGAGCACGGGCGCATGTCCCCGCGGATGGCCGACTCCTACGTCGCCGCCCTCGCCGCCGAGGCCCGCTATGTGCGCGACGTGTATTAGCGGCGGCGATCGGTGCCGCCACCCAGTACGGTGACAGCGTGGACCAGCCGAGTACGCCTGCGCGCCTCGCCGCCATCATCCTGGCCGGCGGTCGGGCCCGGCGGCTGGCCGGGGCCGACAAGCCGGCATCCCTCGTCGGAGGCCGCCGGCTGATCGACATCGCGCTTGCCGCCGTCCCGCACGCCGAGCAGATCGTGGTGGTCGGGCCCGATCGAGACCTGCCCGCGCGGGTGCAACGCACCCGCGAGAACCCTCCGTTCGCCGGCCCGGTGGCCGCGGTGGCCGCCGGTGCCGCCGTGCTGGAGGACGTTCCCGACGACTGCGCTGTCGCGGTCCTGGCCGCCGACCTCCCGTTCTTGACCGCCGAGCACATCGACGCCCTCGCCGCCCGGCGCGCCGATGTCGGGGCCCCCGTGGTGCTGGCACTCGACGATGACAACCGGCCGCAGTACCTCGTCGGCGTGTGGCGCGCCGCGGCGTTGCGCACGGCCTTGCGCACGGCCCATGCCTCGATGCGCTCACTGATCCCCGACGATGCGGAGACCATGCGGCTGAGCGGGATCGCCGACGTCGACACACCCGAGGATCTCGCGGCCGCTCGACGGCACGCCGATCCGGTGGCGGCGCTGGCCGCCGCGGCCACCGACCTTGATCCGGCGGCTCCGCGCCACACCGGTGTCGACGAGTCCGCGGGCGCGGTCCTGGCCGAACCGCTGCGGGCCGCGGTCGCCTTCCCCGCCTTCGACACCGCGGCGATGGACGGTTACGCGGTCCGCGGCAGCGGCCCGTGGCGCCTGGTCGGATCGGCGGTGCGGGCCGGCCACGACGGCCAGCCGCTGACCGAGCCCGGCACGGCGGTGTCGATTGCCACCGGCGCGGCACTGCCACCCGGTGCCGACCGGGTCATCCGCCACGAAGAGGTGGCGGCCCGATCGGACGGCTCGGTGCTGACGAGCACCAGATCCGGCCGGGACGACACCCGCCGCCGGGGCAGTTCGTGGGCGGTGGGCGACGTGCTCGCCGCCGCCGGGACGACCGTCGACGCGGCGCTGATCGGCACCGCTCGCGGCGCCGGAGTCGCCCGGCTCGTGGTGCGCGGGCCGTTGCGCGCCACCGTGCACACCTCCGGCGACGAGGTCGGCTCGCCGACGGCGTCGGGCATCACCGATACCGCCTCTCCACCGGTGGCGACCCTGCTGAGCGGCTTCGGCGCACGCGTCGCCCATGGGGCGCATCTGCCCGATTCCCCCGCGGCGCTGGCCGGCGCGCTCGGCCCCGATCGACCCCCCGGCGAGCTGGTCGTCGTCATCGGTGCGACGGGGCGCGGGGCGGCCGATCACCTGCGCGCGGCCCTGGCCCGGATCGGCGCCCGACTCCTTATCGACGGCCTTCCGCTGCGGCCGGGGGGGTCGTTGCTCATCGCCGCCCTCCCCGATGGTGGTGTGCTGCTGGGCCTCGGCGGCAACCCGGTCGCCGCCGTCGCCGGCGCGGCCCTGTGTGTCCCGACGCTGCGCGACGCACTGCTCGGCGCCCGGCCGGGGCCCCCCGAGTACCTCTCGGTGCTCGATGCCGCCGCGGTGGCGCACCCCGATCTGTGGCGCGTCGTACCGGTGTGTCCGGACGGGGCCGGCGGCTGGCTCGCAAGCGCCATCACCAGCACCGCGGAGCTGCGCTCCCTCATTGGTGCCCGCACCCTGGCCCTGGTGCCGCCAGCGAGCGCGGGTAGCGCCCGCCGACTGGTCTGAACCGCTTCTCACCGTCACCTCGGCCCGGTTGTGCGCTGTTGCGAACCAGGGCGAAACACGACCGCGATATTTGTCATGTCGCCGCAACCTCGCCGGCAACACGCGCGCAACACCGGATTCCTACCTTGGGTTTCAACGCACAGCCCAGGAGGAACAGATGGCATCCGCACCCGCCCAGCACCAAACCGTCGTCGTCGTCGGCCACGGAATGGTGGGCCACCGGTTCGTTGAGGCGCTCCGCACCCGGGACCAGGACGACCAGTGGCGCATCGTCGTTCTCGGCGAGGAGTCCGACGGCGCCTACGACCGCGTCGGACTGAGTTCCTATGTCGGACAGTGGGACCGCTCCGCACTCGCGCTGACCGGCAACGACTACGCCGCCGACGACCAGGTCGAACTGCGCCTGGGCGCCGCGGTCACCGGGATCGATCGGGACAACCGGGTCCTGACCCTGGCCGACGGGCAAACGGTGTCCTACGACGCCCTGGTTCTGGCCACCGGCTCGTCCGCGTTCGTGCCGCCGGTTCCCGGCCACGACGCCGACCGCTGCCACGTCTACCGGACGCTCGACGACCTTGATGCGATTCGCACCGACGCCGAGCAGGCACTGGCGGCGGACCCCGATGCCGTCGGCATCGTCGTCGGCGGCGGACTACTCGGACTGGAGGCCGCCAACGCATTGCGCCAGCTGGGCCTGCGTCCCCATGTCGTCGAATACAACCCGCGACTCATGCCGGCCCAGGTCGACGAGGCCGGCGGCGAGCACCTCGCCCGCATGGTGGGCGAGCTCGGGATCGACGTGTCGCTGGGAATCGGTACGTCGAACATCGAGTCGGTCGGCGACACCCTGCGGGTCACTCTGGGCGCCGACACCGTGGTGGACGCCGCATTGCTCGTCTTCGCCGCCGGTGTCCGGCCGCGGGACGAGCTGGGCGCAGCGGCGGGGCTCGAACTGGCCGAGCGCGGCGGCATCCGCACCGACCTCGGCTGCGCCACCTCCGATCCGTCGATCTTCGCGATCGGCGAGGTCGCCGCCGTCGAAGGCCGCTGCTATGGCCTGGTCGGCCCCGGCTACGCCACCGCCGAGGTGGTCGCCGACCGGCTGCTGGGCGGCAACGCGCGGTTCCCCGGTGCCGACCTGTCGACAAAGCTGAAACTGCTCGGCGTCGACGTCGCCAGCTTCGGCGACGCACACGGCACGACCGAGGGCGCGCTCAACGTCGTCGTCAGCGATCCGATCAACGGCACGTACGCAAAACTTGTCCTGTCCGACGACGCGCAGACACTGCTCGGCGGCATCCTCGTCGGCGATGCCAGCTCCTACGGCCTGCTCCGGCCGCTGGTCGGCCAAACCCTGCCCGGCGATCCGGTGAGTCTGATCTCCCCGGCGACCGACGGTGCACCGGCCATCGGCGTCGGCGCCCTGGGCGACGACGCGCAGATCTGTTCCTGCAACGACGTCAGCAAGGGCACGTTGTGCGCGGCCATCGAGAACGGGGCCTGCACGGTCGCCGATCTGAAGAAGTGCACCGGCGCCGGCACCGCCTGCGGTTCGTGTGTGCCCTTGCTGTCGCAGGTGCTCGACGCCGCCGGCGTCGAAGTCAGCAAGGCGCTGTGCGAGCACTTCGACGTCTCGCGCGCCGAGTTGTTCGAACTGGTCCAGGCCAGCGGAATCCGCACCTTCTCCGGTCTGATCGAACGCTTCGGCACGGGCACCGGGTGCGACATCTGCAAACCGACCGTGGCCTCGATCCTGGCCTCGACCAGCTCCGACCACATCCTCGACGGCGAGCAGGCCTCGTTGCAGGACAGCAACGACCACTTCCTGGCCAACATCCAGCGCAACGGCACCTATTCGGTGGTTCCGCGCGTACCGGGCGGCGACATCACGCCCGACCACCTGATCCTGATCGGCGAGATCGCCCGCGACTACGGTCTCTACACCAAGATCACCGGCGGCCAGCGCATCGACATGTTCGGTGCGACGGTCGACCAGTTGCCGCAGATCTGGCGGCGCCTGGTCGACGGGGGAATGGAGTCCGGGCAGGCGTATGGAAAGTCACTGCGCACGGTGAAGAGCTGCGTGGGCTCGGACTGGTGCCGCTATGGCCAGCAGGACTCGGTCCAGCTCGCCATCGATCTGGAGCTGCGCTATCGCGGGCTGCGCAGTCCGCACAAGATCAAGATGGGCGTCTCCGGCTGCGCCCGCGAGTGCGCCGAGGCACGCGGCAAGGATGTCGGCGTCATCGCCACCGACAGCGGGTGGAACCTCTACGTCAGCGGCAACGGCGGGATGACTCCGCGCCACGCGCAGTTGCTCGCCGGCGACCTCGACACCGAAACCCTCATCCGCTACATCGACCGCTACCTCATGTACTACATCCGCACCGCGGAGCGGTTGGAACGCACCGCGGCGTGGATGGAACGCATCGACGGGGGACTCGACCATGTGCGCGACGTCGTCGTCGACGACAGTCTCGGCCTCGCCCGTGACTTCGAGAGCGCGATGAGTCGCCACGTCCAGGGCTACGAGTGCGAGTGGAAGGGCGTTCTCGACGACCCGGACAAGCTGTCTCGCTTCGTATCGTTCGTCAACGCCCCGGACACCCCCGACCCGACGGTGAGCTTCACGAGCAGCCACGGCCGCAAGGTGCCCGTGCTGCTCGGCACCCCCGCGATGCCCATCCCCACCCCCGAACGGAGCACCCGATGAGCCTCAACTTCGATCTGCACCGCTGGACCCGCGACTGGACCGCCGCCTGTCCGCTCCCCCGCCTCGAGCGCCTGCGCGGTGTGGCGGTGCTGTTGCCCGACAACGCGCAGGTCGCCCTGTTCCGGCTGGCCGACGACAGCATCCGCGCGATCGGCAACATCGATCCGATCGGCCGGGCCGCGGTGATGTCGCGCGGCATCGTCGGGGACCGGAACGGCTTCCCCACCGTCCAGTCGCCGCTGAAGAAGCAGGCGTTCAGTCTGATCGACGGACGCTGCCTCGATGTGGAGGGGGTGCGAATCCCCGTGTACGACACCCGGATCGGGCTCGACGGCACCGTCTTCGTCGCCAACTCGCCGGAGATCCGCTTCGGCTACCGCCCCGACGGTTTCACCGCGACACTGCCGGACGCATCATGACCACGCTGCTCGTGGCCCACGGCACGCGCAACCCGCGCGGCGTGGCGATGATCGGCGATCTCGCCCAGGCGATGGCGCGGCGCCTGGACGACGACGTCCGGGTCGGGTTCGTCGATGTACTCGGCCCTGATCCACGCGAAGCGCTCGACGGGATCCGCGGCAGCGAACCGGTGCGCGTGGTCCCCGCGTTCCTGGCCGGCGGCTATCACGTGTACTCCGATCTCCCCGGCCACCTGCATCAGGCGACGCGCGCGACACTCCTCGCCCCGGCACTGGGGCCCGACGTCGCACTGGCCGACGCCCTGCTGGCCCGGCTGCTCCTGGCCGGGTGGCATCCCGGCGACCCCGTTGTGCTCGCCGCGGCGGGATCCCGCGACCACCGCGCCCAGGCCGATGTGGCCGCAATGGGCCGGCTGCTGACTCGGCGCGTCGGAGCGCCCGTACGTATCGGATTCGTCCTGCCCGCCGCCGACGGCTCCGGCTTTCCGCCGGTCGCCGAGGTCGTCGAGGCACTTCGCGCCGAATCCCGGCCGGGCACCAGAATCGCGGTGGCGACCTACCTGCTGGCCGATGGGCTCTTTGCCCGCCGGCTCCACGATGCCGGGGCCGACGTCGTCGGCGCCCCCCTCGGCCTCCATGCCGCGGTGGTCGAGCTGGCCTGCCGCCGAGCCCAATCGGTGGCTACCCCGCCGTTGGCCGTAGCTGCGCGCTAGCGTCGGCGCGCCGCACCAGCCAGGTGACGAGGGTGGTGCCGACCAGCACGCCGAGGGCCGGCCACAATGCGGCCAGACCCAGCGCCGCATACGCCCACCCGCCCAGCAGGGCACCACCGGCCAGCGACGCCCACAGGACCAGGTGGGTCAGCCACAACCAGCGCGGGCCGCCGAACACGGCGTCGGCCAACCGCTGCCCCGCTTTGACCACCGCCCCCGTCATATAGGTCAGCCCCACCGACACCTCACCCTCGCGAAGAAATGTCGCGTTCATCGTGCCCATCGCCACGACGACGATCAGCATCACCGGCACCGGGAACCAACTCAGGTGCGCGGCCGCCAGCGCCAATGCGACGAGCACCGACGTCGCCACCAGCACACTGGTCCGGCCGTCGCGAAAGCGGGCGACCACCGCGCCGAGAAATGATCCGAAGAAAAACAATCCGATCAGCCCGATCGCCTTGCCCGCGCCGACGAGATGCCCCGTGGTCGCCTCCGCCGACATTCGCGTGGTGTTGCCGCTCATGAACGATACGAAGTACCCGCCGAGGTCCAAGAACCCCACGGCATCGAGATACCCGGCGGTGCTCGACAGTAGTCCGGCGAGCACCCACTCGCGCGGTCGGATCGTGGACATGGCGCCGATCCTATTGCGCTGAACAGGTAGTCGACTACTTGTGCCCGGCGTGCCGACCGGTCCTACGGTTGGGCGACCACCATCGATCGAGGAGAAACCGATGACGACCCCGTTGATCAAGGTCCGGACCGCCGCCCTGTATGTGCTGCTCGTGGCGCTCACCATCGGTGGCGCCCTGAGTGGCTCCGCCGCGTCCCGCGCCGAGCCGCAACGGTGGCAGCCGCCCGACCCGAACGCGCTCACCCACAAGGCCCCCCGGGTGCCAAACCCGCTCGGCGGCAACACCGTCGGGGCCCGGATCCGGTTCGAGGCCTGGATGCCCGCGGCCTACAACACCACCACACTGGTCGCATCGGGGGTCGGGGGCACCGTGACGGTGCGCTACTTCTTTGAGTCGTCCAGCAGCAATGCGGCCTACTATCAGGGCGGCACGCAGGGACCCGACGTCACGGTGTCGGGTCCGTCGATCCTGACGAAGTCGCTCATCCCTCGCGGTGATGCCGATCGGTTCGGCGTGCAGACGCCCGTGCAGACCGGCATCGCCTATCGGTCCGGCGACACCACCTCGAACAAGTGGTGGCCCGGATGCCGGCTGTTCATCGACGGCGTCCAGAAGGATGCGCGTGAGCCCCAGCCCGTGCCCGAGATGAAGTCCACCGACCACAGCCAGTGCTACGGGTACCTGAAGTGACCGCCGCCTGACGTCACGGCCCCGACGACACGCGCGGGATCGGCCCGGCCCGCTTGCCCGTGGGCCGGGTCAGTGATAACCAGGAAAGATGTCCCGAATCGCTGCCCGTCGCCGGGTGACCCGGCTATCTCTCGGCGGCTCGCCGGACCCATCGCGCCGCGAACGCGCCGACTACCTCGCCGTCGAAGAACCCCTCGAAATCCGGGTCGGCGGGCGATCCCTCGCGGTCACCATGCGCACCCCGGGACACGACGTCGAACTCGCCGCCGGGTTCCTCGTCTCCGAGGGCGTCATCCATGCTTCGGAGCACTACGCCTCGGCCCGATACTGCGCCGGCGCGGCCGACGGCGCCAACACCTACAACGTGCTCGACATCACGCTGGCCGCCGGGGTCGCCGCTCCCGACCCGAGCCTGCAGCGCGCCTTTACCACCACCAGCGCCTGCGGCGTGTGCGGCAAGGCCACCATCGACTCGGTGCGCACCACGACCCGCTACGCCGTCGCCGACGACGAGACCCCACTCGACGCCGTGACCCTCATCGGCTTTCCCGATGCGCTGCGCGCACACCAGGCCGTCTTCGATCGCACGGGTGGCTTGCACGCGGCCGCCCTCTTCGACACCGCCACCGGCGAATTGCTCGTCGCGCGCGAGGACGTCGGCCGGCATAACGCGGTCGACAAGGTCGTCGGCTGGGCACTGCTCCACCATCGCTTGCCCGCCCGCGGCGCCACCCTGATGGTGTCCGGGCGCGCCAGTTTCGAACTCACCCAGAAGGCGCTGATGGCCGGGATCCCGATTCTGGCCGCGGTGTCTGCGCCATCGTCGCTGGCCGTCGACTTGGCCGTGGAGGCCGGACTCACTCTCGTCGGCTTCCTTCGAGAAGATTCCATGGTGGTCTACAGCCGCCCCGACCGCGTCGACAGCGGCGCGCGAACCACTTGGGCCACGAACGAAAGGGCGGGAACACCATGAGTGCCAAGGCACCGCGCGAGGACTACACCGATGCCGACATCGAGGTGAGCCCGCCCAAGACCTTTGCCGCTGGGATCGGCGGCGTCTATCACTCGATGGAGCCGGCGATCAGGCAGCTGGGCGTGGCGCGGACCGCCGCACTCATGGCCAAGATCAACCACAAGGACGGCTTCGACTGCATGAGTTGTGCGTGGCCCGATCCCGACCACCGCAAGCTGGCCGAATTCTGCGAGAACGGCGGCAAGGCCGTGACCTGGGAGGCCACTCCGCTGCGCATCGAGCGATCATTCTGGCGCGAGCACCCGGTCGCCTCGCTGCTGGACAAGAGTGAGTACTGGCTCGGCCAGCAGGGGCGCCTGATCGAACCGGTCTACAAGGCGAAGGACTCCGATCACTACGAACCGGTGTCCTGGGACGACGCCTTCACGATTGTCGCCGACCGGTTGACCGAACTCGACGATCCGAACCAGGCGGCCTTCTATACAAGCGGCCGCGCGTCGAACGAGGCCGCGTTCGTCTACCAGCTCTTCGCGCGCGCACTAGGTACCAACAATCTGCCCGACTGCTCCAACATGTGCCACGAATCGACCGGCACCGCCATGTCGTACTCGGTAGGCATCGGCAAGTCGACGATCGCCTATAGCGACTTCGCCGCGGCCGATCTCATCATCATCATGGGGCAGAACCCGGGCACCAACCACCCGCGGATGCTCACCGCACTGCAGGGTGCCAAGGAGAACGGCGCGACGATCGTCGCGATCAACCCGTTGCCCGAGGCCGGCCTCATCGGCTACAAGGATCCGCAGCGGGTCCGCGGCTACCTCGGCACCGCGACCAAGATCGCCGACCAGTTCATCCAGATCCGATCCGGCGGCGACATGGCCCTGATGCAGGCCGTCTCCCAGCGCGTGCTGAGCGCCGAGCAGGCCGCACCGGGCACCGTGCTCGACCACGACTTCCTCGCCCGCCACTGCGACGGTTTCGAGGCATTCGCCGAACACCTCACCGGCCTCGACGACCACGAAGTCGCGCTGGCCACCGGCATCCCCGCCGCCGAGATCGACGAACTGGCCGCGCGCTACCTCAAAGCCGAGCGGGTGATCGTGTGCTGGGCCATGGGCATCACCCAGCACCGAAAAGGTGTCGACACCATCAAAGAGATCATCAACCTGCTCCTCCTGCGCGGCAACATCGGGCGGCCCGGTGCCGGCGCATCGCCGATCCGCGGCCACAGCAACGTCCAGGGGGACCGCACGATGGGCGTGTGGGAGCAGATGCCCGACTCGTTCCTCGACGCGCTCGGTGCCGAATTCGGCTTCGATCCGCCCCGCGAGCACGGTGTCGACTCCGTACACGGCATCCGTGCGCTCGACGAGGGCAAGATCAAGGTGTGGGTCGGCCTCGGCGGCAACCTGCTCGGTGCGATCTCGGACACGGCGCTCGCCGAGTCGGCGATGCGAAAGACCCGGTTGTCGGTGCAGCTGTCAACCAAACTCAACCGCTCCCACGTCGTCACCGGCGAGGAGGCCCTGATCCTGCCGGTTCTCGGTCGTACCGAGATCGACCTGCAGGAGTCCGGACCCCAGTACGTCACCGTAGAGGACTCGGTGTGCGCGGTGCACGCCTCGCACGGCCAGATCCCACCGATCTCCGCGGAGGTCCGGTCCGAGACCGCCATCGTGGCCGGGCTCGCGCAGGCGACGCTGCGCGACCGCCACGGCATCGATTGGGCGGCGATGTTGCGCGACTACGACGTGATCCGCGACCATATCTCGCGGGTCGTGCCCGGCTGCGCGGACTACAACGCGAAGACCCGCACCCGCGACGGCTTCGTGCTGCCCAACGGCCCCCGCGACGCACGGCGTTTCGACACCGCCACCGGCAGGGCGCGCATCACCGTCAACCACCTCGAACACGTGCACTGCCCGGCCGGCCGGCTGCTGCTGCAGACGGTGCGCTCCCACGATCAGTTCAACACGACCATCTACAGTCTCAACGACCGGTACCGCGGCATCAAGAAGGGTCGCCACGTCGTGTTCGTCCACCCCGACGACGTGGCGCAACTCGGACTTCGCGACGGCCAGCACGTCGATGTCTTCAGCGAATGGCCCGACCAGCCCGACCGCGTGCTGCGCGGTCTGCGCATCGTCGCCTTTCCAACCGCCCGCGGATGTGCGGCCGCCTACTTCCCGGAGGCGAACGTCCTGGTCCCGCTCGACAGCACCGCACTCGAGAGCAACACGCCGGTCTCCAAGGCCATCGTCGTGCGCCTCGAACCGGCGGCGTGAGGCCGCCGTCGGTCAGTGCTGGTCGACCGCTATCCGGTAGCCGCGTTTGACGACGGTGGCGATGAGTTCGCGCACCCCCAGTGCCGAGCGCAACCGTCCGATTGCCACCTCGACGGCGTGCGGATCGCCGCCGGCCGCCGGCAGGACACCGAGCAGCTCGTCGCGCGACACGACTTCACCCGGGCTCGCCGCCAGCGCCTTCATCAATGACAGCCCGGATGGCGAGACGTCGCGCACGGCGCCGTCGACGGCGATGGCGTTGGCCCGCACCCCCACCCGATGCCCGGTCACGGAAAGCTCGGGCCGCCGCGCGGGCAGGTCGTCACCGATCAATCGGGCCAGCGCACCGAGCCGCATCCGCTCGGGGGCAACGCTCGCCACACCCACATCCTCGAATGGCCGGGCGGTGACCGGACCGACGCAATACGGCACCACCGGACCGCGCAGCGCGGCAATCAGGGAGTCGAGCCGGCCCAGTTCGTCGGCACGTTCGAGCATCGCCGCCACCGCTGGTGCCGACGTGAATGCCGCGGCATCCACCCGGGCCGACGCGATCTCCCCCAGGAGTGCGTCGAACCGGGCCTGATCGGCCGGGGCGGTCCAGCGGTAGACCGGCACGCCGATCACTGTCGCGCCCCGGCGACGCAGTTCGGCCAGAAATCCCGGGTTGGGGTCCCAGGCGTCGGTCGCGCCGTGGAGCTGCACCGCAACCCGCTTTCCCGACAGGTCGCCGGGCAAATGTGCCAGCACCTCGACCGTTGACTCCGACGCCGGCGACCACTCTTCGCGCAGTCCGGCGGCCCGCAGCGCCCCGGTCGCCTTCGGCCCGCGCGAGATCACGCGGGTAGTCGCGAGCCGGGCCATCAGCGGCGCCGCCAATCCCCATTCCTCGGCCGCCTCGGCCCAGCCGCGGAAGCCGATGCCGGTCGTCGCGATCACAATGTCCGGAACGGTGGCGAGGATGTCATCGGTCGCCGCGCGCAGCGCGACGTCGTCGGAGAGCGGGATGATGGCCATTGCCGGGGCGCTCACGGTTTGCGCACCCCGGCGCTGCAACAGCATGGCGAACTCGTCGGCCCGGCGGGCTGCGGTGATCGCGATAGTGAACCCGCTCAGGCCGATCGGTCTGGTCCTCGCGTCGGCGATCATCACCCCAGTCTCTCAGAAACTTTCGCCGAGCCGGCGACCGGTGAGCCGGCGTCGGCGCCCGGCGACTCGACCGCGCTACGTGGAACCCGCAGATAGACCGCCCAGGTGGTCACTGCGGCGAGCACGTAGAACACGGCGAAGACGACGAAGGCCGATGTCGCCGCGCCCGAGGTCAGATACGACTGGCGCAACACCAGGTTGATGCCGACGCCGCCGAGACCGCCGACCGCGCCCGCGATGCCAATCACCGCACCGGTGAGAGCCCGCGAATAGTCGGCCCGTTGCTCGGTGGTGGCGAACCGCTTGGATTGCGCGGCGGCATCGAAGACCGACGGGATCATCTTGTACACCGAGCCGTTGCCCATCCCGGACAGGACGAACAGACAGATGAATCCGGTGACGTAGAACGCCAGCGATCCGTCGCCGACGATGAGCACCGTCGCCGCGGCCGTCATCCCGACGAACACCCACAGCGTCACCCTGCTCCCGCCGACGCGGTCGGCGAGCTTGCCGCCGTACACGCGACTGATCGAACCGAGGAGCGGACCGATGAACGCGATCTGTGCAGCGTGTAGCGCCGCCTGCCCCGGGGCATCACCGTGATCGCGGAAATAGCCGGCGAGTACCTGGCCGAACGCGAAGGAATAGCCGATGAACGACCCGAAAGTGCCGATATAGAGCGCCGCGATGATCCAGGTGTTCCGGTTGGCCACGGCGCGTTTCATCGCCGACAGGTCGACCCCGGAGATGGTCAGGTTGTCCATCTTCAGGGCGGCCCCGATCCCGGCCGCGGTCAGCAGCACCAGGTAGACCGCACAGACCCAGTAGGGGGCCGCGCCGCCGATCCAGGCGACGGCCAGCAGGCCGATGAGCTGGACCGCGGGAACGCCGAGGTTGCCGCCACCGGCGTTGAGGCCCAGCGCCCAGCCTTTAAGTCGCTGCGGATAGAACGCATTGATATTGGTCATCGACGACGCGAAGTTGCCACCGCCCAGGCCGGTGAGGGCGGCGCACACCAGATACACCCACAGCGGCATCCCGGGGTTGGCGAGGATCCAGATGGTCGCGCTCACCGGAATGAGCAGCACGAAGGCGGAGAAGACCGTCCAGTTGCGCCCACCGAACCGGGTGGTCGCCATCGTGTACGGGAAGCGCAGCAGCGCCCCGACGAGCGTCGCGGTCGCCCCGATGAGGAACTTGTCCCCGGTGGACAGGCCGTACACGCCGGTCGGCATAAACAGCACCATCACCGACCAGAGCGACCAGACGGAGAACCCGACGTGCTCGGCCGCAACCGACCAGATCAGGTTCCGGCGCGCGATCCGTGCTCCCCCGTCGTCCCACTGTTCGACGTTCTCCGGGTCCCACTCCCCCAGAATCGGGTCATCGCTGTGTCGTAGCGTTCTCACTGTGCCTCCCAAGCAGATTGGTGAGGCCGACGCTATGGATGGTGTGTTGCGAACTGCGGCACCCCCGATCACGCGGACGTAACCAGAACCTCACGCCGCGGGATTCGACGCTGTGCGGCGCGGTGCCGACCGGGGCCAGAGACCGGGTACCCAGCGTCGGCGCAACCCGACGAGCACGGCCACCGAGACCAGCACCAGACCCACGGACATGGCGACCGCGGCCCGGTCGTCGCGCACCAGCGCCAGGTAGATGGCCAACGGCAGCGTCTGGGTGACCCCTTCGACGTTGCCGGCAAAGGTCACCGTCGCGCCGAACTCGCCCAGGCAGCGTGCGAAGCACAGCAGCGCGCCGGCCCCGATCCCAGTCCGGACCATGGGCACGGTCACGTGCCAGAACGTGGCCCACCGTCCGGCGCCGAGGGTGTGGGCAACTTCCTCGGTGTCGAGGTCGCGGCTGCGCAGCGACGATTCCACACTGATGACCAGGAAGGGCATGGCGACGACGAGTTGGGCCATCACCACCGCGATGAAGCTGTAGGTCGGAGTCCAGCCGAACCACGAGTCCAGCAGCGATCCGATCGGCGCCCGGCGCCCGAAGGCCGCCAACAGGCCGGCACCGACGACGACCGGCGGCAGGACCATCGGCACCAGGACCGCCAGGCGTACCGCCGACCGCAGCCGATCAGATGCGATACCGCCGGCGAGCAGCGCCGCCAAAGGCACCCCCAGCACGGTGGCGATTGTCGTCGCCAGTGCGGCCGCCGCCAGGGACAAGCGCAACGCCGACCGTGCTGACGGCGCGGTGAGCAGTCCCCACATCTGATCCCAGGGGGCCGTCGCGACCAGCGCGACCAACGGGGTGAGGAGGACGGCCAGCCCGATCAGGCCGACCACGCAGACCGCCGGGGCGGGGCGGCGCGCCTGGTCGCGTGGCGCTGATCGGCCGCCGGTCACGGCAGGCCGAACCCGGCCTCCCGGAAGATTCGCTGCCCGTTCGGTCCGGCGAGCAGATCGACGAAGCCGCGCCCCGCATCGGTCAGCGCAGACGCCGGATAACGGTTGATCGGGGCCTCGGGAATCGCAATCGTCTCCACCCGATCGCCGGCCGATGCGGCATCGGTCGCGTACACCAGTGCGGCGTCGGCCTCGCCGCTGGTGACCGACCCCAGCGCCGCGCGGACATCGGTTGCCCGGCTGATCGGGTGCAGGGTCCCGCCGACCGCGGCGATGGCCTTTTCCGCCGCCGCGCCGCACGGCACCTCCCGCGCGCAGACGACCGAACGGTTACCCGCCACCGTGAAGAACCGCACATCGGTCACCTTGCCCGGATTGCCCTTCGGCACGACGATGACCAAGCGGTTCGTCGCGACCACCCTCGGATCGCGCGCGACTCCCCCGGCCACCGCCTTGCTCATCGTCGCCTCATCGGCGGTGATGAGCACGTCGGCCTTGGCGCCGGAGCGCAGCTTCTGTACCAGCGCCGACGACGCTCCGGTGTCTACTTGGACCTTCGCACCGGGATTCGCCTGCCGGTAGGCGGCCACCATCGGCTTGAGGACGTCGACGAGCGAGGCGGCGGCCAGCACCCGGATTGATTGCGGCGAGGCGTCCTCGCGCGCGCATCCCGCCAGGGGGGCGACCACGACCAGGGCGGCCAGGGCGACCAGGGACAGGTGTTTCATCGGCAATTCATCCTCCGGCGAATGGGGGTAGTAGGTCGACGACCGGGCCGATCGCCGCCGATTCGTGGCGAACCACTTCGTCGCCGGTCAGCACCGACGAGAGTCGGACGAGCGCCGCCGCCCGGGGGCCGTGCCGCTGACCGACCGCGGCGCGGAGCCCGGCGACGGTGCGGTCGGGCACCGCGAGGTCCTCGCTGCGGCATCCGGTGGCGTCGACCAGTGCCGCGAAGTACGTCACCGTCACCGTGGTGCTAACCACCGATCGCCCCCATGGTGCGCCGGGGTGCGACCACCTCGCTGATATCGGCGTGTCCGGCGCTCTTGCGCCAGGTGATCTCGCGCCAGGCGCCGGCGAGCTCGTCGTCGGTGCCGCCGCTGCGCAGGATCGCCGCGAGGTCGATCTCGTCGTCGGAGAAGAGGCACGGCCGGACCCGGCCCTCGGCGGTGATCCGGGTGCGGTCGCAGGCGCCGCAGAACGAACGCGTCATCGACGCGATGATGCCGACCCGGTAGGGGCCGCCGTCCACCGACCATAGTGCTGCCGGCGCGCTCGGGTCGTCTCGCCCGACGGGGGTCAACGTCATAGTCATCCCCAACTCGTCGAGCAGATCGGCGGCGGTCACCAGTGTCTGCGGCGACCACTCGCGGTCGGCGTCGAGGGGCATCGCCTCGATAAACCTCAGGTCCAGCCCCCGGTCCCGGCACCAGTTCAGCAACTCCGGTGCCCGGTGCAGCGTTTCGGGGAGCGCGACGGCGTTGATCTTCACCGGTGCCAGCCCGGCGGCGACGGCCGCGTCGATCCCGGCGAGCACATCGTCGAGCCGATCGCGGCGGGTGATGCGGGCGAAAAGTGCACGGTCGATCGTGTCCAGCGAGACGTTGATCCGGGTCAACCCGGCGTGGGCGAGTCCCGCGGCTCGGCGCGCCAGCCCGATGCCGTTGGTGGTCAAGGCAATCGGCAGTCGCGGGTGACGTGCCGCGATGCCGGCGACGATGAGCTCGAGGTCGCCGCGGACGAGCGGCTCGCCGCCGGTGAGGCGGACCTCGTCGATACCCAATCGGCCCACCGCGACGTCGACCAGCCGGACCACCTCGGCGACGGAGAGCAGCTCCTCGCGTGCGAGGAGCGGCAGCCCCTCCGCCGGCATGCAGTAGTGGCAGCGCAAGGTACAGGCCTGGGACAACGAGATCCGCAAGTCGCGCGCGCGCCGACCCAAGCCGTCCACCAGGAGCGACGGCTGCGCGGGATTTCCAGGCGCAGTCACGACTGCCACGCTACCCGGTGACGGGCGTTCCCTAAACTGGAGCACATGCCGCGTCGCCCCGTCGAGGATCACCGTCGCGCCGTCGCCGCACTGCTGGCCGAGGCGGCGGCGACCGAGCAGGTACCGGTGCGCGACGCGCACGCCCTGGTCCTGGCCGACGACGTCGTCTCTCCGGTGGCACTACCGGCGTTCGACAACTCGGCGATGGACGGCTTCGCGGTGCGCGCCGCCGAGATCGTGCCCGGGCAGCCATGGCCGGTCGCAGCGCGCATTCCGGCCGGCACCGATCCCGCACCCCTGGCCCCCGGCACCGTCGCCGCGATCATGACCGGAGCACCGGTGCCCCCGGGCGCCGATGCGGTGATCCCCGTCGAAGAATCGCGCGAGACCCGGTCTTCGGTCGTCTTCACCACCACCCCACGGCCGGGCTCATACATCCGTCGACAAGGCTCCGATGTCGTCGCCGGCGCCCACCTGCTCGATGCGGGCACCCGGCTCGCCCCGCACCATCTCGGGGCCCTCGCCGCGGCGGGAATAGCCTCGGTGACGGTTCACCGGCGGCCGCGGATCGCCGTGCTGTCGACCGGATCAGAGCTCGTCGCCGCCGGAATCCCGCTGGGCCCCGGGCAGATCTACGAATCCAACTCGACACTGCTGGCCGCACTCGTGCGCGCCAACGGCGGCGACGTGTGCTCGGTCGGTACCGTCGGCGACGACGGCGGGTTTGGTGCCGCACTCGACGCCGCGTGCGCCGACGCGGACCTCGTTCTCACCACCGGCGGGGTCTCGGCCGGCGAGCACGAACCGGTTCGCGAACTGCTGTCGGGAACGGACTCGGCCTGGTTCGGTCCGGTCGCCGTTCAGCCGGGCGGCCCGCAGGGCCTGGCCCGCTGGGGCGGCACCCCGGTGATCTGCCTGCCGGGCAATCCGGTCAGCGTGCTGGTCTCCTTCGAGGTGTTCGTCCGTCCCGCACTACGGGCGCTGCTCCGCGCCGTGCCGGTGTACCCGTTCCGCGGACGGGTTGCCGCGCCGGTCGCCTCGGTGCCGGGCAAGACACAGTTCCTCCGTGGCCGCCGCGTCGGCCACTCGACGGTCGTGGACGTCGTCAGCGGGCCCAGCAGTCACCTCATCGCCTCTGCTGCGGCGGCCGACGTCCTCGTCGAGGTCGCCGCCCCGATCACCGAACTCACCCCAGACCGGGAGGTGCCGATATGGCCGCTGACGACGTAGGTCGCGAACTCACCCATCTCGACGAGACGGGCGCCGCACACATGGTGGATGTTTCCGGCAAAGCGGTGACCACCCGCACCGCCGTCGCCGGTGGTGTCTTCCGCACGACCGCCGACGTCATCGCGCTCATCGGCTCCGGCAGTCATCGCAAAGGTGACGTGCTGGCCGTCGCGCGCATCGCGGCGATCATGGGCGCCAAGCGCACCGCCGACCTCATCCCGCTGTGCCATCCGCTGCCGCTCGACTCGGTCGACGTCGAGTTCGCGATCGACGCGGACCGCATCACCGTCACCGCGACCGCCGTCACAACCGGCCGGACCGGAGTCGAGATGGAGGCGCTGACCGCGGTGAGCGTGGCCGGCCTGACGCTGCACGACATGGTCAAGGCCGTCGACCCGGCGGCGACCATGACCGAGGTCGGACTGCACCGCAAGACTGGCGGCCGGAGCGGCGAGTGGACCCGCGCGGCGTCCGCCCGGCCGGCGCCGACCGCCGCCCGGACCGTCGCGCCCGGCGTCG
>NZ_DIAX01000023.1:7763-26877 GCF_002414845.1 Gordonia sp. UBA5067 | reverse complement strand
CGCGCGAGCGGGGATGATCCCGGGCGAACAGATTCGCGCCATGATGGAGTTGGGTGCTCCCCGCGCGAGCGGGGATGATCCGGGTGGTGGCTCCACCGTCTATGGGATCGGGGTGTGCTCCCCGCGCGAGCGGGGATGATCCCTGTGATGACACTGTCGGCGCCGACGGCTACTACGTGCTCCCTGCGCGAGCGGGGATGATCCCGACCACGTGGGGCCGTCCGTGCGCCGGAAGTCGATGCTCCCCGCCCGAGCGGGGATGATCTCAAAGGACGCCGACATACTGACATGGTCCAGGCCTTTTGTCGCTCAGCGCGTCCCGATTGATGATCGCTGCGTACGGTCTAAGGCGAAGCCCCACGGAGCGACGAAGGAGCACATCATGAGCGGACGGCTCGACGGACAAGTGGCACTGGTGACCGGGGCAGCGCGCGGGCAGGGTCGGGCGCATTGTGTGCGCCTTGCCGCGGAGGGCGCCGACATCATCGCCGTCGACCTCGCCGGACCGTTGCCCGCGGCAGTGCCCTATGATTCGGCCACCCCGGAAGATCTGTCGGAGACCAAACGCCTCGTCGAGGACTTGGGCCGCACGATCATCACCGCCCAGACCGATGTCCGCGACTTCGACGCCCTCAAACAGGTCGTCGACGGCGCCGTCGCCCGGCTCGGCGGCCTGAACACCGTGATCGCCAACGCCGGCATCTGCATCCCAGTGGTGTGGGACCAAACGTCACCGGAACTGTTCAACGACGTCATTTCCATCAACGTGACCGGCGTGTGGAACACCGTGATGGTCTCGGCGCAGCACGTCATCGACGCCGGCGGCGGATCGATCATCCTCATCAGCTCGTACGCGGGCAAGAAGATTCAGCCATTCATGATCCCCTACACCACCAGCAAGCACGCCGTGACCGGGATGACGCGGGCCTTCGCCGCCGAACTGGGCCGGCACAACGTGCGCGTCAACAGCATCCACCCGGGCGGCGTGGCCACCCCGATGGGCAGTGGCGACATGGTCGCCGCACTAGAACGCACCGGCGCTACCAACCCGAAGCTCAACCCGATGGGCACCACCTTCACCGAACAGCCCTATGCCGAGCCGGAAGAGATCGCCGCCGTCGCCGCCTTCCTCGCCTCCGACGAGGCGAAGTTCATCTCCTCCGAACACATCAGCGTCGATGGTGGGTCGCAATACTTCTGAGTGTCCCGCTGACTCCTGACCAGCCACAACCGGCAAGCGCATGCCGCCGCTCTCCCGCCGTCCTAACCTGGATGGCATGGCCCGAAACGACATCGCCGCGCCCCGCAGCTACCCCCGACTGCTGTCCCCCGGCCAGATCGGCCCGGTCAACCTGCCTAACCGCGTGATCATGTCGGCAATGGACATGAACCTGTCCACCGACGGGATCGTCGAACCCGGCGACATCGCCCACTTCGTCGCCCGCGCCGCCGGCGGCACCGGCATGATCATCACCGGCTGCTGTTCAGTCGCGTACCCGGCGGGCAGCACCAGCACCAAGGAGCCCGGCCTGTCGGCCGACCATTTCATCCCCGGTCTGACCGCCCTGGCCGACGGGGTCCACGCAGCCGGCTCCACGTTGTGCGTTCAGCTGGTGCACCACGGCAAGGTCGCCCGAATCGACACCATCGCCGACCGTCCACTGCAGGTCGCCTCGGCGCCACGCAGCGCCTACGACATGTCTGCGCTGATCGATAACACCCCCGGCGAACTCGCCAAGATGGCAGCGGTCACCGGCGGAAAGGCGGCCACCTACCACGAGGTGACCGTCGACGAGATCGCGATGATCACCGAGCAGTACGTGGCGGCCGCCCAGCGGGTACAGCGCGCCGGCGCCGACGCCGTCGAGATCCATTGCGCCCACGGGTACATCCTCAGCGGCTTCCTCAGCCGGGCCGACAACCTTCGCACCGACGAATACGGCGGATCGCTGGCGAACCGCGCACGCTTCGCCTGCGAGGTGATCACCGCCGTCCGGACGGCCGTCGGCGACGGGCTCGCGATCATCGTCCGTATCGCCGGCAAGGAATACGGTGAGGACGACGGGCTCACCACCGAGGAGGCAGCGCAGGCGGCGCACCTGTTCCAGGCCGCGGGCGCGGACGCCATCGACGTCACGGGTTGGGGTCGCAACCCGTTCGTCAACTTCACCGACGGCCCGCTGCCCGACGCCCTGGGCGCCTACGTCGAGTTGGCCGGCGCGGTGAAGCAGGCGGTGACCATCCCGGTGATCACCGTCGGCCGCGTCCTGCCCGACATCGGCGAGAAGGCCATCGCCGACGGTGCAGCCGACTTCGTCGCGATGGGTCGCCAGCTGCTCGCCGACCCCGATTTGGTGAACAAGTTGCGTGTCGGCCATCCCGAGCGCATCCGCCCGTGCATCAACTGCTACGTGTGCGTGCAAGAGAACTTCTGGGATGACACCCCGATCTGCGCGGTGAACCCGGCCCTGGGCAACGAGGAGGCTGCGCCGCCGACCCTGGCCCGGGCGCCCGAATCCAAACGGGTCGTCGTCGTCGGCGCCGGCCCGGCCGGGCTCGAGACGGCGCGGATCGCCGCCCAGCGCGGCCACCAGGTGACCGTGCTCGACAAGGTCGATCGCCTCGGCGGCACCCTGTGGTTCTCCGCCCTCACCACCCCCGCCAACTACCCACTGCTGCAATGGCTTCGCACGGAAACAGCCCGACTGGGCGTCGACATCAGGCTGAACACCGAGGCCACCCCGTCCTCGATCCAGGCGCTGGCGCCCGACGTCGTGGTGATCGCCACCGGCGCGGTCCGCGACCGTCCCGCCATCCCCGGTGGCGACCTGCCGCATGTCCACACCGGCGACACCCTGCGGGCCCTGATGACCGGCGTTGGCGACACTGCCGGGCAGTCGTGGTACCTCCGTGCCGCGGGCCGGCTCGGCAAGCTGACGGGCATCACCAACAGCCCGACACGCATCGCCGCGCTGACCCACACCGTCCTGCCGGTCGGCAAGCACGTCGTGGTGATCGGCGGCTCACTGGTGGGTCTGGAGCTCGCCGAGTTCCTGGCCGAACGAGGCCGTGCTGTGACGCTGCTCCACGAGGACCAGCAACTCGGCCTGCCGATGGCCCTGCCACGCCGCTGGACGGCAGTGCGCCGGGCAAAGCAGGCCGGTGTCACCATCCACCGGCACGCACATGCCACCGCGATCACCGATCATGCCGTCGAGTTCGATGTCACGGTTACCGACCAGCGCGGCCAGGTAACCGGCACGACGACGATGAGCGCACCTGCCTCGATGGTGATCATGGCCGCCGGTGTGTCGGCGGCCGCCCCGCTGGCGGCGCAGCTCGAAAACCTGGTGGACCAGGTCCACGTCGTCGGCGACGCCGCCTCGGTGGACTACATCGAGGGCGCCATCCACTCGGCCTGGGCGGTCGCCTCCGCTATCTGAGATCACCACGCCAGCACCCGTTTCTCAGGCTACTGCGCCACCTTCGGCCGCTTCGTCGAGGCCACCGGCGTGATCGACAGGCGCAGGGCACCGGGCGCGCCGGCCGGAACAATCGGCGACACCGGGGCGACCGGTGCGATCCGCGCATACGGCGCACCCTGCGGCGGACGCTGATCCTCCGCGGACTTGTTCGGCCACAGCGATGCGGCGCGTTCGGCCTGCGCACAAATCGACAGCGACGGGTTCACGCCCAGATTGGCCGTGATCGACGCACCGTCGACCACGTAGAGCGACGGGTAGTTCCACACTCGGTGATACGGATCGATGACGCCGTTCGCAGGATCGTCGGAGATCACGCATCCACCGAGGTAGTGGGCGGTGAGGGGGATGTTCATGATGTCACCCCAGGTGCCGCCGGCGATCCCCCCGCTGAGTTTGGCGGCGATCCGGCGGGTCGCCTCATTGCCCTCGGGAATCCACGTCGGGTTCGGCTCGCCGTGGCCCTGCCTGCTCGTGACGTACTTGACCGGCCCGAATCTCTTGACGAAGGTCGTCAGCGAGTTGTCCGACGACTGCATCACCAGGGCGATCACCGTCTTCTCGCTCCAATCGCGGACGATGAGCAGCCTGAGCAAATCGCCCGGGTGGCGCACCAGGTGCGCACCCAGTTGCCGGAGTCGGTGCATCCGGGTGCCACCATCAGTCAGCACCGTCTGCAAGTAGGCCATCGCATTGGATCCCTTGCCGTAACGCACCGGCTCGATATGCGTGGATTCATTCGGGTGGAATGACGAGGTGATCGCCACTCCCTCAGAATAGTTGTGGTCGGGGTCGACCTTCTTGCCCATCGCGCCGAGGATCGACTCGGAATTCGTGCGGGTCAGCACCCCCATCGCGTCGGAGATTTCGGGCAGCGTCGTCAGCTTGGCCGCGTGCATCAGCTTCTGCGTGTTGAAGGTGCCGGCCGCCATGATCACGTTGTCGGCGGTGAAGGTTCGGCGGCGGGCACCGATCGGCCCCCACGACGACGAGCCGCGCGTCGACACCTCCCAGATGCCGTCCGCACGCTGCCGCACCCCGTCGACGGTAGTGCGCTCGATGACCTGGGCACCCGCCGATTCCGCCAGGCCGAGATAGTTCTTCACCAGGGTGTTCTTGGCCCCCACGCGGCAACCCGTCATGCAGGCACCGCATTCGGTGCAGGCCGTCCGCGTCGGACCGGCGCCGCCGAAATACGGATCGGCGACGGTCTCCCCCGGCACACCTTCACCACCCGTCTTGGCGCCGAAGAAGACGCCGACCGGCGTGGCGACGAACGTGTCACCGGCACCCATCTCGTCGGCGACTTCCTTCATCACCCGATCAGAATTGGTGAACGTGGGGTTCGTGACGACGCCGAGCATGCGGCTGGCCTGATCGTAGTGCGGGCTCAGTTCGGCTTCCCAGTCGGTGATGTCCCGCCACTGCGGGTCGTTGAAGAACGGCGACGGCGGCTTGTAGAGCGTGTTCGCGTAGTTCAGCGAACCGCCGCCCACACCGGCGCCGGCCAGGATCATCACATCCTTGAGCAGGTGGATGCGCTGCACGCCGAGTAGACCGAACTTGGGTGCCCAGACGAATTTGCGCAGTCGCCAACTCGTCTTGGCGAACTGGTCGTCAGCGAATCGGCGGCCGGCTTCGACGACGCCGACGCGGTACCCCTTCTCGGTCAGGCGCAACGCGCTGACACTGCCGCCGAATCCGGAACCGATGATGAGCACGTCGAAGTGACTGTTCTGTGGGCTGCGAGACATCGTTCAATCATAGCCGCATCGTCACATCAACCATTGTCACATCTGGTGGCCTGAGGCACAGTCGGCGGATCAGGCTCGGACGGAAAGCCCAACCTTCTGAAACTCCTTGAGATCGGAGTAGCCGGCCTTAGCCATCGAACGACGCAATGCACCCACCAAATTCAGCTCGCCAAACGGATCATCGGACGGACCGGTGAGGATCTGCGCCAGCGTCGGACGCCCATCGGGGGTGGCCAACTGCAACATCGCCCCACGAGGAGTGTCCGGGTGCGCCGCCGACGGAGTCCAATACCAGCCCCCACCCGGCGCACTCGCGGCAGACGCGAGCGGCGCGCCCAGCACAACGGCATCCGCACCGCACGCGATCGCCTTCGATAGATCACCAGAGGTGTTGATGTCACCGTCGGCCAACACGTGTACGTATCGCCCACCGGTCTCATCCAGATAGTCCCGGCGCGCGGCCGCGGCGTCGGCGATCGCCGTCGCCATCGGCACACCGATGCCCAGCACATCGTTGGTCGTCGTCGAGCCCTCCGCCGCACCATATCCGACGATGACCCCGGCGGCACCGGTGCGCATCAGATGCAGGGCGGTCCGGTGATCATGGACCCCGCCCGCGATGACCGGGACGTCGAGGTCGGCGATGAACGTCTTGAGGTTGAGCGGATCTCGGCCGTCGGACACATGTTCGGCGGAGATGATCGTGCCGTGCACGACCAGCAGTTCCACTCCGGCTTTGAGCAGCGTCGGCGTCAACTCGGCGGCGTGCTGCGGGCTCACTCGCACCGCCGTCGTCACCCCGGCGTCGCGGATGCGCGAAACAGCCTGCGCTAGGAGCCCGGTATCAATCGGTGCCGAGTGCAGGTGCTGGAGGTAGCGCACCGGGGCGCGGGGATCGGGGTCGTTCTCGGCGACGTCGCGCAGCGCGGCGAGCTTCTCCTCGGCATCACGGTGCCGTGCCCACAACCCCTCGCCGTTGAGAACACCCAGTGCACCCAGCCGCCCCAGCTCGATCGCGGTGCCCGGCGACATCAGTGCGTCCGTCGGATGCGAGAGGACCGGCACGTCAAACCGGTAGGCGTCGATCTGCCAGGCCGTCGACACATCTTTCGACGAGCGGGTTCGCCGCGACGGCACGATGCTGATGTCCTCCAGCTCGTACGTCCGACGAGCGGTCCGGCCCATCCCAAGCTCCACGAGATCACGCACGCTGATCACGCCTTTCTGCCGACCTCTGCGTCGGCTTCATCACGAGAAACGTTCAGCGAGAATAGTAGTTGGGTGCTTCGGCGGTCAGTGTCACGTCGTGCGGATGAGACTCTTTGAGCCCCGCGGCGGTGATCTGGACAAACTGTGCCCGCTGCAGATCGGGAATCGACGCCGCCCCGGTATAGCCCATCGCCGCGCGCAAACCACCCACCAACTGGTGGATGACCTCGCCGAGCGGTCCGCGGAACGGGACCCGGCCCTCGATGCCCTCGGGCACCAGCTTCTCCTCGGACAGCACATCGTCCTGGAAATACCGGTCCTTCGAATACGACTTGCCCTGCCCGCGCCCCTGCATCGCACCCAATGAGCCCATCCCGCGGTAACTCTTGAACTGCTTGCCGTTGACCAGGATCAGCTCCCCGGGCGACTCGGCGGTGCCGGCCAAGAGCGAACCCAGCATCGCCGTCGACGCTCCCGCCGCCAGTGCTTTGGCGATGTCGCCGGAGTACTGCAGCCCACCGTCGGCGATCACCGGCACATCGGCCGAATTGCAGACGGCGACCGCCTCCAGAATCGCGGTGATCTGCGGCGCGCCCACACCGGCGACGACGCGGGTCGTGCAAATCGAGCCGGGGCCGACGCCGACCTTGACCGCGTCCACCCCGGCCTCGATCAACGCCAGGGCGCCCGAACGCGTGGCAACGTTCCCGCCGACGAGCTGCACGCGGCTGCCCAACTCGGCCTTGAGCTTGCCGATCATGTCGAGCACCCCGCGCGAATGTCCATGCGCACTGTCGACCACCATGACGTCCACCCCGGCATCGGCCAGGGCCATCGCCCGGGTCCACGCCTCGGCACCGGCGCCGACTGCCGCGCCGACCAGGAGACGCCCATCGGCATCCTTTGTGGCCAACGGATGCTGTTCGGTCTTCACGAAATCCTTGACGGTGATGAGACCGGTCAGCCGGCCCGCACCGTCGACGATCGGCAACTTCTCAATCTTGTGTCGCCGCAACAGGTTCAGGGCGGCATCGGCCGACACCCCCTCCTGCGCGGTGATCAGGGGCACGGTGGTCATCACGTCGGCGACCGGACGCTTCAAATCCACCTCGAACCGCATGTCGCGGTTGGTGATGATGCCGACAAGCTCACCCGTCTCGTCGACGACGGGCAACCCGGAAATCCGGTACCGCGCACACATCGCATCGACTTCGGCGAGCGTATGCGCAGGCGTGCAGGTCACCGGATCGGTCACCATTCCCGCCTCCGACCGTTTCACCGTCTCCACCTGCGAGGCCTGCGCCTGCACCGAAAGGTTGCGATGCAGAACACCCATACCGCCGGCCCGCGCCATCGCAATCGCCATCCTGGCCTCGGTGACAGTGTCCATCGCGGAGGAGACGAGGGGCACCCGCAACGAGATGCTCTTTGTCAGCCGCGACGACGTGTCGACATCAGACGGGATGACGTCGGACGCCGCCGGCAACAGCAAGACATCATCGAAGGTCAATCCGAGCATCGCTACCTTGGCGGGATCGTCGCCGCCCGTCCGCACATTCGCCATTGTTTCATCTTACCGGGCGCCGCCAGCCCGATCTCGGCCGTCCCGACATGCGAATATCGCCGGTCACAGACCTGCGCCGCGCATCCGCCGGAAGGGGATCGGCTACGGTGGAGGCGTGGCCAACCAGTATCCCCCCGGCCTGCCGCCGGACCCGTTCGCCGACGATCCGAGCGACCCCGCCGGAGTGCTTGACTCGGTCGACCCCGGCATCCCGCTGGACGTCGCCGAGCGCCTCGCCGTCGAAGAAGACCTGGCCGACCTGGCCGTCTATGAGGCGCTGCTGTCACGGCACGGCGTCCGGGGTCTCGTCGTCATGTGCGAGGACTGCAACGAGGACCACTACCACGACTGGGACATGCTTCGCGCCAACCTGCAGCAGCTCCTTGCCGACGGCACCGTCCGACCGCACGAGCCGGCCGTCGACCCTCGCCCCGACGACTACGTCACCTGGGACTACTGCCGCGGCTATGCCGATGGTCAGGCTCACCGCGGACGTCGCTGACCTCCACAAATCTCCGGGGCCGCCAAACCCGAGTCGTCTGACAACACGACAAACCCCGCACCCAATGGAGTGAACCATTTGATCGGTGCGGGGTTTGATCGTCAGTGATCAGTTCGGCAAGACCGAAATCGGCGGACGAGGCGCCGGCCGGAACGGGGCGTCCGGTCGAGGCTGCGGGCGCGGCGTGTACCGGGGCTGCGGAGCCTGCTGCTGCTGCGCGGGCGGTGTCCACTGGGGTGCCTGCGGTGCGTACTGCGGCATGTCGTCGGTGACCGGAGGCGCCTGCTTGGGTGCCGGAGCCTTCCGTTCGGCCTGCTTGCGCGGAGCCGCCGGAATCGCAGCCTTGATGGCCGACTCGGCCGACGCATTCAAACGACCGATCCACTCGTCCATCGAGGATCGAGCCTTCACATCGCTCACCGGAGCCAAGCTTGCCTGGGCCCGGCGCACATACTCCCGGGCCTCCTTCGGATTACCCGCGGCGAGCGACTTTTCCGCATGCTCGAGGTTGATCTGCGCAGAGTAGGTCGCTTGGGTCTGCTCGGCCTTCTCCGCGAAGACGACCTTCTTGACGCCCCACAAGGGATCGTTCGGGTTGGCCCCTTCGGATAGGACGGTCAGACCGCCGAGTGCGACACCGATGATCGCTGCTGCGCCGGCAACGAGCCGCAGGTGGCGGCGCATCTTGCGGGCCGAGTCGCGCGACTCTGCGGCACTGGCCGCAATCGCGCGCTCCACATCCTCAACGGTGATCGTGTCATGGACAGGTTTGGCGAGGGAGGTCGTTCGCCAATCGGAAAGCATCTCGGCAAGGTCGAAATCGGTCTGGGTGTCGGCGACGACCGGCAGACCGAGCCCAAGGGCCTCAAGCAGCTTTTCGTCGCGGGTGATCTCGGCGATGTCGAGGCCGGCGGTGTCCACGGCGGCCCCGGTGGGCGTGTGATTGTTCATCAGCGTCGCTCTTTCTGATCTCGCTGGCTCTGGATGGTGGTGCGCAGTTTGGCCAGCGCGCGGTGCTGGGCTACGCGTACGGCTCCGGGCGTGGAGTCGACGACGGCAGCGGTTTCGTCGGCACTGAGACCGACGACCAGACGGAGCACGAGAATTTCGCGCTGCTTGTCGGGCAGGGTCTCGAGGAGGCCCAAGATTCGCCGGTTGCCCTCAGAATCAAGAGCCTGCTGCTCCGGGCTGTCGAACGAATTGATCCGTTCGGGCAATTCGTCGGTGGGGTCGGCCTTAGACCGACCGACGACTCGCATGGCATCGGCAACCTTGCGCGAAGCGATCCCATAGGCAAAAGCGAGGAACGGTCGCCCCTCATCCCGGTACCGGGGTAGGGCGGTCATCACCGCCATCAATGCCTCCTGCGCGATGTCATCAGCGGAGAACAAGTGGCGTTCTCCGACTCCAAGCCGCCCTCGGCAGTAGCGCAGGAGTGGTTCCTGCACACTTTCAAGAACGGTGGCTAGAGCCTCCCGGTCGCCCTGGCCAGCTGCCAGAACGGCCGCGTCAAGCGCGTCGCCTGTTAGTTTCATCGTCTACAGAAGTCCCCGTGTTACACATGTTCGCGCTTTGGGCCCAAGCGCACGTTCAACCACCCTATCGTCCGGCCCATCTGCCGTTGAAATCCCCACCGGGGAAGAATCCCAGGGCCGCAAGCGCAGCGGTTGATTCGTCGACGCGCCGTGTGGCGGCCGGCGAGGGGTCAAGGGCGGCCAGCATCTGACTGCCCGCCCAGCGCAATGGCAGGAGACCCGCGGCGTCCGCGGCGATGATGACCGCGCCCGCCTCGGCCGCCGCCTCGTCGATGTCGCCGCCCGCCGCAGTCGCAGCCGCAGCGATCAGCCGCGTCTTGATTCGGTGGTGCGCCGACGGACAGTCCCGCGCGAGCCGCTCCGCCTCCCGCGCCCAGCGCCGCCCAGCCTGGACCTCACCCCGGTAGAGCGCATTCTCGGCACTGACCCAGTGCCAGCGCAGGGCGACTCGCCGGTCCACTATCCACTCGTTCGGGACCAGGCCGCCGCGCCGATCGCCGGCAACTGTGGTCCGGGCGCGGTCGAGCAACCGCGACGACGCGTCGAATCTCCCCAGCCCAAGGTTGTCCGCCGCAAGCCCGATGAGCGCGTCGCCCATCGCCGCGCGGCCCCAGCCATCGTCGTCGCGCCCGGTGGACGACACCGCTGCCAGCAGTGCTGCTCGCCCATCGGGAACCAGGGCGAGTCGGTGCCGCCCCGACTGTCGCAGCCATGACGCCCGCGTACTGGAGAGAAGGGAGAGCAGTGCGCGATCCGCGGCGTCTTCCGATCGGCCGACGGCCTCTTGCGCGGCATTGAGACACGTCTGCCCGCGCGCCACGGCGCCGCGCATACCCAATGCCACCGCCCGCACCCAGAGGTCCCGTGCCCCGGCCGTGTCGCTCATCCCGGACACGCTATCGGACGGCTGTCGACACGGCTGCCCATTATCAAGCGCAAATGCTTCTGACCAGTGATAAAGGGGTTAATTCTGAGCGAATTTTTGCTATAACAGATCACAGATTCAGGAAATTGACTATTGTCGGTGCGGCTGTTTACTGTGGCCGCAGAGCACCCCACAAGGGAGCTCCCCATGGACCCGCAGGGGTCCGGCGAACCCATACGGAGGACGGCCGCATGTCACTACCCCAGCTCCCTGGACCGAACGCCGACATCTGGGACTGGCAGCGACTGGGCACCTGTCGCGGAGCCGCATCGTCGGTCTTCTTCCACCCCGATGGCGAACGCGGGAATGCGCGCCTGCGGCGTGAACAACGCGCAAAAGAACTGTGCCTCGGTTGCCCCGTCTTGACCCAGTGCCGCGAGCACGCCTTGCGAGTCGGCGAACCCTACGGAATCTGGGGTGGCCTCGGCGAAGCCGAGCGGGCCATGATCCTGAAGGTTCACGGTCGCCCGCGCGGCACCCTCGCCGGCTGACCGACGCAGCAATCGCTGGATCCGACAACACAGAAATCCGCCCCGGCTCCGTGCGGAGCCGAGGCGGATTTCTCGCTTTGTGCGGTTTGAGCTAGCCGATGACGGCAAGCACGTCGCGCGCCGAGAGGATCAGGTAATCCTGACCGTCGTACTTGATTTCGGTGCCGCCGTACTTGCTGTAGATAACGGTGTCTCCCTCGGAGACGTCCACCGGGATCCGGTTCTCGCCCTCGTCGTCCCACCGACCCGGGCCCACTGCGATGACCTTGCCCTCGGAGGGCTTCTCCTTCGCCGTGTCCGGGATCACCAGGCCAGAAGCGGTGGTGGTCTCGGCCTCGATCGCCTGGACCAGGATCTTGTCCTCGAGCGGCTTGATGTTCACACTCGCCACGATGTGAGTCCTCTACTTTCATTCCTGAACGAAAAACGATGACGTATGCGGCCCTGCTCGGACAAAACCCTCGTCGTCGCGGGTGAACGAGGACTTCTCACAGAGCCAACTAGCACTCTATACGCGAGAGTGCCAGCTCTCAACCGCGGGCCGAAATGCCACCGCCATCAAGGGTCAAGTTAGGCTTACCTCATGAATTCTTGGAGATTTCGGCCAGGACCTCCGGCGGGGGCTATCGGTGCGGCGGTGGCGCTCGCAACACTCCTCCTGCTCCCCTCTCCCGCGCACGCCGCGCCGCCGCGCTACCAGGTCTCCATGGTCCCCGCCGGTGTGGCCAGTGGCGGCGAACTCGCCCTAGACCAGCACCGCCACGAACTGTTCGTCGCCGACAACAACGCGCCGATGCGCACGACCGGCAACGACGTCATCCCGAGCGAGACTCCGGTCACCCCCGCGGTCTCGGTGTTCGACACGACGACCCGGCGGCCGGTGCGATCGATCGACCTGTCCAACCAGCCGGGCGGCCTGATGATGATCGGCCCAGTGGAATTGATCCCCACACCGCAAGTCCCCGACGGCCTCGCGATCGACCCGAAGCGCGGACGGGTACTGGTCACCAACGCCCATGCGGGCGGAATCACCGTCTTCGATATCAACGCCAAGCGCGTGACACCCCGCAACCTGACACCACTGCCCTACTCGCATCCGATGGGCGCAGTCGCCAACCCGGTTACCGGCCGCTTCTACGTCGGGCTCAACGGCACCGGCAAGGTTGCCGTCTTTGACTCCGGCTCCGGCCGACTCGTCGGCGACATCCCCAACCTGCACAAGGCCTCGTTCGTCGACATCGACGTGCCGCGCAACCGGCTCTACGTCGGCAACGCCGACTACGAGGCCAAGACGAACAACTTCGTCGCCGTCGTCGACCTGCGCACCAACCGGGTGATCAAGAAGATCGCAACGCCCTCAAACTCGCGACCGAAGGTCGATCCGACGACGGGCCGCATTTGGGCGAACAGCTTCGACACCGGCAAGATCTCGATCATCGACCCCGTTTCGCTGCAGATCGTCACGACGATAGACACCCGCACAACACCGTCGAAGATCGCCATCGACGCGCAGCGCCGCCGTGTCTACGCCGCAAACCTGCAGAAGAAGTCGATCACTGTTATCAGCGCCGACTCGGGCGCGATCCTCGCGACGGTCCCGACCGGCACAGCAGCCGTTCACACGATTGTCGTGGACCAGGCGAGCGGTGTTGCCTACGGCACTCAACACATCGGCAACAAGCTCACGATCCTCACACCGCGCTAGTCGTACTCGGCGGGACCGGGGTGCCCACTCGGCGGGACCGGGGTGCCCACTCGGCGGGACCGGGGTGCCCACTCGGCGGGTCCGGGGTGCCCACTCGGCGGTTAGCGGAGGTCGGCAAGCGCCTGCCGAGCGATCGCCGCGAGGAACCGGGCGCCGGGTCCGATGATGTCGTCGTTGAAGTCGTAGGCCGGGTGGTGCACCGGACCCGCCTGCGCCGAGACCGGCCCGTTGCCGATGAATGCATACGCGCCGGGGATCTTCTGAAGGAAGAAGGCAAAATCCTCGGCGGCAAGAATTCCGTCACAGTCGGCGTCGACGTGCTCGGCCCCAACCACGCCGGCCGCGACCCTCGCCACCCGCGCCGCGGCCGCGGGCGCGTTCACCGTGCACGGATACCGGCGCACATAGGCCAGCTCGACCTCCACGCCGTACCCGGTTCCGATCGACGCGCAGATCTCCCCCACCAGCCGCTCGATCTCATCACGTGCGTCGGCCGACAAACACCGCGCAGTACCGCGCAGCTGCGCCCGCGGCGGGATCACATTGTTGGTCGAGCCGGCGGTGAACTGGGTGATGGAGACGACGGCGGGCACAATCGGGTCGAGGCGGCGCGCGACGACGGTCTGCAGCGCGGTCACCAGCGCCGACCCGGCGACGATGACATCGCCGGCCAGATGGGGGGCCATCGCGTGTCCCCCCGGTGCGCGCAGCACAATATCCAGATCGTCGAACGAGGCCAGCTGGGTGCCCGGGCGCACCCCGAAGTCGCCGGCCTCCATGCCGGGAATGTTGTGCAGCCCGTAGATCTCCTGGATGCCGAAGCGGTCGAGCAGGCCGTCGGCGAGCATGGCCGGCGCACCTGCGCCCCCTTCCTCCGCCGGCTGGAATACCGCTATCACTGTTCCGGCGAAATCCCTTGTCCTGCTGAGTATTTCGACTGCCCCGAGCAACATGGCACAGTGCCCATCATGCCCACAGGCGTGCATCACGCCGTCGACCTGCGAGGCGTGGGACCGCGGCGGCTCCTCGGCGATGGGCAACGCGTCCATATCGGCGCGCAGTCCCACCGTCGGCCCGTCCGATCTGCCCCGCACGACCCCGACGACCCCCGTGCCGCCGATGCCGGTGGTCACCTCGACCCCGAGCCGGCGCAGATAGGCGGCAATGACACCCGCCGTTCGGTGCTCGCCGAAGGCGAGTTCGGGGTGCGCGTGCAGATCACGGCGCAACCGCGTCAACCGCGCGAGATCCAATCCGCTCAGCACCACGACCCCCGGTCCCCGCGGCCCGTGCTGGCCGGGGCCATCCGGGGAATCACCAACGGCGTCCCCGACTCCGGGTCGTCGATGATCCGGCACGGCAGGCCGAACACCTCCTGCACCACCGCTTCGGTGACGACTTCCGGTGGCCGGCCCTGCGCGACGATCCGGCCGTCGCGCATCGCCACGATGTAATCCGCGTAGCGGCATGCCAGGTTGAGGTCGTGCAAGACGGCGACGACGGTACGGCCCTGCTCGCGGTTGAGCGAGCGGCACAACTCGAGCAACTCCACCTGGTGGGCGATATCGAGGAAGGTCGTCGGCTCGTCCAGCAGGATCAGCGGCGTCTGCTGCGCCAGGACCATCGCCACCCAGACACGTTGGCGCTGCCCACCGGAGAGCTGGTCGACGCGATGGCCCGACAGGTCGGTCGTCCGGGTCGCCGCAAGCGCCTGCGCAACGATCCGCTCGTCCTGCGCCGACCAACCGCGCAGGAAACCCTGGTGCGGGAAGCGGCCGCGGGTCACCAGTTCGGCGACGCGGATGTCCTCGGGCGGGGTCGACGACTGCGGCAACAGCCCGAGGACCATGGCGACCTCGCGCGGCGAGTAGTCGCCGATCACCTTTCCGTCCAGCACCACGTTTCCGCTGCGCGCGGCCAGCACCCGGGCCAGCGCCTTCAGCAGGGTCGACTTGCCGCACGCATTGGGGCCGATGATGACGGTGAACTGATCGTCGGGAATCGTCAGACTCAGACCGTCGACGACCACCTCGCCGCCGTAGCCCAGGGTGAGGCTTTGGGCACTCAGTCGATCTGTCGGAGAACTAGCCACGGGTGCGCCTCATCTCGGTGAACAACAGGTAGCAGAGGTAGACGCCGCCCAGACACACCGTGACGACACCGACGGGTAGCGTCGCCCCGACGACTGCCGACACCCACTGGGCGACGATGTCGCCGAGCAGGAGCAACAGTGCGCCGACCAGTGCGGTCACCACCCAGGGGGTGTGGCCCGACCGGCACAGTCGCCGCGCGATATGCGGCGCCGACAACGCGACGAAGGCGACCGGGCCGGTGATCGTCGTCGCGACGGCGATCAACGCCACCCCGATCACCGGCAGCGCGACCGAGATCGGACGCGTCTGCGCGCCGAGGGCCAGTGCCAGGTCCGGCCCCAGGTCCAGAATCCGGGTCCGGTGGCTGAGCAGCGCCAACGCGGCCAGCAGCGCTCCGGCGATGACAAAGGCCGGTCCCAGAAAGGACCAGTCGCGGGCCACCGGGGTGTCGAGGGTGCCCGCCCCCCACTGCGCGGCGAGCATCGCCTCGTCGAGATCGGACCGCAGGATCAACCAATAGTTGATCGAGGCGAGCATGGCGCTGATCGCGACACCGGTGATCACCAGGCGAAACCCGCTGATTCCGGACCGGAAGGCGAGCGCGTACACCACCGCGGCGGTGGCGAGGCCGCCGACGAGGGCGAAGGCCGACATGCCGGCGAAGCCCAGCCCCAGCACCAGCGAGGCGACCAGCGCTCCCGTGTAGGAGCCGACGCCGAAGCCGATGAGATCGGGGCTGCCCAGCGGGTTACGGGTCAGCATCTGGAAGATTCCGCCGGCGCAGGCCATCGCCGCGCCGAGCACCATGGCCGCGAGAACGCGTGGCAGTTGCCACTCCCACACCGCGAGGTCGACCGCGGGATCAGCCCGGCCGAAGACCGCCGCCGACAGCTCTGCCAGGCCCACCCCGTCGTCGGCCGCGGCGAGGCCGGCGACGACGCCGACCGCGAGCGCGACCACCAGCAATGCCCCGACGATCGCGCTGCGCGTGTCGAAACGTTCGGAGAATCCGCCCGAACGCACGGTGCGCTGGGGCCGGCCGAAGTCCACCGTCCCGGTCATCGGGTCGTCCGCGCCGAGTTGCGGACCAGCAGGATCAGGACGGGGGCACCCAGGAAGGCGGTCACGATCCCCACCGGCATCGTGTCCTGGCCGAACAGCCGGGCGATGATGTCGGCCCCCAGGACCACCAGCGCGCCGACGAGCGCCGCGAACGCCACCGCCCACCGGCCGGTCACCCCGAGCGCCAACCTGATCGCGTGCGGCACCATGAGACCGACGAAGCCGACCGGACCGGCGGCCGCCGTCGCCGCGCCGGCCAGCACTGTCGCCGCAATCAGCGCCGCCAGCCGGATTCGAACCACGCGGACGCCGAGTGCGGTGGCCATCTCGTCGCCCATCCCGATCAGATCGACGGCGTGCGCAACGGCGAAGGCCACCGCGATGCCCAGGACGATGAACGGCGCCACCCACCCTGCGACCGTCAGCCCGCGCCCGGTGACCGACCCGACCTCCCAGATCCGCAGCTGCTCGAAGGCATGCGGCCACAGCAAGGTGATGCCGCGCACCGCACCGGTCAGGACCGCGGTCACCGCGATTCCGGCCATCGTGACCCGCAGCGGCGTCAACGGTCCACGCCCGGCCGTGCCCAGCGCATACACGATCACCATCGCCACCGCCCCCCCGGCGAACGCGAACCACACGTACGCCCAGATCTGGGTCAATCCGCCCAGCCCGATGGCGACGGTAATCGCCAGTGCGGCGCCGGCGTTCACGCCGATGATCTGTGGATCGCCGAGGGGATTGTTCATGAGGCGCTGGATGAGCAGGCCGGACACTCCGAGCGCGGCACCGACGAGAATTGCCAGCACCGCGCGGGGCGCCCGGCCGTCGGTTGAATCGGTGACCGCCAGAGCATCGAAGCCCGAGCCACCGCCCACAAGCGCGTCCCACACGACTCCGGGTGCCATCTCACGGGCCCCCACGAACAGGCTGGCCCACGCGAGCACCACCAGTCCGAGCAGCAATCCGAGCCACAGTGCGGCGAGCCCGCGGCCGCGCAGACCGCGGCGGCGGGTGCGCACGAGAGTGCCTGCCGTCACCGCGCTCCCGCCCGCCGCACGGCAGCGATCAAGTCGCGAATGGTCGGTGACTGGGCCACCGTTTCGAAGTCCAGCCCGCCTGCCCCCGCCGCGCGCCACTTGTCGAGCAGGGCCATCAGCTGCAGCGAATCGATACCGCTGTCGGCCAGGGGCAGGTCACCGGTCAGCGCGCCCCGATCGACCATCAGCTTGTCGGCGAGGTCGGCGAGCAGCCGATCGGTGTCGAGTGGATCGGCGGACGCCGGACCGGGTGATTCGGGGGCCGCGGCGTCGACCCGCTGATCCTTCTTGCTGACTTTTCCGACTGCCGTCGTCGGGAATTCCTCGACGATCAGCACCTCGTCGGGGATCTTGAACCCGGCCAGCCCCGCCGCGCGCAGAAAGCCGCGCACCGCGAACCCGTCGGGCAGCGTGCCGGCGGCGACCGCGGCGGCAGTTGGGATGACGTAGGCGACGGTGCGCTCGCCGAGCCGGTCGTCGGGGACGCCGACGACCGATGCGTCGCGCACCGCCGGGTGGGTCAGCAGCGCCCCCTCGACCTCGGTCGGCGCGATCTTCTCCCCCGCCCGGTTGATCTGGTCCTTGTCCCGGCCGACGACGACGAGGTACCCGTCCGCGTCGCGGATCACCCGATCGCCGGTCCGGTAGAAGCCATCGGGGGTGAAGGATTCGGGCGACGCTCCGTGCCAGTACTCCCGGATCGTGTACGGGCCGCGGGTCTGCAGACTCCCCTCCTGTCCGGCGGGCACCTCGGCGCCGGCGGCGTCGACCACGCGAACCTCGTCGCCGGGGCTGATGGGACGTCCCTGCGTCGCGACGATCCGCTCGACGGCGTCATCGAGGCGGGTGTAGTTCACCAGGCCTTCGGCCATGCCGAACACTTGCTGCAGCGTCGCGTTGGGAAACAGGTCGGGGACCCGGCGGGCCACCGATTCGGCGAGCTTGGCGCCACCGACCTGCAGGACGCGGAGCGCGGAAACGTCATACCGCTCGGCCTCGGGGGAATCGAGCCAGGCGGTGACCAGCGGCGGGACCACCGACAACTGGGTGATCCCGGCGGCCGCGACCGTCGCGAGCACCGTCCGCGCGTCGGTGGCCGGCACCATGACGATGCGGGCTCCCGTGTGCAGCGCGCCGAGAATACCGGGGCTGCTCATCGTGAAGTTGTGCGACACCGGCAGGACGACGCCGAACACCGAGGATTCGTCGAGGCCGCAGATGCGGACCGACTCGCGCACCGAGTAGAGGTAGTCGTCGTGGGTGCGCCCGATCAGCTTGGGCGCACCGGTGGTGCCACCGGATAGTTGGAGGAACGCGATGTCGCTCGGCGCACCCGATCGACCGGTCGATTCGGCATTCGCCGAGCGCACCGCCGCCCACGGGTCCGCGCGGTCGAGTTCGGCGACCACGGTGGCCAGCGGCCGGCCGGCCGGAGTTGTCGTTCCGACGCCGGCGAGATGCTCGGCGCGGGAGCGAAAGTCCGTTCCGCCGAAGGAGTCCACCGTGAGGTATGCGGCGGCGCCGGCCCGCGCGACGAGATCGGCGATATCGCCGGCGGTGTGGCTCGCCAACGCAAAGACCGGCAGCACGCCGGCGTCGAAGAGGGCGAAGACGACCTCGACGTACTCGACGACGTTCGGGAATTGCACCACGGCCCGGTCGCCCGGCCGGAGGCCGAGCTCATCGATCAGCCCGTTGGCAAGGCGGCGCGATTGGTCGAGCAGTTCACGATAGGTCAGGTTGCGGCGGCCG
>NZ_DIAX01000023.1:0-7604 GCF_002414845.1 Gordonia sp. UBA5067 | reverse complement strand
TGCGGCGGCCGACTCCGTGAGCATCGCCGTGTGGGTCTGCCCGATCCAGTAGCCGGCTGCGCGATACTGTTCTGCCACATCAGGGGGGTATCCAGCCACGAGCCGATCGTAGAGCATAGGCTATCCTAAACAAAAGCCACACCCAGCCGGAAGTACCTGCCCTTGCCCGAGGAACTCACCACCGCGCAACTCGCCGTGTGGTTCGCCCAGCAGCAGGTCACCGACGCCCCGGTCTACCAGTGCGCCGAGCAGATCCACATCGTCGGCGACTTCGATCCACACCGATTCGCAACCGTCCTCGCCGACTGCCTCGGTCGGCTTCCGGCGCTCAACAGCCGATATGCCACCGACGGCGACCGGCCGCGCGCCCATCGGGACGCACGCGAGCACCCGGTCGTCCAGCACCGCCCCGATGACGGCACCCTCGCCGACATCGTCGCCCGCGCGATGATCACGGCGCCGATCTCCGACGAGATCGCCGGCGAGCAATTGTCCGGCCAGCACATCGTCGGGGTCGCCGACGATCACCACGTGTGGATCTCCCGTATCCACCACATCGCCGTCGACGGCTACTCGTTCGCCCGGCTGTTGCGCTGGGTCGCCGACAGCTATACCGCCGACCTGGCCGGTGCGCAGCCACCGGCGGCGCCGTTCGCACGACCAGAGATCGCGACCGCCGAATCCGATGCCGGCGATGCCGCGTTCTGGGCGGACTACGTCGACCCGGGCCGCCCGCCGACACTGGCACAGACCGGGCCCACCCTCGCCCGCGAGCGCGCCCACCGCACCACCCATCCGCTCGGGCCGCGTCCGTCGGCCACTGATCGCGGCTGGGCCGAGTCGTTGATGGCCGCGCTGGCGCTCTACCTCAGCAACTGGACCGGCGAGCCAACCGTGACCCTGGGCGTTCCCTGGGCCAATCGGCCGCTCGGCGCACCCGTGACGATGGAGCCGACCGTCAACGTCCTGCCGTTGCGCCTTTCGGTTTCGCCGACGATGACCATCAACGACCTCGTCGGCGACGTCGCCGCGCAGTTACGCGCGGTACGTCCGCACGCCGGCTATCGCGCCGACCGGCTGCGCCGCGACCTCGGCCGCGTCGGCATCGACAGCCCCCTCTGTGGTCCCGGTGCCAACGTCAAATTCTTCACGCCCCAACTCCGCTTCGGCGCGGCCACCGGGACGGTCGTGAACATCGCGATGGGCCCGGTCGATGACCTGACCCTGACCGGCTCGCCGCAACCGGACGGCGGATTCGTCGTCGAAGTCGAGGCAAACCCGGCCCGCTACCGCGCCGGTGAGGCGCGCGCCCACGGCGACCGCCTCTGCGCGCTACTCAAGCGGATCAGCGAGGCCGACGGCACCACCCCCGTCGGCTCGTTGCCCGTCGCGCTGCCCGCCGAGGCACGCCGGGAAGTCGTCGAGCGCAACCAGACCGGGGAGCCGACACTGGTCGCCGAAGCAGAATCGGCGACCCTGGCGGATCTTCTCACCGCGGCCGCCGGCGAGCACCGCGCGCGCACCGCACTGGTGTGGGGCCACCAATCGCTGCGCTACGCCGAACTGCGACTGATCGTCGAAGACCTCGCCGACACGTTGCGCGGATACGGCGTGGGTCGCGGCAGCGTGGTCGCGCTGCGCATGGCGCGGTCACCGGAGATGGTGGCCGCACTCCTGGCCACCCTCCACTGCGGCGCCGCCTATCTGCCGATCGACCCCGAACTCCCGTCGGCCCGCATCGACGCCATGCTCGCCGACGCGCACGCCCGCGTGATGCTGACCCCGCCCGGCCCGCGGCCCGACTGGCAGCGCAGCGGGCTCGGGCTGGCGGTGACCCCGCTCGACGCGTCCCCTGCCTCCCAGTCGGCGCCGACCAGCCGAGACGCCGCGTACATCATCTTTACCTCGGGTTCGACCGGGCGGCCAAAAGGAGTCGTCATCGAACACCGCAGCATCGTCAACCGGCTGCGGTGGATGGACGACGCCTTCGGTCTCACGCCCGACGACCGGGTCGCACAGAAGACGCCGTACGCCTTCGACGTCTCGGTGTGGGAATTCTTCTGGCCACTGATCCGCGGCGCCACCCTCGTTCTGGCCACCCCCGGAGTCGAACGCGACAGCACTGCGGTGGCCGCGGAGTTCGCTGCCCAGGGGATCACCGTGTGCCATTTCGTCCCATCCGCATTCGCCGCCTTCCTGACCGCCGCGCCGTCGTCGACCGACCTCGCCGCCCTGCGGCTGGTGGTCTGCTCGGGCGAGGCACTGCCGCCGGACGTGCTGCGCCAGGGCCGCACGCTGCTCCCCACCACCCAAATCACCAACCTCTACGGCCCGACTGAGGCGACCGTCGATGTGACCCACTGGGCGCCGGGGCCGCAGTGGTGCGGCACCGAGGTACCCATCGGCTCCCCGATCGCCAATACCGCCGCGTACGTGCTGGATCAGGCGCTGCGCCCGCAGCCACCGGGTGCCGTCGGGGAGCTCTATCTGGCGGGAATCCAACTGGCTCGGTGCTACCTGATGCGGCCGGGCCTGACGGCGACGCGATTCGTCGCCAATCCCGTCGTCGACGGCGGGCGCATGTATGCGACCGGGGACTTGGCACGCCGCGACGCCGACGGACAGTTGAGCTACGTCGGTCGGGTCGACGACCAGGTGAAGGTCCGCGGCCGGCGCATCGAGTTGGGCGAGATCCGGGCGGCGCTCGCGGACCAGCCCGGCGTGCAGCAGGCTGTCGTGGTGACCCGCGACCTGTCGACCGGCACCGGATCGTCGACGATCATTGCCGGCTATGTCGTCGCCGATCCGCACACCGACCTCGACCGATTCGCCCTGCGCGCCCGCCTCGCGCGACAATTGCCCGCATACATGGTTCCCGACCTCGTCGACGTAGTCGAGGCGATTCCCACGACGCGCAACGGCAAACTGGACCGCACACGACTGCCGGACCCGCATCTCGGGGCGGACACCGTGACCGCGCCTCGGTCGCCGACCGAGATGGCCATCGAACCGCTGTTCGCCGCGGCGCTCGGACGAGACGAGGTGTCGGTCACCGACAGCTTCTTCGATCTCGGCGGGACGTCACTGTCGGCCTCGGCCCTCGCCGCCCGGTGCAGCGGCATCCTCGGCACGCCGGTTGCCGTGGCCGACCTGTTCGCCGCCCCGTCAGTCGGTGCCCTCGCGCAGCGCATCGCCGGCAACGCGTCGACCGACCCGTTCGGCCGGCTGCTCACCCTGCGGCCCGCCACCGTGGACGGTCACCGGGCCCCGGTCTTCGCCATCCACCCGGCGGGCGGGCTGGGCTGGTGCTACGCCGGACTGCTCCCCGTCCTCCCTCGCGGCATCGGGTTGTACGCCCTGCAAGCCGCCGGTCCCGACCTGCCCGAGTCGCTGACCGACGTCGCCCACGACTACCTCGACACCATTGACGCGGTGGCGCCGACCGGACCGATACGCCTACTCGGCTGGTCGGTGGGCGGAGTCATCGCCCACGAGATCGCCGTCCAGGCCGCGGCGCGCGGGCGCGTCGTCGAACAGGTCGTCCTCCTGGATGCCTACCCCAGCGAATGCTGGGCCGGCCAGCCAGCCGCCACCCCCGCCGAACTGCGCCGGGCCCTGCTGACCATGGCGGGCGCCGACTCGGACCTGGCGCTCGACTCCGACGACGAGGTGCTCGCCGCACTGCGCGACCAGCACGCCGCGCTGGGCAGCCTCACCCGTGAGCAGGTCCACCGCATCACCGCCGTCGTCAGTCACTTCGCCGCCCTCATGCGCTCGCACCGCACCGGCGTGGTCGATGGCGACCTCTGGCACTTCGCCGCCGCCGCGACCGCCGAGGACTTCCTGCCGCCCCCCGCCTGGGAACCACACACCACCGGCGCCGTGCACTATGCGAGCCTCCCGGTGGATCATCCGGGCATGGTCGCCCCAGACTCGCTGGCCGCCGTCGCCGACGTCGTGGGGCAACCGCCGACGAGTGAATCCCGGACGGGGACCGAGGCGCTGCGCGCACGGATCCTGGCCGGGCCGGGCGCCGATGCCGACACGGTCCTCGCCGCCCTCGCCGCCCACGGCACCCCCCTGGTCACCGACATTCCCGGCGATCCGGCCTCCCAGCGCGTCCTGCTCGCCTTCCGCGCACCGCCCGGCAGTGCCGGCGTCTACCTCTGGGCGAACCGGCTGACCGACGGTCCACACCAGGCGCGCGGCCAGTTGCGCCCGTGGGGCGGCACGGACTTGTGGTTCACCGAACTCACCGTGCCGCGCGCCACAATGAGCTCCTACCGCTTCTACGCCTACCCTGCCGACGACCCGCACCTGAGCGACGGCGGGATCGCGTATTCGCGCGCCGTCGCCCAACGATCGGTGGTCGACCCGGCGAACCCGAGCGCCGGCTCGCCGTTCGGGTCGGTCCTGCGCACGGCCGGGGCGCCCGATCCGGCTCGCTGGCCCCGCACGGACTCACCGGCCCCGATCGCCGAGGGCGATGTCGGTGATGGCGGATGGGGTGTCCGATGGCGGCTGACCGCGCCGGTCGGCGCCGGCGACGGACCGATTCGCCTCGTCGTGCTGTTCGACGCACACACGTGGTTCGACGAGTGCGGCCTGCCGGCCATCCTCGCCGATACCGTCGGCGCCACCGACGACCCGATCGCCGTCCTGGGCATCGATGCGCCCCGCCTGCCGGCCGCCCGCATGCGCCTGCTCGGCCCCAACCGCGACTTCCTCGCCGCCGTCGCCGGCGATGTTCTCACCACCGCGCGCCAGCATCTAGGCCACACCACGACAACCACGATCTGGGCTGGCCAGAGCCTCGGTGCAGCGTCCGCCCTGGCAGCGGTGCGCTGGTTTCCACACGCCGTCGACGCGGTCCTCGCGTACTCTCCATCGATGTGGTGGACGCCCGGCACGACCACGCGCCCGGCCCAACGGTCGGATGTGCGGAGCTGGCTCGCCGACGAACTGCGGTCCGCACCGCCACGGCCGGTCCGGCTGGCGGTGGGCCGCAATGAAAGCCTGCTCGTCGACCCGGTGACCGAATTGGCCGGTGAACTGGCGACGGCGGGGTGGCCGGTCGCGCTGCGCCCATTCAACGGCGGTCACGACATCGTCTGGTGGGCGCACCTGCTGATCGATGACCTCACGACACTTGACGAACTCACGACACCCAGCGAAGGGAGGGGACAGCAGTGAGACTGGCAGCCCGGATCACCACAGCCCTCACCGGCGGCCTGCTCATCATCGGGCTCGCCGGATGCGACACCGTAAGGCCTGCACCACCGGTGGACGGCCGGCCGTATGTGGACGCCGACCACCGCACGGTCGCCATCCCCGCGAACCCCAGGCGCGTCGTCACCCTCGCCGAAGGTGCCCTCGACTCCGCCCTGGCCCTGGGGATCACGCCGGTCGGCTCCACCGCCGGCCGGGGGCAGCTGGGGATCCCCGGCTACCTGACGACCGCCACATCGATCCCCATCGTCGCGTCTACCCGATCGCCCAATCTGGGGCAGATCCTGAAACTGCGGCCCGATCTCATCGTGGTCGACGACACCACCGGCTCCCGCAACAGCATCGACGACCTCGCCAAAATCGCCCCCACCGTCTTCGTCGCGAAGTACGCGCACGGGTGGGAGACGTACTTCGCCGCCATGGCTGCCGTCCTCAACCGCCCCGACCAGCATCGCCATGCCATGACCGAGATCAACGGCAAGATCGCCGTCGCGGCCGGGCTGGTGGCGACCGCCCCTGGACCCAAATCGCCGACCGCCAGCGTCGTGCGCTGGTCATCGGAGGGCCCGACGATCGTCGGCGGCAATTCGCTGTCGACCTGGGTGCTGAACCGGGTCGGCATGCAGCGGCCCCCGGCCCAGCAGCAGGTCGACTCCGCCAACCGCGCCGGGCAGAAGGTCAGTATGGAAAACCTCGACCAAATCGATGCGGACTACATCTTCTTCGGCGTCCTCGGCAGCACCGGCCAGGCGCGCGAGGAACTGGATGTGGCCCGCGCGAAGCCCGGCTTCAGCGGGCTGCGCGCCACCCGGTCCGGGCATGTCTTCCCCGTCGACGGCACGCCCTGGACCAGCGGAACCGGTCCACTCGGCGTCGAGGCGATCCTCCGCGACATCACCGCCGCATTCGACTAGCACCCATCCATCCGATCGGAAGCCCCGTGCCCATTCCCCCGATTAGCCCCTACCTTCTCGGTGACATCGCACCGAGAAGCACGCCCCTGCTCGACTGGGAGATCGACCCGTCACGCGCCGCCTTACTCATCCACGACATGCAGAACTACTTCGTCGACGTCTACGCGGCCGGATCCGAACCGCTCGCCTCGGTCGTACCCACCATCGGCGCGCTGCGTGATGCCTGTGATGCGGCCGGGGTGCCGGTAATCCTCACCGCGCAGCCACCACACCAGCACCCGTCGCGGCGCGGCCTGCTGACCGACCGGTGGGGGCCGGGCATCAGCAGCGCCGACGAAGCCGCCATCATCGAGCCGCTGGCCGCCCGACCCGGCGACATCACCGTCATGAAGTGGCGCTACTCGGCATTCGCGCGCACCGACCTGCGGTCCCTGCTGGCCCACGGCGGCCGCGACCAACTCCTTATCACCGGCATCTACGCACACATCGGCTGCCTGCTGACCGCGGCCGACGCCTTCATGCACGACATCCAGGCATTCTTCGTGACCGACGGTGTCGCCGACTTCAATCCGGCCTTCCACGGCGGCGCCGTCGACTATGTGAACAACACCTGCGGTGTGGCGGTGACCGCCGACGAAACCCTGCGAAAGCTCAAATCCGATGGCTGATCAGGCACTCACGGGCAAGCGCGCACTCATCACCGGCGCCGCGGGCGGTATCGGATTCGCGGTGGCGCGGGCCTTCGCCGCCGCCGGCGCCCAGGTGTTGCTGACCGATGTCGAGCCGCCGGTCGCCGACTTCGCGGCCGCGCTCGACTCACCCAGCGCCGTCGTCGACCTCATCGACCGCACCGCGGTCGCCGACCTGGTGCAGGCGGCACCCGGCATACTCGGCGGTCCACTGACCACCGTCGTCCATTCGGCCGCCGCCCTGGCCGTGGGACCGATCGGGATCATCGACGACGCCGAGTGGGATCGCCTGGTGGCGGTCAACCTGACTGGGACGATGGCGCTGCTGCGCGCCGCCATCGGAGTGGTGGCCGACGACGGTTCGATCACGGTGGTGTCGTCGAATTCGGCCGCCACCCCACGTATCGGCCTCGGCGCCTACGGAGCGACAAAGGCCGCCGTGATCAGCCTCGTCCGCAGCGCCGGACTCGAGTTGGCCGCCCGCGGGGTGCGGTGCAACATCATCACGCCCGGGTCGACCGACACGGCCATGCTGCGCGGCATGTGGCCCGACTCGGTGCCGCCGGAGCACAGCGCGGCCGGGGTGATCGCCGGCACCGCCGAACAGTTCCGGCTGGGCATCCCCTTGGGCCGGCTCGCTTCGCCCGATGACATCGCCGCCTCGGCGGTCTTCCTCGCCTCCGACGCGTCGCGGCACATCACCCTGCACGACCTGCGCGTCGACGGCGGCGCCACGCTCGACCAGTAGCCGCCGAGTGGGCAGCAGATCCCG
>NZ_DIAX01000083.1 GCF_002414845.1 Gordonia sp. UBA5067 | reverse complement strand
GACGCTCTGCAACATGTCGATCGAAGCGGGCGCCCGCGCCGGAATGATTGCCCCGGATGCGGTCACCTACGAGTTCCTCAAGGGGCGTCCGCATGCGCCGGTCGGTGCGCAATGGGATGCCGCGATCGCGTACTGGGAAGGTTTGCGCACCGACGAGGACGCCGAGTTCGACGCCGAGGTCCACCTCAACGCCGCCGAGCTGACCCCGTTCGTCACCTGGGGCACCAACCCCGGGCAGGGACTGCCGCTGGGGGCGCTAGTGCCGAACCCGGCCGACATCGTCGACGAGAACGAGGCACTCGCCGCCGAGCGCGCACTGGCGTACATGGACCTGACGCCCGGCACGCCGCTGCGCGAGGTCGCGGTCGACGCCGTATTTGTCGGATCGTGTACCAACGGGCGGATCGAAGACTTGCGCGCGGTGGCCGACGTGCTGCGCGGGCGGACTATCGCCGACGGTGTCCGGATGCTTGTCGTGCCCGGATCGATGAAGGTGCGCGCGCAGGCCGAGGACGAAGGCCTCGGTGAGATCTTCACCGCGGCCGGTGCGGAGTGGCGGCAGGCCGGCTGCTCGATGTGCCTGGGGATGAATCCTGACCAGTTGGCGCCCGGTGAGCGCTGCGCGTCGACGTCGAACCGCAACTTCGAGGGACGCCAGGGCAAGGGGGGCCGAACTCATCTCGTGTCGCCGGCCGTCGCCGCCGCAACCGCTGTCCGCGGCACTCTCTCGGCCCCGGCAGACTTGTAGCCGCACAACGCTTTTCGAGGAGTCCTCAACTATGGAACCGCTGACCGCACACACTGGCGTCGGAGTGCCGTTTCGGCGCAGCAACGTCGACACCGACCAGATCATCCCCGCCGTATACCTCAAACGGGTCACGCGCACCGGGTTCGAGGACGGCCTGTTCTCGTCGTGGCGCACCGACCCGGACTTCATTCTCAACGCCGAGCCGTACAACCATGGGTCGGTCCTGGTCGCCGGTCCCGACTTCGGCACCGGCTCCTCGCGCGAGCATGCGGTATGGGCATTGATGGACTTCGGCTTCCGGGTCGTACTCAGCTCCCGGTTCGCCGATATCTTTCGGGGCAACTCCGGAAAGGCCGGATTGCTTGCCGGGCAGGTGGATCAGAGCGACATCGAACTGCTGTGGAAGCGACTGGAAAGCGAGCCGGGACTCGAGCTCGCCGTCGATCTTGCACAGCGAACGGTGACCGCCGGTGATCTTGTGGTGCCGTTTCAGATTGACGATTACACGCGGTGGCGCCTGATGGAGGGCCTCGACGACATCGGCCTGACGCTGCGCGAGGCCGAGGCTATCGATGTGTTCGAGCGTGTGCGCCCGGCGTTCAAGCCGACCACGCTCTAACCGACCACGCTCGAACCAACCCGCAGTGCTTGGGCGTCAAGAGGATTGGCGGTCCCTCTCGACGGGCGCAGATGCGCGTCGTTGATGGACCTTTTTGAACTCGGCGTTTACCGTGTTGTGTTAGCTACGCCACACCCTGGGTGTGAACTGGTTGATCACAAGTCCGAGGATCCAAGCTTGCGGAGGTCGAAATGAACAAGGCGGAACTCATTGACGAGTTGACCAAGCGGCTCAAGGCGGATCGTCAGACCGCCACCGAGGCCGTCGAACAATTCATCGACACGGTGGTCCGCGCGGTGAATCGCGGCGAAAAGGTCACCATCACCGGATTTGGTGTCTTCGAAAAGCGCAGGCGCGCACCGCGCGTCGCCCGAAACCCGCGAACCGGTGAGACGGTGAAGGTACGTGCGGTCAATGTGCCGTCCTTCCGCCCCGGTGCCCAGTTCAAATCTGTGATCGCCGGAAAGCTGCGACTGCCGGTAGGCGTCACCGCCGCCAAGAGGGGGGCGGTGGACGCTGCCCCGGCGAAGAAGACCGCGGCCAAGAAGGCGACTCCGGCGAAGAAGACTGCGACAGCCGCCAAGGCCGCTCCGGCGAAGAAGACGACACCCGCGAAATCAGCGGCGGCCAAGCAGGCGGCACCGGCGAAGAAGGCGGCACCGGCGAAGAAGGCCCCGGCCACGAAGGCCCCGGCCACGAAGGCCACGGCCACGAAGGCCACGGCGACGAAGGCCACGGCGACGAAGGCCACGGCGACGAAAGCCGCTGCCAAGAAGGTCACCGCGGCCAAGCAGGCGGCACCGGTGAAATCAGCGGCGGCCAAGCGGGCGGCACCGGCCACGAAGGCAGCACCGGCGAAGAAGGCCCCGGCGAAGAAGGCCCCGGCGGCCAAGGCGACGGCGGCCAAGGCCACGGCCACGGCGGCCAAGGCCACCACGGCCACTACTGCTCCAAAGGCCGCTGCCACGAAGGCGGCACCGGCGAAGAAGGCGACCGCAACGAAGAAGGCACCGGCTACGGTGGCGCCTCGAACGGCTGCCTCGACACCCACCAAGGCGGCGGCCAAGAAGACAGCGGCCAAGAAGACTGCGGCCCCCAAGACTGCGGCCACCAAGACTGTGGCCAAGAAGTAGTCTGCGTCAGCCGAAGTCGGGCAACGGGTCGTCGACGTGGTCGGCCACCACAACCCGACCGTCGGCATCGACGGAAAGAACCCAGAAGCTGCCTTTGCGGTTCCGGTTGGGCGGCAAGGTGAATCCGTCGTGCTGCGACCACCATTGCATCAGCGGTGCGATGGCCTTGCCCTGACTGCAGACGACGTGAACGGACTTCTGCTTCGTCGCGAGTTCGACCATTCGCCGCTGCGCCGCCGCAGGATCGCGGGAATACGCCTCCTCGGTCAGGGTCGGCTCGATCTGGATCTTCTTGCCGCCGAGCGCGTGGGCCAGCGGCTCGAGCGTCTGGACGCAGCGCGCGCGATCAGCAGCGTGTAGCCGCTCGGCGCCGAACAAGGGCAACAGGTCGGCGAGCGCCTCGGCCTGAAGGCGACCGTAGCGTTCCAGTGGTCGCGCCGGATCAGGTCCGGAGTATCGGGCGCGACGACCGGCCTTGGCGTGGCGCACCAGCAGGAGAGTATGCAGACCGGCGGGGTTGGCGAGGAAGTCGTTGACGACCGCCCGGTCCAGCGAGTAGGTCAGCAGCTTCTTCGCCGCGCCGGGCGACGTCCAGACGAGGTCGTCGACCTCCTTGTTCGGAACGAAGTCACCGCCAGTCATCCGGGCAGCCCAGTAACGGACGATTTTCCGCTTGGTGCCGTTGACGGGGTAGCTGACCTGGCGCAGAAAGCGACCGAGGACGGCGGAATACCCGGTTTCCTCAGCGATCTCCCGGACGGCCGACGCGATGACGGTCTCGCGGCGCTCGGTCTTCCCCTTGGGTAATGTCCAGTCGTCATACCGCGGCCGGTGGATCACCGCGATCTCCGGCTCGCCCGTCCCGGCCGGCGCGGGCCGCCACAGCACGCCGCCACCGGCCCAGACTGCGCGTACGTTCATTGGCGCCTGACCTCGGAATCAGGCCGAGCCGGCCGCGGCACGACGGAAGCGGTCCATCAGTTCGGACTGGTGGTCGCGCACCTCGAGGCCGGGCCCCGGCGATGCGACCCAATTCCCATCGGCGCCGAGTATCCAGCATCGGGTTCGGGGATCGAGGGCGGAATCAAAGATCTCGTCGAGCTGCTTGGCCAGCCGCACGTCGCGGACCTGGGTCATCACCTCGATGCGCCGGTCGAGGTTCCGGTGCATCATGTCCGCGCTGCCGATCCAGAATTCGCCCTGTGCACCGAAGTGGAAGATGCGGGAGTGCTCGAGGAACCGTCCGAGGATCGAGCGCACGTCGATGTTGTCGCTGACACCGGGGATGCCGGGGCGAAGGGCGCAGATGCCGCGCACCACGATCTCTACCGGCAGCCCGGCTTGGGATGCGCGGTAGAGCGCGTCGATGATCTGCTCGTCGACCAGCGCGTTGGCCTTCAAGCGCACACGTGCGGACGGGTCGCCCGCACGGTGCCGGTCGACCTCGGTGCGGATTCGATCGACGATTCCGGACCGGATGCCATCCGGGGCGACGAGAAGATTGCGGTAACTGCGCTTGCGCGAGTACCCGGTCAACGTGTTGAACAGGTCGGTAAGATCGGCGCCGATCTCGGGTGCCGCCGTGAACAGGCCGACGTCTTCGTAGAGCCGGGCCGTTTTCGGGTTGTAGTTACCGGTGCCGATGTGACAGTAGCGGCGGATCGTCGATCCCTCACGGCGCACGACCAGGCAGGTCTTGCAGTGGGTTTTGAGGCCGACGAGGCCGTAGACGACGTGCACGCCGGCCTGCTCGAGTTTGCGCGCCCATTTGATGTTTGCGCGTTCGTCGAAGCGGGCCTTGATCTCGACGAGGGCGACCACCTGCTTCCCGGCCTCGGCTGCGGTGATCAGTGCGTCGACGATGGGCGAGTCGCCGGAGGTGCGGTACAGCGTCTGCTTGATCGCGAGCACGTGTGGGTCGGCGGCGGCCTGCTCGATGAAGCGCTGAACGCTCGTTGAGAAGGACTCGTACGGATGGTGCACCAGTACATCGCCCTCACGCAGCGTCGAAAAGACACTCTTGGGCGTCTCGCGCTCGCCGAAGGCGGGATTGGTGACCGGTACGTACGGCGGGTACTTGAGTGTTGGGCGGTCGACCTCGTAGATCTGGAACAGGGACGAAAGGTCGAGGGGGCCGGGTGCGGCGATCACATCGGCGGGGTCGACATCGAGTTCGCGCAGGAGGAGTTCGAGCATGTGCTCGCTCATATCCTCTTCGATCTCCAGTCGCACTGGCGTTCCGAAGCGTCGCCGGGCCAACTCCCGTTCCAGTGCTTGCAGCAGGTCTTCGTCGCGGTCCTCGTCCACCTCGAAGTCGGCGTTGCGGGTGATGCGGAAGGCATGATGTTCCACGACGTCCATGCCGGGGAACAGTTGGCCCAGATTGGCCGCGATCAGCTCCTCAAGTGGAAGGAATACCACGTCGGGGGAGAGGACCTCCGACGTGGGACGCACGTCGGGGGAGACGAGGTGGTCGACGCGCAGGAAGCGGGCGACGTTGTCGGGCACCTTGACGCGGGCGAAGTGTTCGGCGCCGTTGCTGGTGTCGCGCACCGTGACGGCCAGGTTCAGGCTCAGCCCGCTGATGTAGGGGAACGGGTGCGCGGGATCGACGGCCAGGGGGGTCAGGACGGGGAAGACCTGGTCGTTGAAGTAGGAGACGAGCCGGTCGCGCTCGGCGACGTCGAGATCGGCCCACGTGACGATGTGGATTCCCTCGGCGTCGAGTGCCGGTTTAACCGAATCGTTGAAGACGCGGGCCTGGCGTGTCGCGATCGACTGGGTGCGCTGGGCGATCCGGAGGAGTTGTTCGCGCGGGGACAGCCCGTCGGCCGAGCGCACGGACAGCCCGGTCTCGTCGCGGCGTTTGAGCCCCGCGACGCGGACCATGAAGAACTCGTCGAGGTTCGACGTGAAGATGGCAAGGAATTTGGCACGCTCCAGGAGTGGCAGCGAGGTGTCCTCGGCCAGTGCCAGGACACGCGCGTTGAAGTCCAGCCACGACAGCTCGCGGTTCAGATAGCGGTCGGTGGGAAGGTCGGCGGACTCGTCTGGGTGGGCGGTCGCCGCTGGGGGCGCCCCGGGGATCGGGTCGTCGGCGATGGGTTCGGCCACCCGGGCCTCGAGGGCGCCAGGAGTCGTCAGGGCTTCGGGGGCGTCGGCGCTCACCGCATCATCATGCACCATGGCAGAAGTGCGTGCAGAAGTTGCCGGTGACCGGGAGTGTAGCCATTCGGAGGTGGCCCGGCCGATCCCGATCTCGGCCGCCGCGGACAGGTCGGCAAGCGTGTCGACATCTCGACGCAGCCCGGCCCAGACGTCGTCGGAACCGGTGATGTCGACTAGGCCGGCGGCGCGGTGCGCAGCTGCCGAATCCGGCCCGAACCGGGGCATCGAGTCGACGTTGGCGGGCCGCAGGAGTGCTGCGGTGCCAGAACCCGCGCTGTCGGCGATGAACGACTGCCGGAGCCCGGAGGCGGAGGATTGTTCATGCCCGGCGATGGCCCTGCGCAGCGCACCCGCGGTGAGCGCGGGAAGGTCGGCTGCAAGAAGGAAGACGGCCTCGACACCTGGCTCGCGGGCAACGAGTTCGCGTTGCCCGTGGACAAAGGCGGCGTTCAGGCCGGCCCCGCCGTCGGGCTCGGCCGCGATCAGCGCCCCGGCATCGTGGGCCAGCGCGGCGACGCGCGGATCAGGGGTGACGACGAGCGGCGTCAGGCCCGCCTGCACCACGGCGGCCAGGACGTCGACGAGCATCGCGACCACGAGTTCGGCCCGATCGTCAGCGGTGCCGCCCAGGCGCGACTTCGCCTCCGGCAACCGTTTGACCGCCAACACCACACCCCACGCCACCGGTCAATCATGGCAGGCAGCCGGTACCGCGGGACTAGCCTGGGGGTGGTGTGCGAGGAGAAGGGCAGGGAACCGGGATGGCGAAAGCCGCGAGCCAGGTGATCGAGTTCACCGGGTCGGTGGTGCGGGTGGCCGGCCGGCTGATCATCCGGCTGCCGCAGGAGGCGAGTGTCGGGCTGCCCTCGCGGGGACAAGTCGCGGCGGCGGTCACGGTCGGTGGCCAGACGGCCGTCACCGTCGTCGAGCCGGATGGCCGTCGCGGCCACTGGCTGGCGCTCGATGGATCCTCGTTGACCGAGGGGGCCGCGGTGGCCGTGCGCATCGAGCCGGGCACATCCTGGCCCGAGCCGATTCAGCCGGACGACTTCGCCGTCGCTCTCACCGCGGCACCCGATATCGGCGGACTCTGGGATGCGATCACCCCGATGGCTCGGTGGGAGTGGGTGCGGTGGATCGGCGCCACCAAGAATCCCGATACGCGGCAGCGTCGCATCGAGGTGGCGATCGACAAATTGCGCGCGGGCAAGCGGCGCCCGTGCTGCTTCGATCTGTCCTCGTGCACGGATCCAGAATTGGCCCGCAGCGGGAAGCTCATCGAGGCATGAGCGCCCGCCGAACCGGCTACGCTGGGCGGAAGACATAGCCGGGCAGCCCCAGAGGCTGGGGCGAAAGGGGACGGGCGTGCAAGCCGTTGTTATGGGAGCGGGTTCGTGGGGTACGACGGTGGCGAAAGTGCTCGTCGATGCGGGCACGCCGACGCGGATCTGGGCCCGGCGCCCGGCGCTGGCCGAGGCCATCAATACCGCGCACGAGAACCCCGACTACCTTGCCGGGATCATTCTGCCGGCGGCCCTGCACGCGGTGAGCGATGTGGCCGAGGCGCTCGATGGAGCTGACGTCGTCGTCCTCGGAGTGCCGTCCCAATCGCTGCGCGCGAACCTGGAGGCGTGGAAGCCGCATCTCACCGATGACATGACTTTCGTGTCGCTGGCCAAAGGGGTCGAGACCTCGACGGTGATGCGCATGTCGGAGGTGATCGCCGATGTCACCGGCGCCCCGCCGGAGCGGATCGCGGTGCTGTCGGGTCCGAACCTGGCCAAAGAGGTCGCCGTCGGCCAACCGGCCGCCACCGTCATCGGGTGCGCCGACGAGCGGCGGGCCGTCGACTTGCAGGAAGCGTTCTCCACGAACTATTTCCGGCCGTATACGAACACCGATGTGATCGGTTGCGAGCTCGGCGGAGCCGTCAAGAACGTGATCGCCCTCGCCTGCGGCATGGCTGCGGGCGTCGGGCTCGGGCAGAACACCCTGGCCACCATCATCACCAGGGGACTTGCCGAGACCATCCGATTGGGCGTCGCGGCCGGTGCCGACGCCCAGACGCTAGCGGGCCTGGCCGGTGTCGGCGACCTCGTCGCGACCTGTGCGTCGCCGCTGTCGCGCAACCGCACCTTCGGGTTCGCCCTCGGGGAGGGGAAGACTCTTGAGGAGGCGCAGGCGGCGACCAACGGCCAAGTCGCCGAGGGCGTGAAGTCGTGTTCCTCGGTGCGCGCGCTGGCCGAGCAGTATGGCGTCGACGTGCCGCTGACCGACGCCGTCCACCAGGTGTGCCACGACGGGCTGAGCGTGCCGGAGGCGATAGCAATGCTGCTGGGCCGATCCCGCAAACCTGAGATCCGCTAGATCCCGCACGGTTTCGTCTTACCAGCGTCGATCGGCGCTGGTAAGACGAAACGGTGCTGCACTTAGCGCAGCTCTAGTGGTGCCCGCTCGAGGTGCTTGTCGATCAGCGCGGTAACCGTGCCGATCGGTGCCGAACCGGAGTTCAGCGGCAGCCACAGGGCGACGTAGGGCCGATGGTCGACGGCGACATAGGCGACGCCGGCATCGCGCTCATCGGTGATGAACCACTGCGCCGAGTCGACGACCTGCAAGCGCGACGAAGGTGCGAGGCCGGGCGGCCGTTCGACACCGCAGCGAAGTGCCACCGAGTCGCCGTTGCCCGCCCGCCATCGCGCCGCCGTGCCCGACACCGACTTGTGGCCGTAGTTGCCGAGTTGCTCGGGCAGTGCCGCCATGAACGGCGCGCAGGCCGCTTCGGTGCCCGGTTGCGCTGACATGGAGTCCAGGGGCGTCGTCGTCCCGTCGCGCAGCATGGCGAACGTGATGAAGCCGGCGATGATCATCACCGGCACGGCGATCAGGGTGGCGAGGAAGGCAGGCGACAGGTATCCGCGCTCGTCCCGGAACAGGGAGGCGCGCGAGGTGCTGCGGTCGGAGGATTCGTCTTCGGCGGACACGCGACCAGCGTAGCGGGCGGCGCGCGCCCGGGCGCATGACAGACTGGCGACCGTGGCACCATTCCGAACCGTTGGCGACATCGGCGAGCGGACGCTGCTGGCCGGGTTTGCCCGCGCCGCGGCCGCGAGCGGACCCGGGGTGCTGATCGGGCCGGGCGACGATGCCGCCGTCATCGAACCCGGGGCGACGGTACTCAGTGTGGACACCGCCGTGCAGGGACGGCACTTTCGCCTCGACTGGTCGGCACCCGAGCAGATCGGTGCGCGCGCCGTGATCGCCGCCGCCGCCGACATCGCCGCGATGGGTGGCACCACGACCGGGGTCCTGGTGTCGCTGGCGGCGCCGGCCGACTCCTCGGCCGAGGTCCTCATCGGGATCAATGCCGGAGTCGTGAACCGGGCGGCGGCGATCGGTGCGGCGGTGCTCGGCGGGGACCTCGTGGAAGCGTCCGAGATATCGGTGTCGATCACCGCGGTCGGCGTCCTTGACGCCGGTGGTCCGATACGGCTCGGCGGCGCGCGCGCCGGGGACGTGCTCGCGGTGAGTGGGCCGTTGGGCGCGTCCGCGGCCGGTCACGCTCTCCTGGCCGCCGGCGGTGTGGCGCCCGACGGTGATCCGCAGGGTCGGGCGGTTGTCGACGCGTTCCGCTGCCCGGCACCGGATTTGCAGCAGGGACCGGCCGCCGCGCGCGGGGGGGCCCACGGATTGACCGATATCTCCGATGGCCTGGTCGAGGAACTGGCGCTCATGGCCGCTGCGTCGGGGGTGGCCCTCGACGTCGATTCCGCGGCGATCCCCGTCACTGATGCGGTCGCCGCGGTCGCGCAGCGCCTCGGCGTCGATGTCCGCCGGTGGTCGCTCGGCGGTGGGGAGGACCACGAGTTGCTCGGGGCCTTCGGTGCTGCCGCGCAGGTGCCGCCAGGCTGGTGGGTGATCGGCGCCGTCGTCGGCAGCCGCGAAGAGGCGGTACACATCGATGGGGCACCGACCCGCCTCCACGGTTGGCGCAGCGTCTAGATTGCTCCCATGGCCATTTACGCACTGGGTGATCGTGAGCCGGCGCTTGCCGCCGACGCCTACGTTCACCCCGACGCGGTTGTCATCGGGAACGTCACTCTGGCCGGGGGAGTATCAGTCTGGCCGGGGGCGGTGCTGCGCGGCGACTACGGGAGCATCACCGTCGGGGAGATGACCAACATCCAGGACGGCACGATCATCCACTGCACCATGATTCACCCGACCGTGATCGGCGCGCGGTGCGTCGTCGGGCACAAGGCGCACATCGAGGGCGCGACAATCGGCGACGACGTCCTGGTCGCGTCGGGATCGGTGGTGCTCAACGGTGCGACGGTCCGATCCGGTGCGATCGTCGGCGCCGGTGCGGTGGTGCCGTTCGACTTCGAGGTCCCCGCCCGCCGGATGGCGCTGGGGGTACCGGCCCGGATCCGCGACGGGTACGAGGTGCCCACCGGGCACACCGAGGTCAACACGGCAATGTACTTCGAGAACAGCAAGTACTACCGCGACAATCTGCGGCGCGTCGACTGGGCCGATGACCGCTGACGCCAGGTCCGCCAAGCCGCTGTCCGAGCTACTCGCCCCCGACTGGGCGCAGGCCCTCGCGCCGGTCGCGCCTGTCATCGCCCAACTCGGCGACTTCCTGCGCGCCGAGGTCGCCGCGGGGCGCCGGTACCTGCCCGCCGGGGCACACGTGCTGCGCGCATTCACCCGGCCGATGGCCGACGTGCGCGTCCTCGTCGTCGGACAAGACCCGTATCCGACGCCCGGCCACGCGATGGGGTTGAGCTTTTCAGTCGCCCCCGACGTGGCCCCGATCCCGCGGTCGCTGGCCAACATCTACACCGAGTACTGCGATGACCTCGACTATCCTCGCCCCAGCACCGGCGACCTCACGCCCTGGGCCGATGCCGGGGTGCTGCTGCTCAACCGGGTGCTGACCGTCGGGGCGCAAGACAGTGGGTCGCATCGGGGCCGGGGCTGGGAGGCGGTCACCGAATGCGCCATCAAGGCGCTCGCCGGCCGTGCCGAGCCGCTCGTCGCGATCCTGTGGGGCCGGGACGCGCAGAAACTGCAGCAGTGGCTGCCGGGCATCCCGGTGATCGCCTCGGCGCACCCGTCGCCGCTGTCGGCCTCGCGCGGGTTCTTCGGTTCCCGGCCGTTCAGCCGGGCCAACGCCGCGCTGGCCGAACTGGGCGCCGCCCCGGTGGACTGGCGGCTCCCGTGAAGTCGATCTGGTCCTAACGCCAGTTCGGCGCGCGCTTCTGGACAAAGGCGTCGACACCCTCGATGCCCTCAGGCTGACCGGATAGTCGTGCGATGGAAGCCGCCTCAGCGGCCAGTTGGTCGGCCAGTGAGGCCGTCGGTGCGGCGCGGAGGAGGGCGGCCGTCGCCTGCAACGCACCCGACGGCCCAGCAGCCAGCTCGGCGGCGATCTCGCGGGCCCGGGCATCGACCTGCTCGTCGTCGACCAGTTCGGACACCAGCCCGAGTTCAAGGGCGTTCTGGGCCGAGAGGATCCGGTTGGTGAGGATGATCGCGCGTGCTCGGGCGGGTCCGACGACCCGTGGCAGGCTCCACGTCATCCCGCCGTCGGGGCTGAGCCCGATCCCGCTGTAGGCCGGACGCATCTTTGTCGACGGCCCGCCCACGACGACGTCGCCGATCAGGGTCAGGCTCATCCCGGCGCCGGCCGCCCAGCCCTTCGCCGCGATGACGACCGGGCGTCCGGCGGTATCGATCAGCGTGATCAGCCGGTGCAGCCGTTCGGCGAGGCCGCCGAGGTAGGCCGGCCGGTCGGCGGCGGCGGCGAAGGCGGCGACGTTGCCGCCGGCACAGAAGTTCTTCCCGGCCCCGACAAGCAGGATCACCCGCTCGTCGCGCGCACCCGAGTGCAGCTCGGTCAGCGCGACGATAGCCTCGTCGACGGCGTCGCCGTTCAGCGAGGTCCCGTTGGCGGGACTGGATATCGCAATGGTCAGCACACCGTCGGCGGCGGACACGTGGGGGGAGTCGGTCATGCCGATCAGGCTACCGGGCGACGACCACCCGACACCCGCCGATAGCGGCGACCCCCGCCGGGCCAGGCCCGGCGGGGGTCGCGCAACGCGTGGTGCAGCGGGATCAGACGGTGGTCTTACCGGCCTTCAGGCACGAGGTGCACACGTTCTTGCGCTTGCGGTTACCCGGCGCAACCTCGACTCGCACAGACTGGATGTTGGGGTTCCAGCGGCGGTTGGTGCGCCGGTGCGAGTGCGAAACCGACTTGCCGAAGCCGGGGCCCTTGCCGCAGATGTCGCAGACGGCAGCCATATCGAACACTCCCTCAATAGTTGGTATCACTTGCGTGGTCGGTAGATGCGTGATCTCCTCGGCCCGGTCATGGGCGCAGAACACAACCTGACAAGACTAGCCGCAGCATCGGGCGGCGGCCAAATCCGGTCCTGGGCTAGTCTCGTTCCAATGTCGGATACAGTGCCCACCACAGCGCAGCGCGGTGACCGTTCCCCACGGGTCAACCCGCAGCTGTTGCGCGACTGGGCACGGGCGTCGGCCGACGGACTCGTGGCCGTGCGCACCGAGATCAACGACCTCAACGTTTTCCCGATTCCCGACTCGGATACCGGCTCGAATATGGCGTTCACCATGGGCGCCGCCGCCGATGCCGCCGAGCAGGCCGAGCCGGGTGCCGATGTGGCCGCGGTGACCCGGGCGATGGCTGACGCCGCGGTCGGCAGTGCCCGCGGCAACTCCGGGATCATCCTGTCGCAGGTGCTCGTCGGAGTCGCCGACGCCGCGGTGGTCGCCGAGACGGAAAACGACCAATCCTTCGCGCAACTGTTCGCCGGCGGCCTCGCGCTGGGTTCGCTGGCCGCGGTCCGAGCCGTCAGCGATCCCCGGGAGGGGACGGTGCTCACGGTGCTGCGCCAGGCCGCCGCCGCCGCTCACGACAACTCCGAGGCCGCCCCGGCCGACCTGGCGCGCGCCGCCGCCGAAGCGGCCGCCGATGCCCTCGAGCACACCCCTGAGCAGCTCGCTGAGCTGGCGTATGCCGGGGTCGTCGACGCCGGTGGTCGGGGCATGCTGGTGCTGCTCGACGCGATGGTGCTGGTTTTGACCGGAGTCGCCAATCGGCGCCGCAACTACCGGGGGCTCCTGATCGAGGGGGCACTCCCGGCCCAGCGCGCCGACGAGGCGTGTGACGGCAGCAGCGACATGGACTTCGAGGTCATGTACCTGCTCGACGGGACCGCCGATGAGCGGATCGGCCGGCTGCGCGACTACCTGGCCGAGATCGGCGACGCCGTCGTCATCGTCGGTGACAGCAGTGAGGCCGGCGAACGCTTCTCCGTGCACGTGCACACCAACGATCCGGGGAAAGCGGTGGAGGCCGGCGCCGTGTGCGGGGCGATCAGCGATGTGCGGATCTCCTGCTTCGCGCTCGATGCGCTCCGCCTGGCGGGTCCTGACGAGCCGCTGCCAAGGCACAAGCGCGCCGTCGTCGTCATCGCGAAGGGACACGGGGCCCGGGACTTGTTTGCCGAGGCGGGGGCCGCGGTGGTCAGCGCCGACGACGGACTGTCGGCCGAGGCGGTGGCGCAGGCGATCCGCGACACCGATGCCGCGCACGTGGTGGTGATGGCCAACGGCGAATTGGCGTCGCAGGAACTCGTGTCGGTGGCGGCGGGTGCGCGCTCGACCCAGCGAACCGTCGTATTCATCCCGACCCTCTCGATGGTCCAGTGCCTGTCCGCGCTGGCGGTGCACGATCCCGGCGAAGAGGCCGACGTGGACGCCTACGCCATGGCGGAGGCGGCGGCCGGCACCCGGTGGGGTTCGGTGCGCCGGGTCACCGGTCAGTTGATGACGCTGGCCGGCACGAGTGAGCCCGGCGACATGCTCGGCTATATCGGTTCCGACGCACTGGTCATCGGGCATGATCCGTTGGCTGCGACGACTGCGCTGCTCGACCTGATGCTGGCCACCGGCGGCGAGTTGATCACCATTCTGGGCGGGGCGTTGCTCGACGATCAGCCCGAGGTCATCGTCGGCGTGCAGGACCACGTCCGGCGCGTGTACCCGGGAATCGAGTTGACCGTGTACCCGTGCGGACAGGCAGACTCGGTGCTGCAGGTGGGCGTTGAGTGATCCGGTGAACCCGGCACCCGTGGTCCCGGCATCGGCGCTGGCCGACGTCGTCGACGCGGACACCGCCGCCAAGCTCGCCGGTCTGGGCCTGACCACGGTCGGGCAGTTGCTCTTCTACACGCCGCGCCGTTACGCCCAAGCCGGGGTCGTCGCCACCGACGAGCTTCCCGAGGCCGGTGACTGGATCACCATCGTCGGGCGGATCACCAAGGCCGACCTGATCCGTATGAAGCGGCGCAACGGACAGTTCCTCAAAGTCCACGTCGACGACGACGTGCGCGTCTATGAGGCGAGCTTCTTCAACCCGCGCTTCATCAAGTCCAAATTGCGCCCGGGGGCGCGGGTCATGATGGCCGGAAAAGTGGGCCTCTACCAGGGGCGGGTGCAGTTGTCGCACCCGGAGTGGGCGGTGTTGCCCGACGGCACCGATCCTGATGTCGCGGCGGTCGGCAACGCGATGATGAGCGAGCTCTACGCCGTCGAGCATGAGTCACGGGAGGCCAATGGCGACGAGCCCGGTCTGGACGATGCGTTCGAGCGGGCGATCCTGCCCATCTATCCGGCGACGAAGGATGTGCAGACCTGGGTGATCTGGCGCGTGATCCGCAACGTCCTGGGCCGGCTTGCTCCGTCGGCCGACGCGTTGACGTCGGAGCAGCGCTCCCAGCGCGGGTTGCGCACCACCGAGGAATCGTTGCGGGCGATCCATCTGCCCGACGACCTCGGCGAGATTGACGCCGCGCGCGAACGGCTGCGCTTCGACGAGGCGTACGCGATGCAGCTCATCCTCGCGCAGCGGGCCCGCCTCGGCCGTGCCGAGACTGCACGTCCCTGCCCGCGGGTGCCCGGCGGGTTGGAGGATGCGCTGCGTGCGCGGCTGCCGTTCACGCTGACCGCGGGGCAGGAGTCGGTCCTCGCCGAGATCGACGGCGAGCTCGACCGCACCGTCCCGATGAGCCGGCTGCTGCAGGGCGAGGTGGGATCGGGCAAGACGTTGGTCGCCCTGCTGGCGATGCTGAGGGTCGTCGACAACGGGCAGCAGTGCGCGCTGCTCGCGCCGACCGAGGTCCTTGCCGCACAGCACAACCGAACGATCCGGACCATGCTCGGCGATCTCGGCATCGGTGGGGAACTGGGGGCGGCGGAGAACGCGACGACGATCACTCTCGTCACCGGTTCGCAGCGCACCGCAGAGAAGCGCCAGAGCCTGCTCGACGTGGTCACCGGGACATCGGGCATCGTCATCGGCACCCATGCCCTGCTACAGGAGAAAGTCGAGTTCTTCGATCTGGGGTTCATCGTCGTCGACGAGCAGCACCGCT
>NZ_DIAX01000003.1 GCF_002414845.1 Gordonia sp. UBA5067 | reverse complement strand
GGCATGAGGAGCTGATTTGTGCAACGCGCCGTGCTCAAGTCGCGTGCGCGAGTGTCGATAGGTCAACCGTGATGGATCGGCTCATTCTCGGCGTCGTTGGGGTGCTGTGCGCCGCCTACGTCGTATTTGGCGGCACGTTTGCCGCCGACGACGCGCCCGCTCCTGCCGTCGCACCGGCACCTGTGGCCACCACAACCAAAGTTGCCACGAAACCCGCCACCACCGCAGCGAAGGCGACGCCGACCGCGACGACGCCTCCGCGCAAAGATGGCGTGTCCCCTACACCGGCCCAGATGCCCGCCGCGCAGCGCCGCTACGCCAAGGGGCTTCTGACAAGCGCCGACGTGCCGGCCGACACGCGCTTTCGCGCCGACCGCGTTCGACGGACCCCGCAAGGGCCGGGCATGCTCGCGCGTGAATTCGCCGGGGCCACAGTTGCCGACGCTGCGGTGAGCCGGATCAGCTCGATCACGATTCCACTCGACAGCGTCGCCCATGCCAAGGAGTTCTTCCGTCGCTCCTACGGGATGGAGAAGGTGGTTCGCGCCGAGATCAACAGCCACTTCGACCTGGCACCGGTGACCGGCGCCGATCCCATCACCCGTCGCCAAATCTCCCGCCGAGCCGACGTCATCCTCATCGAGGTCACCTACGAGCCGGGCAAGCAAGGCGTGTTCGCCTTCGCCCGCACGAACACGACGATCGTGGGAGTCGGTGTGTACTGCGCCCCCGGTGCGCTCGGATCGAAGGCGCTCATGCCGCTGCTGATCCAGGCGGTGGAAAACACCGGACCGCCAAACGCGGCCCAAATGATGGCGATCAACCAGCCCGACTGACCGCGCGAGTCAGATACCCCGGTTGATGACTCGCTGTCGCGCTCCGTCGCGGCGGATGTTCATCCTGTCCGGGCTGCTGCGGCCACCGCACCGATCGCCCGCACATGGGCGGCCCGCGCCGATGAGCGCATGAGACCGCTTGGAAGTTCGACGACAAACGCGGCTGACGCGGGAAAGATGCGCCGCTGCCATCCCGTCGCGGTACCGCGAATCGTGTCGTCGGTGCGCATCGTCATGCCGACGGCGCGTGCGTAGATCCCACCCGATCCAACACTGTTTCCCGACGCCCACACCAGATTCATGTGTTGGTGATACCAGATCGTCACCTGGGGTTTGAACCGCAAAATGAACGCCCGCCCGGCCTTCGATTCGGGCTCTGAGAACGGGCTCGGACCGCTGTAGTAGGTGCTCCACGGCCGACCGGAGCGCACCCAACGCCGTCGCCAATTGCGGTTGAGATCGACGCCCGCGCCATTTTGGCGGGTGGCGTAGCGCAGCCCGTCGGGGTTCAGTGTCGGAATGATCCAGAGATTCATGTTCACGTTGGCGGCAAGCAGCGGGCGCGTCAGCGCCCGTGCGGCGCACTCATTCCCATGGATGCACCCGACGATGAGCACACGCGGACCGGTGGAATTTCCGGTGTGGATCGCCTTGATGGCGCGCCCTTGCCGAGAGTGGCCGATCACCTGAACCGTCGTCGCGGATGCTCCTGCGCCGCCGCCAAGAACGAGCGCCAGGGTGGCGATGGCACCCCGCCAGCTCACTGGTCGACCCACTGCGCGGCGATCCGTTCGGCCAGGGCGATGACGGCCAGATGCGTGTTGGCCGACGGGATGCGCGGGATGACCGAGGCATCGATGACCGACAGACCCTCGAGTCCAAACACCCGGCAATCGCCGCCCACCACCGCCGTCTTGTCGCCGGGGCGCCCCATTCGGCAGGTGCCGACCACGTGATGGAAGGTCTCGACCGTGCGAAGTGCATGGCCGTCGTCGTCCTGGTTTGGCCAGCTGTGCACCACCTCGGCGACCGGCGCGGTGCGCGAGAGCGCCATGAGCTCGCGGCCGGCCGCGACGGCCACATCCATGTCGCCCTCCGCCTCGAGCCACCCCATGCCGATGCGCGGCTGCAGGCGCGGATCGGTCCCCGCCAGGTCGATGGTCCCGGTGCGCCCTTTGCTGTCGGCCACCTGGACATTCCAGTCGCTGTAGCGGTGCCCGGCGTCGGTGATCCCGGCGTAGGGCATGATCTGAAAGAGCCGCTCCTTTCCCGCCACCTCGGCCGTCGCGGTGAGCAGCACCTGGATCCACGGGTTCGGCCATGACGGCACGTCGGTGTCGATCCAAAACCGGTAGCTCACTTTGGGGTGGTCCTGCATCCCCCGCCCGACCCCGTCGAGCTCGTGGACCATCGAAATGCCATGCGGACGAAGCTTCTCGGCCGAGCCGATGCCCGAACGCAACAGCAGGGCCGGGCTTGCGTAGGTGCCAAGAGCCACGATCACCTGGTCGGCGTCGTAGCGACGACCGGTCCCCTCGGCGTCGACCACCTCCACCGCCACCGCCCTGCCGTTGTCGATCACGACTCGGTCGCAAATCGCACCGGTCACCACCGTGATGTTGTCGCGCTCCATGGCCGGTGCGAGATAGGTGTCGGCAGGGGTGATGCGCACCCCGTCGATCATGTTGAACGGGGTTGGGCCAACCCCGACCGCGCCCGGTGCGTTGTGATCGTCGACCCAGGCGTGACCACGCGCGAGCGCGGCGTCGGTGAAGCGATCAAAGATCGAAAACCACTGCTTGCGCGGGTAGCGATTGACGGGAATCGGACCACGGTCGCCGTGGTAGGGCTTCGCGCCATACTGCAGGTCGCGCTCGATCGCGGTGAACCACGGAAGCCAAGACTCCCACCCGTAGCCGTCGACGTACTCACCCCACTCGTCGTAGTGCTCGGGAAGCCCGCGCAGGGCGATCGTGGCGTTGGTGATCGACGAGCCGCCGACGACGCGCCCGCGCGGCACGTGCACCATGCGCGGCGACGCACCGGCCTGGGCGAGAAGCCCCCAGTCGTGGGTCTCTTTGATGATGCGATAGGCGTGGGTGAGCTCCGCCGGCCAGCTGCCGGGCCCGTAGCGTGGCCCGGCCTCGAGCACCACGATCTCGGCCCCGGGTATGGCACCAAGTCGCCCGGCAAGCACGCACCCGGCCGTCCCTCCACCTGCAATGACGATCCGCACGTTCCAGGTCTCCTTATGCCGAGGCCATGCGGCCGCCGTCGATCACGAGTGTCTGACCGGTGATGAACGCCGCGGCGTCGGTCAGCAAAAATACGATGGGCCACGCGGCCTCATCGGTGACGCCGACCCGACCAAGCGCGGTCTTTGTCACGAACTTGTCGCGAAGAGGCGGGTTTGCCGCAAGGAGCTCATCGACGAGCTCCGTCGCGATCGTCCCCGGGTTCACCGAGTTGCAGCAGATGCCCGCCGGTCCAAGCTCCACGGCCATGGTGCGGCTCATCGCGTCCATCGCCGCCTTCGTGGCGTTGTAGGGGGCGATGTTCGGCAATCCCGA
>NZ_DIAX01000075.1 GCF_002414845.1 Gordonia sp. UBA5067 | reverse complement strand
TCGTACATCATCTGGTAGGTCAGCGTGCCCGACTTGGAGACCAGGCCGATCGGGCCCTTGCCGCTGATGTTGTTCGGCGTGATGCCGACCAGCGCCTCGCCCGGCGTGATGATGCCGGGGCAGTTCGGTCCGATGATCCGGGTCTTCTCACCCTTTTCGACGTTGTAGGCCCAGGCGTAAGCGGAGTCCTGCACCGGGATTCCCTCGGTGATCACCACCAGCAGGCCGATCTCGGCGTCGATGGCCTCGATGATGGCATCTTTGGAGAAGGCGGGCGGTACGAAGGCGATCGAGGTGTCGGCCCCAGTCTCCTTCATCGCCTCGGCGACCGATGCGAAGACCGGCAACTCGACGGTGTTGCCGTCTGCGTCGAGGTGACTCACCGTGGTGCCGGCCTTGCGTGCGTTGACGCCACCAACGATGTTGGTGCCCGCTTTCAGCATCAGCGCCGTGTGCTTGGTGCCCTCGCCGCCGGTGATGCCCTGGACGATGACCTTATTGTTCTTGTTCAGAAAGATCGACATGTCTGTGCGCTCCTACTTGGCCGACGGATCGGCGGCCGTGGTTGATGGCGATGCCGCTAACGCGGCCGCACGGTCGGCGCCCTCGTCCATGGTGGTGGCGAGAGTCACGAGCGGATGGTTGGCATCGGCGAGGATCTTGCGTCCCTCGTCGACCTTGTTGCCGTCGAGGCGCACGACGAGCGGCTTGCTCGCGGCATCGCCCAGCTTGTTCAGGGCGCCGACGATACCGTTGGCGACCGCGTCGCAGGAGGTGATGCCGCCGAATACGTTGACGAACACACTCTTGACCTGCCGGTCACCCAGGATGACATCGAGACCGGCGGCCATCACGTCCGCCGAGGCGCCGCCACCGATGTCGAGGAAGTTGGCCGGCTTCACGCCCTGATGCTTCTCACCGGCGTAGGCGACAACGTCCAGTGTCGACATGACTAGGCCGGCGCCGTTGCCGATGACCCCCACTTCACCGTCGAGTTTGACGTAGTTGAGGTCGTTTTCCTTGGCTTTGAGCTCCAGCGGGTCAGTCGCGTCGCGGTCTTCGAACTCGACATGACCGGGTTGCCGGAAGTCGGCATTGCCGTCGAGGGTCACCTTGCCGTCGAGCGCGAGGATCTGATCGTCGGGGGTGCGCACCAGCGGATTCACCTCGACGAGCAGGGCGTCTTCGCCGACGAAGACCTCCCACAGCTTGGCAATGGTGACCGCGGCCGCGTCGAGGACCTCCGCGGGCAGGTGGCCCTGCTCGGCAATCGAGCGAGCCGTCGCCAGGTCGACACCCTTGACCGCGTCGACGGGCACCTTCGCGAGCCGGTCCGGCTTGGTCGCGGCGACCTCTTCGATTTCCATGCCGCCCTCGACCGAGCACATCGCCAGGTAGGTCCGGTTCGCGCGGTCGAGGAGGAAGGAGATGTAGTACTCCTCGGCAATGTCACTGGCCTCGGCGACCAGCAGCTTCTTGACGATGTGGCCCTTGATGTCGAGACCGAGGATGTCCTGCGCGTAGCGCTGCGCATCGTCGGGGGTCGCGGCGTACTTGACGCCACCGGCCTTTCCTCGTCCACCGGTCTTCACCTGCGCCTTCACCATCACTGGTTTGCCGATCTCCTCGGCAATCGCGCGCGCGTCGGCTGCACTGTCGGTGACCCGTCCAGGTGAGGTGGGCACCCCGTGCTTGGCGAACAATTCCTTCGCCTGGTATTCGAAGAGATCCATTCGATTCACCATTCCTGTTGGCGCCCGCGCGCGGATATGACGCGGGCGATATCTTCGGACTTTAACCCCCGGCCGTGCACTGCGTTCGCCCGGCTCCCGATCAGTCACGTTAGGACACCGCGAGTGTTCTGGTTCGCTCAGACCGCACTTGTGTGGAGATTGTCACTGATTGCTCACCAATCCGACCGAATGGTGGACTTGCGGGGTCGACTTCGATACCTTCGTTGAGGTGCCAAGTCACGAATTGGTTACGAAGACCGTGTGAAACAGGTAGTTAGGCAGGATTGTGGCCCAAGAACGTAACGGGGTAATCGAGCACGCCGGGCGTCGATTCGTCGCCCCGCTCGACGCGTCTGCAGTCGTTGCTGCCCGCACCACGACCGTCGCACCCGAGGACTTCGACGACGAGTTCGCCGCATTCACCCTGGACCGGCCGAACTGGACGGGCACCGTCCGCACCGGGCGCCGCCTCGATCCCGCCACCACGACGGCGTCGGAGATCACCCAGGACATCGCGATCTCGGAGTACGACTACCGGGAGACGTACCAGCCCGCGACCGCCCTCGTCGAATCCGGAGATGTCGAGTCCGGAGATATTGACGAGCTGCCGATCCAGCGGACGCCGACTCCCAAGCGCAAGCCGGGCAAGTCCGGGAAACACCGCGTCAGTGCACCGCCGACCTCACTGAAGGGCGGCCGCGCCGCACTCGTCGCGCTCGCCGCCGGCGCTGCGGTAGCCGCCGCAGCTCAGGCCACCGCGGTGGACAAGGCGAACACCACCGCCACCACTGCCGACGGAGCACCCGATCAGGGCCCCGGCGTCGTCACCGGGACGACCGACTCCGACATGAGCGCCTTCAGCCGTGGCCTCGGCACCGGCACGTCCCTCGCCACCGCCGAAACGGCGCGAGAGAACCTCAAACGGCGCCCGCTGTTCACCTCGCCCATCCCGCTGGGCGCCTACTCCTTCACCTCTGGCTTCGGATCACGCTGGGGCTCCTTCCACGGCGGCCTCGATATGGCCGCGCCGCTGGGCACACCGATCCACGCGGCGACCGACGGCGTCGTCATCGCTGCCGGACCCGCTTCCGGTTATGGCAACTGGGTACAGGTCAAAGCCGCCGACGGCACCGTCACGATGTACGGCCACATGTCGTCCTCGGGCGTACTGGTCCAGAAGGGCCAGCATGTCACCGCCGGTGACGTCATCGCACTGGTTGGCAACGAGGGATTCTCTTTCGGTCCGCACGTGCACTTCGAGGTGTGGAAGAACGGCACGACCAAGATCGACCCGATGCCGTGGCTCGCGCAGCACGGTGTCCGGTTGTCGGCCTACACCGGCTGAGTCCGCTACAGCTTTTCCCCCGGCAGCCCGCCCAGGGTCATAAAGGTCATCCGCCCGACATTGCTGCCAAAGTCGAAGGTTATCCGCTCGGTCGGCCCAGCGCCCTCTTTGGCCACCGCCTTGCCCAGACCGTACTTCGGGTGGTTCATCCGGTCGCCGATGTCGTAGTGGACGTGGCTGTTGCGCCCGCGAGTCGGCGCACCAAAGGTCTCACGACCCCGTGATCGTGGTGAACCGGACCCCGAGTCGCCCGACTCGAATCCGAAGGCCCCCGCGGCCCGATGCCGCGACGGGGAGCGGCGCGGTTCGGTGCGCCGCCAGTCGAGCAGGTGACCGGGAATCTCGGTGAGGAAGCGCGACTCCGGATTGGACACCGGTTGGCCCCACGACGCCCGCGACAGCGCCCGGGTCACGTACAACCGTTCCCTGGCACGGGTGATGCCGACATAGGCCAGGCGGCGTTCCTCGCTGAGTTCGGCCGGATCCCCCAAGGACCGCATGTGCGGGAAGTGCCCGTCTTCCCAGCCGGTGACAAAGACGACGGGGAACTCCAATCCCTTCGCCGTGTGCAATGTCATCAGCGTGACGACACCGGCGTCCGAGTCGGGCACCTGATCTGCGTCGGCAACCAGTGCCACCCGCTCCAGGAACGCCGCCAGCGAACCCGGCTCGGGCTCACCCTCGCCGTCATCGCCGTCGGCGATCGGCTCCGCCGCCGTCTCCTCAACGGCGATGGCGCTGAAGTCGCGTGCGACTGCGACGAGCTCGTTCAGGTTGTCCAACCGGGCACCATCCTGCGGGTCCCGCGACGCCTCCAGCTCGACCCGGTACCCGGATCGGTCGACGATGGCGGCGACGAGCTCGCCCACGTCCCCACCCTCGGCGGCCGCGTCGAGGACGATCGCGTCGGCGTCGCCGCCGGATCCGAACGTCGCGAGGAACTCCCGGCGCAAACTCTCGATCAGCTCCACGAATCCGCTGATCTGGTTGACCGCACGTGTGTTGAGCAGTGGCACCACGCCTTGTGTCGCGTCGAGCAACGCCTGATAGAAACTGATGCCGCGACTCTCGGCGTGCACCGCCACGCATGCCTCCGCGCGGTCGCCGATGCCGCGCCGGGGGGTGTTCAGGATGCGCCGCAGACTCACCGTGTCGTCCGGGTTGGCGACGGTGCGCAGATACGCGATGACGTCGCGCACCTCCTTGCGCTCGTAGAACTTTGTCCCCCCGACGACCTTGTAGGGGATTCCATGTCGGACGAAGACCTCCTCCAGGGCGCGAGAGCCGGTGTTGGTCCGATAAAAGACCGCGACATCGGCGTAGGTGCGGCTCGCCGATCCGCCGATCGAATAGTCGGTCAACACGTCGATCTCGCCGGCGATGAACGCCGCCTCGTCGCGGTCGGTGTCGGCGACGTAGCCCACGATCAGCTCGCCATCGCCCGACTCGGTCCACAGGCGCTTGGGCCGCCGGTTCGGGTTCTGCGCGATTACTGCGTTCGCCGCGGAGAGAATCGTCTGCGTCGACCGGTAGTTCTGCTCCAGCAGGATGGCGTGCGCGGCCGGGAAGTCGCGCTCGAACTCCTCGATATTGCGAATAGTCGCACCCCGGAAGGCGTAAATCGACTGGTCGGCGTCACCGACGACGCAGAGCTCGGCCGGCGGCGGGTCGCCCGACTCGTCGTCACCCCGGGTTCGCTCACTGTCGCTTCCGGCGCCCGCCAGTTCCCGGATCAGCACGTACTGGGCGTGGTTGGTGTCCTGGTACTCGTCGACGAGGATGTGCCGGAACCGCCGCCGGTAGTACTGCCGGACATCGGGGTGCCGCTGCAGCAGAGCGACGGTCTCCCCGATGAGGTCGTCGAAGTCGAAGGCGTTGGCCGCCCGCAGCCGGCGCTGGTAGAGGTCGTACACCTGCGCAATCACCGACTCGGCCGATTGGTCGGTGCCATCGGCCGGTTTGGCGGCGGCCGGGGTGACGAGTTCGTTCTTGAAGTTCGAAATGGCCACGGCCAGCCCGCGCGCCGAAAACTTCTTCGGATCGAGTTCCAGGTCGCGAATGATCATCCCCAGCAGCCGCCGCGAATCGTCCGCGTCGTAGATGGAGAAGTTCGAG
>NZ_DIAX01000076.1:3638-11926 GCF_002414845.1 Gordonia sp. UBA5067 | reverse complement strand
CAAGGAACTGCAGGACATCATCGCGATCCTGGGTATGGACGAGCTGTCCGAAGAGGACAAGGTCACCGTCCAGCGCGCCCGTCGTATCCAGAAGTTCTTGGGCCAGAACTTCCTCGTCGCCGAGAAGTTCACCGGTCAGAAGGGATCGGTCGTGCCGCTGTCGGACACCATCGAGGCCTTCGACCGCGTGTGCAAGGGTGAGTTCGACCACCTGCCGGAGCAGGCGTTCAACAGCTGTGGCGGACTCGACGATGTCGAGGCCGCGGCAGCCAAGATCGCCGGGAAGTAGCGGTCGAAGATGGCGGACAAGAGCTTCCGGGTGGAGGTCGTCTCGGCCGACGAACGGCTGTACTCCGGTGATGCGACGATGCTCGTCGCCCAGACGACCGACGGTGAGATCGGTGTGCTGGCCGGTCACGCGCCTCTCCTCGGCCAGTTGACCGAGGGTGGCTACATCGCCATCACCGAGGCTGACGGTAGCCGTCGGGTCGCAGCTGTGACCGGTGGGTTCCTGTCGGTGTCGGCTGATGTCGTGACGATCCTCGCCGAGAGTGCCGAGTGGGCGCATACGGTCGACGTGGCCGCCGAGACGGCGGCGCTCGATGCCGCCGAGCCGGGCAGCGCCGCCCATCACCTCGCGAAATCCCGGCTCTCCGCGGCCGCCGCGCTAGCCAGGTAGTCGTGATCCTCACCAATCGCCCGCGAAGGTGTTCGTCGCCTTCCGGGCGATTGGTGTTTGACGGGTATTCCGCGTGGGTGGCGGCGCGGCCGTGATCGCCTGGTTGGTGCTGGTCGTCGTCGTGGTGGTCTTGGCTGTCGCGGTGGGCGTGCTGTACCGCCTGTTGGAGGTCCGCCGGGCCGGGACGCCCGTATTGCTACGGCCGATTCCAGCTCCGGAGGATCGCGGGTGGCGCCACGGGTCGGTCCACTACGGCGAGAACAGCCTCGTGTACTACCGGCTGGTGACCTTCTGGTGGGGCCCGACGGTGCGGCTGATCCGCAGCTCGATCTCGGTCGTCGGGCAGCGTCAGCCACGCGGCACGGAACGCGAGATCCTCGATGGGTTGGTCATCGTCGAACTCGCTCCGGGCGCGGACGACGGCGGCCGTGGCTATGAACTGGGGCTCACGCGCGACGCGCTCACCGCGTTTCAGAGCTGGCTGGAGTCGGCGCCCCCGGAGCGCGCCCGGCGAGCGGAGCGCTGAACGCGCAGTTCGGCGTTGTCGTCGGCTACGGGTTCGGGCGCGTGCGGTTGCCGCCGGGGACCCACTTGACGTCGCCGGCCGGGCCGGCGGCCACCCGCGCCAGGATGAACAGCAGATCCGAGAGCCGGTTGAGGTATTTCGCCGGAAGTGTCGATGTGTCTTCTGGGTGGCCGTCGATGGCCGCCCAGGCTGAGCGCTCGGCCCGACGCGTAATCGTCCGCGCCTGGTGCAGGAGCGCTGATCCGGCGGTTCCGCCGGGCAGGATGAACGAGTCCAGGGCCGGCAGGTTCTCACCGAAGGCGTCGCACCACTGCTCCAGCGCGTCGATGTAGGACTGTTCGATGCGCAATGGCGGGTACTTGGGGCTGGGAACGACCGGCGTGGCGAGGTCGGCCCCCGCGTCGAACAGGTCGTTCTGCACCGTCGCGAGGACCTCGGTCACCGGAGTTGGCAGACTGCCCATGGTCAGTGCCATGCCGATGGCGGCGTTCGCCTCATCGCAGTCGGCGTAGGCGACGACGCGCAGATCGTTCTTGGCGACTCGCGAGAAGTCGGAGAGCCCGGTGGTCCCGTCGTCGCCGGTGCGGGTGTAAATGCGGGTGAGGTGGACGGCCATGCCTTCACGGTAGTGGATAGGCTATGAGGGTGAGTGATCGTTTTCTCGTGTCCGGCGGCGCCCGACTGTCCGGCGAGGTCCAGGTGACCGGCGCCAAGAACAGTGTTTTGAAGCTGATGGCGGCCGCACTGCTGGCCGAGGGGACGACCGTTCTGACCAATGCTCCCGATATCGCCGACGTTCCGCTGATGGCGGACGTCCTGCGCGGCCTGGGCGCGACGGTGACCCTGGACGCCGCGACGGTGACCATCGAGTCGCCGGCTGAGCCCAGCTTCCACGCCGATTTCGACGCGGTGAAGCAGTTCCGGGCCTCGGTCTGCGTGCTCGGGCCGCTGATGGCGCGCTGCCGCCGGGCCGTCGTCGCGTTGCCCGGTGGGGATGCGATCGGCTCGCGGCCGCTCGACATGCACCAGGCCGGGCTGCGTGCGATGGGGGCGCACAGTTCGATCGAGCACGGTTGCGTTGTCGCGTCGGCGGAGCGGCTGACCGGCGCGCCGATCGCCTTGGAGTTCCCCTCGGTCGGCGCGACCGAGAATATCTTGATGGCCGCGGTTCTCGCCGACGGCGAGACAACGGTCGACAACGCGGCGCGCGAGCCGGAGATCGTCGACCTGTGCGAGATGCTCACGCAGATGGGTGCCCAGATCGACGGAGCGGGTACGTCGACGCTCACGGTGACCGGGGTCCGGGAACTGAAGCCGACCACCCATCGCGTCGTCGGCGACCGGATCGTTGGGGCGACGTGGGGGATTGCCGCGGCGATGACACGCGGTGACGTCACGGTGCGGGGTGTCGCGCCGCAACACCTGTCGCTGGTGCTGACCAAGCTCGCCGATGCCGGTGCGAAGGTCGATTGGTTTGACGATGGCTTCCGCGTTCAGCAGGAGGCGCGACCGGTGGCGATCAACGTATCGACCTTGCCCTACCCGGGATTCCCGACCGATCTGCAGCCGATGGTCATCGGGCTGGCGACGATCGCCGACGGAATGTCGGTGGTGACCGAGAATGTCTTCGAGGCGCGATTCAGGTTTGTCGAGGAAATGGTTCGCCTCGGCGCCGACGCCCGCACCGATGGCCATCACGCGGTCATCCGCGGCGTGGCACAACTGTCCAGCGCACCGGTGTGGTCGTCTGATATCCGGGCCGGTGCCGGGTTGGTGCTGGCCGGACTGGTCGCCGACGGGGTGACCGAGGTTTACGACGTCGAGCACATCGACCGCGGGTACCCGGACTTCGTGGCGCAGCTGCGCTCGCTTGGTGGTTCCATCGAGCGGGTCAGCGGTTGACCGGGCGGTCCACCTAGCCGGTTGGACAGGTGCGCCGCCTAGCCCGATGGGCTGATGCTGTGCGCCACCGGTCAGGCCCCCTTGTCGTCCCGCGCTGGTGCGAACACTCTGGATGTGTCCGAAAACACACGTCCGAGTTCGAGCCAAGGAGACTGCACGATGGCCATCGAGATGAACCAGATCTGGGACTTCCCGATCAAAGAATTCCACCCCTTCCCCAAGGCCAAGCTCGGCGTCGGCGCGCACGACATGATCGGCGTCGAGGCCAAGGATCTCGGGATGTCGCGCGTCCTGTTGATGACCACCGGTCTTCGCGGCTCGGGGATCATCGACGAGCTCAAGGGCAAGATCGAGTATCAGGGTGTCGACGTCGTGCTCTTCGACGAGGTCGAGTCCAACCCCAAGGACTACAACTGTATGGATGCCGCTGCGCGGTACCAGTCGGAGAAATGCGATGGCATCATCTCCGTCGGTGGCGGGTCCAGCCACGATGCCGCCAAGGGCGCGCGCATGGTCATCGCCCACGACGGCCGTAACATCAACGAGTTCGAGGGCTTCTCCAAGGCCACCAACAAGGAGAACCCGAGGCACATCGCCGTGTCGACGACGGCCGGCACCGGGTCGGAGACGTCGTGGGCCTACGTCATCACCGACACGTCCGACATGGAGCACCCCCACAAATGGGTGGCCTTCGACGACACCTGCCTCGTCGACCTGGCGATGGATGACCCGCTGCTGTACTACTCGTGCCCCGAGCACTTCACCGCCTTCTGCGGCTTCGACGTGCTCGCGCACTGCAGTGAGCCCTACGTGTCGCGCCTGGATTTCGCGCCGTCGCTGGGCAATGCGAAGTACGCGATCGAGCTGATCCGGGACCACCTGCGCACCGCGGTCTACGAGCCGCACAACCTTGAGGCGCGCACGGGGATGATGCATGCCCAATACATCGCCGCGCAGGCCTTCAACTCCGGCGGCCTCGGCCTGATCCACTCGCTGTCACACGCGTTCAGCGCGTTCTATGACAGCCACCACGGTCTGAACAATGCGATTGCCCTCCCGCGTGTCTGGGAATACAACCTGCCCGCCCGCTACGAGCGGTTCGCCGACATCGCCACGCTGCTCGGCGTGAACACCACCGGCATGTCCACGGTGCAGGCCGCCGATGCCGCGGTCGAGGAGGCGATCCGCATCTCCAAGGACGTCGGCATCCCGGACAACTTCGGGCAGCTCAATGTCAACAGCTATGAGAAGAACCAGATGAACACCGGCAAGTACGCCGGCAAGGGCGAGGGCGTCGACACCTCGGAGGAGCAGATCAGGGCGATCTCCGAGCACATGATGGGCGATTGGTGTACGCCGGGCAACCCGCGCACCTGCACCGTCGAGTCGATGATTCCGATGGTTCGCCACGCCATGGTCGACAGCTACTGACACCGCGCGCGACTGCCGGGCCCGCTCCTCCTGGGCCCGGCAGCCGCTTCGCCCACCTGCCACGCACATCACCTGCCGTTTCGAGGACCAGAAATGCCCGACTCATCCGCTTCCACTTCGGCATCGACTTTCGCCACCCCCGCTGACCTTGCCGCAGCACTGGCCGACCAGGGCTACCTGGTCTCGGATGACCTCGCGGTGGTGTTGCACCTGGCCACCCTGTTGGAACGTCCGCTGCTGCTGGAGGGTCCCGCTGGCGTCGGCAAGACCGAACTGGCCAAGGCCTTGGCGGCCGCGGCTGGGCGTGAGCTGATTCGTTTGCAGTGCTACGAGGGACTCGACGACTCGCGTGCCCTATACGAGTGGGACTATGCGCGGCAACTGTTGCACGTTCAGATGCTGCGCGATCGGATCAGCGCCGAACTGGCCGCCTATGACACCCTCGGGGCGGCGTCGGCGGCATTGGCCCGTACGGAGGTCGGCGTCTATACCGAAGACTTCCTGGTGCCGCGGCCGCTGCTCGCGGCGATCATGTCTGAGCAGCCCACCGTGCTGCTGGTCGATGAGATCGACCGCACGGACGAGGCGATGGAGGCGGTGATGCTTGAGGTGTTGGCCGAACGGCAAGTGACTGTTCCCGAGCTGGGCACCTTCGCCGCGCGTTCAGCGCCCTGGGTCATCCTCACCTCCAACGACACCCGCGAATTGTCCCCGGCGCTCAAGCGGAGGTGCCTGCATTTCCAGGTGGGCTATCCGGACGCCGAGCGCGAGCGGCGCATCGTTGCGGTGCGCGCTCCCGACATCGAAGAGTCAGTGATCGCCGAGGTCGTCGACCTGGCGCGCCAACTCCGTGAGCTGCCGTTGCGGAAGAGTCCGTCAATCGCCGAGGTCATCGACGCCGCACGTGCGGCGGCCCGACTGGCGGAGCAACGCGGCCAGGACGGCCTCGGTGAACATCGGGCGGACCTGATCGGCGGGCAAGATCCCGCGCTGATGTCGCTGCTGGTGAAGTTCGGTACCGACCTTGAACACGTGCGCCGAGCCCTGGGCGCCGACTCTGTCGACGGTGAACGGATCACCGTGGGAGTCGACGGCAGCAGTCCGGGTGGCACGGTCACCGAGCGGGCCTTCGGTGCTGGCCGGGCCCGTAGCGCAGCTCGGGGCTGAGGTGACGCCGGTGGGCGCCACTCGCCCCGCCCCGGCGGGCAATGAGCAGATCCTGGCGCAGCTGGCTGTGGCGTTTGGGTCGGTGCTGCGGGCGCTCTCGGTCGCCGTCTCACCGGCCGAGGTGATCGAGATCCGTCGGGTGCTCGACATCGTCGGCGGTGCCGACCTGGTCCAGTTGCAGAACGCGTTGCGCAGTGTGACCGTGAAGTACTCCTACGAGCGCGACGCGTTCGACGAAGCCTTCGCGCTCTTCTTCCTCGGCCATCATGGCCCCGGGGGGCCGGCGGACCTGCCGCGGGTCCGCGGACTGCTGTCGGCACTGCCCGAGGAACTCGAGTGGGACGAGGACTTTGAAGGCGCGGGCCGGATGATCGGCGCCGACGAGCACACGGTGGAAATTGGCGACCTGATGGCCGAGGATCCGGATGCGCGTGAGCGGGTCGGGGAAAGTGCGCATCGCGAGGAGAATGACTTTTCGGTGTCGGCGGGGGCCGAGCAGTTGCACGTCGATACCGATTCCTCGACGGTGTCGGGCGGGGTGACCTATACGGTGGAGATCGATCATGCCGACGCGTCCCACGTGGGCGAGTTGACGTCAGCAGGGACTCGAGTTTCGGGCTCGACGCTGCGGCTGGCCGATGCTGCCGCATTACTCCGCGCCCTGGATGCCACCGACGGCAGGCAGGCTTATAGCGTCGATGGCGCCGCCGGGCTTGACGAAGTGGCACTTGCCGAGTTGGCAGACGCCTTGACCCGGTTTGTCGACGCGCTGACCGATCGCCTGACAGCAGCGTCGATCGTCGGCACCGACGATGATCCGTCGACACACATCCATCGCGATCAGGCCGATATCGATCGGGCCTGTCACCGGTTGGTGCAGCGGATGCGCGGCGCACCGCGGCGGGTGAGCAGGCTCGCGGCCGGCGGTCGGCTGGACTTCCGCCGCACCATGCGCGCCGCCGTCGCCACCGACGGGGTGCCGCTGGAACTGTGGCGGCGCAAGCGCCGGCCCGGTCCGGTACGGCTGCTGGTGCTGGTCGACGTCTCGATCTCGGTTCGGCCGGTGACCGGCTTCATCCTCCGGCTCGCCCAGACCCTGCACCGGTTCGGGGACCGCTGTGAGGTGATCGCCTTTGTGGACCGCCCGGTACAGGTCACGGCCGCGCTGCGCACCGCCTCACCCGACGGCGCGCTGGCCGCGGTGCTCGCGGCCGACGGTCTGGACCTGTCGGCCACCAGCGACTACGGCCGGATGTGGCACGAACTGCTCGACGAGCACGGCGACCTGATCACCACCCGCACCAGCGTGCTCGTAGTCGGGGATGCGCGGAGCAACGCCTTCGATCCGCGCGTCGATCTGTTCGCCGAGCTTGCCCGCCGCACCTTCCGGGTCGCCTGGCTGACACCGGAGCCCAAACGCTACTGGTCGCAGACGGGGTGTGCGCTCGGCGACTACGCTGAGCATTGCTCGGCGGTGGTGAGTGCGCGCGACGGCGGTGAGGTCCTGCAGCGGTGCGACGAACTCGGCGCCGCGCTCCGCTGATGGCCGCATTCGGGCGCTGGGCAGGAGGTTTCGATCAGATGGGTGTCGAGTCCGCACGTGGACGCGGCTTGGGCCGCGTGGTGAAGTTTCACACGCCGCAGATCGTCTTCGGTCCGGGGGCGCTCGACGAGGTCGCCAATGCGGTCGCCGCGCTCGGAATCAGCAGACCGCTACTGGTCTCCGACCACTGCCTCGCACAGACGCCGTGGCTGGACCGCGTCGTGTCTGATCTGCGTCGGCGCGGCTTGTCGCCGGAGGTCTTCCTCGGCGTGACCCCCAACCCGCGGGCGACCGAGGTCGAGGCGGGCCGGGCCGCTTATGGGGAACATCATGCGGATGGACTCGTGGCGGTGGGCGGCGGGTCGGTGATCGACGCCGCGAAGGGGATAGCGATCCTGGCCTCCAACAGCGGCAACATCCTCGAATACACGGGGATCGACAAGGCGTCCCGGTCATTGCCGCCGCTCGTCGCGGTGCCCTCGACGGCGGGTAGCGGGGCCGATGTGTCCCAGTTCTGCATTCTCAACGACACGGCGAGTCGCACGAAGATCACGATCATCGGGCGCAACCTGGTGCCCAACATCGCGGTGATCGATCCCCGGCTGGTCACCACGGCGCCGGCCGCGGTGATCGCACAGGCCGGGATGGATGCGCTCACGCATTGCGTCGAGGCGTTCGTCTCGCTGGCGCGGGGCCGGCTCACCGATGCGCTCGCGGTCGACGCCCTCGTCGGGGTCTGGACCAATTTGGAGCGGCTGGTCGAAGACCCGCACGACGCCGACGCCGGGGCGGAGATGTCGCTGGCGGCGTTGCGCGCGGGGATGGCCTTCACCAACGCCATCCTCGGCGCCGCCCATGCGATGAGCCATCCGGTCGGCGGCTACTGCGACGCTCCGCATGGGGCGATCAACTCGGTGCTGCTCCCGTGCGTGATCCGCTATAACGCGCAGGTGTGCGCGGACGATTTCGTCGACCTTGCCGACGCGATCGGCGTGTCGACGACGGGAGGCGCGCGGGTCGTGGCCGATCGGCTCCCCCCC
>NZ_DIAX01000076.1:0-3609 GCF_002414845.1 Gordonia sp. UBA5067 | reverse complement strand
GGGCGATCAACTCGGTGCTGCTCCCGTGCGTGATCCGCTATAACGCGCAGGTGTGCGCGGACGATTTCGTCGACCTTGCCGACGCGATCGGCGTGTCGACGACGGGAGGCGCGCGGGTCGTGGCCGATCGGCTCGCCGACGCCACCGGCGACCTCGCGCACCGCGTCGGGATGCCGTCGGCACTGGCCCCGCTCGGCGTGCGCGCCGACGACCTGGAGTTGCTCACCGAGCGGGCCCTGGCCGATTCGTGCATGCTGACCAACCCGCGGCGGGCCGAACCCGAGGGCATTCTCGATGTCTACCGGCAGGCGCTGTAGCAATGGCGCCCACTGACCCCAATCTCGCCAGCCTGGTCGGGCTGAGCAGCGTCAAGCGCGGGCACTATGTGCAGTATCGCGGGGCCGAGGCGCGTCTGGACCGGGTGATGGTCGCGCTGGAGGGGATCTCGAAAGCGCTGGTGCAGACCGACCAGGGGCCGGAGCGGCTGGTCGTCGCAGTCTTGGAGACGGTGCGCGAACACCTGGGCGCCGAGTGGGTGCTGTTCGCCCTGGCCGACGGACACCTTGAGCAGGCGTCGCCGCGCCATCTCATCGCCGCCCGCGACGAGGGGATCCTCTCGTTCGAGACTGTCGGCGTCGCACACCTTCCCACCGACCTGCCCGTGGATGTGCTCAACCGGCTGATCGATGTGTTGCGTGGTGAGCGCACTGTCCTGCACGTACCGATCGTCAGCGCCCAGCACCTCCACGTGCCCATCGAATACCGCGGTCGCGTCGTCGGCGGCCTGTCCGCTTGGACCCCGCCGGAGGTGACTGTGGACCCGTCGGATCTGGTGGTCCTGCAGATCCTGGCCGGACAGGCCGCGGTTGCCATGGTGAACTCGGAGCTGCTGTCGGAGACCCGGCGGCGGGCCGCGGAGCTGGCCGAGCGCAACCATGAGCTCGAGCAGGCCCAGCGTGAACTTTCGGCGGCCAATCGCACCGCGCTCCTGTACAAGGAACGTTCGCGGATCGCCCGGGAACTGCACGATTCAGTGGGTCAGTCGGTGCTCTCTGCTGGGTTGCAGATGGAGCTCTGCCGGGGTGAGGTGTCGGCGTCGGGGGAGGAACACCTGACGAAGGCGGTGGGGTTGACCCGCGACGCGATGATCCAGCTGCGAAACGCCATCTACACACTCAATGCAGCCGGCGACCCGTCGCACAGCGTGGGCGACACGCTGGACCAACTGTGCGAACTGCATCTGCCCGACCATGCACAGTCCTCGGTGGTGATCCGCGGGCGAACGCGCGAGTTGAGCAGCGACGTGCAACACGCCTTGCTGCGCATCGCGGGGGAGTCCTTGTTCAACGCCGCCCGGCATGCGCATGCCGGGCAGGTGGCCGTGGTGTTGTCCTACGGCGAGCAGTTGGTGACGCTGACGGTGGACGACGACGGGACCGGCGATCCGGAGGACTTGCGCGACCGGACGCGGGCTGCGGTGACCGGCGACCTCGACGAAGGGCGCCGCCGAGGCCTGGCCAACATGGCGACCCGGGCCACCGAACTCGGCGGTACGCTGCGCATCCGCCGGTCCAGGCTCGGCGGCGTGCGCATCGTCGCGGAGGTGCCTACGCCGCTACGGGGGTCGCCATGACAGCTGGAGCAGGACCGCCGCGGGTGATCCGTACCGTGTTGGTCGACGATCATGCGCTGCTGCGGGAAGGCTTGCGCGCACTGCTGGAGCGGCATGACGAGGTTGTCGTCGTGGGGGAGGCCGGCACGTTCGACGCGGCGCTGGCCGAGGTGGCCCACACCAGGCCCGACGTCGTCGTCGTGGACCTGAAGCTCACCGCGTCGACCGACTACGAGGGCATGCGGCTCATCGGGGAACTCAAGCGCTGGAACCCCGACGTCGCGATCTTGGTGCTGACCACCTTTTTGGACGACGATCTGGTGATCCGCGCGGTGCGCGCCGGCGCGCAGGGCTATGTCGTCAAAGATGTGGACACCACCGAACTCGTCCGCGCGATCCGGGCCCTGTCGATCGGCGGCAGCGCCTTTGATCCGCGCAGCGCGACCGCGGTGATGCGCACCATGGCGGGCCGGCACAATGCGGCCGAGGAGCTGACCGATCGCGAACGCGAGGTGCTCCGGTTGCTGGCCGACGGCTTGTCCAACGCGGGAATCGGGCAGCGGCTGTTCATATCGGAGTCCACGGTGAAATTCCATCTGCGCAACCTGATCCGCAAATTGGGGGTAACCAAACGCACGGATGCGGTCTACGTCGCCAGCAAACGGGGCCTCATCTGATGAAGCACGCGGCCCGGTCACCGGTGATCGAGAACCAGCCAGCCGCCGTGGTCGGTGAAGATCGTTGCGGTGCATCCCGTCAGATCCGTTGACCAGGCCCGCAGGTCGTCGTCGGTGAGTTGCTGACGGTGACCGAAGTGCGCACTCGGCCGCTCCTCGAAGGGGACGGCCACGACGACGCGACGGCGGGCCACGCGCAGCGCTTCACGCAGCGCAACCGCCACGTCCGGCCCGTCAAGGTGCTCGAGCAGGTGGATCAGTGTCACCGTGTCGACGGAGTCGGTGGCCAGCGGCAGGGCGCGGGCATCACCGCGGCGGGTGATGATCGGCAGTCCGAGGGTGTTGGCCGCGTCATCGAGTAGGTGCAACGCGCCGGGGCAGATGTCGCAGGCGGTCACCGCATAGCCGTCTTGGGCGCATTGCAGGGCGAGCAGGCCGAAACAACAGCCGACTTCGAGGATCGACCGGCCCACCAGGAGGGACCGGGCGCGCCGGTGTACCGGGCTGAAGGCCGCCTGTCCGCCACGCAACTCCGCGACCGAGTTGCGGTAGAAGGCGCGCCAGCAGGCGTCCTCGCGGGGACCGGAGCTGGCGACCACCGCGGTGAACGCCCGCTCGAATTCGGTCTGACCGGCCAGCGCTCCTGCCGAGGCGAAGCGGGCCAAGGCGGTAACGATGCGATCGTCACTCACCGTGGCCATCGATAGCGCGTGTTCGACGACGACTGATCCATCGGGTCCCGGTAGGCAACTCCACTGGGACGTGCGGGCCGAAGCGGGTCCGGAGGCCCTACGGGCGATGACTGATCGCGTGGCGGGTGCGGCGACAAGCGGGTGCATACCCCGACGTTAGGGGCCGCGACCAGGACAAACACCTGCCCAAACGGGTGTGGTCCCTGTCCGAAAGGATGGGTGCGCGCGAGTGCCGTCAACTGCCGACCCAACGACGGATGCACCCGCCACAGCACGTCGCGATACCGCTGACCTGCAGAAAACCCCGAGACCGACGCAGTGTGGTCGACGTCACGCAGCGTGGAGTTGACCTGCCGGACACTCTTGCGTAACTTAATCCAAGTCAGACGCGCCACGGCGCCGCCGGCAAGACCCGCGAGGGTCCGCCGGAACAAGGAGACCGGGTCTTGCGTCGACAATCCCGACAGTACGAATCGAGCGCGAGGCAAACGAAATTTGCCTCGCTGAGACAAGTCTGTTAGGATGGGAAAGTTGCCCCAAATGAGGGACAGCTTCCACAACAACTCAGCTTGTTGGTACGCGTCCCGGACGGGGTGGCACCAACGGGTGTGTGTTCTTTGAGAACTCG
>NZ_DIAX01000039.1 GCF_002414845.1 Gordonia sp. UBA5067 | reverse complement strand
CCTGGGGCCGGATAGCTGGGCGCACCCGGGTAGGACTGCGGTGCCGGATTAGACGGCGCGGGCCCGGGTGAATACCCCTGCCGGGACTCCGCTGGCGCACCCGCCGGGTATCCCTGAGCCGGGTACGACTGCTGATCGGAGTAATAGACCGCCTCAGGCGTCGGCGCGGCCGGTTGCGGTTGACTGGCGCCCGGATAGTCCGGTTTCGGTACCACAACCGTTGGTTCGGCGTGCTTGCTCAAGTTGATCGGGTCTGCACCGGTACCGGTGGCGGCGTCGGGCTGCTCGTCGGGCATCTCGGGGGTGGTCACTGAAGTCCTCGTTTCGGCAACTGGCGTCACCCAAAAAGCTACCGCAATCCCGACACGTGGCGCCGTCGAGCATCATCTCACCGGCGGAGTCCCCGGCGCCTGGGCGGCACAACTGTGCGATTAGGCTGTGGCGGTGTCGGGTGTCGTCGCGGGTTTCACCGTCATCTTCCTGGTGATCGGGATCGGCTATGGCCTCGGCCGGTCGGGCACCCTCGGCCCCACCGCCACCGACGTTCTGTCCCGCCTCGTCTTCTTTGTCTGCACCCCGGCGCTACTCTTCCATTCATTGGTCTCGGCCAACCTCCGCGACGTCTTCTCCTCGACATTGGTGATCGCCGGTGGCACCGCACTCACCATCGGGCTTGTCTACGTCATCGTCGCTCGCCTCTGGTTGCGACGCGACCTTCCCGACCTCGTCATCGGCGCCCTCTCGTCGTCCTATGTCAACAGCGTCAACCTCGGCGTTCCGATCGCGATGTATGTTCTCGACGACCGGTCGTTCATCGCGCCACTACTGCTGTTCCAGATCCTCGTCTACTCTCCGATCGCGCTGGTCGCCCTCGACCTGTCGGCGGAGCGGCCGCGGGTGATCCGCGACGTGATCGTGACTCCGCTGACCAACCCCATCCTGCTGGGCGGAGCCGCCGGCCTGATCGTGTCCGGCCTGGGGTGGCATCCACCCCAGGCGATCATGGATCCGTTCCGGATGCTCGGCGATGCCTCGGTACCGCTGGCCCTTCTCGTATTCGGTCTGTCCCTTGCCGCTAGACGTGCCGCTTCCGCGTCGGAGGAGCATCTACCAAACCCGCGACGCGACGTGGCACTGGCGAGCGCACTGAAGATGGTGGCCATGCCTGCCCTCGCCTATGTGGTGGCACGATGGGGCTTCGGACTCGCCGGGCACCACCTGTTCGCACAAGTCGTCATCGCCGCGCTACCGACGGCGCAAAACGTCCTGGTTTACGCCGTCCGCTACCAGCGCGGACAAGCCGTGGCCCGCGATTGCGCACTCGTCACCACGCTGGCGGCGATCCCCATCATCACCATTCTCGCCCTCGCCTTGGGATGATCGGCGGCCGGAAGGTGCCCACTCGGCGAAAATCAGTGCCCACTCGGCGGCCGGAAGGTGCCCACTCGGCGAAAATCAGTGCCCACTCGCTATCGCTCCCGGCGCCCGCGCAGGTAGTCGCCCACCACCGCCGCACCGAGCCCGTCGACATCGGGCGCCACCACGCGTCCCCCCACACGGCGCGCGACGCGGTCGATGAACATCGCCAAACCCGGATCGTCGCCGAGCCGGAAGACCGTGATCTGCGCACCCATCCGAGAAAGGTGGTCGAGTTCGGCAACCGTCAGGCCGATCGTCTGCGGGTGCGGCGGATAGTAGAAGAAGGCGTCGCCGGACGGCTCGAGATGGGCCGTCGGCTCACCGTCGGTGACGATCAGAACCACCGGCGTGGCATGCGGGAAACGGCGCAGATGCCGCTGCGCCAGGAGTAGCGCGTGGTGCAGATTGGTGCCCTGCTCCATGCGCGGCGACAACCCGGCCAGCTCCCCGACATCGATGGTGCGCGCCTCTCGCCCAAAGGCAATGATCTGCAACTCGTCAGTACGAAAGCGGGTCGAGATCAGCTGGTTGAGCGCGATCGCCGTTCGCTTCATCGGTGTCCAGCGACCCTCCATCTCCATGGAGAACGACGTGTCGACGAGTAGCGCGACGGCGGCTTGGCTGCGCGCCTCGGTTTCGGTGATCGCCACATCGCCCACGGTCAGCTGCACCGGCCGCCCCCGGCTGAACCTCCCGGTTCCCGCGTCGCGAACCACGGCATTGGTAATAGTCCTCGGTACGTCCCACGGCTCGGTATCGCCGAACGCCCACTCCCGCGTCGCGCCGGACGGCTCCCCCAGCCGGCCCGAAAGCCGGGTGGCGCGCTCGCCGCGACCGGTGAGGCGATCGGCTATGTCGGCCAGCACAGACTGTCCCAACTGCCGCATCGCCTTGGGGCTCAAATGAAGCTCGCCGTCGGCGCCGCGTTCGAAGAAGCCCTGATCGCGCAACTCCTGCTCCAACCGCTGCAACGTGCGGGCGTCGACAGCGGCATCCTCGCCCAGCTGACGGGCCAAGGCGTCCAGATCGATGTCGGCGAGGTCCGCACCGGCGTACTGCTGACTCATCGCCTCGCTGAGCTCGTCGAGCTCGGCTAGGTCGGCCATCGCGGCCGCGGCCTCCCCCATTCCCATCGGCTGATCACCGGAAAACCCTTGTGCGCCATCCCAATCCAGCTCCGGCCGGGCCGCACGCAGCTGGCCGTCGACGCTGGCGAGGGCGTTCATCAGGTCGGACGAGCCGAAGGCCTGCTGGGCGAGTTGATCCAGCTCGGCGCGCTGCTCGGCGGAAAGTGAATTGTAAAACTGCTGGGCGGCCGCACTGCGCTTGGCGAGCGATTCCACGAGTTCCTCGGTGTTGCGCGGATTCTCGGGAAAGAACTGGCCATGCTCGGTCATGAACCCGGCGAAGGAATCAGTGGTGTCCTCACCCCGGTTGTGTTGCGCCAGAAGCTCATTGAGGTCCGACAACATGTCCGTGATCGCCTGACGATCGGCTTCGCCGGCACCCTGCAGCGCCTCCTTCATCCCGGCGAAGCGCTGCTCGAGCAATTCGCGACCCAGCAGGTCGCGGATCTTCTCGAAGTCCTCTCGCGCCTTCGGGCTCCGCCACCGATAGTCCGACAACTCGCTGACGGCGGCGGCCGTCGACGGAGGCAGGTTGCCGATCTGCATCTCAGCGAAACGCGCATCGTCATCGAGGTCGCGGGCCAGTTGCTTTCGCTCTTCGAGTACCGCGTTCTCGAGAAGTTCCCGGATCTCGTCGAACGTCCCATCGAGGTTGCGACTCTTCCGCAACTCGTTGCGTCGACGGTTGATCCGCTCGCGCAACTCATCGAGACCGCGCAAGCCCGGCGTCCCGCGGCGTAGCAACTCGCGCAGCGCGCGCCGAGGCGACGAACCGGCCATCACGTCGGCGCCGATCTCATCGAGTGCCTCGCGCAAGTCGAGTGGCGGCGCCAGCGGGTCGGGCCCGCCGCGGTATCGCTCGTAGCGCGATCGGTGGAAGTTCCGCCGGTTGTTCGCCGGGCCGGTATCGGAAGGCTGCTCGGGCATGGGCTAGTCGCTATCCGTAGACCGTCTGGCCCTCGTCATCGGCCTCCTTGCCGATGCGCCGGGCAAGGAAGAGCCCCTCGAGCGCCAACTCGACAGCCGCTGCGCGCTCGCCGTCGGTATCGGCGTCGAGCCGCGCGGCAATCGCGTCGACCGTCATGCCGACCGGCTCGTCGGCCGGCAGCGATCCCAGCAGGTCCGCAGCCGACACCCGATCACCGGTCACGACCGGGTGCCCATCCTCAAGGGTGGCGACAAAGGGGCCCAAGTCGATACCGCCGAGGTGTTCGCGCACCGTGTCGGCAACGGCCTTACGCAGCAGGTGCGCCAGGATTTCCAGCTCCCGCCCCTCCTCGCCCGACTCGAACTCGATCTTGCCGCGCAGCACCTCGATCACCGATTCCAAGTCGACGACCCGGGCCACCGGCACCTCCTCGCCCAACACCGCACTGCGGTGCAGGGCGGCGGCCGCAACCGTCTCCGCACCGGCGATTGCGAATCGCGCCGAAACACCCGACCGCTGGTCGACGGCCGGATGCTCCCGCGTGTAACGGGTGAAGCGAGCCAGAATCTCCAGCAGATACTCGGGAACCGTGGCGAGCAGATCGGCCTCCTGCTCGATGACGCCGATCTCGTCGTCGAGTTCCAGCGGGTAGTGCGTGCGGATCTCGGCGCCGAACCGATCTTTGAGCGGAGTGATGATGCGGCCGCGGTTGGTGTAGTCCTCGGGGTTCGCGCTGGCCAGGACGACCACGTCCAACGGAAGCCGCAATGAGTACCCGCGTACCTGGATATCGCGCTCCTCCATCACATTGAGCATCGCGACCTGGATTCGCTCGGCCAGGTCGGGCAACTCGTTGATCGCCACAATGCCGCGGTGCGCCCGCGGAATGAGCCCAAAATGGATGGTTTCCGGATCGCCAAGACTGCGGCCCTCGGCCACCTTCATCGGGTCGATATCCCCGACGAGGTCGGCCACCGAGGTATCCGGAGTCGCCAGCTTCTCGCTGTAGCGCTCGCTCCGATGGCGCCACTGGATCGGCAGGTCGTCGCCAAGTTCGGCGGCCCGCCGCTGAGACTCCGGCGTGATCGGCTCATCCGGGTGCTCCCCCAACTCGGCCCCGGCGATCACCGGCGTCCACTCGTCGAGCAGTCCCACAATGGTGCGCAGGATGCGGGTCTTGCCCTGGCCTCGCTCGCCGAGCAGCACGACGTCGTGCCCGGCCAGGAGTGACCGCTCCAGCTGCGGAATGACCGTCGACTCCAGGCCGACGAGGCCGACCCATGGATCCGCACCACCGCGCAGCGCGGCGAGAAGATTGTGCCGGATCTCGTCGCGGATGCTGCGCTGCACATGATCGGAAGCACGCAACTCACCGAGATTCGAGGCGGTGGGGGGTGGGTTCTTCGCGGAGGTGATCGACGTCTGAGATGCCACGGCTCCACGCTACTCGTCGTGGACGTGCACGATCCGTCCGATGCTCTCGCGCCATCCGTGCCGCATTCTTTCGCTCATCCCCACTCGATCGAAGCAGGGTGGGCGAAACACTGTGCGATCAGTGCGCGAAGTGTCTGGCCCCGGTCAGGTACATCGTGACCCCGGCCTTCTCGGCGGCCGCAATGACCTCGTCGTCGCGGATCGACCCGCCCGGCTGCACGACCGCCCGGACACCACCGGCGATGAGCACCTGCAGGCCGTCGGCGAACGGGAAGAACGCATCCGACGCCCCCACCGAGCCGTGGGCCCGGGCGCCCGCGCGCTGCACGGCCAGATGCGCCGAGTCGACCCGGTTGACCTGACCCATGCCGACGCCGACGGACGCACCATCGGCGGCAAGCAGAATCGCGTTGCTCTTCACCGCGCGGCAAGCACGCCAGGCGAATTCGAGGTCCGCCAGCGTCGCGTCGTCGGCCGGGGCGCCGGCGGCCAGCCGCCAGTTCGACGGATCATCGCCGTCGGCGTCGATGACGTCGCGCTGCTGCAGCAGGATGCCACCGGAAATCGGTCGCATCTCGCTGCCGCCCGGGCTGGGCGGCTCCGCGATCAGGATCCGCAGATTCTTCTTCTTCGCCAGGACGTCGACTGCCCCGTCGGCGTACCCGGGGGCAATGATCACCTCGGTGAAGATGTCGGCCACCTGCTCCGCCAGCTCAACGCTGACCTCGCGGTTCGCCGCGATCACCCCGCCGTACGCGCTGACCGGGTCACTGGCGTGTGCTTTGCGGTGCGCCTGCGCGATATCGGCGCCGACGGCGATCCCGCACGGGTTCGCATGTTTGATAATCGCAACGGCCGGTGCGGTGAAGTCATGCGCGGCCCGCCAAGCGGCGTCCCCGTCAGTGAAGTTGTTGAACGACATCTCTTTACCGTGCAACTGGTGGGCCTGCGCGAGTCCGGGCGCGCCGGCGCTATTCGCATACAGCGCGGCCGACTGGTGCGGGTTCTCGCCGTAGCGCAGCACTGCCTGCCGATCCCAGGTCGCCCCGGCCCAGACGGGGAACGCCGAGCCTGGCTCGGGGGAAACAACAGCGGTCATCCACGATGCGACTGCCACGTCATAGTCTGCGGTGTGACGGAACGCCTTGGCGGCCAGCGCTTGTCGTACCGAGAATGGAAACCCGCCATCGATGACCGCCGCGGCGGCGCTGGCATAGTCGACGGGGTCGACGACGACCGCGACCGACGGATGATTCTTGGCGGCCGCACGCACCATCGACGGCCCGCCGATGTCGATCTGCTCGATGCACTCGTCGGGCGTCGCCCCCGAGGCGACCGTCTGGGTGAACGGGTACAGGTTCACCACGACGAGTTCGAACGACGCGATGCCGAGCTCGTCGAGTTGACGCAGGTGATCGTCTTTGCGGGTATCGGCGAGGATGCCGGCGTGCACGCGCGGGTGCAGCGTCTTCACGCGCCCTTCGAGGCACTCGGGGAAGCCGGTCAGCTGAGAAACCTCCGTGACCGGGATGCCGGCCGCCGCAATCGTCTTCGCGGTCGAACCGGTCGACACGAGTTCGACGCCCGCAGCGTGCAGCGCGATCGCCAAGTCCGTCAGGCCGGTCTTGTCGTACACGCTGACGAGGGCGCGCCGGATGGGGCGTTTGGTATCAGTCACGAAATCTGGGCCTTTCGTCCGTCAGTGACCACCCCACGGGTAGTGAGGGCGGTAACGATATCGGTGAGCAGCACCCGCTCAACGGCTTTGATGCGCTCGTGCAGCGTCTCCTCGGTGTCATCGGGATCGACGACGACCGGGGCTTGCGCGAGAATCGGGCCGGTATCGACGCCACCGTCGACGAGGTGCACCGTGGTGCCGGTGATCTTCACCCCGTAAGCCAGTGCGTCGGCGACGCCGTGCGCGCCGGGAAAGGCCGGCAGCAGTGCCGGGTGCGAGTTCACGATGTGGCCGGCGAACCGCCGGAGGAACGCCGAGCCGAGGATCTTCATGAAGCCGGCGGTGACCACCCACTCCGGGGCGAACGCCTCGACCTGCTCGGTCAGCGCACGGTCCCACGCGCTTCGATCAGGGTAGTCGGCGAGGCGGCACGTGATAACGACGATCCCCTGCTGCGCGGCCAGGTCGGCGGCGCGGCACTCGCGGTCGACGGCGACGGCGACGACCTCGAACGCCGCCCCATGGCGCGCGGCCTCGTCCAGCAGCGCCGAGAGCAGCGACCCCGCCCCGGAGGCAAGGACGACGACCGGCACCGTCACCTGATCGCCTCTGCCTTCACGAGCAGGAATTCTAGTCGCCGGGCAGATCGTCGACGAACATCAGGTCCTCGACGTCGTCGATGACGGGCGCATCGTCGTCAGGCCGGTAGAACGCCGGAGTCGGCACGGCGGTCGCGGGATCCCAGGAGTCGTCGGCATCGACGGCCGCCTCCGCACCGTGAGCCGCGTCGTCGAGTTGCCGGCCGGCCAGAGCGGCGGCTCGCGCCGCCTTCGTCTCCGCGCGCAGCCCGTTGCCCAGCGCGGCGATCGCGCCGACAACCATGATCCAGGCGAAAGCGGCCAACGCGACGACGGGCGCATCACCACCGGCGCGACCCAGTTCGCCTATCGTGCCCCCGGCGCCGACGGTGGCGATGAGCAGTACCGCGGCGGTGGTCGCGGCACCGACCGTGACGCGCCGAAGGTTGCGAGCCAAGTCGTAGTGCCGCATCCGCAGCGCGGCCCGACAGGCGATCGCCAAAGGCACGACCAAGGCGATGGCCCACAGGTACCGGATCGGGGGATCGCCGGGCAGGATCGCCAAAATCGGCAGTGCGGGCACGGCGCCGGGTTGCGGGTTGAACAGATCGACCGTGGCGCCCCCCAGCTGAACGGTCGTCCCCACCAGGACGCCGACGGCATCAATGACCACGTTCGGCAAGTACAGCAGCGACACCACGACCAGGCCGAGGTACCCGTCGACCCGGTTTCCGCCGGCGACGACCCGCGACACCGCAGGCCAGTTCAGCAGCAACAGGACGCAGACCAGGGCTGCTGCGGCCCCCACCATTGCCAGGGCCGCGAGCGCGCCGGCGCGCACGCCGGCGACGAGGTCGTCCAACCGTTCACCGCGGATCCCGGCGCGCTCACCCCAGACACGCCAATCCCGGCGCCCGATACCGGCGATGGTCCCGCCACCGTAGATCAGGGCCGTTGCCGCGAAGGCCCACAGTGCGTTGGGCGGATTGACCGGAAGTACCGAACTGCCGTCGAGGACCAGCGCCAGCGCCAGCGCGGTGATCAGCATCGGTCCGCCGACGGCCGCACCGACGAGGGCGCCGAGATCGGCAGAAGTGGTGCGCAACCGCGCCGACGGCCCGGTGTAGACGAAGACCGCAACGACCAGGCCGATGGTGGGGAGTAGCGGTAGGGCCGAGATAGATACCCCGCCCACGCTCAGCGGCACCTGGTGCAGGCATAGCCAGGCCGATCCCAGCGCCGTGCCGAATGCCCCGAAGCCGGTGCCGGCGGCCGCCATGGTGGCGATGACGACAAGTGCCAGCACCAGCAGCGTCACCAGCGGCACCGCGAACGCGACGATCACCAGCTCCCGCGCCGTCCCCGCCGTCGCGCGAGCGTGCTCGCGCTGGTTCTGACGCACCTGCCGCAGACGCGCGGCGAGTGATCCGGATTGTCCTTTCATCGCTGTTCAGGGTCGCAGTCCGCACCGGTGTCGCGGAGCAGGCGCGCCGGGCGAGGGGAAAATCACTGCCGGACCGGATGGGTCCGGCCGCCAACCAGGAGCGCCCCGACCATTCGGCCGGGGCGCTCCTGTCCTGCATCGATCGTGTTCGGCTACCGCTGCTCGGGGTTGGTGTTGATCACCCTCGTCGCGTTGTCAGCGGCCGATGCGGCAGTGTCGACGACCTGGGTCGCGGCCGATGCCGCGGTGTCGGTCGCCGCGGCATAGGTGCCTGCCGCCGCATCCGCGGCGGGAGCAATAGCGGCCGGATACGCATATCCGCCGGTCGTCGCCGGCGCCGCGACCGCAGCCTCGTCAGCGGTCGCCGAGTCCCCGGTGGACACAGCCTCGTCCGCCCCTGGTTCGGGGGCGATCTTCACTTTGCCGAGCGTGACGATGAGCCAGAAGATGGACACACCCAGGGTGACCAGACCGAAGAAGATGCTCACGTAGGAGATCACGGCACTGCCCAGCAGGTGGTCGAGGATGAGGACCCGGGCCAAACCGCCGACAAAGGCAACCGCGGCCACCGCCGTGACCACCGTCGCCAGCACCTTCTCCTTGGCCAACCCGGCGGCGCCGGCCACCGCGGTGAGCACGATGAGGATGATCGCCCACTCGAGATTGAAGGTCGAGGCGAAGAACCCGAGGATGAACAGGACCACGGAGAGGGCAAGCGTGCTGAATGCCAGGATCTGCGCAATATTCGACGGCAAGCCCGGACTCGGCGGTTTCGGGGCGGTGTATGCCTGCTGACTGTAGTAGCCCTGCTGGCCATAGCCCTGCTGCTGGCCATAACCCGGCTGCTGGCCATAACCCGGCTGCTGGCCATAGCCCTGCTGCTGGCCATAAGCAGGCTGCTGACCAGTCTGGCCATAACCCGGCTGCTGGCCGTAGCCCTGCTGCTGGCCGTAACCCTGCTGGCCGTAGCCCTGCTGGCCGTAGCCCTGCTGGCCGTAGCCCTGCTGGCCGTAGCCCTGCTGCTGGCCGTACGCGGCGGAATCCTGCGGGGTGGGATCCTGCGGGGCGGGCTGCTGACCGTAGCCAGTCGGTGGGTAGCTCATGGTGTGTTCAGACTCCTTGGTTCGTCCTGGCGCTCGGCGACGTGTGATCGCGAGCACCCGATGCACCACCACGCTAATACATCGCCGGATCGGGCGTCGGACCCGACGGTCGACCGAAGCTCACGCAGGGTGCGGTCAACCCGCCCGCATCAGGATCGCGCGGGCCTGACTCAACACCGGGCCGTCGACCATCCGGCCGTCAAAGGTGAACACCCCGGAGTGCTCGTCGGCCGCCGACATGAGAGCGCTGGCCCAGTCGACTTCTTCCGGTGTCGGGCGGTACCCGTCGCGGATGGTCGCGACCTGAGACGGGTGGATGCACGCGGTTGCGTGATATCCGAGGGCGACGGCGTCGAGCACTTCATGCCGAAGGCCCTCGACATCGTCGATGTCGAGATGGACGGCGTCGACGGCGAATCGGTCGTACGCGGCCGCCGCCAGCCGGACCGTCGACCGGACTGTGCGCGGCACGTCGCGGTACGTGCCGGTGCGGGGTTCATCGGGGCCGAACCGGGAGGACGAACCCCCGAGGCCGGCCACGAGATCCTCGGCACCCCACATCAACCCGATCACGTTCGGCGCGGCAGCGATGTCATTGACGTTCACCGCGCCGAGCGGGGTCTCGATCAGTGCGATCGTCTGCATCTCGGTCCGCGAGACCTCCTCGGCGGTCTGGGCCTTCGCCACGAGCACGACCCGGTACATCGTTTCAGCGATGGCGGCCAGATCACGGCGCGCCTCGCCGGTCGACGCCGGGTTGATCCGCACGATCGTCCGGTCCGGGTCGAGCTGGTTCGCGACGAGGGCTGCCCGGGCATCGTCACGCCGATCCGGGGCGACCGCGTCTTCGAGATCGAGGATGACGACGTCGGCGCGATCAGCGGCTTTGGCGTAGCGGTCCGGCCGGTCGGCCGGACAGAAGAGCATGGCGGGTCCGGGTGGGCTCCACCGGGAATCAGACAAACCGCTCGCCGACATGAATCGAACCCTACTCGATCCCCAAGCCGAGCAGTTCGATCGCCGTTGCGCGCATGTCGACCTTACGCACCTTGCCCGTCACCGTCATCGGGAACTCGTCGACGACGTGCACGAACTTCGGAATCTTGTGACGGGCAATCTTTCCCTCGGCAAATTCCCGGAGGTCGTCGGCGGTGAAGTCGGCGACACCGTCGCGCAACCGCACCCACGCCATCAGTTCCTCACCGTAACGCTCATCGGGGACGCCGACCACCTGGACGTCGAGGATGTCGGGGTGGGTGTAGAGGAATTCCTCGATCTCGCGGGGATAGATGTTCTCCCCACCGCGGATCACCATGTCCTTGATGCGTCCGGTGACCTGGACGTACCCGTCAGCGTCCATGACGGCGATATCACCGGTGTGCATCCACCCGGCACCGTCGAGGGCTTCGGCGGTCTTGTCCGGTTGATTCCAATAGCCCAGCATCACACTGTAGCCGCGGGTGCAGAACTCACCGGCCGTTCCGCGCGGCACCGTCTCCCCCGTCGCCGGGTCGACGACCTTGATTTCCAGATGCGGTCCCACCCGCCCGACGGTGCCGACCCGCCGTGCCAACGCGTCGTCGGTTCTGGTCTGGGTGGAAACCGGCGACGTCTCAGTCATGCCGTAGCAGATCGACACCTCATCCATGTGCATCCGGTCGACGACCTCCTGCATCACCTGCTCGGGGCAGGGCGATCCGGCCATGATGCCGGTGCGCAGACTCGACAGGTCATGGGCCGCGAAGTCCGGCAGGGCAAGTTCGGCGATGAACATCGTGGGCACGCCGTACAGACTGGTGCACGAGAACTCGGACACCGCCGCGAGCGTCGCGGCCGGGTCGAACGCCGGCGCGGGAATGACCATGGCGCACCCGTGGGTCGTCGCGGCGAGGTTCCCCATCACCATGCCGAAGCAGTGGTAGAAGGGCACGGGGAGGCAGACGCGGTCGGCCTCGGTATAGCCGAGCAATTCGCCCACCAGATACCCGTTGTTGAGGATGTTGCGATGGGTGAGGGTGGCCCCCTTGGGCGCTCCGGTGGTACCGGAGGTGAACTGGATGTTGATCGGGTCGTCGACTGCGCACTCGGCGCCCGCTCGCGCCACATCGGCGAGTTCGGTTTCGGTCGGCTCGGCGAGCAGTGCCTCCCACTCTGGACTTCCGAACACCACCAGCGCGATCGGCTCGGCAAGCGCCCGAACGGCCGCGGCGACCATCGCCGGGTAGTCCGAATCCTTAAACGGCGGCGAGACAAGCACCAGCGAAATGCCGACATGGCGCAGCGCGAAGTCCACCTCGTTCTGGCGATAGGACGGGTTGATGTTGACCAGGATGGCCCCGATCGCCGCCGTTGCGTATTGCGCGAGCACCCACTCGGCACAGTTGGGCGACCACACCCCGATGCGGTCGCCACGGCGCACGCCGGCCCGCCGAAGTCCGGCCGCGAGTGCCCGCACATCACGGAGCATCTCGCGATAGGACCAGGTCCGGCCGGCCGCGGCATCGGCGATCGCCAGGTTGTCGCCGAACCGGCCGGCCGTGACGGCAAAGTTGTCGAAGACCGTCTGGTCCAGCAGCGGCGGCAGATCCTCGCCACGGGCGTATGACTGCTCAACGATCCCAGAGTCGTTCACTGTGCTCGGCCTTCTCTCTAGTCCACTAGTCGCCGCATAGTCGTACCAGCGTCGATCGGGATGCCCGCGCGACGACGACGCCGTGCTGGTTTCGCCCGAGGTGGGTCAGGCTCACCACGCCCTCGCCGGGCCTCGACTTCGACCTCCGCTTGCCGGTGCACTCAGTCTCCGCGTACAAGGTGTCGCCGGCGAACATCGGTGCCGGAAACGCGATGTCGGTGAAACCGAGGTTGGCCACGAGCGTTCCCTGCGTCAACTGCGCCACCGAGAGCCCGACTATTGTCGAGAGCGTCAGCATCGAGTTGATCAGGCGCTGACCGTCGAATCCGGGTTGCGACGCGGCCCACGCGGCGTCGAGGTGAAGCGCCTGGGTGTTCATCGTCAGGGTCGTGAAAAGCACGTTGTCGGTCTCGGTGAGCGTCCGACCCGGACGGTGCTCATAGACGGTGCCGACCGCAAACTCCTCGAACCAGAGTCCGCGCTGGGTTATCCTGGGCGCCGCGCCGGCGGCGTCGCTCATGACAGCCCCAGCGAGCGCGCGATGAGCATGAGCTGCACTTCGGTGGTGCCCTCGCCGATCTCCAAGATCTTCGAGTCACGGTAGTGGCGCGCGACCGGGTACTCGTTCATGAAGCCGTATCCGCCGTGGATCTGCGTGGCCATCCGCGCGTTGTCCATCGCCGCCTCGCTGGAGATCATCTTGGCGATTGATGCCTCTTTCTTGAACGGCTTGCCGGCGAGCATCTTCGCGGCCGCGTCGTAGTAGGCGGTCCGGGCGACGTGTGCCCGCGCCTCCATCCGGGCGATGGCGAACGACACCGACTGATATCCGGCGATCGGCTGGCCGAAGGATTTGCGCTCCCGCGCGTAGCGCACGCTCTCATCTACGCACCCCTGCGCGACGCCGGTGGCCAGCGCGGCGATGGCGATGCGCCCCTCGTCGAGGATCGAGAGGAAGTTCGCGTAGCCCCGGCCACGCACGCCCAGCAGATTCTCGCGGGGCACGCGCACGTCGGAGAACGACAGGGGGTGGGTGTCCGAGGCGTTCCACCCAACCTTGCTGTACGGCGGTTCCGCCGTGAAACCCGCCGTTCCCGCCGGCACGATGATCGTCGAAATTTCCTTGCCGCCATCGGGTTTGGTACCGGTTACGGCAGTGACCGTCACCAGCGCGGTGATGTCGGTTCCCGAATTGGTGATGAACTGCTTCGATCCGTTGATCACCCACTCGTCGCCGTCCTCGATCGCGGTGGTCGCCGTCGCCCCGGCGTCGCTGCCCGCGCCGGGCTCGGTCAAGCCGAAACCAGCAAGCCGATTGCCTGCGACCAGGTCGGGCAGCCACGTCTGCTTCTGTTCGTCGGTGCCGAATCGATAGATCGGCATGGCGCCGAGTCCGACTCCGGCTTCGAGGGTGATTGCCACCGACTGGTCGATTTTGCCCAGTTCCTCGAGGGCGAGAGCGAGGGCGAAATAGTCCCCGCCCATGCCGCCGTATTCCTCCGGGAAAGGAAGGCCGAAGAGCCCCATCTGCCCCATCTGCTCGACGACCTCATAGGGGAAGCTGTGTTCCTCGTCGTGCTTGAACGACACCGGCGCCACCACCGACTGCGCGAAATCGCGCACCGTGTGCACCAGGTCGGTGTATTCCTGCGTCAGTTCCATCGGCCGCTGTCCTCCATCATTGTTCGGTCACCTCGGGCACGGCCACGTGGGCCAGGATCTGCTGGGCGTCGACCTTCTCCCCGGCACGCACGGTGACCGATGCCACGCCGGCGACCGGTGCGCGGAGCGTGTGTTCCATCTTCATCGCCTCGACGACGACGAGCGGATCGCCGGTATCGACGGTCTGCCCGTCGACACCGGGCACGGCGACGACGGTGCCGGGCATGGGGCTCCGGACGTCCCCGGCGGCGTCGGCGTCCTCCGACGTTTCGAGGCGGTGTGCGAGTTGCATAACCCACGTGCCGTCCTCACCGCACACCCACCGCTGAGTGCCGCTGGTCTGCTCGACCACCCACAGCGAGCCGATGCCGTCACACCGCACGGTCACCGCGGCGGCGGAGGCGTGGTCCAGGTATACCGCCCCACGCCACACCTCGTCGGCATCGCCAGCCCCACCGTCGGCCTCCTCGGCGACGATCGTCGCCTCGGCCCGCAAAGTTCGGGTGTCTGAATCGGTGACGAGCGCCGACACCGTGTAGCGGTGCCCGCCACAGTGCAGCCGCGTGGTGATCGGCGAGGGCACCCCGATGCGGAATCCAATCGCACTGCTCCACAGATCACCGGCTCGGCCGAGATCCAGCACCCCCAGGGCGCCGGCGACCAGTGCGGCCGGCGTCGGTGCCGGTGCCGCGTAGTCGGCGGCCAGCCGGTCGAGCAGTTCGGTGTCGAGTTCCCCGTCGCGTACCCGGGGCTGTGCCAGGACATATCGACAGAAGTCGACGTTCGACCCGACTCCGACGAGGACGGTCTTCGCCAGCGCTTCGTCGAGGCGGTCGAGGGCTTCCATCCGATCAGCGCCGTGGCAGACAACCTTCGCAAGCATCGGATCGTAATCCGAGCCAATCACCGATCCGGCATCGATTCCGGCATCGACCCGAACCCCGGCGCCTGCGGTCGGCCAACTCAGTGTGCGCACCGTGCCGCCCGTCGGCAGGAAGTCCTGCGCCGGATCCTCGGCGTAGACCCGTGCCTCGACCGCGTGACCGGAAAGCACGACGGCATCCTGGGCGATGGTGAGCCGTTCGCCGCGGGCGACCCGAATCTGCTGCTCGACGAGATCGATGCCGGTGACCATCTCGGTGACCGGATGCTCCACCTGGAGCCGCGTGTTCATCTCCATGAAGAAGAACTCGTCGGGGCGGCGCGCGGAGACGATGAACTCGACCGTTCCGGCACCGGTGTAGCCGACGCTGCGGGCCGCATCGCAGGCGGCCTCGCCGATCCGGGCGCGCGTGGCGGCGTCCAAGAGCGACGACGGGGCCTCTTCGATGACCTTCTGGTGGCGGCGCTGCAGCGAGCACTCCCGCTCGCCGAGATGGATCACCGTGCCGTGCTCGTCGGCGAGCACCTGCACCTCGATGTGACGGGGGGTGTCGACGAAATGCTCGAGAAACAGCGCGTCGTCGCCGAAGGCGGCCAGCGCTTCCCGACGAGCCGTGCCCAGCGCCGCACGCAGCTGTGCCGGGTCGTCAACGCGGTGCATTCCTTTGCCGCCCCCGCCGGCACTCGGTTTGATCAGCACGGGGAACCCGATGTCTGGTGCGGCAGCGACGAGGTCGTCGTCGGACAGCCCGGGGCGCGACAGACCCCGGACGACCGGCACGCCGCGCCTGGTCACGGCCTCACGAGCCGCGATTTTGTCGCCCATCGTCGCGATCGCCACGACCGGCGGCCCGATGAATACGATTCCCGCCGCCGCCAGAGCGGCGGCGAAGTCTTGATTCTCGGAGAGGAATCCATAGCCGGGGTGCACGGCGTCGGCTCCGGTCTCGACGGCCGCGGCGACCACCTTGGCAATGTCGAGGTAGCTCTGCGCAGCGGGGGCGGGGCCGAGGCGCACGGCGATATCGGCCTCGCGCACATGCGGCGCGCGCGCGTCGGCGTCGGAATAGACGGCGATGGATCGGACCCCCATAGCACGCAGCGACGCAATCACGCGGCACGCGATCTCGCCCCGGTTGGCGATCAGGACGCTACGGATGACGCGGGTCGACGCGGGCTCGGACAAGTTGGTTGAAGTAGTCATTTCACATCCGGAAGACGCCGTTGTTGACGTCGTCGAGGGGCGCATAGCGGCAGGCCTCCAGCGCGAGGCCAAGTACGGTGCGGGTGTCGGCGGGGTCGATGATCCCATCGTCCCAGAGACGCGCAGACGAGTAATACGCGTCCGACTGCTGGTCGAACTGGTCGCGGATGGGAGACTTGAAAGCCTCCTCGTCCTCGGCCGACCACGGTTGCGCAGCCCGTTCGAACTGCGCACGGCGCACGGTGGCGAGGGTATCGGCGGCCTGGGGGCCGCCCATCACCGAGATCCGGGCGTTCGGCCACGTCCAAAGGAAACGCGGCGAGTAGGCCCGCCCGCACATCGAATAGTTGCCCGCGCCGAAGGAGCCGCCGATCATGACGGTCAGCTTGGGGACGCGCGCGCAGGCGACGGCGGTGACCATCTTCGCGCCGTTCTTCGCAATCCCGCCCTCTTCGTAGGCGCGGCCAACCATGAACCCGGTGATGTTCTGCAAGAAGATCAGCGGTATTCGGCGCCGATCGCACAACTCGATGAAGTGGGCGCCCTTGAGCGCGGACTCGGAGAACAGCACGCCGTTGTTGGCCACGAAGCCGACGGGATGACCGTGCACGCGAGCAAACGCCGTGACGAGCGAAGCCCCGTAGTTTGCCTTGAACTCGGTGAACTCGCCGCCGTCGGAAAGGATCTCGAGCACCTCGCGCACGTCGTATGGGATGCGCGGATCGGTCGGGACAACATCGTAGAGATCGGACTGCGCACGGCCCGGCCGGCGGGTCGGTTCGGTGTCCCATTGGGCAGGCTCTCGGGGCCCGAATGTCGCAACGATTTCGCGCAGCTTGACCAGGGCCTGCTCATCGTTGTCGACCAAGTGATCGGTGACGCCCGAAATCGACGAGTGCATCGTCCCGCCGCCCAGGTCCTCGGCACTGACATCCTCGCCGGTCGCAGCCTTCACCAGGGGCGGGCCCGCCAGGAAGATCGTCCCCTGTTCCCGCACGATGACGTTCTCGTCGCTCATCGCCGGCACGTAGGCGCCGCCTGCGGTCGACGATCCGAGAACCCCGGCGAGTTGCGGAATCCCGGCCGCGCTCATGTTCGCCTGGTTGAAGAAGATCCGCCCGAAGTGCTCGCGATCGGGGAACACCTCGTCCTGTTGAAGCAGCATCGCCCCGCCCGAGTCGACGAGGTACACGCACGGCAGTCGATTCGCGGCGGCGATCTCCTGGGCGCGCAGGTGCTTCTTGACCGTCACCGGGTAGTACGTGCCGCCGGAAACCGTGGCGTCGTTGGCGACGATCATGCATTCCCGACCGTGGATGCGACCTATGCCGGCGACCACGCCCGCACTGGGCGCCTTGTCGTCGTACATGCCGAACGCCGCGAGCGGAGCAACCTCGAGAAAGGGCGAACCCGGGTCGAGCAGTGCGTCGATGCGGTCGCGGACGAGCAGCTTGCCGCGCGACAGATGCCGCTTCCGCGCCTTCTCCCCGCCGCCCGCCGCCACGGCGCTGAGCCGCTGGGATAGCACTGCGAGGTTCGCCCGGTGCGCTGGTGCCGGCGACTGTGCTGGATCGGCCATCTTCCGCCTTCAGTTATTCGTGATTAACTGAAATGGAGTGTACGCCGTACGGCCACCAGTCGTCCAGTGATCGGGCGGGCCACTTCCCGCAGCGCGGTGGCTCGTCTCCGCTACACCGTGGCATTGAGCGCGACCCAGGCCATGGCCGCGAGAAGCGGCCGCAGGTCCTGGGCCGGATAGTCGGGCAACCGGGGCGACGAGTTGAGCAGACCGAACACCGCGTGGACGCGCACCCTTGCCTCGCTTCGGACCTGCGGATCGTGTGCGACGAGCACGTCAACCCATCGCTCGACGTAGCGCCGTTGCAGACTGCGGACCCAGTGGCGCGCATCGTCGGATAGCGAGAGCAGTTCGCGGTCCTGCACGGTGATCAGGTCGGGCTTGCTGACGATCACATCGATATGGAAATCGATGAGCCGCCGGAGCACCTGTTCGCCCCGCCCGCCTGCCGCTATGGCCTCCTCACCACCGGCCACCAACCGCTCACTGACATCGATCAGCAGTTGATCGAGGAGGTCTGATTTCGAATCGAAGTAGCGGTACATGGCCGGGCCACTGATGCCGACGACCGCGCCGATGTCTTCGAGCCGGACCGCCGCGAATCCCCGCTGTGCCATCAGTTTCGCTGCGGCGGTCAACAATTCTGCCCGCCGCGCCGCCTTGGCCGCGCCGCGCCGCGTCGCCGGCAAGGCTCCGGGGGCACCCGTTGAGCCGGCGTCCGACGCCGACGGGTGCGATTGCGGCGCGGTCACCATGCGTTGATGTGTAGCACCTCGCCGAGCGGACGACGCGGTGCGGGCTGGAAGGTCGCCCCGGTGTAGTAGGCGACGGGCAGCAGCACGCCCTGGGCCACCCCCTCGGGTATCCCCAGAATCGCCGACACCTCGCTCTCATACGCCAAATGGAGCGTGGTCCAAGCCGACCCGAGACCGCGGGCCCGCAGCGCGAGTTGCAAACTCCACGCGGCCGGCAGCACCGAACCCCAGATGCCAGCCTGATTCGCCGGTAGGCCCCCCTTGCCGACGTCGATGGCGCCGATCACGAAGACGGGGACCCGGTCGAAGACCTCGGCGAGATACGTCGCGCTGGACGCAACACGCTTGGCCGTTGCGTCACCACGGTGCTGCGACGAACTGTACGACGCGAAAGACTTCCGGTACAGGTCGGCGATCTGGCGCCGCTTCTCGGCATCATCGATGACAATCCAGTGCCAGCCCTGACTGTTGCTCCCACTCGGCGCCTGCAGCGCGACGTCGAGCGCCTCTCGAATGATCGCCAACGGCACCGGCCGGTCCAGGTCGAGCCGCTTGCGCACCGATCTCGTCGTCGTCAGCAGTTGATCGGGATCCAACGGCAGCAACTCACTCATTACTTCACTCTAGGCCGGGAGCCGAACCCGACCCGGACTATGTCGAGGTCACGCCGAGCGGATGGCTGAATCGGTTCTGCGGATCCCATGCCGACTTGACCTCCTGCAGACGGGGGTAGTTGTCCTGGTAGTAGAGGTGATGCCAGGGCAGCGCCGGATTCCACTCCGGGTCGGCCATGTCGGTATCGGGGTAGTTGATATAGCAGCCGCCATTGCGCCGATCCGGCTGTGGCACGCCACCGGTATTGGCGTAGAGCGCCCGATAGAATTCCCGCGTCCAGCGGATTCGGCACGCACTCTGCCGCGGGTCGGACCACCCGCCGAGAATCTGCACCTTGGCAATCGATCTCCGTTCGGCGAGCGCGGTCTGCCCCGGAGCCACCGCACCAATCTGGCCACCGAGGGCAAAGAACTGAATCCCTGATCCCCCGTCGACGATGCTTGGATCACTGAGGAATCGATGCAGCGTGCGGAGTTGGGCGTTCGAATACGGGGTGCGCAGGAAGGCGGACTTGTACTTCACCGACATCGCCGATCTGCCGCGGGGCGTGCAGTAGCGTAGCGTTTCGGGTAGAAACGGCCCCTCGCTCGTCTGCGCGGGCACAGGTCGCGGCCAGACGCCGCGCGACATCGCAGCCACGAAATCGTCGTAGACATGCTGGGCTTCCGCACCGAAGTAGGTCTGCACGCTGCAGCCGCCGGAAAGGAGCGAACCCGCATACAAGGTGCTGTACAGCGCGGTCGCCGGCGCCCCTGGTGCTCGGTGATCGTGGAGGAAGGACAAGAAGTTTCCGACGAAGGAGACAAACGCCTCGACCGTCGGGACCACGAGATGCAGGCGGCCGACACACATGCGCCGAGGGGGCACCGGCAGCGCAGTGCTCGGATCTGAACCATCGGACACCGGTGACCGCATCAGAAACCGGGTGATCACGCCGAAGTTGCCCCCGCCACCGCCGGTGTGGGCCCACCATAGATCGCGGTTCGGACCATCCCGCGTCGCCACGACCGCACGGGCCTGTCCACTGGCATCGACGGCTACCAGCTCGACACCGTAGAGGTGGTCGGCGGCGACACCGAAACGCCGGGACAGGCCACCAAAGCCCCCACCGCTGATCAGCCCTGCCGCCCCGACCCCCAGGCAGGTTCCACCGGGAACCGTCACACCCCAACCTCGGTAGAGGCACTGATAGACCGACCCCAAATCCGCAGCCGCGCCGACTGAGAACGCGCGATAGGCATGGTCGAACCCCACCGCCCTCAAGCGCCCGAGGTCAAGCAGCGCCGCCACTTCGGGGCGATCGGCGAACCCCTCGAAGCAATGGCCGCCCGCGCGCAGTCCGATCCTCGTTTCAGAGTCGACGGCCCGCTGTACCGCCCGCACCACCGCCGATGTGTCATGCGGGACGAGAATCTCCTGCGGGGCGGCCCGGAAACGGGGATTGTAGCCGCGACTCGCGAGGCGGTCATACAACGGACTGTCCGGTGTCACGACGTCGAGGATTCCCGGCGGCACACCTTGCACCGGTCCACCCAAGCGTGCCGCGACGACCGCCGAGGCACCCATCGCGGCGCCCCCCAGTAGCGCTCGGCGCGTGAACATGGCTGCCACGGTAGTCAGCTCGCGCGCGATTGCCCGGCCAACAGCGGAAATGTCGCCGACGCGGGCCGAAACGGGTAGTCGACTACTCGCTGTACGACCACCCGCCCCCGTTAGTCTTGACAACGAGGCGAGGAGCACCCCGCCCACCGAAGGCAATCGTACGAGAGGTAGACCCCGACACCATGTTTATCCTCACCGGAGTTCCCGCCAACCCGCCGCCCCCGACTCTGTGGGAAATCATCCTCGGCTGGTTCGGACTCACCTAGCTGCTTGCTGCGCGTGCCCGGCCGCAGCGTCAAGACGATGACGATGGCCGTCGTCGTTGCCTGGTCCGTCATCCTCGGCTCGTCGGCGCCCAGTTCAGCACAGGCAACGCCGACGCCTGCGGCGCCCCGAGTCTCTACGATCGTCGTGCACTCGCACGCGATGGACCGCGATATCGACCTGACTATCGTCACCCCGGCCGATGCCTCACGGCCCAGGGGCGTGCTCTATTTGATGAACGGGGCGGCTGGTGGCGAGAATCGGGCGAATTGGGTCCACCAGACCGACCTCGTCCAGTTCCTGGCAACGAAGAACGTCTATGTCGTCATCCCCACGCAGGGCGCGTACACCTTCTATACCGACTGGCTCCGACCCGATGCCCGCCTCGGCGTGAACAAGTGGTCGACCTTTCTCGGGACGGAACTGCCACCGGTCATCGACACGATGTACCGAACCAGCGGCAGGAATGCAGTCGCCGGGATCTCAGGATCGGCCACGTCGGCGCTCAACCTCGTCATCGAACATCCCGGGCGCTTCCGCGCCGCCGCATCGTTTAGTGGATGCGCGGCTACCTCTGACCGATTCGGCCAGCTGGCCGTCCGTTCGGTGGTCGAATTCCGCGGTCAGTCCAACGCCACCAACATGTGGGGACCCTACGGAAGTCAGGGGTGGCTGGCTCACGACCCAGTACTCCACGCTGCCCGGCTGCGCGGGACAGCACTGTACATCTCGTCGGCGACCGGCCAACCCGGCCGATACGACAACCTGCAGCAGGTCCCCGACCCGATGCGGCTGGCCGACCAACTGGCAGTCGGTGGTGCCATCGAGGCCGCCACGCTGCACTGCACGCAACAATTGCGCGAACGACTGCACCGTCTGAATATTCCTGCCATGTTCGACTTCGCCGGCCCCGGAACGCACGCCTGGCCGTACTTTCAAGAAGTCTTCCATCGAGCGTGGCCGTTCTTCGCCCGCGCCTTGGGCGGCTGACCGTCCGCCCCTGCGACCGCGGCGTACCTACGCGTCGTGGGTGTAGACCACGCGGCTGCGCACCACGAGGTCGTGTAGCGACGACCGACTCGGCGACACCGCCACCCACAGCAGACCGATGGGGAACACCGCGCACAGCCACGCACGCACCAGGGCCGCGACCACGTGCAGTCGCTCCCCCGAGTGCCGGGTCACCCGCAAACCCATGGTGACGCAGCCGACGGTGCGCCCCGACGTCGCCCAACACACGAACAGATAGCCGGTCAACACCACCAGGTAGCTGGTCGTGGTCATCCACCAGCGCAGGTCGTCGACCTCGATCCGGCGCCAGCCGACGACGAAAAGGAAAAACGTCACCGCGAAATAGCTACCGACGACGATTCCCGCGGCGACGGCGACGTCGACTACCCCGGCGATCATGCGGCTCACCACCCCCGCGGTGCGGGCCGGTACCGCCGTCACCGGCCGTCCTTGCGTCGGAGCATCCGGTTCACGAACTGCTCCACCCCATCATCGGCCCGTTCCGAACCGGTGCGGACATCGTTGATCATCTCCGTCGACACCGATGCCGACGCATCGCGCACGATCGTGTTGAGGTCGACGCCGTCGATCACCTTCTCCGCGAGCCCCACGACATCAGTGCGGTTGAGCAGCGCGTCGACGTCGATCCGCGACACCAAGCCGTCCACATCGATCCGGTCGAGCACCGGGTTCAGATCGACCCCGGCCAGC
>NZ_DIAX01000074.1:668-15005 GCF_002414845.1 Gordonia sp. UBA5067 | reverse complement strand
TACCGCAGAGCTGGGAAACGCTGCCGGATTGACCACCTCCGACCCGGTGCTCATCGCGGGAGTGCCGGCCGGCCGGATCGAAGCGGTCCGTCTCGCGGGGGACCGGGTGCGCGTCGACTTTCGACTCGACCGCCGCCAGCCCCTCGGTGACCAGACCAGGGCGACGGTGCGCCTGCGCACGGTGCTCGGCAAGCGGTACTTCGAGGTGATTCCCGGTGGGCACAGCACCGGCGACCGCACGATTCCGCTGGTCCGTACTGATTCCTCGTACACGCTCGACGACGTGTCGGCTGCGGCGCTGCGCTCCTCGACGGAGGTGAACCCGACTGTCGTCCGGACGATGCTGACGACGATGGAGTCGTTGGTGCCCGACTCGCAGAAGCTCTCGGCCGCGCTGGCCGGTGCCGGGGGCGCGGCCGTTGCCATCTCCGGAACGGGTGCCCAACTCGACCAGCTACTCGGAATCGCCCGGCGCTTGGCGCAGGTGAGCGCCGGTCAATCGGACTCGATCGCCACCGCAATGGCCAACACTCAGGCGATCGTGCAGACCCTCGTCGTGCGCCGGTACGTCCTCACCCGGCTGGCCGACAACCTGCGGCTGGTGCTGGCGAAGATGGCGCAGACCTTTCCGCAGATTCCGATGGGCGAGTTGACGGCGAACATCACGGCGGTCACCGGCACGCTCAAGAGCAACGCGGCCACGATCGACTCGATTCTCACGACGCTTCCGCCAGCCATGCGGACGATCACCGACGCCACCGGAAACGGCAATTGGGCTGATGTGGTCTCGCCGTCGGCGGTCATTCCCGACGGACTGTTGTGTGTGCTCGGAACGATGCAGGGGTGTAGCTGATGACTTTCCGTCAAGTCCGTGAAGTACGGGTGCGTAAGCGCTACGGGGGCAAGATCGTCACCGCGCTGGTCCTGGTGGCCGCGCTGGCATACGGTGGTTGGCACGTCTTCCTGCGCAATCCGCAAACCCAAACGGTGGGCGCCGACTTCGCATTCGTGAACGGCCTCTACCAGGGTTCCAAGGTCACGATTCTGGGTGTCCCGGTTGGCCGGGTCGAGGAGCTCGACCCGCGCGGCGACCACGTGCACGTGGTGTTCAGCCTTGCGGACGGCATCGACCTGCCTGCCAGCGTCGGCGCGTACGTCCTCAACCCGTCGATCATCAGCGAGCGGCATCTCGACCTGGCGCCCGCCTATACCGGCGGAGCCAAGCTGGCCGCCGGCAGCACCATCCCACGCGAACGTACGAGGGCGCCGATCAGCTTCGACCAGCTGGTGGCCAGCCTCGGTACCCTCACCCGGATTCTCGGACCGAGTGACGCCCCCGGCTCGACCGATGTCGGCAGTCTGCTCAATCGGACCGCCCTGGCGTGGCAGGGCCGGGGCACCGAGTTCAACCAGGCGCTTACCGAGATGTCGGCAGCGAGCGGCGTGTTCGGAGCGCGCGCCGACGACATCGGGGGGTTGATCACCAGCCTGGACCAGCTGATGTCGACCTTCCGGGCCAAGCAAGTGTCCCTCGACGGCCTCGTCCGATCGATGGGCGATCTGTCGGCGCAGTGGCAGGGCGCCGACCAGGACGTGGCCACGCCCATCAAGAACCTGCGCACAGTCTTCGACCAGATCAACAGCTTCGTGGTCGCGCACGGCAACGATGTGGGCACCGTCGCGGCGAACCTGGACGAACTCGGGCGTGTGCTAGTCGCCAACCGGGCCGGCTTTGCCGAGTTCATGGATCTGGCCCCGCTGATGATGCAGAACCTGTCGAGCACCATCGGCCCGGACCGTCGGGGCCGGATCAGGTTGAACGTGTCGACGACGCTCACCCAGTTCAAGACTCTCAAGCCGCTTTGCGACCGCTTCCCGATGCCGATCTGCATCGGTGCCGGGCTCACGAATCCGATTGGCTTCCCCATCTCGAGTTCCGACCCCTTGGGCATCGTGTCGGCAATCACCGGTGGGCAGCTGCCGCCGAAGCAGGGCCCACGATGAGCGCGGGGGCGCGGGGCGCGGTGACGGTCGGCGTGGTGGCCCTCGCACTGGCCGCTACCGGATGCGGCGTGGGTCTTCAGGACGTCCCGGTCGGAGGAATCCGCAACACCTTCGACGTGACGGCCGAACTGGTGACCGCCGACGGGGTGGTCGACGGTGCCGATGTCATCGACGGTCAGCAGGTTGTTGGGCGGGTCACCGCCGTGGCCCTGGCCGATGGGCGCCCGGAACTGACGTTGTCGCTCCGCAAGGGCACCGACGTGCCGGCGAACGTGAGCGCTGCGGTGGAGATTCCGTCGGCATTGGGTACGCCGTTCATCCGGCTGCAGGCCCCGGCCGAACCGCGCGGGCGTCTCAGTGACGGGGGACGGATCACGGCGGATCGAACCTCGGTCGGGCCGCAGGTCGAGGGGACCCTGGCCGCCTTGGGCAACATCTTGACCGGCAGCGGGATGCGCCAGCTTCAGTCGGTGATGACCAGCCTGAATGCGGCCTTCGCCAACCGGTCGGACAAAGTCGGGGAACTGATCGACACCCTCAACCGGTTGCTGACACGCACCTCGCGTCATACTGCCGAGTTCAATCGGGCGATGCGGGCTGCGACACAGGCGACCGACCTGATGATGGCGCAGCAGACCCAGATCGAAGGGTTCTTGAACGAGACTCCGCGCGCGGTGTCGGTCCTGGCCGGGCAGCGCGATCGGATCGCCGCACTGATGACACAGACGACCACCCTGGCGAAGAACCTCGACGCCATCACCGCGGGCCGGCAGGCACAGCTGGACAACCTGGTGCCTGACGCGGCGAAACTGGTTGATTCACTGGCGGCGTTCAACAACGGTGTTGGCCAAACGCTGGCAAACATGAATTCGTTCATGACGAACTTCTCCCGGGCGATTCGTGGTGACTACCTCGTCTTCGACGGCGCGCTGGACATCCCCGGGGGGATCGACAAGATCATCACCGGGGGCCTGCTCGGGTCGGGTCAGCCGCTACCAACCCCCGGCGAGCTCGGCGACATTCTTACCGGTGGACTCCTGCGCGATCGGACCCATCGGGCCCAGCGGGGAGGACCGCGATGAAAGACAGGTTCCCCACCGGCACTCTGCAGTTCGTCATCTTTCTGGTGGTCTCGGCGATCGTCATTCCCCTTGGCATCAATTTCATCGCCGGGCCGGAGGGCTTCGGCTCGAAGCTTCGCCTGCACGCGCAGATGGCCGACGCGTTCGGGCTGACCGCGGGCACCGGCGTGACATTGCGCGGGGTCGACGTCGGAACGGTGCAGTCGTCGTCGTTGCGTCCCGGCGGCGACGGAGCCCGGGTCGACCTCGTCCTGCGTGGCGGCACCCGAATCCCGCGTGATGCGTTCTTACAGGTCACGATGGCATCGATGGCAGGCATCCAGAGCGTCGACATCATTCCGAGCACTGCCGACGGACCCTATTTGCGGGATGGTGATTCGATCGCCGCGCCGGCCGACAAGCAGCCGATGCAGATGGACGCGATCATCGCACAGGCGGCAAAGATGCTCGAAACCTTCCACGGCGGCTCGGTGGCGACAATCAGCAAGGAGATGTATCTGGCGTTCGGGGCGGACGGTGAGTCGATGGCCCGGCTGGTCGCCAACGGTTCAGCGCTGGCCAAGGTGGTGGCGCGCAACGCGCCCATGCTGCGCGGACTGTTGTCGGAGTGGCTCGACGTGCTTGCCGCAATGGGTGCCACTACCGCGACATTCGAGTCCGGTATGCGTGCCGCTGCCTCGTTCACCGATCAACTCGATGCCAACCAGCCGGTCTTCGTCTACCTTCTCGACCAGTCACCCCGTGCCCTGGATCATGCACAGCAACTGTTCGATAAGTACCGGGGCACGTTCGGCGCCGTGCTGGCCAACCTGGTCTCGGTGGAACCGATCATCAGTGACCGGAGCGCATCGCTGGCCACCGGCCTCAAGACAATTCCGCAGGGGTTGATTGATCTTCGTTCGATCGTCAAGGGCGATCGCGCCGACTTCGCGCTCATCGGCACGCAAGGTCCGGTCTGCCTCTTCTGCGACCAGCCCCGGCGGACGGTCGGCGACGTGTCCCCGGCGCAGCCGAATCTGGCTCGCTACTGCCCGCCCGGCGACGGCTACGGCCAGCGTGGCGCAGTCAACGCGCCCCGTCCGAACGCTTTGGGAACACAGAACTGGAAATCATCCGGGGCGCCGTCGGGGCCGGGGGCGGTCACCGACCCCGTCCTGGTCCCCAATGGCGCCGAACTCCTTCAGATGTGGGAACAACTTCTCGAAAGGACCCGAAATGGCAACTGAGACAATCGATGCGGATCCGGCGATTGATGCTGACGCGGTCGACTCCGATGGGGCGGCTGACGTGGCGCCGGAGACGAAGGTTGAAGTGAAGCGGAGGAGCCCGGCCGGGCGCGCACCGGCGGCTGCGCGCCGCAAACCCGCTCCGGGCCGGCGTCCGGCCGGCACCGCGGAACAACAGATTCGGCGACTGCCGCGCCTCGGGGCACTGGTTCTGGCCGCGGCCGCGGCCGTGCTCATCGGTGCAACAGGCTTCTTCGGATACCACTACTTTGCTGGCGGCGAGACCGTCGACACCGCCGCCACGCGGGGCGAGGTGGTCCGGATCGCCAATGACTATGCGGTGAAGCTGTCGAGCTTCGACTACCGGGATCTGAACAAGAACCGGGAGGTGATTGCCGCGATGTCCACCGAGGACTTCGGGAAGAAGTACGACGAGATGGTCAAGGCACTCACCGAGATCGTCGCCAACGGGAAAGGGGTGGCCACTGCGACGGTGACCAACTCCGCGGTCGAGTCGCTGAGCGACGGGAAGGCGACAGTGATCCTGTTTGTCAACCAGAAGGCCCGCAACGTCGTCGCGCCGGATGGAAAAAGTCAGCCCTATCGCATGGTGGTCAAACTGGTCCGCGCCGATGGGCGATGGCTCGTCGACGATGTGCAAACCGTGTGATCAGGCGGAGGATTGAAGCAGGAGGAGTAGGACAATGTCAACAACCAACCATGCGCTGAAGTACACGCCCGACCTGGACGAGACCACACCTGAGTTGCGCACCAGCGATACGCGCATCGCCATCACCACGCGAAGGCGGCGGATCACCAGTCTGCGTAAACCGGCCCAGATTTCCGAGGCCATCGACTTCTGGTCGATGGCCGGTGCCGCGGCCAACGTCGTCATGCAACTCGGCTGGCCGGAGGTCGGCTACGGCGTAATGGAGAGCAAAGTCGAGTCCGGTGCGCTGATGAAGCATCCGTGGAAGCGGGCACGGACGACGTCGCAATATCTCGCGGTCGCGGTCTTGGGGACCGACGAGGAGAAGGAGGCCTTCCGCGAGGCGGTCAACTCTGCGCACCGGCACGTGAAGTCGGACGAGCGTAGCCCCGTCAAATACAACGCGTTCAACCGCGAGCTGCAGCTGTGGGTGGCGGCCTGCCTGTTCATCGGCGTGGAGGACTCGCATCAACTCCTGCACGGTGTGATGAGCGAGGAGGACGCCGAGGAGTTTTATCAGTCGGCAAAGACGCTCGGGACCACCCTGCAGGTCCCCGACGACATGTGGCCGGCCACCCGCAAGGACTTCGACCACTATTGGAATGTCGCCTGCCAACGTGTCGTCATCGACGACACGACATGTGAATTCATGAACGACCTCGTCGACCTGAAAATGATCAATCCGCTGATCCGGCTGCCGTTCGTAAACCTCCTGCGGTTCTTGACGATCGGGTTCCTGCCGCCGCTGTTCCACCGCCAGTTGGGCCTGGAATGGACCGAGGACGATCGGCGCCGGTTCCAGCACCTCTTCACATTCGTGTCGATCGTCAACAAGTTCCTGCCCAAGTTCATCCGGTTCGGGGGGACGCGGATCCTCATGAAGGACCTGCAGTGGCGCATGAAACACGACCGGGACGTGATTTGAGCGCGCTCCCGCGCCGGCGGTGACACTCGAGGGGTGTGTCACGCCGGCCGGGAGTAGCGCTGGTCATACTTGAGATGGTGGTGGGCGATGAAGGGATATATCCGTGACGAGAGCGAATATGCGGCGAATGCAGCTCACCGATGAAGTGGCCGCCGACCTGCGCAGCCGAATCCTTACCGGGCAGGTCCGCCCGGGTGCATTCATCCGCCTCGATGACGTCGCGGCCGAGCTCGGGTGCAGCGTTACCCCCGTCCGGGAAGCGCTGGTGACGCTTCGGGGGGAGGGGCTGGTGCGGTCGTCGCCGCACCGCGGATTCATCGTCGGCGAACTCAAGCGCGGCGACATCGTGGACATCTTCTGGATGCAAGCGCAGCTATCGGCTCGCCTGGCCGTCCACGCTGCGTCCAACCCGGATATCGACGACCACCTCGCCGACCTGACCGCTATCGTCGACGACCTCGCGCGTGCGGTGGAAGCCGGCGACGACCAGATGGTTCTGGACCGTGAGTACCAGTTTCAACGGCGGATCCACGTTGCCGCGGACAGCTGGAAGCTCGCCTGGTTCCTGGTCGCGGCGACCAAGTACACCCCATACAGCTTCTACGTCGGCGACCGGGACTGGGGCACCCAGGCCGTCGAAAGTCACCGCCGTCTGATCAGTCACTTCAGGCGGGGTGATGCCGAGGCGATCACCGCCGAGATCCACAGTCGATTCATCGATGCGCGCGAGCGTCTCGTCCGGGAGCTCGAATTGCGCGGGTTCTGGGATGACGGCGTCGCCGAATCGGACCAGCGCAGCGCCAGCGGCTGAGGATGGATCTGGTGTCGGCAGGCCCCTAGCTGCCGGGTCGGCATGCCACGAATGACGGGCAATGGCAGACTGAGCCGGTGCCCGAATTTATGACCTACGAGGAATTTGGCCGACGCTTCTTCGAAATCGCGGTGACGGAGCCGCGCGTGGGCGAGGCCTTCGCGTCGATCGCCGGCGAGAGTTTTGATGTCGGCCCCATCCCAAGCGGCCCGGGCGGGATGGTCAAGGTGCTCGCGCATGTCAGCATCGACGAGCCGATCATCGAGCGATCGGTGGAGGACCTGATCCGGTTTACCGTGCAGATTCCGCTGCGGATCAAGATCGAGATCGATCTGAAGGTGGATCGACTGCGCTACGACGTCGCCGGCCTCGTCACCCTGCCGTTGACGGTCCATGCGGTCGCACCGTTGGAGATTCACTTCGATGTTCAGCCGCCGAAGCCGGCTGACGTCCACGTCGACGTCGCGTCGCGCAACATGCGGGCCGAAATCGTGCGCAATCTTGCTCAGGTCGACGACGAGGTCCGGCGCGTGATCGCCCGGCAGGTCGCCGAGGAGATCGACAAACCTGAGGTCCGGGCAGCACGGGTTATCGATGTCGATGCGCAGCTGGCTGCTGCGATGGATCCAAAGCCCGACGCCGAGGTGGACGTCATTGCGATCGTCGAGCCGGGGATCGACAATCGCGCTTGAACTGGCGCCTAACCCTCGCCGCCAGCGGTCTGGCTCTCGGCGAGCGCCTTGTCGACGTCCAATTCTTTGAGCCGGCCGATTAGCTCGTCAAGCGCCTCGGGAGGCAGGGAACCGGGCTGGTTGAACACCATGTAGCCCTTCTTGAACGCCATCACCGTGGGGATTGAGCGGATGTCTGCTGCGGCGGCGAGCTGCTGCTCGGCCTCAGTGTCGACTTTGGCGAAGACGATGTCGTGGTGCTTCTCGGACACCCGTTCGTAGATCGGGGCGAACTGTCGACAGGGGCCGCACCAGGAGGCCCAGAAGTCGATGAGCACGATGTCGTTGTCGGCGATCGTCTGGTCGAAGGCGGCTGCGGTGAGATTTGTGGTTGCCATGTCCGGTTTAACGTCGGGTGCGCCGGATCTGTTCCATCCCGATCGCCCTGGCAAGGATGCGTCGGCGCCCGGCCCAGTCGGTCGCGGCGAAAGTCGCAGCCATCGCGCGCAGCACTCCCGCAAGATTGTGGCGCGAGCCGAGGTAGGCCCGCTGTCCGGCATCGCCGGTGCTGAAGAAGGCGGCGAAGAATTGTTCGGTGTCCGTGCACCCCAGGCCGGTCAGGACACGCAGCCCCCGCTCGCGCATCGCATAGACCATTCGCGCACGCCACGGCCACAGTGCGACGCGTGGGTCGTCGCCGCAAACAATCGCGTTGACAACGATGTCGGCACACCGCAGCGACGCGGCGACGCTGTACCCGGTGGCCTGGTGCATGAGACCGCCCGCCGCACCGAATCGCAGCGGGTGACCATCGTCGAGCCAGGGCCGGGGGGCACCGGAAGTCAGCGCGAAGTCCACCACTTCGACGGAATCGACCGTCGCGGCGCCGGTCCAGCCGTGCGGGGTCCCGCGCAGCGCCCATCGTCGTGCCAACTCCGCGATCGGCGGCGGCGTGCCGGCCAGGAAGGTCTCTTCGACGAGGAACCTCCCGCTGCCGAGTGGCACACGGTAGCTGAACGTCGGCGGATCGGGGGTATCGGGCGACGGGCGGCGCCAATCCATGAGCACCGTTTCGGCGTCGGCGCCAACAATGCCGACGACGCCGTAGGCGCGTTGCCGGGGCAGCGCGCGCGCGGCAACGCCGGGTGCCCGGCCGGTGGCGTCGACGACGACTCGACCGGGGACGACGTCACCGGTGTCGAGGACCACCTCGTCGGGGCGGATGTGCGCCGCGCAGCCGGTGACGATCCTCACCCCGTGAAGCGACAGCGAGTCCCGCAGTGCCGTGTTGTCGAGGACGACGTAGGGCCGGTGCAGCACTCGGCGACGCGGCGTGTAGACCACCACCGTCTCGCTGCGCGCAGCCACACACACGGGCGAAAGCCATTCGGGCAACTCGTCGGCGAAGGCTCCGAAAGTCTGCGACCAGCGCTGATGCGGATTGGGGTCGACGAGCGTGACCGTGAGGCCGGACCGGGCCGCACGGTGGGCGAGAGCCCGGCCGGCGGGGCCGGCCCCGACCACGACAAGATCGGGAGAGTCGCCGGAGGAGCAGCTCGCCATGCGCTTGAGACTACTGCGTACCAGGCGGAAACGATTTCAGGCCGCGCTCCGGGGGCCGTAGACTCGGGGGACATGATCACCGCCACCGACCTCGAAGTCCGCGCGGGCGCCCGGACCCTGCTGTCGGCGCCCGGCGCCGCGTTGCGGATCGGCCCGGGTGACCGTATCGGGCTGGTCGGTCGCAACGGGGCGGGGAAGACCACGTCGTTGCGGATTCTCGCGGGGGAAACCGAACCGTATGCGGGCAGCGTCGTCCGCAACGGCGATGTCGGTTATCTGCCGCAGGACCCGAAGGAAGGCGATCTGAGCGTCCTCGCCAAAGACCGCGTGTTGTCGGCCCGGGGGCTGGACACGCTGGTGCGCGACATGGAGAAGCAGCAACTCCTGATGGCCGAACTCGTCGACGAGAAGGCCCGGGACAAGGCGGTGCGGAACTATGGCCGGCTTGAGGAGCGGTTTTCGTCGTTGGGCGGCTACGTCGCCGAATCGGATGCGGCACGCATCTGCCACAACCTGGGTCTCCCGGATCGGGTCCTCGCCCAACAGCTTTCGACGTTATCGGGTGGCCAGCGCCGCCGAATCGAGCTCGCACGGATCCTCTTTGCGGCATCCGACGATGGGGGCAAGTCGACGACGACGCTGCTTCTCGACGAGCCGACCAACCATCTGGACGCCGACTCCATCACCTGGTTGCGCTCCTTCCTGCAGAACCATGACGGTGGGTTGATCGTCATCAGTCACGACGTGGACCTGCTTGCCGACGTCGTCAACAAGGTGTGGTTCCTCGACGCCGTGCGCGGGGAGGCCGACGTCTACAACATGGGGTGGCAGAAGTACCTCGACGCGCGGGCGACCGATGAGGCCCGCCGTCGTCGCGAGCGCGCCAACGCCGAGAAGAAGGCTTCCGCCTTGCGTACCCAGGCGGCGAAGCTCGGCGCCAAGGCGACGAAGGCGACGGCGGCGCAGAATATGCTCAAGCGGGCCGATCGCATGCTGAACGAGCTGGATGACGAGCGGGTTGCCGACCGCACCGCGACGATCCGCTTCCCCGAGCCGGCATCCTGCGGTAAGACGCCGCTGATGGCCTCGGGTCTGACCAAGACCTACGGTTCGCTGGAGATTTTCACCGGCGTCGACCTCGCGATCGACAAAGGCAGTCGGGTCGTCGTGCTCGGTCTCAACGGTGCCGGCAAGACCACCCTGTTGCGGCTTCTCGCCGGGACGGAGAAGGCCGACGCCGGCGCCCTAGAGCCCGGATACGGGCTGAAGCTCGGCTATTTCGCACAGGAGCACGACACCCTCGACGACGACGCATCGGTGTGGGAGAACATCCGGCACGCCGCGCCCGACGCGGGGGAGCAGGATCTGCGCGGCCTGCTCGGTGCCTTCATGTTCAGTGGGGCCCAGCTCGACCAGCCGGCCGGGACGCTGTCCGGTGGTGAGAAGACCCGATTGAGCCTTGCCGGGCTGGTGTCGTCGGCGGCCAATGTCCTGCTGTTGGACGAGCCGACGAACAACCTCGACCCGATCTCGCGCGAACAGGTGCTCGACGCCCTCCGCAGCTACGCCGGCGCCGTCGTCCTGGTCACCCACGATCCCGGTGCCGCCGCCGCACTTGACCCGCAGCGGGTCATCCTGCTGCCCGACGGCACCGAGGACCACTGGTCCGACGAGTACCAAGAACTCATCGAGCTGGCGTAGTCCGTCGCCATCAGTAACTGAAAGTCACCACCGGGTCGGTGCCGATCCATTCCCAGAGCGCCACCGTGCCACCGAGGTCGGCCGTATCGATCGTGGTGGCGGAATCCAACCCCTTGGCGGCAAAGCAGATCGGGCAAATCAGGAACCGGCCCCCGGCCTGTGCGTAGCGCGTATACAGCTCTGGGAGCGGGGGGCAGCCCGCGCATGCGGTGCCCAGTGCCGTCCCCGCGACGGAGAGGCGCACCGCCTCTTTGGTCAGGAAGATCATCGTAGATCGGCCCTGTTCGGCGGCGCCGACGGCGACGAGCATGGCGACGGTGACCTTCTCCGGGTCTTCCAGACCGGTGGTCAGGCTCACCGCGGCTTTGGCCAGTGCGGTACTCATCGTGCGTCCTGCCATCCTGAGCACAGCAGATCGATCGACCGCACTCTGTCGTCAGCGGTCAGGAAGGCGTGCTGCTCGGCGGTGAGGGGGCTGGCGTCGGGCGCATCGGGGGTACGACGGACGGTCCACCGGGCGTGCACGCGGGTGCCGACGACGCCGGCGGAGTGACTCAGTACCTCGAAGGAGCGCCCACCGCCGAACCATTGCTCGAACTGGGCGACGACGGCGGGGGGCCCGGCTAGTGCGAAGGGGCCGGGCGGCACCAGGGCGCGCAGGCGAACGTCGTCGCGCAGGGTGGCGCCGAGGCCCACGAAATCGCGGTTGACGATGGCGGCGAGGAAGTGCTCATACACGGGCGCGATGCTTGTTGCCGGGAGCGAGAGTGGTTCTGAAATGGTCATACCAACAGTTCTACGGCGGTCGCCGACCCCGATCATCGGGTGTTCGCCCGATCTTCGTTGACTGTCGGTCCTCAGTCGGTGGGGTCGACGAGACCGTGGCGCATGGCGAACATGGCGGCGGCACCACGGGTGCTCACGCCGATCTTGGCGTAGATGTGCTCGACGTGACTGCCGACCGTGCGCCGGGTGATCGTCAGCTGCTCAGCGATCTGGCGGTTGGACGCCCCGCGAACCAGGAGGTCCAGGATCTGGGCCTCACGATCGGTCAGGCCGGCGACCAAAGTGGTGCGCCTCGGCACCCGATGCCCGGCCGCGGCGAGAACGGCGCGTCCGGCGACGCCGTCGAACTTGCCTTCGGTGACGAGTTGGCGCAGTAGTGTCGCCCGCTCGGACTTGGGTACCGGATCGCGGTGGGGACGGGCCTCGGCGATGGTCTGGTACCAGTCGGCCACGGCCAGCACGCGTGCGCACGTCGACAAGCTGTTTGCGGCAAGTCCGCGGGGGTAGCCGGAACCATCGATGCGTTCGTGAACGGTGCCGGCGAGGGCGCCGAGTTCGGCCAGTCGGGGTTGCCGGCGCAGAATGCTCTCGGTGAGGTAGGGCACCGTCCTGATCCGTTCGATTTCCGCGGCGGTAAGCGGGCCGGTCTTGTTCCATATTCCGGTCGAGACGCCGGTTCGCCCGAGGTGGGCCACAAGTGCGGCATTGCGGACCAGGCGGCAGTCATGTCGATCGAGCCCGGCGTGCGCGGCCGCAGTGGCAGCGAGTTGCGCGGTTGCGTACGAATGCCCGCTGAACCAGGGGGACTTGAGATCGGCGTAGTCGCCGAAGACCTCGAGGGCATCGTCGAATTCGGCAGGGGTGAGTGGGCTTTCGATTTGGTGGGAGATCTCCGCCACCGCGCCGGCGGGGTCGGCGATCTCGAGGCTCCCGAATATCTCGCCGGCGCGGGCAATCAACGCGTCGACCAACTCGGGGTCGAACTCGGTCCCCCGGCGCGATTGGAGCATCTCGACGGCAGCACCGAGTCCGCCCTGCCGGTGCAGGACCTCCGCGTCGTCGGCGATCTGCACCACGCGGACGACGATGTCGATCCGCGGGCCGGCACGGTGGCCGGGAACACCGTGCCCGTCCCACCGCTCGAAGACCTGGGTCAGGCAGTCGCGAACGCGGGGCGGGAGATGGAGCCGATCGGCGATGTCGCCCGTCGTCTGGCAGTGGGTGATGAACGAGTTGGTCGCGTCGGCGAATCCACTGGCGAGGACACGCCCGACCATGGCCACGCCTTCGAGCGGCGGGCGGCCGCGCACCACCTGCGCGAACATGAATCGCATCATCTCCAGGCCGGCCTTGTCGACGAGGTAACTGTCGGATCGGATCCGCCGGTCGTCCCCAAAGGAGCGCGACAACTCATGTGAGTCCGCGATGCAGCCCACCCACGCCAGCAGTGAAACGTAGAACACCGCGTCTTGTTGTTCGGAACTCAACCCGGCCAGTGCGCCGAGGCGCAGCGCAATGAGGGTCTGGCGAAGGACGTGTTCCTGCGGCAACCCGAGGCCGAGGTCGGTGGCAATCGACAACGACGCGATCAGTTCGGCCAACCGCGGCATCGGAGCCTGCGCTGCCACCGTTCAAGGTTACGCCGAAGGCGGCGGTGAAACCGTGGCACCAACCCCAGCAGGTCGCGCAGATAGGGACCAGGTCGCGAGCCCATTCCCCGGGCACCACCGCCGAATTGGTCAGGAGTGGGTATCGGAGCGCACCGACGCTTCGACGAGGTCGAGGACCGCCTCGAGGTTGGCGGTGGACTCTCCGGTGGCCAGCCGGTTGATCAGGCCGTCCATCACGAGGTCCAGATAGGTGACGAGCACTTCGGTGGGCAAATCGCTGCGCAGCCGGCCGGCGGTGCGCTGACTCTCAAGGCGCGACAGGGTGGCCGAGTCCAACTCGGCCGAGCGGGCCTGCCACTCGTCGCGGAACGCCGTGTCGGTCCGGATCTTGCGGGCGATCTCCAGTCGTGTCCCGAGCCAGTCAAAGTCCTGTGGCCGGGCGAGCATGTCGCGCATCACCTGCACCAGACCCTGGTCGGCGGCGACGTCGGCCATCCGGTGGGCATCGTCGTCGGCGAGTGCCAGGAAGAGCGCTTCTTTGTCCCGGAAGTGGTGGAAGATTGCACCCCGGGACAGCCCGGTCGCCTCTTCGAGTCGTTTGACCGTGGCGCCGTCGTACCCGTACTCCGCGAAACACCGCCGCGCGCCGTCGAGGATCTCTCGACGACGCGCGGCCAGGTGGTCGTCGGAGACCTTAGGCATCAGCCTTCAGCATGTTGCGCAGAACGTACTGGAGGATGCCGCCGTTGCGGTAGTAGTCGGCCTCTCCGGGGGTGTCGATCCGGACGACGGCGTCGAACTCGATGGTGTCGCCGTCCTCCTTTGTCGCCGTGACGTGCATGGTCGGTGGGGTGACTCCCTCGTTGAGCTTCTCGATGCCCTCGATGTCGAAGACCTCGGTACCGGTCAGGCCGAGCGACTTCGCGGACTCGCCGGCCGGGAACTGGAGCGGAACGACGCCCATCCCGATCAGGTTGCTGCGGTGGATGCGCTCGAAGGACTCGGTGATGACCGCCTTCACACCCAGCAGCACGGTTCCCTTGGCCGCCCAGTCGCGTGAACTGCCCGAGCCGTACTCCTTGCCGCCGAGCACGACCAGGGGAATGCCGGCCTTCTGGTAGTTCACCGACGCATCGTAGATGAACGACTGCGGGCCGCCGTCCTGGGTGAAGTCACGGGTGTACCCGCCGGACACGCCGTCGAGCAGCTGGTTCTGCAGGCGGATATTGGCGAAGGTGCCGCGGATCAT
>NZ_DIAX01000074.1:0-446 GCF_002414845.1 Gordonia sp. UBA5067 | reverse complement strand
GCCGGGCTGATGTGGTCGGTGGTCACCGAATCGCCCAGCAGCGCCAGCACGCGCGCACCCTTGATGTCGGACACCGGCGACGGCTCAAGCGTCATCCCGTCGAAGTAGGGCGCCTTGCGCACATACGTCGACTTGTCGTCCCAGGCGAAGGTGTCGCCGTCGGGGGTCGACAGGCTCCGCCAACGCTCGTCACCCTTGAAGACGTCGGCGTAAGAACTGCGGAACATGTCCTCGTTGATCGCTGCCTTGATCGTGTCGTCGATCTCCTGCGCCGAGGGCCAGATGTCCTTCAGGAAGACATCGTTGCCCTCGGTGTCGGTGCCCAGTGGCTCCGATTCGAAGTCGAAGTCCATTGTGCCGGCCAACGCGTACGCGATCACCAATGGCGGACTGGCCAGGTAGTTCATCTTCACGTCGGGGGAGATGCGGCCCTCGAAGTTGCGGTT
>NZ_DIAX01000004.1 GCF_002414845.1 Gordonia sp. UBA5067 | reverse complement strand
GTAGGACACCGCCGAACACAATTTGCGCAAAGCGCCCCCGGATTCGTCCGGGGGCGCTTTGTCGTTTCCGGGTATTGACCGGCCGGGTCAGCTGTTTGGGCGGCTCCGGCGGTGGGTGGGCTCAGACGGTGTCTTCGGCCGGCGACGGCAGAACGACGACCGGCACCGACAGCACACGCAACATCTTGGCGGCTGTCGAGCCGAGGAAGATCCGCTGCGGCGCGGCCAGGCGGCTCGACCCGACGAGAAGGATGTCGCCGTCGTGCCAATCGAGGCGCTCCACCGCGTCTTCGATGGTTGAGCCGTGGGCAAGGGAGATCGTGACCTCGACGCCCTCGGGCAGGCCGTCGCGCGCAGTCTGCAGCACCGTCTGAGCGTGTGCGGTCGCGCGGTCCTTGGCCTGGGGGTCGGCGCCGCCGGTGGGTAGCTGGTCAAGGGCGACGAGCGAAATCAGTCGCAACGGTATCCGCGACCGGCGCGCCGCTCCGATGGCGAGATCGAGGAGGCCCGGCGCGCCCGGCCGTGAACCGATGGCGCACGTGATTTGTGTGGTCCGCGCTATCGGCGAGTTGCGGATCCCGCGGGGTGCGAGCACAACGGGCAGCGGTGACGAGCGCAGGAGGTCGTTGACGACGCTTCCCAGCGAATGGCTGCCGATCATTCCTCCGCCCGAACCACCGACGACGATCGCCGCCGCGCCGACCCGGCGTGCCTCGGCGATGATCCCGGACGGGATCGAGTCGTGGAAGGCGATATGGGCTTCGGACCGAATGTCAGGGACGAGCGCGCGGGCATCGTCGAGCCAGTCGGCGGCCTGCTCGCGCAACACCTCGGTCAGCGCCGGCCCCGGATCGCCGCCCGGAGCAATCAGCCCGATATCTAGCTCGGCCCCAACCGAGCGGGCCACGCGCCCGGCGAGCTTGACCGCATCGGCACCGCCGTCGTTGGCCAGATAGGCCACGAAGATTCTCATGTGTCTAAGCTAGCCGTTGTGCGTCTGGTCGTAGCGGAATGTCAGGTTGATTATGCGGGGCGGCTTACCGCCCATCTGCCGATGGCGCGTCGCCTGCTCCTGATCAAGGCCGACGGATCGGTGAGCATCCACGCCGACGATCGTGCATATAAGCCGCTGAACTGGATGAGCCCGCCCTGCTGGCTGACTGAGGAAGACGTCCCCGAGGACGTCGTGGCCCATGCGGTGTGGGTGGTGACGAACAAGGCCGGCGAACAACTGCGGATCACCCTCGCCGATATCGAACACGATTCGAGCCACGAACTCGGGGTAGACCCTGGACTGGTCAAAGATGGGGTCGAGGCACACCTTCAGGAGTTGCTCGCCGAGCACGTGGACACCCTCGGCCCGGGATACACGCTGGTGCGCCGGGAGTATCCGACCGCCATCGGCCCGGTCGATCTGCTGTGCCGCGACGCCGACGGCGCAACGGTCGCCGTCGAGATCAAGCGTCGTGGCGAAATCGACGGGGTCGAGCAGTTGACCCGCTACCTCGAGCTACTCAACCGCGACGCCAGTATCGCCCCGGTCAGCGGTGTGTTCGCCGCCCAGCAAATCAAGCCGCAGGCGCGCACCCTCGCGACCGACCGGGGGATCCGCTGCCAGATCCTCGACTACGACGGGCTGCGCGGGATGGAGAGCACCGAGTTCCGGTTGTTCTAGCCGGGCGGTACCCAGTAGACGGCCGATCAGGACTGGGGCGGTCGAGCCGGGTTGGGGCGGGTCCGGACGGCGATCGGCCCGGTCGTCGCTGCGCTCGGTCCGGTGTGCTGTTCATGGGTCGGCGTGACCGACCCGCGGTGCGGTCCCGAGCGTGTGACGGCACCGCTGTTGGCGATGCGATCGGCCAGGGCCGTTTGATCCTCGTCGTCTGACGCATCGGCGACGTCGTCGAGCTCGGCTGCGGAGATCTCGGGTGCCGCGGCGAGATATTCGGCCAATGCGCGGAGCTGATCCTGAACGCGCTGGTGTGCCGACCGGGTACGCGCGGCCACCGATCGAGCGCTGCGCAGTCGTTCGGCAGCGAGGTCATGCGCGGCGGCTCGCGTCTTCTCGGCCAGCTCTGTTGCCTCGACGGTGAGGTGCCGGGCCTCGGCGCTCGCGTCGGCGGTGACCTTCTTCGCTGCGGCGGTCGCGGTTTCGAGCGTCTTGGTGGCCTCGGTCCGGGCGGCGGTGAGAACGGCCTTCGCCTGTGCTTCTGCGTCGGCGGTCATCTTCTTCGCCTGGGCGCCGGCGGTCTCGCGAATCTGATCTGCCTCGGTCGACGCTTCGGCGGTCAGCTTGGCCGCCTGGGCCTTCGCCGTGGAGGTGGACTTCGTGGCCTCGGTTTGCGCCCGCGTCGTGAGCTTGTCAGCCTCAGTCTTCGCGGCGGCGAGCAACTCGGCACGACGGTCGGCCGCGACCCGTTCGTCGTGCTCGAGTTTGTCGGTACGTTCGACGAGTACCTGCTCACCCCGGGCCAGCGCGGTCGTTGCGTCCTCCCTCGCCACCGCTGCCTCCTGCTGGGCGATCGAGCGCAGTTCGTCCGACTCGGCCTGTGCGGTGGCGCGGATCTCCGATGCCTCGTCAGAGGCGAGCTGAAGCATCCGGGAGAGTCGCTCACTCATGCCCGCCGCCGTCGTCGGCGGGACGGCCAGCTTGTCGACCTCGCGGCGGAGCCGGTCGACTTCTTCTCGGGCCTGCTCGAGATGGATGGTCAGTTCGCGGGCGTGGGCGCCCGCCGAATCGCGATCGGTGGCGAGGAGGTGAAGTTCGGAGTTGAGTCGTGCCAGCTGGTGGTCGACCATGTCGCGGTCGTACCCACGGCGGACGAGGGGGAACTGCGGTGGGCGCTCGGCGGAATCAGCCATGGCCCAAGTCTAGTGCGCGCCCGGCTTGGGCTCGACGAGTTCCAGCAGTACGCCGCCGGCGTCGCGCGGGTGGACGAAGTTGATCCGCGAATCGGCCGTACCACGTTTGGCCTGCGGGTAGAGCACGCGCACACCGGCGGAGGTGAGGCGGGCCACCACGTCATCGAGGTCGGTCACGCGCACCGCGAGTTGTTGCAGGCCGGGGCCGCTGCGATCGAGGAACTTCGCGATCGTCGACTGTTCGTTCAGCGGTGCGAGGAGCTGGATCACCGCGCCGGTCGTGCCCGACGGGCCGACCATCGCTTCGCGGACCCCTTGTTCTTCGTTGGTCTCCTCGTGCAGGGTGACGAAACCCAGGTGCTGGGCGTACCAGGCCTTGGCCGCGTCGAGGTCGGGCACGGCGATACCGACGTGATCGATCCCGACGACCAGTTCGCTGATGAGGGCGGTGGGCGAGCTACTCATGGGCTAACGGTAGCGTTGTGGTGCAGCGATCCGCTCTGCCGGGTCGGCAAAGAACCACATCGCACAGGAGTTTCCCATGGCCAGTCCCCGGTCCAATCCCACCGTCATCGTCGGCGGCGCGCGCACGCCGTTCGGCCGCCTGCTCGGAGCACTGAAGGATTTCAGCGCCGTCGACCTGGGTGCCATCGCCATCCAGGGGGCGCTGGACCGCTCCGGGGTGCCGGCATCGGCCGTGGACTACGTGATCATGGGCCAGGTCTTGACGGCCGGCGCCGGCCAGATGCCGGCGCGGCAGGCGGCGGTCAAGGCGGGGATCGGTTGGGACGTACCCGCCCTGACCATCAACAAGATGTGCCTATCGGGGATTGACGCGATCGCGCTAGCCGATCAGCTGATCCGGGCCGGCGAATTCGAGTGCGTGATCGCCGGCGGTCAGGAGTCGATGACCCGGGCGCCGCACCTGCTGCCGGGCAGCCGGAGCGGATTCAAGTACGGGCCGGCTGAACTGGTGGACCACACGGCGTTCGACGGCCTGCACGATGCGTTCACCGATCAGGCGATGGGTGCACTCACCGAGGCACACAACGACACCGACGGCTTCACCCGCGACCAGCAGGACGAGATCGCCGCCCGCAGCCACCGGCTCGCGGCCGCCGCGGCGCAAAGTGGCGCCTTCGCCGACGAGATCGTCCCGGTGCCCATTCCGCAGCGCAAGGGCGATCCGGTCGAGTTCAGCGTCGACGAGGGCGTCCGGGCGGACACGACGGTCGAGGGCCTGGGCGGGTTGCGGCCCGCATTCCGCAAGGACGGCACCATTACCGCCGGTAACGCGTCGCAGATCTCCGACGGCGCCTGTGCCGTCGTCGTCATGAGCAAGGCGAAGGCGGAGGAACTCGGCCTGGACTGGCTCGCCGAGATCGGTCCGCACGGCGTTGTCGCCGGGCCGGATTCCAGTCTGCAGGAGCAACCGGCCAACGCCATTGCCAAGGCCTGCGCGCGGGCGGGGATCGCCCCGGCCGACCTCGACGTCGTCGAAATCAATGAAGCTTTCGCCGCGGTCGGCCTCGCCTCGACCCGAGCCCTGGGCATCGACCCGGCGAAGGTGAACGTCAATGGCGGCGCGATCGCAATCGGTCACCCCATCGGCACCTCGGGTGCACGAATCACCCTGCACCTCGCCCTCGAACTGAAGCGCCGCGGCGGCGGGGTCGGGGCGGCGGCACTCTGCGGGGCCGGCGGCCAGGGCGACGCGCTCATCATCACCGTCCCGTAATATCACCGTCCCGGATAAACCGGCCCGTTTGCGGTGCGCCCGCCGCGTGGCCTGAAAGGCTCAATAGTGACTTCGTTCTTTGATCTATCCACCCCGGCCAAGCGGTTCCGGTTCGTCGCCGTCGCCGAGGCGATCACCTGGGCGGCACTACTCGTCGCGATGTACTTCAAGTGGGTGCAGGGCATCGACTCCGCGGTGCGCATCCCGGGCATGGTGCACGGCATCGTGTTCTTGGCGTTCGTGGTGGTTTCGTTCCTCACCGCGTACGCGCTCAAGTGGAACCTGCTCACGCTGGGCCTCGCCCTGGTCTCGTCGTTGCCGCCGTTCGGCACCCTCGTCTTCGAGTGGTGGGCGCGGCGCGCCGGGCACCTCGCGGAACTGTCGGATGGCGCCGCTGCGCCGGAGGTCGGCGCACCGCCGCACGAGCATGACAAAATAGACGTGTGAGCAGACCAACCAATCGTCAACGGGCGGCCGCGCAACAGCAGGCCGCAGCAGCCATGTCCGGGGCGGTCGATCTGTCCGCGCTGAAGGACCGTGCCGATGCACAGCGGACCGCGCAGGCGACGCCCGCGCCGGCCGCCGGTGCGGAGCGCCCGGCGGGCGGAGATGTTTTCGACGTCACCGAGGCGGCCTTCGAAGCCGACGTCATCGAGCGGTCGACGCGCCAGCTGGTGGTCGTCGACCTCTGGGCGACCTGGTGTGAGCCGTGTAAGCAGCTGTCCCCGGTGCTGGAGTCGATGGCCGCCGAGTCCGGTGGGCGGTGGGTGCTGGCCAAGGTGGACGTTGACGCCAATCCGCGGATCGCACAGGCATTCCGTGCGCAGTCCATCCCCATGGTCGTCGCACTGGCACACGGCCAGCCGGTGTCCGTCTTCACGGGGGTCAAGCCCCGGGCGGAGATTCAGGCCTGGCTCGACGAAATCTTCACCCAGATCGGACCGGCCTACCCCGACCCCGACCCCGGCGCGGGTGCCGAGGTTGCGGAAGAGGTTGCCGATCCGCGCATGGTGGCGGCCGAGGACAAGCTCAACGACGGCGACGTTGACGGGGCGCTCGAGGACTATCGGGCGATCGCTGATGCCGAGCCGGACAACCTCGAGGCCGCGTCGCTCGTGCGCAACCTGACCTTCGTAGCGAGAGCGTCGAAGCATCCGGCCTCGGCAGTCGAGTCCGCGACGCCCGGCGACGTCGACGCCCAACTGGCGGCCGCCGACATGGAATTGTTCAACCAGCAGCCTGACGCGGCGTTCGATCGGTTGGTCGAGTTGGTTCGGGCGACCACCGACGACGACCGGGCACGCGTGCGCGCCCGGTTGCTGGAGTTGTTCGAACTGTACGAGCCGAATGAGCCCGTCGTGATGGCCGCGCGCCGGAAGCTGGCGTCGGCGCTGTTCTGAGGCGCATCACCGGTGAGCGGTTCGTCCTCTCGCGACCGTTAGCCGACGGCGGCGGATGCGACGCCGGGCACCTGCCACGGTCCGCCATCGCTGAGGATGTGGATGGTGCCGATCAGCCGCCCGGCGCCCGGGAAGATCGCGGCCTCCAGTTGGCCGCTGAATGGTCCTGGACAGGGGCGCACGGTCACCGATCCACTACGCCCGGTGCTGACGCTGGTGTAGTCGAAGCGGACGTAGTGCCCGGCGGCGCCGCGGTCACAGGCATCACCGCCCGGTGAGCTGATCAGCACGGCGCCGCGCGGGCCGGTACGGACACGAATCGGTGCCGACCAAATCGTCCAATAGCCGATTCCCGTCGTGATGATCCCTTGCGCGGGTGACTGGACAACGGGCAGCGGCGCCGCGCTCGCCGCGCCCGCAGTGCCCGTCATTGCGACCGCGACGGCCGCCAGCATCGCGCTCGCGCTCAAGCTCCCAATTGTGGCGTGGGCTTCTCGTCGTCGAATCCTCATCTGCCGATCGTGCCCTGAATCGTGCCGATCGTGCCCTGAATCGTGCCGATCGTGCCCAAACCATGCGATTCTCCGAACCCACGGCGGTTGGGTCCAGCTGGCTACGCGAATCGGGTCCGACTGATCCATTCGCGGTAGAACGGCGCCACCTCCGAGGCGCGCCCATGGTCGGTGGACGAGTGCTACGGCGATCCACGGGGCGATCGTGGTCGGAGCCCCGCTCGGCGGCTGATTGACGGGGTGGCCGGCGACCCTGCGCACGTACGGTGTGTGTAATCGTTTGCGCAACGCGTCGCAACCGGCACGGAAAGACTGGTCGCACCATGCTGCCAGCCACAATGAGGAGTAGTCATGGCCGAAACCCGTACCGTCACCCAACTGTTCGCCCTGGACACCTTGCTGACCGAGGAGGAGATCGCGATCCGCGACACCGTTCGCAAATTTACCGCCGCGCGGATCCGTCCGCATGTGGCCCAGTGGTTTGACGAGGCCCAAATACCGGTGCGCGAACTGGCCAAGGAGCTCAGCGGCCTGGGGGTGCTGGGAATGCACTTGGAGGGCTATGGGTGTGCGGGGACCAGCGCAACGGCCTACGGCCTGGCCTGTCTGGAACTCGAAGCCGCGGACTCAGGGATTCGGTCGCTGGTCTCGGTGCAAGGGTCGCTGGCGATGTTCGCGATTCACCACTGGGGGAGCGAGGAGCAGAAGGAGCACTGGCTGCCGCGGATGGCCGCCGGCGACGCGATCGGTTGCTTTGGGCTGACCGAGTCGGATTTCGGTTCGGATCCGGGGGGGATGCGGACCCGTGCGGTGCGCGACGGTGACGACTGGGTGCTCAACGGCGCCAAGATGTGGATCACCAACGGCTCAGTGGCCGATGTGGCCGTGGTATGGGCCAACACTGACCTTGAGGAGGGCTCCCGCGGGATCCGCGGCTTCGTGGTGCCCACCGACACGCCGGGCTTCTCCGCGCCGGAGATCAAGAACAAGATGTCGCTGCGGGCCTCGGTCACCTCGGAACTGGTACTGGAGGACGTGCGGCTGCCGGCGTCGGCGATGCTGCCGAAGGCAGCAGGGCTGCGGGGTCCGCTGAGCTGCCTGAACGAGGCGCGCTTCGGGATCATCTTCGGGGCGATCGGCGCGGCCCGGGACTGCCTGGAGACGGCCGTCGACTACGCCCAGACGAGGCTGGTGTTCGACAAGCCGCTCGCCGCCTACCAGCTCACCCAGGCCAAGCTGGCCGATATGGCGCTCGAGGTTGGCAAAGGTCATCTGCTCGCCTACCAGCTGGGCCGGCTCAAGGATGCCGGTGAGGTTGAGCCGGCGCAGGTGAGCCTGGGCAAGCTCAACAACTGCCGCGAGGCCATCAAGATCGCGCGGGAGTGCCGCACGATTCTGGGGGCGAACGGGATCACGCTCGAGTACCCGCCGATCCGGCATGCGAACAACCTCGAGTCGGTGCTGACCTACGAGGGTACTGCCGAGGTCCACCAGCTCCAGATTGGCCGTGCCCTGACCGGCGCTTCCGCCTTCCGGTGAGTAGCGGAGCGCTCGACGGCCTGGCGCTCGACGGCCTGGCGCTCGCCGACTTCGGACGGGTGCCGGCCGGGCCATATGCGACGATGCTGCTGGCCGATTTGGGCGCCGAGGTCGTCAAGATCGAGCAACCCGGAACGGGGGACGACACGCCGTCGGCGGTCTGATGAGCATCAAGCTGTTCGCCAGCGCGGACCGTCCGCTGGTCCTCGCGGTTGGCAACGATCGGCAGTTTGCCGCGCTTGTCGGCGAACTCGGCGCGCCCGGGCTGTCCGACGACCGGCGCTTCGTGACCAACACCGAGCGCGTCGCGCACCGCGAGGCCCTGGCCGCGACGCTGACCGGCCGGCTGGCGACGGACACCACCGACGGCTGGTCCGCCCGGCTGAGGTATTGATTTTCAGCGCAACTCGAGCCAGACCGACGAATTTGCCTGCAGCGGCAGCGCAATCGAGGTCGCCCGCCCCTGCCACGCGATGTCGGTCGTCTCATAGACTGCTCCCACGGCGCCCGCCTTCGCACCGCCATAGCGCTCATCGTCGCCGTCGAAGATGACGCGCCACCGGCCCGGGTTGGGCATGCCGACCCGATACTCGGGGAATGGTGCCGGTCCGACGCTGAAGAGGCAGACAATTGTCGAGGACTCACCGCGTCGACAGAAGCCGAATACCGGCGACGATGCGTCGCCGACGGAGATCCACTCGTAGCCGTCGGACCTCGTATCGCGCGCGTAAAGGGCCGGATGCACGCGGTTCAAGGCGTTCAGGTCGCGCACGAGCAGTGAGATCCCGCGATGCAGGTGTGCGTCGGGACCGTCGTCGAGCTCGTGCCAGTCGACGCCCCGATGGTCGGCCCACTCGGCGGTCTGCCCGAACTCCTGCCCCATGAACAGCAACTGCTTGCCCGGATGACTCCACTGATACGCGAGGAATTGGCGGACCGCGCGCGCCTTGGCGTCGGCATCCCCAGGCATCCGTGTCCATAGCGTGCCCTTCTCGTGGACGACCTCGTCGTGCGACAGGGGCAGGAGGAACCGCTCGCTGAATGCATACATCAGGGAGAAGGTGATCTCGTGGTGGTGAAACGCGCGGTCGGCGACGTCGCGCGAGAGGAAGGCGAGGGTGTCGTGCATCCACCCCATATTCCATTTCAGCGAGAAGCCCAGCCCGCCGGTGGCGGTGTCGCGCGTGACCCCGGGCCATGAGGTGGACTCCTCGGCGATAGTCAGCACCCCGGGCTGCGCGTGCTGGATCGCGTCATTGAGTTCGCGCAGGAAGGCAACGGCCTCCAGGTTCTCCAGGCCACCGTGGATATTGGGCGTCCACTGTCCGGGCGCCCGGGAATAGTCCAGGTAGAGCATGGAGGCGACGGCGTCGACGCGCAGGCCGTCGACGTGGAAGCCGGCCAGCCAGTACAGGGCGTTGGCAATGAGGAATCCGGCGACTTCGCGACGGCCGTAGTCGAAAACCAGGGTTCCCCAATCCGGGTGGTCGCCGCGCTGCGGGTCGGCGTGCTCATAGGTGGGCGTTCCGTCGAAACGCGCCAACGCCCATGCGTCGCGGGGGAAGTGTGCGGGCACCCAGTCGATCAGCACGCCGACGCCGCGCCGGTGCAGCGAGTCGACCAGGAATCGGAAGTCGTCCGGGGTGCCCAGGCGGGCGGTCGGCGCATAGTACGAGGTGACCTGGTAGCCCCACGAGCCGCCGTAGGGGTGTTCGGCGACGGGCAGCAGTTCGACGTGGGTGAAGCCCATTGCCACCACGTAGTCGGCCAGTTCGAGGGCCAGCTCCCGATATCCCAACCCCGGGCGCCAGGAACCGAGGTGCACCTCATAGATGCTCATCGGCCGCGACAGGGCGTCGGTGCCAGACCGCTGGGCCATCCACTGCGCGTCGCCCCAGCGGTAGCGGTCGTCATCGACGATGACCGAAGCGGTGGCCGGCGGTGTCTCGGCGGCCCGTGCCATTGGATCGGCCTTGTCGACGATGGTTCCGTCGGCGCCGTGGATGCGGAATTTGTACAACTCGCCGGCGCGGACCTCGGGCAGGAATACCTCCCACACGCCGCCGTGCCCGAGCCGCCGCATCGGGGCGAGTCGTCCCTCCCACCCCTCGAAGTCGCCGACAACGGTCACGCCCCGGGCCATCGGGGCCCAAACGGTGAATGCGACGCCGGACACGCGGCCGAGGCCGGTCGTGCGCATCATCACGCGTGCCCCGAGTACCTCCCAGAGACGGCGGTGGCGCCCCTGTGCGATCAACCGCAGGTCGTCGTCGCTGATGGTGGGTGCGAATCGGTATGGGTCGGCGACGACGAAGGCGCGGTCGGCGGAATCATGGGCACAATCGCGGTCCGGGTGCGGCCCGTAGTGCACGCGGTAGCGGTAGTCGGGGAGCGGGTGGTCGGGATCCCAGCCGACGGCGCCGACCCACACTCCGTCGGCGTGCTCGGCCAGCGCGTACTCGTCAGCACCGAGCAGAACCGATACCGCGGTTGCCTGCGGGCGCAGGACGCGGAATGCCAGGGCCCCGCCGCTGAGCCGGTGGGCACCGAGGACCGAGTGTGGATCGGTGTGGGCGAGGCCGGCCAGTGCGGCGAGGTCGGGCGCCGGAAGCCGGGGATCGGCGCCCGCCGCCGCACTCATGCCGTTAGCCGGTCAAGGGCGGCGAGGACGGTTGCGGTGTCAGTCGTCTTCCAGAACGGCGGCAGCGAGGCGATGAGGTAGTTGCCGTACCGGGCGGTGGCGAGTCGGGAATCGAGAACGGCGACGACCCCGCGGTCCGCGGTGGACCGGAGCAGACGGCCGGCGCCCTGGGCCAGCAGCAGGGCGGCGTGGTTGGCGGACACCGACATGAATCCGTTCCCGCCGGCCGCTTCGACCGCGCGGGCGCGGGCACTGGCCAGCGGGTCGTCGGGTCGCGGAAACGGGATGCGGTCGATGACGACCAACGACAGCGAGTCGCCCGGCACGTCGACGCCCTGCCACAGTGACAGGGTGCCGAACAGACACGTCGCGGGATCGTCGCTGAATCGGCGGACCAGGGTCGACGTCGAATCGTCACCCTGGCACAGGATGGTGTGGTCGGTGTTCTCGCGCAGCGCCTCGGCGGCCTCGCGGGCCGCCCGCATCGACGAGAACAGGCCGAGGGTGCGGCCGTGCGCAGCCGTCATCAGGCCGCTCAACTCGGCGAGCAGTTGAGCTGAGAGACCACCGCGACCGGGCGGCGGCAGGTGCTTGGCGACGTAGAGGATTGCCGAGCGCGGATAGTCGAAGGGCGATCCGGCGTCGAGTCCGCGCCACCGCATGGGCGCCTCGTCGGCGGGCACCTCCTTTCCCGTGGCGGTGACCTCGCCGATGGTTGCCGACTCGGTGTGGGCCTGGTTCCCTGCGACGGGAAGGCCCCAGGTGGTGGCGAGCGCATCAAACGAGCCGCCGACGACCAGGGTCGCCGAGGTGAGGATCACGGTTGCGTCGGCGAACAGGGAGGCTCGCAACAGGCCGCCGACGGAGAGCGGGGCGATGCGCAGCACCCGGCGCGGGCCGGTTTTCAGCGGGTCCTCGGCCAGCCACACGACGTCGCGCCGCTTGGCCGGGTCGGGCTCGTCGAACGCGGTGAGGACGCGCACGGCTGCATCGTGCAATTCTTCCAGGGAGGTCATCGCCGCCGATCTCGCGGCCGCCGCATCGCCGTCGGCGTCGCCCGCGGCGCGGACCGGACCGATTCCGCTGCGTGCTCGCCACAGCCGGTCCCGCAGGCTCGCGAGTGCCGAATCCCATCCGGTTGGGAGCGCGGTCAGCAACCGTGGTGCGGCGTCGTCGAGCAAGGTGCCCAGCAGCTCTCCGCCGCCGATCACGTCGTCGACGAGTTCCTCGTCGACGAGCTTCGCGGCCCGGCGGGCGGCGAGGGTGACCGAGGCGGCGGACAGTTCGTCGGTGGCCACAGCGGTGATCCGGTCGGCCAACTCGTGCGCCTCGTCGATGATCACCACATCGTGCTCGGGCAGGATGTTCGCCGGCGAGAGCGCGTCAATCGCCAGCATCGCGTGGTTGGTCACGACGATGTCGGATTGTCCTGCCTGGGCTCGGGCGCGCTCGGCGAAGCAGTCTTGGGCGTAGCTGCAGTTCGTCGCGCCGAGGCATTCGCGTGCGGTGACGCTGACCTGGCGCCAGGAACGGTCGGCGACGCCGGGGCTCAGGTCGTCCCGGTCGCCGGTCTCGGTGTCCGAAGACCACTCGCGCAGCCGGGTGACCTCGCGCCCGGTACGCGACGTCTCGAAGGCGTCGAAGAGTTCTGAATCCGGCTCGTCGGCGACGCCGCCATGAATCTTATTGAGGCACAGGTAGTTGGCCCGGCCCTTGAGGATGGCAAACGCCGGTTCGGAGCCGAGTGGCCCGGCGAGGGCGGCCGCCAGGCGCGGTAGATCGCGTTCGACGAGTTGGCGCTGCAGAGCGATCGTGGCCGTGGAGACGACCACCGTCTTGCCCGTTTCGACGGCATGCGCGACCGCTGGTACGAGATAGGCCAGGGACTTGCCGGTGCCGGTCCCGGCTTGCACAGCCAGGTGCTCGCCGGTGTCGATGGCGTGGGCCACCGCGTTGGCCATGCGGACCTGGCCGTCGCGGGTCGATCCGCCCAAGGCCTCGACGGCGGCGGCGAGCAGACCGGTGGTTTCGGTGGCGACTTCAGAAGGCATAGCGCGTGGGGATGGCCGGCTCGCCGTGGGAGAGCCCGAGGCCCTCCCACGGCAGCGTGACGAGTGCGGCGCGCAAGTGGTCCCGCGCGTCGTCGAGGGACGGCAGTGCGTCGACCGGGCCGCCGTCGCGGATCAGCGCCGTTTGCAGTGGGGCCAGGGTGTGCCCGGCACTGTCCGGGGCCGGGGTCCCCGAGGGGTGGAGAACTTCCTCGACGACCGTGCCAGACGGCCGGGCGAGGCGCACCGCGGACTTCGCGCCGCCATGGGACACCTTGTGGCTCGACCGCTTCTCGACGGGAATGCCGTCGATCTCGACGAGCTTGTAGACCATTCCGGCCGTCGGGGCTCCGCTCCCGGTGACCAGCGAGGTTCCGACGCCATAGACGTCCACCGGCTCGGCGCGCAACGAGGCGATCGCGTACTCGTCGAGATCACCGGACACGACGATCTTGGTCTTCCGGGCGCCCAGCCCGTCAAGTTGATCGCGGACCTGCCGGGCGAGGATTCCCAGGTCGCCGGAATCGATGCGCACCGCGCCCAGCTCCGGCCCGGCGGCTTCAACCGCGTTGGCGACGCCGCGGGTGATGTCGTAAGTGTCGACGAGCAGGGTCGTGCCCGGGCCCAGGCGATCCACCTGGGCCCGGAAGGCGGCGGGCTCGTCGGGGCCGCCCGAGCCGGTGAACAGGAGGGTGAAGGCGTGCGCCGCGGTGCCGGCGCTGGGCACTCCGTACGTGCGTGCGGCTTCAAGATTCGACGTCGCGGTCAGACCCGCCAGGTAGGCGGCCCGTGCGCTGGCCACGGCCGCCCGTTCGTGCGTGCGTCGCGAACCCATTTCGATAATCGGCCGTGACCCGGCGGCGCAGACCATGCGCGCGGCGGCCGACGCGATCGCGCTGTCGTGGTTGAGGATCGACAGGATCAGCGTCTCGAGGATCACTGCGTCGGCGAAGGGCGCGCGCACGGTGAGGATCGGCGATCCGGGGAAGTAGAGTTCACCCTCGCGGTAGCCGTCGATGTCGCCGGCGAAGCGATAGTCGGCGAGCCACTGCAGGGTGTCGCCGTCGAGGAAGCCGCTCACCGCCGCCAGTTCGTCGGCGCCGAACCGGAAGTCGGCGAGTGCGTCGACGAGCCGTCCGGTACCACCGACCACACCGTAGCGGCGGCCATCGGGAAGGCGCCGCGCGAACACCTCGAAAACGCAGGGCCGGGACGCCGCCGGGTGGGTTCGGGCCGCCGCAATCATGGTCAGCTCGTAGTGATCGGTGAGCAGGGCTGTGCTAGGGCGGGTCACTCTCGATACCCTAGTCCCATGTCCCTCGAGGCAGTTGGCAGCGCAGGCGCGCCTTCCGGTGCGACCGTGGCGGAGCCGGAGACCACCGTCGACGAGAACGTCGACCGCCCGTGGGTCGCCGTTGTCTGGGATGACCCGGTCAATCTGATGCCCTACGTGACCTACGTTTTCCAGAAGCTGTTCGGCTACACCAGGGCCAAAGCGCACGAGTTGATGCTGCAGGTTCACAACGACGGCAAGGCCGTCGTATCGGCGGGGTCGCGCGACAAGATGGAGGCCGATGTGCGACGGCTGCACACCGCAGGTCTGTGGGCGACGATGCAGCGCGACTCATGACCCGCCGGCACCTTTCGGGCTGGCGGCGGCGCGGGTCGGGCGAGACCGCCGTCTATACGGCGCGCTGCAGCGAGCACGAGTCAGAGCTGTTGCGCTCGATCGTCTCGTCGATGTGCGAGTTGCTCACCGAGCGTGCCGATTCGGCGCCGCCGGACGACCTCGCGACGCTGACCGGGATCCGCTCCGGCCACTCCTCGACGCCCACCGATGCAACACTGGGGCGCCTGCTCCCCGACTTCCACCGCCCCGACCAGGACGATCAGTTGGGGTGCGACACCGTCAACGGCGATCTGAACGGCGCGCTACGAAGCCTCAACGAGCCGCTGATCATCGACGACAAACTGGCGGCGGCGCACTGCCTGCTCGACACGGTGCCGATCGGCGGTGGCGAGATCACGCTCACCGCGGCTCAGGCCGACCAATGGCTGACGGCCATCAACGACGTCCGGCTGTCGCTCGGGGCGATGCTGGGCATCAGCGAGGACACCCCCGACGAACTCGATCCCGACCACCCGTATGCCGCGCATCTGCATGTCTACCGCTGGCTCACCGAACAACAGTGGCTCCTGGTCGAAGAGCTCATGGGATGAGTGCACCGGCACGCGCGGGCGATCGAATCACCGAGGTCTCGGGAATCGCCGTCGGACACCATTCGCGGCTGGATCCGGCCATTGTCGTGGCCACGCCAGAGGCGCCGGGCAGCGGGTGGGCCACCGGTACGACGGTGGTCACGGTGCCGTCTGGTGCCGTGGTCGCGGTCGATGTGCGCGGCGGTGGACCGGGTACGCGCGAGACCGATCTGCTGGACCCCTCGAATACCGTGCAGACGGCGCACGCCATCGTGTTGAGCGGCGGCAGTGCGTTCGGCCTCGCGGCCGCCGACGGGGTGATGCGGGGGCTGGAGGAGCGTGGCATCGGCCTGCCCATGGATCCGCTGGGCCATGTCGTCCCGATTGTGGCCGGTGCGGTCATCTTCGATCTCCTCGTCGGCGATTGGCAGGCTCGTCCCGACGCCGCCTTCGGGGCGTCGGCGCTGGCCGGGGCGGCCGCCGACTTCGCTACCGGAACGGTCGGGGCAGGGACCGGGGCCCGCGCAGGTGCGCTGAAGGGTGGGGTGGGCACGGCGAGCGTCCGCCTCGAGGACGGGCCGGCGGCGGGCATCACGGTCGGCGCGCTGATGGTCGCGAATCCCGTCGGCGATGTGCTCGATCCGGCCACGGCGCTGCCCTGGGGAGCGGGGGAGGCCGAGCTGGCCTACTACGGGCTGCAGCCGCCCGAGGAGGCCGACCGCCGTGCGCTGGCACGGTTGGGTGCCACGCCGACGCCGCTGAACACGACCATCGGCGTCGTTGCGACCGACGCCGATCTGGATCAGGCGTGCGCCAGGCGCGTCGCCATGGCTGCCCATGACGGGTTGGCCCGGGCGATCGTGCCGGCGCATTCGCCGCTGGACGGCGACACGATTTTCGCCGTCGCGACGGGCACCTGCCCGGGGGAGGCCCGCGACTCGGCCCGCCGATTCACGCCCGTCGGGATGCATCCCGATGTCGCGATTGTTGCTCAAGTCAGTGCAGCGGCGGCGGCGGTGACCCAGCGGGCCATCGTCAATGCGGTGTTGGCGGCCACCCCGGTTGCCGACATCCCGTCGCTGCGCGTGCTGCTGCCGACCGCGGTGGCGCACCGAACCGGCGGCTAGGGGGAGGGGGAGTGCCATGTTGCGGATCGATCGAGGACTGGTCGAGTCGATGGTGGCCCACGCGCGAGCCGACCATCCCGATGAGGCGTGCGGTGTCCTGCCCGGGGCCGAGGGGACCGACGTGCCGGCGCGATTCGTCCCGATGATGAACGCGGAGCGGTCGCCGACCTTCTACCGATTCGACTCGGGCGAGCAGTTGCGCGTCTGGCGTGCCATGGCCGCAGCGGATGAGGCGCCGGTCGTCATCTACCACAGTCACACCGCCACCGAGCCGTATCCGTCGCGCACCGATTCGTCTCTGGCGGGCGAACCCGACGCCCACTACGTGCTGATCGGCACCGCCGACCCCGGCAGGGCGCTGGTGTGCAGCTACCGCATCGTCGACGCGGTGATCAGCGCCGAGCCGGTGCTGGTGATCGGTGACGATGATGGCGCCGGCCCGGCGTTCGTCGCGCCAGACCTCGCTTCGGAGAATCATCCCGCCAACGGCAAGGAGTGACCATGGCTGTTTCCGTTTCGATCCCGACGATCCTGCGACCCCACACCGACGGTGCAAAAACGGTCTCGGCGAGCGGTGCGACGCTCGGCGCGGTGGTCACCGACCTGGAGTCGAACTACCCCGGCCTGGTTAATCGGCTGCGGGACGAGCGCGGCGCCCTGTTGCGATTTGTGAACATCTACGTCAACGACGAGGACGTGCGGTTCACCGGCGGCCTCGACACGATCGTCGGCGACGGCGACGAGGTGACGGTGCTACCAGCCGTTGCCGGCGGCGACCCGTCGGTATCAGCCGGCGGATGACGTGGCGCGCTACGACTCGCTGATCTCCTCGGTCGGTCATACGCCGCTGGTTGGGCTGCCACGGTTGTCGCCGCGGTGGGAGGCCGGGCCCGGTGGACCGCATGTGCGGTTGTGGCTCAAATTGGAGGACCGCAACCCGACCGGTTCGATCAAGGACCGGGCGGCCCTGGCGATGATCGAAGCCGCCGAGCGCGACGGTGCACTGTCGCCGGGGGCGACGATCCTGGAGCCGACAAGCGGGAACACGGGTATCTCGCTGGCGATGGCGTGCAAGCTCAAGGGGTACCGGCTGATCTGTGTCATGCCGGAGAACACGTCTGCCGAGCGCCGGGTGCTCCTGGAGATGTTCGGTGCGCACATCATCTCGTCGCCGGCCGCGGGTGGGTCCAATACCGCGGTGGCGATGGCCAAGGAACTGGCTGCGGCGCGCCGAGACGTGACAATGCTCTACCAGTACGGCAACGAGGCAAATGCGCGGGCGCATTATGAGGGGACTGGGCCGGAGTTGTGGGCCGACCTGCCGGAGATCACGGCGTTCGTCGCCGGGCTGGGCACGACGGGCACGCTGATGGGCGTCGGCCGGTTCTTGCGCGAGCAGCGCGACGACATCGCGATCGTCGCCGCCGAGCCGCGCTACGGCGACGAGGTGTACGGCCTGCGCAACGTTGACGACGGCTTCGTCCCGGAACTTTACGATGAGGCCGTGCTGACCCGGCGGTTCTCGGTCACCGGGGCGGATGCGGTCGCGCGGGTGCGCGAACTCATCGACACCGAGGGCATCTTCGCCGGCGTGTCCACCGGGGCGATCGTGCATGCCGCGGGCCGCTTGGCCGCTGCCGCGATGCGTGCCGGCGTGCGTGCCGATATTGCGATGGTGATGCCCGATGCCGGGTGGAAGTACCTCTCGACCGGTGTGTACGGTACTGACCCGCACGAGGCCGCTGCCGCCGTCGAGGGTCAACTGTGGGCCTGAGCGTAAAGTCGGGGCCTTGGGCGACGGCGCCCGGGTGATGGCGCCCGGGTGATGGGGCCCGGGTGATGGCGCCCGGTGGATAACACCGGATGGATGGCGAATGGGGGGTAGTCCGATCAGCATTGACCAGCGGGCACCGATCGGAATCTTCGATTCCGGTGTCGGTGGCCTCACCGTTGCGCGCGCGATCATCGATCAGTTGCCCGACGAGGACATCATCTACATCGGCGACACAGCCAACGGCCCGTACGGGCCGCTGACCATTCCCGAGGTGCGCCGGCACGCCCTGGCGATCGGCGATGAACTCGCCACTCGGGGGGTGAAGGCGATCGTCATCGCCTGCAACACGGCGTCGGCGGCGTGCTTGCGCGACGCGCGCGAGCGGTACGCACCGATCCCGGTTGTCGAGGTGGTGCTCCCGGCGGTGCGCCGCGCCGTCGCGACCACGAGGTCGGGGCGAATCGGGGTGATCGGCACGGCGGCGACGGTCGCCTCCCAGGCATACGAGGATGCGTTCGCCGCCGCCCGCGACGCCCAGATCACCTCGGTCGCCTGCCCCCGATTCGTCGACTTTGTCGAGCGCGGGATCACCAGTGGCCGCCAGGTACTCGGGTTGGCGCAGGGGTATCTCGAGCCGTTGCAGGAAGCCGATGTCGACACTCTGGTACTCGGGTGCACCCACTATCCGCTGCTGTCGGGGGTCGTGCAGCTCGCGATGGGTGACGATGTCACGCTCGTGTCGAGTGCCGAGGAGACGGCCAAAGACGTGCTGCGCGTGCTTACCGAACTCGACCTGCTGCACCCGCACTCCAACCGGGAGGCGCGGCGGGTATTCACCGCGACCGGCGATCCCGAGTCGTTCGCGCGACTGGCGAAGCGATTTCTGGGGCCGGTGGTGGGACACGTGGAGCATCTGTGAGGCCAGGTCCGGGGGTCCAGTCACGGATCCGTGCCAAACCCCGTGAATTAGCGGTGCCCATCGTCGACGACGTGGCAGCATGGTGCCCATGCATCTGACAGTCCTTGGATGCTCGGGCAGCGTCAACGGCCCCGGGGCGGCGTGTTCGGGCTATCTCGTGTCCGCCCCCGGTGAACTCCCTGTCCTGATCGATTGTGGGCCCGGCGTATTCGGCGAGCTACAGGCCGTCGCCGACCCCAACGACGTCGCCGTCGTGCTCAGCCATCTGCACGCCGACCATTGCATGGACCTGCCCGCGATGCTCGTGTGGCGCCGATGGGCGCCCGTTCCGGCAGTTGGGCGGGTTCCGCTGTGGGGGCCGTCGGGGACTGCGTCGCGGATCGGTGCCGGGTCGTCGGAGTTTGCCGGTGAGATCGACGACATCAGTGACACCTTCGCGGTTTCCGAGTGGACCGATGGTCAGACTGAAGTGCTGCGTGGACTGCGGTTCGACGCGCGCAAAATGGATCATCCGCCCGAAACGTATGGTCTGCGGATCACTGGGCCCGACGGGGAGGTGCTCGCCTACAGCGGCGACACGGCGGCGTGCGACCAGCTAGTCGAATTGGCGCGCGGGGCGGATGTGTTTTTGTGCGAGGCCTCGTGGACCCATGACCCGGCGAACCGTCCGCCGCATCTGCACATGTCGGGCCTGGAGGCGGGCGAGGCGGCCGCCGCAGCCGGTGTCGGGGTGCTGGCGATCACCCACATCCCGCCGTGGACGTCGACCGCCGATGTACTCGCGGAAGCGCGGTCAGCCTTCTCCGGCCACATCGAGCTGGTGCAGCAGGGCCAGGAGTTGGATGTCGCCGCGGTAGCATCGCGGGCCTGACGACATGCCGTTAGAGTGGGTCGCGTGACGATACGTGCTGACGGCCGAGCCGACGACGAGCTCCGGCCCATCAAGTTCACCCGCGGCTTCACCACACATCCGGCGGGCTCGGTTCTCGTCGAGTTCGGCCAGACCCGGGTGCTGTGCACGGCGAGCGTGACCGACGGCGTCCCCGGTTGGCGTCGCGGATCGGGGCGCGGTTGGCTGACCGCGGAGTACGCGATGCTCCCCGCCGCCACCCACGAGCGCTCGTCGCGCGAGTCGGTCAAGGGTCGGGTGGGTGGGCGCACGCACGAAATCAGTCGCCTGATCGGCCGGTCGCTGCGCGCCTGCATCGATCTGGCCGCGATCGGGGAGAACACCATCGCCCTGGACTGTGATGTCCTGCAGGCCGACGGCGGTACGCGCACCGCGGCCATCACCGGGGCGTATGTCGCCCTGGCCGATGCGGTGACGTACCTGCGGGCCGGCGGCAAGCTGGCCGATCCGCAGCCGCTGTCGTGCGCCATCGCTGCGGTCAGCGTCGGGGTCGTTGACGGCCGGGTCCGCCTGGACCTGCCCTATGACGAGGATTCGCGCGCCGAGGTCGACATGAATGTGGTGGCCACCGATGAGGGGACCCTCGTCGAGGTGCAGGGCACCGCCGAGGGGGCCACCTTCTCGCGCGCCACCCTGGACCTGCTGCTCGACGTGGCGCAGGCCGGAGCCGAGCAGTTGTTCGCTGCCCAGCGCGAGGTCCTCGCCGGCGAGTATCCGGGGATCCTTCCCGGCGCATCGGCGTCCTGACCGGCCGGCGATGAGTCGGGTCCTCCTCGCGAGCCGCAATGCCAAGAAGCTCGCCGAATTGCGCCGCGTCGTCGAAGCCGCTGGTCTCGCCGGCCTCGAGGTCGTGGGGCTCGACGACGTGCCCGCGTTCCCCGAAGAAGCCGAAACGGGCGCGACCTTCGAAGAGAACGCGCTGATCAAAGCACATGCTGGCGCCCGCGCGACTGGGCTGCCCTGCATCGCCGACGATTCCGGGTTGGCCGTCGACGCTCTCCGGGGAATGCCCGGGGTGCTCTCGGCCCGGTGGTCGGGCCGCCACGGCGATGACGCGGCCAACAACGCGCTGCTGCTCGGGCAGTTGGGCGACGTGCCGGCCGCCCGCCGCGGGGCGGCTTTCGTTTCCGCGTGCGCGCTGGTCAGCCCATCGGGCGAGGAGACCGTTGTGCGCGGCGAGTGGCGCGGGCGCATCGTCGACCAGCCGCGCGGCGCAGCCGGGTTCGGCTATGACCCGCTGTTCGTTCCCGCCGACGAATCGGCCGGTGGGCGAACTTCGGCCGAACTCGCACCGGCCGAGAAGGATGCGCTCAGCCATCGAGGCAAGGCGCTGGCGCAATTGCTTCCGGCGCTGCGCGACTTGAGCTGAGGCGCGTCCTCAGAGCCCGTACTGCGCCTTGACCTCGCGCGTGCGGATGTGCTCGACGTAGAACGACAGGAACGGGATCGTGCCGGCGAGCGCCGTCGCCAGTGTCCTGCCGAAGCCCCAGCGGGCCTTGACCGCGAGGTCGACGCAGAAGATCAGGTACACGAAATACACCCAGCCGTGGACAATGCCGACCCAACCGAAGCCGTCGTTGCCGAAGCCGTACTTCGCGATCATCTCGCCGACGAGGAACAGCAACCAGATGCCGGTGATCCACGCCAGGGTCCGGTACCGCACCAGCGCACCGGGGATGGCGGCAGCATTCGGCAGGGCGGCAGGGTTTGCCGCGGCACCGGCAGTCGACAGGGGCGCAGTCTGATCGGCGTCGGTCACGTCGGGTTCCTTTCGGGGGCGGAGGATTCGTTCAACTTCTTCAGGTAGGCGTTGTAGCCGGCGAGGTCGCCGTCGGCAGTCGCGTCGGCCAAGTCGTCGCGCACAGCGTCGGCGCTGGGCAGCGTGGGCCGGTCGGGCAGGAGGTCGGCGCGGATCTCCGAGTCGGCGCCGTGCGACTTCGCGATGAGCTTGGCCTGCTCGGCCGGGTCGCTTTCGAGGACGACGAACCGGCGGTATGCGTAGACGACGGCGATCGCGAACGCGGGCCATTGCAGGGCATAGCCGAGGTTCTGGAACGAGCCTGCGGCGGACTCGAACCGGATCCACTGCCAGTAGGCCAGCCCCAGACACGCCGCAGCCGCGACCAGCGTCAACACGATCAGCGCCGGCCGGTGGCGCCGGGGCTGCTGGGACTGCGACATACCCTCGACGGTACCCGCCGCGCGCGTCATCACCGTAATTGCCCGGCGTGTAGTGTGGGCGGCGCTACACGCGCGAGTGGCGGAATTGGCAGACGCGCTGGATTTAGGTTCCAGTGTCTACGGACGTGGGGGTTCAAGTCCCCCCTCGCGCACAACTTCCCGCGCATCAGGACCCTCGCCGGCCTGCGGTCCAGCGCAACTGCCGGTGGTGACCACAGCGCGCCGCCGGGGTGGTTACCGCAGATTGGCCGGGACGAGTGAGACCGGTGTGTAGTAGGAGCGGGTGATCTCCCGATTCTTGGCATCGGTGGCACCGATCGCTTTCGAGGACACGATGCCGATGATCGGTCCGCCGCCGAGCCGGACGCCGGCACCGCTGTCGCCGCCTTCGGAGCGGAAGCTCGTCTCCACGACGAAGGTGGACTGATTCACCAGCAGGCTCGGCGGCGCGAACGCACACGCGATGGCGAGCGGGCCGGGTACCGGGCACTCGACGGCGTCGATCATCTGCGGCTTCGGGTTGATGACGACACCGCGCGACAGGCCGGTGGTGGCGCCGAACTTGCTGACCGCCGCATTCTGGCCCGCCTTGGCCACCCAGTCGATCGTGTCGACCTTGACCTGCTGGCCGGGGACCAGGGTGATCACCGCGATGTCGGCGTGGCGGCTGATCAGGTTTGTGGTGACGGTGCCGATTTTGTCGCCTTTGACGGTGAAGATCTCCTCACCGCGTTTGCCGCAGTGCCCGGCGGTCAGGGCGCGGGTGCGGCTGATCACGGCTCCGAGGGTGCACTTGGCCTCGGTGACGATCGACGTCGGGTGACGGATTTCCATTCCGGAGGCGATGGTCGGGTCGCTAGCGGTGGGGACGGCCGCGGCCGGTGCGGCCATGCCGACGGACAGCGCGATGGCGGCCGGGGCCAGGGCGGCGGTCAACAGGACAGATGAGCGCATGGGCGGTCTACCTCGATCTTTCGCAATTCGATGAGCATCGTTCGGGATGATGAACATCGTTGAAAGTACTGGCCCGCAGCGGCGCTGGGCAGTGCGTCGACCGAGTTGACACTAACTTGACGCATAATTTGGATGTGATTCTCAGGTTGCGGGCCGCATTGGCGGCGGCGTCGGGGCTCCTCGTCGTCGCACTGTCGGGCTGTGGCCTGCAGGATTACCTGCTCGAGCAGGTCGATTCGATTGGCGAATCGGGCATTCCGTCCACCATCGCCGTCGGCCCCGGCGGAACCTACGTCGATTCGGCCGCACTGACGAGGATGCTGCAGTTGCCGGTGCGCAGCCGCGTCTCCATGCAGGGGTACTCGCGCGCCGCTTTCGGTCCGCTGTGGGACGACAATGTCGACGTGCAGTTCGGGCGCAACGGGTGCAACACCCGCGATGACATCCTGCGCCGCGACCTGACCGGCGTCGTGCTGCGGCCGGGCAACTGCTTCGTCTCGTCGGGCACCCTGTTGGACCAGTACACCGGTAAGACCGTGCGATTCCTGCGCGGACCGACCACGTCGGGCGAGGTCGAGATCGACCATGTCGTTTCGCTGGCCAACGCCTGGACCACCGGCGCCCGCTTCTTCGACGACACCGCGCGGCGGAACCTCGCGAACGACCCGCGCAACCTGCAAGCCGTCACCCGCGCCATCAACCAGGACAAGGGGCCCATGGATGCGGCGGTGTTCCTGCCCCCCAACCGTGCCTACCGGTGCGTCTACGTCAACCGCCAGATCGAGGTGAAGCTGGCCTACCGGTTGTGGGTCACGAAGAAGGAGGCCGCGGCGATGCGCGGGGTACTGATGTCTTGCCCGAGGCCGGCATGACCGGCCTGCCCTGTGCCGACGCGGCCGTTGTCGAACGGTTCGCCGGTGCGTTGCGGGCCGCCGGCTTTACGACGGCGGGAATCGAGGAGCACCTGGGTGGTGAGGTGTCGGCCGCGCTCACCGGCGGGGTGCTCTGGCCGGCGACGGCCGTAGTCGCCGACGACCGGGCGCTGTCGGCGTTGATCGCCGTCTTCCTGCTGGGGCAGCAGCGTCCCGTGGCCGCGTTGGCCGCGGCGCTGCCCGGTGTCGGCGTCGACGAACTCGCCGCGCAAGGCGTCGTCGACGTCGACGGTGAGTCCGTATCACCGGTCCTTGATGTGCGGCCGTACGCCGACGATGCGGGGGAGTACGTGGTCTTCGCCGATCAGGACGCCGGGCGGCGGTCGGGGACACTCGCCGCCGATCACGTCTTGGGCATCGGCGCCGCGTCGATCTCGCTGGCGCGGGCCGTCATCCGGCGGCCGGTGCAGCGGGCACTGGACCTCGGGACCGGCTGCGGGGTGCAGGCGCTGCACCTGGGTGCCCATTGTGCGGAGGTGGTCGCCACTGACACCAACGAGCGAGCGCTGGCCCTGGCCGCCGCGACCGCACGAGCCAGTGGGCAGTCGTGGGATCTGCGGCGCGGCAGTCTCTTTGCGCCGGTCGCCGGCGAGCGGTTCGACCTGATTGTGTCCAATCCGCCGTTCGTCATCGGCAGTGGCAGCCAGGATTACATCTACCGCGACTCCGGCGTGCGGGCCGACGGGCTGTGCGCGCAACTGATCGCCGAGGTGCCCGCGCATCTGAATCCGGGTGGGATCGCGACGGTGCTGGCGAACTGGGTGGTGACCGACCGCGATGATTGGGCCGCGCGACCGCGGCAGTGGCTCGAACACACCGGCCTCGACGCGTGGGTCGTGCAGCGCGAACTCGCCGACCCGGTCAGTTATGTCTCGTTGTGGCTCGCCGATGCGGGCGAGTCGCCGGCACGATCGGCGCAGCGCGGGCGCGAGTGGCTGGAGTTCTTCGATGCGGCCGGGATCGTGGCCGTCGGCATGGGTGTGCTCACCGTGCGCCGCCCGGTGGACGGCCGGGTGCGCTTCCAGATCGTCGAGGAGATCACCGGGGCCGGTGAGGAGGTCACCGGCGCCGAGGCGCAGGCCTTCTTCGACCGGCAGGACTTCCTCGCGGCCCACACCGATGGCGATCTGCTCGCGATGTCGCTCGCGACCATGCCGGTGATCCTCGACGAGCAGTCGTTGCCCGGTGACACCGGTTGGCAGTGCATCAGTTCGGTGGTGCGGCGCCCCGGTGGGCCGGGAGCGGCGATCGCGTTGGACGAGGTGTCGCGCGCATTGCTCGCCGGTTGCCGCGGACAGGTCCCGCTCGGCGATCTGATCGCGCTGCTCGCCGTGCACCACGGCGTCGACGCCGACGCGCTCGGCCAGGCCGCGATGCCGGTCGTGCGCGAGGCGATCGCTCGCGGGATCCTCTATCGGGCTGTCTGAATCCGGCTGCGGCGCCACCGCCGGGTGACGATCACCGGGAGCCGGTGCAGCTTGTCGATGGCCAGTGATCGGCGGAATTCCGCCCACGCCCAGCACAGACCGAAGACGCCCACCGTGATGACCACGGCGGTCCACCGCGACCAGGGGTGGGCGATGACGAACACCGGAATGGCGACGAGCAGCAGTGCCTGCAGGACGTAGGAGTCGAGGCTGCGCGCACCGGTCATGATCAGCGGGCGCAGCAGGTTGCGTTCGCGCAGTCGCGGGACAAGCCAGCCGAACAGGGCGTAGAGCGTGGCGACGACCAGCCACGAGGCGACGACGCGGGCAACGCGGAAGTCGACCTTGTCGGCGATCGCCGGCTCGATGTGGTGCCATGGGCCGGATTTGAAACCGAAGTACAGCACGCACCACCCGGCCGCCGCGGCGGCCAACAGCCACGGCAGCCGGCGGATCAGCCATTCGTCGATGCGCCACCGGCGCCAATACCACCCGAGTACGAGTGCGGGGAAAAACATGATCTGCCAGGCCGCCCAGTTCTGGACCGCGAGCCCGCCGAAGAACACCGCCCACCAGTCCGACCAGTCCGGGTGCGCGATCCACGCGCGGCCCGGGGAACTGGTGACCGAGAACCAGGCCGGGCTGTGGATCTGGGAGTAGACGTAGAGGCCGATCGAACCGAGCAGCACCACCCACCCCAGGCCGCGCCGCAGGAGCGGCAGCATGAGGCCGGCCACGCCGAGGAAGACCAGGTACATGAGCAGGATGTCGCCGCCCGCGGGGAGGTAGCGCAACAGCAGGGCCAGCCCGATTCCGGTGCCGGCATCGTTGACCGGCTTCAGGTGGATGAGTTGGTAGTGGCCCGCGAGCCCGGCGGCGACGGCGACCAGGCAGATCGCCACCTGGCACAGGTAGAGCACGACCAGGCGCTTACCCAGCCGCTGATAGGTGAAGCCCCAGCCGCGCTGGGCGATCCAGCCGCTGTACACGATGCCGAGCACGAGGCCTGACAGCAGGACGAACGCGGCCATCCCGTCGACGTACGGATAGGCATGCGTGGCCCGCCCCGCGATGGACTTAGGTCCGGAGAAGTGCGCGGCGATCATGCTCCAGATGGCCAGCCCGCGGGTCGCGTCGATGGCCCAGTCGCGGCCCGTGGCACTCGTGGCCGAAGCGTGCGGCCCCTCAGGTGTAGAGGTCGGCAATTGCCTGCTTGTACGAGTCGTGAATGACATTGCGCTTGAGTTTGAGCGTCGGGGTCAGCGCGCCGTTCTCGACGGTGAAGTCACTGTCGAGAATGGCGAACTTCTTGATCGCCTCGGCCTTGGACACGGTCGCGTTCGCGGCGTCGACCGCCGCCTGGATCTCTGCACGCAGGACGGGGTTGGCCGCGGCGTCGGCGATCGAGGTGTCGGCGGGCAATTCGTGGCGGTCCAGCCAGCCGGGAAACGCCTCGGGGTCGATGGTGATCAGCGCACCGATGAACGGCTTCGCGTCGCCCACCACCAGACACTGGCTGACCAGGGCGTTGGCGCGGATGGTGTCCTCGAGCTGGGCCGGGGAGACGTTCTTGCCGCCAGCGGTGACGATGATCTCCTTCTTGCGGCCGGTGATCGAGAGGTAGCCGTCGGTCAAGCTGCCCAGGTCGCCGGTGTGGAACCATCCGTCGACGATGGCTTCGGCGGTGGCCTTTTCGTTGTTCCAGTAGCCGCTGAAGACGACCGGTCCGTTGAGCAGGACCTCGCCGTCTTCGGCGATCGCGATCTTCATGCCCTCGATCGGGCGGCCGACGCTGCCGACCTGCTGCTGCCCGGGCTGGTTGACGGTGACGGCGGCGGTGGTCTCGGTCAGCCCGTAGCCCTCGTAGATGGGGACGCCGGCGCCGCGGTAGAAGTGGCCCAGGCGCGCGCCGAGCGGACCGCCGCCCGATACCGCCGCCTCGCAGCGTCCGCCGAGCGCAGCGCGCAACTTGGCGTAGACCAGCTTGTCGAAGACCGTGTGCTTGAGGTTCAGCACCAATCCGGCCCCGCCGGTGTCCTGCGCCTTGCTCCACTCGATGGCGGTCGCGGCGGCCAGCGCGAAGATCTTTCCCTTGCCGCCGTCGACGGCCTTCTGCTCGGCCGAGTTGTAGACCTTCTCGAACACCCGGGGCACCGACAGCACGAAGTCCGGGGCGAAGGCCGCGAAGTGGTCGACCAGATGCGCGATGTCGCTGGTGTGGCCGACGACCACCTTGTTCTCCAAGGCGGTGACCGCGATGACTCGGGCGAAGACGTGGGCCAGCGGCAGGAACAGCAGGGTCGACTTGCCCTCGGTCATCATCGGGCCGAGTGCGGCGGTCACCGCGGCCGACTCGGCCATGAAGTTGGCGTGGGTCAGGACGACGCCCTTGGGCCGCCCGGTGGTACCCGAGGTGTAGATCAGGGTGGCCGCGTCGGCCGCGCTGGCCTGCTCGTGGCGGCTGTTCAGATCGGCGTCGGACACGCCCTTGCCGCGCTTGGTCAACTCGGCGATGGCACCCTCGTCGATCAGCAGCGTCTCGCGGATGCTGGCGCAGCCCTTGATGACTTCGCCGTGCGCGGCGAGGTGTGCCGGCGTTTCCAGAATCACCAGCGAGGTGCCCGAGTCCGACAGGATCCAGTTCACCTGATCGGACGAGGAGGTGTCGAAGATGGCGACGGTGGTCGCGCCGGCCCGCCAGATCGCGTAGTCGACCAGGGTCCACTCGTAGCGGGTCGCCGACAACAGTGCGACGCGATCGCCGGGCTGCACGCCCGACGCGATGAGGCCCTTGGCGACAGCGTCGACCTCGTCGGCGAACTGGGCGGCGGTCACGTTGACCCAGGTGCCGTTGGCGTAGCGGCGGAACAGCGGCATGGTGGGGCGCTCGGCACGGTACCGCAACACCGTGTCGACGCAGGTCGCAGACTGGTCGATCGAGAAATTGGCGGCCTTTGTCGATTCCTGCATGGTCGTGATCTCCAGTCGTAGGGAACGCGGAATGTCTGATTTGATTGACTGTCACGGTAGCAAGTCCGTGGCGGTCGTCACACCATGGTGCTCGGGTTGGTCCGTGGATGCTGGTCGTTGGGCGTTTCGGCGATAGAGTGAACACTCATAATGACCAACGATCACGCTAAGTCCTTCGACGACTTGGGCATCGACGACCGCGTTCGCCGTGCCCTGGACGACGTCGGCTACGAAACCCCGTCGCCGATCCAGGCAGCCACCATCCCACCGCTGATGGCCGGCCGTGATGTCGTCGGGCTCGCGCAGACCGGTACCGGCAAGACCGCCGCGTTCGCCGTCCCCATCCTGTCCCGGATCGATACCTCGGCGCGCAAACCGGCGGCCCTCGTGCTCGCGCCGACCCGCGAACTGGCGTTGCAGGTCGCCGAGGCATTCGGCCGCTACGCCGTCCATATTCCCGAGTTGCGCGTCCTGCCGATCTACGGCGGCCAGAGCTACGGCGTCCAGCTTTCGGGCCTGCGGCGGGGCGCCCAGGTCATCGTCGGCACCCCTGGCCGGGTCATCGACCACCTCGACAAGGGCACCCTGGACATCTCCGAGTTGGAGTTCCTCGTCCTCGACGAGGCCGACGAGATGCTGACGATGGGCTTCGCCGAAGACGTGGAGCGGATCCTGTCCGATACTCCCGATTCCAAGCAGGTTGCGCTCTTCTCCGCGACGATGCCCAAGGCGATCGGGCGACTGGCGCAGAAGTACCTCCACGATCCGGCCGAAGTCACCGTCAAGTCGTCGACGTCGACCGCGCAGAACATCACCCAAAAGTTTCTGCAGGTCTCTCATCAGCGAAAACTCGACGCTCTCACCCGTGTTCTGGAGGTGGAGCAGTTCGACGGGATGATCGTGTTCGTACGGACCAAGTCGGCCACCGAGGAACTCGCCGAGAAGCTGCGGGCGCGCGGGCATTCGGCGATGGCGATCAACGGCGACATGGTGCAGGCGCAGCGCGAGCGGACCATCAACCAGCTCAAGGACGGGTCGCTGGACATCCTGGTGGCGACCGATGTGGCGGCGCGCGGCCTCGACGTCGACCGGATCTCCCATGTGGTGAACTACGACATCCCGCACGACACCGAGTCCTACGTGCACCGGATCGGGCGCACGGGTCGCGCCGGCCGGTCGGGCACGGCGCTGTTGTTCGTGTCGCCGCGTGAGCGGCACCTGTTGCGGTCGATCGAGAAGGCGACGCGCCAGTCGCTCACCGAGATCGACTTGCCGTCGGCCGAGGATGTCAACGCCCAGCGCGTCGCCCGGTTCGCTGATTCGATCACCGAGAACCTCGCCTCGGACAACCTTGATCTGTTCCGTGGGCTGGTGGAGAACTATGCCCGCGAGCACGATGTGACGATGGCCGATATCGCGGCGGCGCTGGCGCTGGAGACGCGCGACGGCGCGTTCCTGATGTCGCCGGATCCGCCGCCCGGCGAACGTCGCGAACGTGAGCCGCGCGCCGAGCGTGCGCCGCGCGGCGGCGGGTCGTTCGCGGCCTATCGGATCGCCGTCGGCCGCAAGCACAAGGTGACCCCGGGCGCGATCGTCGGCGCCATCGCCAATGAGGGCGGGCTCTCCAGGGGAGACTTCGGGAACATCAGCATCCGGGACGACTATTCGATCGTCGAACTGCCGGCCGATCTCGATGCGGATACGATGGCCCTGCTCAAGCACACCCGCATCGGGCGCAATTCCATCGACCTGCGCCGGGACATGGGTCCGCCGCGCACGCGCGGCGGCGGTGGCCACAAGGGCGGTCCCCGGGATGGGAACCGTCGTCCGAATCCGAAGGTTGCCGGCCGGCGCGGCAAGTACTGAGAGCCAATCAAGTACTGAGACCCAATCTTTGCCGGGGCGCAGTGCGTTCTGAGATGTGGCGTGCGTAACAATGGGAACCCGGTGCGCGATTAGACCGTTGGACTACGCGGACATCCACCCAAAGCGCCCCCCAGCGAGGAGACAGTCGATGATGCCGGAGATTTCGGCCGCACAAGCCGTCGAGCATGCACAGCGCGGGGACGCCGTGATTCTGGACGTTCGGCCTCAGGTAGTCCGTCACCAGGGCAGTGTGCCCGGCGCGGTCGTCGTGGAGCCCGCCGAGTTGACGGGCCGGCTGCGCGTGAATTCGCAGGTTCGCCGCGATGCCGAGGTTGCCGTAATCGCCCTCAACGCGCAGGCCGAGGAGATCGAGTCCCGCCTGTCGCGTCTCGGATTCACCCGCCTCGTCCGGATCGCCGGTGGTTTCCGGGCGCTGCGCGGCGAGCGCGCCTAGTTTCGCCGCCCGTCAGCGGGCCAATGCTCCTCTGATCAGTTCCGCGGTCTCGTCGGGATTGGGGTCGCGCCGTACGACCAGTCCTTTGGCGAATGACAGTTTGTCGCCGTTGTGGCGCGGCACCACGTGTAGATGGGTGTGGAAAACCGTCTGCATCGCCGCTCGGCCGTCGTTGACGAGGAGATTGACCCCGTCGGCGCCCACGGCGTGGCGCATCGCGCCGGCGACCTTCTGGCCGGCGGCGAAGAGCTGTCCACCGGCCTCGGGGGCGAGATCTACCAGACCTCGTGAGTGTGTCCGCGGGACGAGCAGCGTGTGCCCGCGCATGACGGGCCGGATGTCGAGGAATCCCACGACGTTCTCGTCGGAGTAGACCTCGCGGGCCGGGGATCGGCCGGCGACGATGTCGCAGAAGATGCAGTCGGGCATGGCCGGACCCTACCGGAACTGCGTCGGCTGCCGCAGTCGCGCGGCGGCCTGCTCCGGGGCGACCGCGACACGGCGTTGGCGTTTGATGGTCTCAGATCGCGTGGCGGACGGCGGTGATCGAGGGTTCGTTTCCTTCGGGGTCAGGCGGGCTGCGGGCCGTCGACGTTCACGGTAAGAGCGCCGGTGCCCGAGCGGGTGATGATTTCCTGCGAGGATGTCGGGCCGGCATTCACTTCGCGGTGCACCAGGTGCTTGGGGATGTGGACGAAGTCGCCCGGTCCCGCGTCGACGGAGTCGCGGCCGCCGGGACCGAACTCGATGCGCACCGTTCCCTCGATGACGTAGACCGAGGTCTCGTGTTCGCCGTGATGGTGCCACCCTGATGCCACACCGGGCTCGGTGCGGACGTATCCCGACCAGAGTCCTTCGACGGCGATGGCCTGCTCGCGCACCTTCCCCGGTGTGGGATCGGCGAGCCGCCGGTCTGCCGGATGGACGCCGCGCACCGCTGCCGGTTCGCTCATCGCCGGTCCCCTTTCCGTGCGGAACGGGATTAAGCCTACGCCGGTGTCCGGCATCGGCTAAAGATAACGATTGGGTAACGATGTACCGTCGCCGCAGGTGGGAGGGGCGGGCGCGACTCGCCGTCGCGTGAGCAGGACGTTTCATCCGCGCGTGTGAAGCAGGTCACGGGCCGCAAAAAGCTACTCGTGAGACTACTGGCCGGTATACCGACGGGTCACCCTAAAACATGAGGGACGCCTCATTTTCCCGTGCGAGGATGGACCGCGAATCCCAAACCGATCCCTTACTGAGGAGCACACCTGTGACCATCGACCAGGACCGCACCGCCACCGCCCGCGCCGACGCACACGCCGTGTCCGAGGCGCTCATCGACCGGATCGCCGATGGGGAGGCCTACGCGGTCGCGTTCGGTGGACAGGGCGCCGCGTGGTTGCCGACGCTGGCCGAGCTCGTCGTCGACGCCGAGCTGCAGCGCCATTTCGAGCAGACTCTGCTCGCGTCGCAGCGACTGCTCGAACCCGTCGCCGCGGAACTGTCGATGGCCGCGCCCGACGGGTTCGACCCGCTGCGCTGGGTCGAGGTCCTCGACGCCGGCGATGCCCTCGATGACACGATGGCGGACACCGGTGAATACCTGCCCGACGACAACGCGCTGCTGGCCGCGGCGGCCTCGTTGCCGGGCATCCTGCTGGCCCAGCTCGCCGCACTCTCCTCCCTCCGCAAACAGGGCCTCGATACCGACCAGTACCCGCCGACCAGCGTCGTCGGCCACTCGCAGGGCTGCCTCGCCGTCGACGCCGTCCGGGTGGGCGAGAACCTCGTCGCCGGCCCGGGCGAGGGTGCGCTGCTGGCCCTGGCCCGGCTGATCGGTGCCGCCGCAACCGTCGTTGCCGCCCGTCGCGGGCTCAGCGCCGCCGCCGACGGATCGCCCATGCTTTCGGTCACCAACGTCGTTCCCGCCCGGATCGACGAAGTGCTGGCGCAGTACCGGTCCACGGCCGCCGATGGTGAGCGCGGGCTTCCCGTCGTCGCGCTGCGCAACGGGCGCCGCGGGGTCGTCCTCTCCGGCGCGCCAGTCCACCTGGCCGCACTGCAGACGCACTGCGAGCAGATCGCCGCGCAGGAGGCGGCCGACCGGAAGAACAAGCTGACCGGCGGCACCCCCTTTGCGCCGACCTTCGATCCGCTGGCCGTCTCGGTGGCGTTCCACCACCCCGAAATGTCCGACGCGGTGGATCTGGTGCGGGAGTGGGCCGAGCGTTGCGGCCTCGACACCGAATGGGCGCACCGCCAGGCGGGTGCCGTCCTCGTCGACCCGGTCGACTGGGTATCGATCATCGACGAGGCCAAGGCCGACGGCGCCAAGTGGATCATCGATCTCGGCCCCGCCGACGTGGTCACCCGCCTCACCGCGCCACTGGTCCGCGGCGCCGGTGTGGGAGTCATCCCGGCCGCGCTGCGCGGCGGGCAGCGCAACCTGTTCGCCCCGGGCGGGGTGCCCGAGGTGGCCCATCGATGGGACCGCTACGCCCCGCGTCTGGCCGTGCTGCCCGACGGCCGGCCGGTCATCGACACCGCCTTCACGAGGCTGACCGGCCGCTCACCCATGCTGCTCGCGGGAATGACCCCCACCACGGTCGATCCGGCGATCGTCGCTGCCGCGGCCAACGCCGGCCATTGGGCCGAACTCGCCGGCGGTGGCCAGGTCACCGAGGAGATCTTCGCCGACAACGTCGCGCGACTGACCGAGCTGCTCGAACCCGGCCGCCAGGCACAGTTCAACGCGCTCTACCTCGACCCGTACCTGTGGAAGCTGCAGCTGGGCGGCAAGCGCCTCGTGCAGAAGGCACGGGCCCAGGGCGCCCCGCTCGACGGTGTGATCGTCTCGGCCGGCATCCCCGAACTGGCGGACGCGGTCGCGCTGGTCGATGAGTTGATCGACGCCGGCCTGCACTATGTCGCGTTCAAGCCGGGCACGGTCGCGCAGATCCGCGACGTCGTCCGCATCGCGGCCGAAGTTCCCCATCATCCGGTGATCGTCCAGATCGAGGGTGGTCGCGCCGGAGGCCACCACTCGTGGGAAGACCTCGACGACCTGCTGCTCGCCACTTACGCCGAGTTGCGCGCCCGCGCCAACGTGGTGATCTGTGTCGGCGGCGGCATCGGGACCCCCGAGCGCGCCGCAGAGTACCTGTCCGGCCGGTGGTCGCTGGCCCACGACTATCCGGTGATGCCGCTCGACGGCATCCTGATCGGCACCGCGGCGATGGCGACCGCCGAGGCGACGACGACCCCCGAGGTCAAAGAACTGCTGGTCCAGACGCAAGGGTGCGATGAGTGGATCGGCGCCGGCCATGCCACCGCCGGAATGGCGTCGGGCCGTAGTCAGCTCGGTGCCGACATCCACGAGGTCGACAACAGCGCGTCGCGTTGCGGGCGGCTCCTCGATGAGGTGGCCGGCGACGGCGACGCCGTCGCGGCCCGGCGCGACGAGATCATCGCCGCCCTCGCCGGCACTGCCAAGCCCTACTTCGGCCACGTGGCGACTATGACCTACGAGCAATGGCTGCGCCGCTACGCGACCCTCGCCGTCGGAGAGTCCGGCGACGCGCTGCCCTGGGCGGACACCACCTGGGAGCAGCGGTTCGTCGAGATGTGCCAGCGCGCCGAGGCGCGGTTGCACGAGGCTGATCGCGGCGAGATCGAGACCCTCTTCGCCACGGCGCCCGACGCCCACGCCAGCGTCGACCGCCTCGTTGGCGCCTACCCGGCCGCCGCGACCGACATCCTGCACCCCGCCGACGTCGCCTTCTTCCTCGGGCTGTGCAAAACCCCGGGCAAGCCGGTCAACTTCGTCCCCGTCGTCGATGCCGACGTTCGCCGCTGGTGGCGCAGCGACTCGCTGTGGCAGGCACACGACCCGCGCTACGGCGCCGACGAGGTGTGCGTCATCCCCGGCCCGGTTGCGGTCGCCGGGATCACCGAGGCCGACGAGCCGGTCGGCGATCTGCTCGACCGTTTCGAGGCGGAGCTGGTCGGGGAGTTGACCCGCGCCGGCGAGCCGGTCGTCGAGATTGATGCGCGCCGTCGTGATGCGGCCGGTGCCGCCGGATCGATCGCGGCCATCCTCTCGGCCGCAGATGTGCGCTGGGCCGGACGCATCGTGCCCAACCCCGCGCTGCGACTGGGCCATCCCGACCACTGGACGATCCTCGCCGAGGATGCCGCCGAACACCCGTCCTCCGGTGCCGTGTTGCGCCGCCGGGACGACGACCGCTTCGACCTGGTCGTGCCGATCGGCGCCACCTCGACGATCATCCCGCTGACCGTCGCATCGTCGGTGCTCGACGGCGGCGCCCCGCTCGTCGGGATCGACGACGCCGGCTCCGCGATGGCGCAGATCGTGGCGATCGCCGCCGGCGGCAGGCTCGCACCCATCGAGGTCTCGCCGTCGGGTGAACTGACCGCGCAGGCGGTGATCGAGTGGGATCCCGACTTTGCCGCCGACCATCGCGGGGTCACCACCGCGACGCTGCCGTCGACGCTGGCCCCCGAGCCGGGCCACACCGTGCCCGACGCGCTCGTCGGCCTCACCTGGCCGTCGGTCTTCGCCCTGATCGGCGCCGCGCGCACCGAGAGCGGTGCCCCCGTGGTCGAGGGTCTGCTCGACTTGGTGCATCTCGACCACGCCATCGGCATCGAGTCGCCGATCCCGGCGCAGCGCGCCACCCTGACCGCGACCTCCACGCTGCGCGGGGTCGCCGACACCACCGTCGGCCGCGTTCTGACTGTCGACGTCGAGTTGCACGACGGGCCGACCCTCGTGGCCGTGCTGGCCGAGCGCTTCGCCATTCGTGGACGCCTGGGCGGCGGCGAGCTCGCCGACCCGATCCGCGCCGGCGGGAAGCCCGGCGACGAGCGCGACGCCACCCGCAAGTTCGTGCGGACGGCCACCATCGTCGCACCCCGCGCAATGAATGGCTTCGCCCTGGTATCGGGTGACCACAACCCCATTCACACCGACGCCAACGCGGCGGCGCTGGCCGGACTCGGCGAGCCGATCGTGCACGGCATGTGGCTGTCGGCGGCGGCCCAGCAGGTCGTCACCGCTCGCGACACGCGGCGCGGCGGGGCTCCCCGCCCGATCGAGGGCTGGACGATCCGCTTCCTCGGCATGGTCCGCCTCGGCGACCGAGTGGACGTGCGGGTCGACCGTGTCGGTCTCGACCGAGGACGCGAGGTCGTCGAGGTCACGATGAAGGTCGGCGGCGAGCTCGTCGCTGCGGCGACCGCACTGCTGGCGGCACCGCTGACCGTCTACGCCTTCCCCGGGCAGGGTATCCAGAGTAAGGGCATGGGCTTGGCGGCGCGGTCGCAGTCGGCGGCCGCCCGCGACGTGTGGGACCGCGCCGACGCGCACACCCGCGAAGCGCTGGGATTCTCGATCCTGGCCGTCGTGCGGGACAACCCGACGACCCTCGTCGCCAACGGCACGACCTACCACCATCCCGACGGGGTGCTGTTCCTGACCCAGTTCACCCAGGTGGCCATGGCGACCCTCGGTGTCGCGCAGGTCGCCGAGCTGCGCGAATCCGGCGGCTTCGTCGAGAACGCGATCACCGCCGGGCACTCGGTCGGCGAATATAACGCGCTCGCCGCATGCGTGGGCGTCCTCCCGCTCGAAGCAGTCCTGGAGGTGGTGTTCCAGCGCGGTGAGGCGATGCACCACCTGGTCCCGCGCGACGCCAAGGGCAACAGCGAGTACCGGATGGCAGCCATCCGGCCCAGCCAGTTCGGTCTCACCGACGACGACGTCACCGGCTTCGTCGACGGGATCGCCGATGCGACCGGCGAGTTCCTCGAGGTGGTGAACCTGAACCTGCGCGGCTCCCAGTACGCGATCGCCGGTACGGTGCGCGGCCTGGCCGCCCTGGAGGTGGAGATCGAGCGCCGCGTCGCCGAGTTCGGCGGCAAGCGCGCCTTCATCCTGGTTCCCGGGATCGACGTGCCCTTCCACTCGACGGTGCTGCGGGCCGGCGTGCCCGCGTTCCGCGAGCGGTTGGACGCCCTGCTGCCGGCGCACATCGACCCGCAGATCCTGGTGGGGCACTACATCCCCAACCTCGTGCCGCGGCTGTTCAACCTGGGCCGCGAGTTCATCGCCGAGATCGCCGGCCTGGTGCCGTCCGAGCCGTTGAACGAGGTGCTCGCCAACTTCGAGTCCTGGTCCTCGCGCCCGGCCGAGCTGACCCGCATCATTCTCATCGAGCTGTTGGCCTGGCAGTTCGCGAGCCCGGTGCGGTGGATCGAGACGCAGGACCTGCTGTTCGCCCCCACGAGCCGTGGGGGCCTCAACGTGGGCCGATTCGTCGAGATCGGGGTGAAGTCCGCGCCGACGCTGTCGGGTCTGGCGGCCAACACCCTGAAGCTGGACCAGTTCGCCGCCGCCGACGCCGAGATCCTCAACATCGAGCGCGACACCGCAGTCCTGCTCGCCGCCGACGAGGGGGCCGAGCCGGAGGCGGAGTCCGCGACGGCGACCGAGTCGGCGGGCGACGAGGGTGCCGCCCCGGTGGCAAGTGCCCCGGTGGCAAGTGCCCCGGCGGTCCCCGCGGCGACTCCCGCCGCGGCGGGACCGCGTCCCGGCGACCTGGCGTTCGCCCCGGCCGACGCGGTGCGCGCGGTGATCGCGCAATGGACCAAGATCCGCGTCGAGCAGATCGGCGCGGCCGACACCATCGAGGCGCTCTGTGACGGGGTCTCGTCGCGCCGCAACCAGTTGCTGCTCGATATCGGGGCCGAGTTGGGTCTCGGTGCGATCGACGGCGCCGCGGAGGCACCGTTGACGGCGCTGGGGGAGTCGGTCAACACGCTGGCCCGCGGCTACCGGGCCCTCGGTCCGGTGCTGTCCGATGCGGTGGGCGATCAGCTGCGGCGCATCGCCGGCCCGCTGGGCAAACGGCCCAACTACCTCACCGAACGCGTCACCGAGGTGTGGCAGCTCGGTCCGGGCTGGGCCACCCACGCGGCCGTAGCGGTCTCGATGGGCACCCGCGACGGTGACAGTGTGCGCGGCGGAGCCCTGGGCGACCTGGCCGACGGGCCACTGGCCAATCTCGCGGCCTTCGACGCCGTCATCGACCGCGCCGTGCAGGCCGTCGGAGCCGCCCACGGGATTGCCGTGGCGCTCCCCGCCAGCGGCGGCGAGGCCGGCGGCACCGTTGATGCCGCTGCCCTCGGTGACTTTGCCGAGCAGCTGACCGGGCGCAGCGGCGTCCTAGCCACGGCGGCGCGGACCGTGCTGCACCAGCTCGGCCTCGACGATGTCGCACCGGTCGGCCTCGACGTCGATGAGGACGCCGCTGTTCTCGCCGACCGGGTCGCCGCCGAGCTCGGCGCGGACTGGGTGCGCACCGTGGCGCCGGTCTTCGACGAGCGCCGCGCGGTGCTGATCGACGATCGGTGGGCCAGTGCCCGCGCCGACCTGGCGCAGCTGTGGCTGGCCGGCGCCGACGAGCTCGATGCGGCATTCCTCGAAAAGACCGGGACCTTCCGCGGCGCGGGGGCGACGATCGCCGAGCACGCCACCTGGTGGCAGGGTAAGTCGCTGACCCGCGAGCGCGACGTTCACGCCCGCGTGTTTGCCGCCATCGCGCAGCAGGCCGCCGACCCGACGCCCGGCGACTACGCCGAGGACATCGCGGTCGTCACCGGTGCGGCCGACGGATCGATCGCCGGCGCTGTCGTGGCCGGGCTGCTCGGCGGCGGGGCGACCGTCATCGCGACCACCTCGCGGCTGACGTCGCAACGACTGGACTTCTTCAAGCAGCTCTATCGCGAGCACGCCCGCTATGGTGCGGCGCTGTGGGTGGTGCCGGCGAATCTCGCGAGCTACACCGATGTCGACTCACTAGTTGAATGGGTCGGCGACGAGCAGTCGCAGACCCTCGGCGGGGCGACCGAGGTCACCAAGGAGGCCATGCGCCCGACCCTCCTGTTCCCCTTCGCCGCGCCGCGGGTGGCCGGTGATCTCACCGACGCCGGCGCGCGCGCCGAGGCGGAGATGAAGGTCCTGCTGTGGACGGTCGAGCGGATGATCGGCGGGCTGTCGGGTCTGCACGCGGACCACAACATCGACGCGCGCCTGCACGTCGTGCTACCGGGGTCGCCCAACCGTGGAATGTTCGGCGGCGACGGTGCCTACGGTGAGGCGAAGGCAGCGCTCGACGCCGTGGTCACCCGCTGGTCGGCGGAGTCCTCGTGGGGCTCGCGGACCACCCTGGCCCATGCGCTCATCGGCTGGGTGCGTGGCACTGGTCTCATGGGTGGCAACGATCCGATGGTCGCCGCCGTGGAGGCCGCCGGGGTACGCACCTGGAGCACCGCCGAGATGGCCGCCGAGCTACTCGCGCTGTGCACCCCCGAGCAGCGTGCGACGGCCACTGCCAAACCGCTGCAGGTGGACCTCACCGCCGGTCTCGACCCGTCGATCGACCTCAAGGCCCTGGCCGACGTCGCTGCCGAACAGGCAGCGGAATCCGCTGAACCCGCCGCCCAGGAGGCATCGGCCACGGCCGGCATCGACGCGCTGCCGCACCCGGCCCGCGCGCCCCGCGAGGCGCCGGTGGCCTGGCCCGAGGTCGGCGTGAAGCCCGAAGACTTCGTCGTCATCGTCGGAGCCGGGGAGGTCGGGCCGTACGGTTCGGCGCGCACCAGGTTCGAGATGGAGGTGACCGGCGAGTTGTCGGCGGCCGGGGTCGCCGAACTCGCGTGGAGCACCGGGCTGATCACCTGGGAGGAGAACCCGAAGCCGGGTTGGTATGACGCCGAGACCGGCGATGCGGTGCCCGAGTCGGAGATCGCCGACCGCTATCACGACGCGGTGGTGGCCCGCTGTGGCATCCGCCGCTACGTCGATGACGGTGCGATGATCGAGAATTCTTCGCCGCTGTTGGAGTCGGTCTTCCTCGACGAGGATTTGACCTTCACCGTCTCGTCGGAGGAAACGGCCCGTGCCTTCGTCGCGGCCGACCCCGAGCACACCCGGATCGCACCGGTGGCCGGCACCGGCGACTTTGCGGTCACGCGTCTGGCCGGAACCGAGATCCGCGTTCCGCGCCGATTCGAGTTGAGCCGCACCGTCGGCGGACAGATCCCGACGGGCTTCGACCCGGTGCGCTGGGGCGTCACCCCGGACATGGCGAGTTCGATCGACCGGGTCGCCCTGTGGAATCTCGTCGCCACCGTGGACGCGTTCCTGTCCAGCGGATTCACGCCGGAAGAACTGATGCGGTGGGTCCACCCGACGCTGGTCGCCAACACCCAGGGCACCGGCATGGGCGGCATGACGTCGATGCGCTCGCTCTACGTCGACACGCTGCTCGGCGAGTCCAAGGC
>NZ_DIAX01000015.1:9143-17681 GCF_002414845.1 Gordonia sp. UBA5067 | reverse complement strand
CCGCCGAGTGGGCACCCCAACCCCACCGAGTGGGCACCCCAGCCCCGCCGAGTGGGCACCCCAACCCCACCGAGTGGGCATGCAAGGGTTTCACCCACCGTGAATCCAACTGCCCTTTCGCCCTGATCAGCGGCTAACCTGGGCAACGCCTGTTCGATGTCCCACGTGGAGCGAGCGGCTGCACACAGACTCTTGGAGGTATCTCGATGTCGTCCGCCCGCGAGGCTTTCGCCTTCCCCAACCCGGTCAACGACTACGCCGCCCGCGCGACAGCCGGTCTGGTCATCGCGCTGGCCGTCGCGTCGATCGCCGTCAACCAATGGTGGCTATACGCGATCGTGGCGCTCGGCTTCGCCCTGCGCGTCGCCGGCGGGCCCAAGTATTCGCCGTTCGGCCGACTTGCGGTCCACGTCATCGTGCCGAGGCTCTGGCGCAAGGAGAAACTGGTCCCCGGGCCGCCGAAGCGTTTCGCCCAGACTGTCGGGCTGGTGTTCGGCCTGGTTGCGACAGTGCTCAGTGTGCTCGGGCACGGCTTGGCGGCGGAGATTACCATCGGCCTGCTGGTTGCCGCCGCATTCCTGGAGTTCGCGTTCGGGATCTGCCTGGGCTGTATTGTTTTCGGCTTCCTCCAGCGCCACGGGGTCATTCCCGAGACGGTCTGCGAGGCGTGCAACAACCTCAACCTCGATCGTGGCGCCGCCACCTTGGACCCCGCCCGCGTCTGAAGCGCGTCCCGACGTCGTCCCGAGACAGGGCAGTCCGACGGCAATGCTCCCTGAGTGGCGGCTATTCGGGACGATCCTGGATGAGGTTAAGCGCGATGCCGTCAAGGATGTCGTGCTCGGAAACGACAAGCTCGGTGATACCTGCACGCTCATGCATCTGCGTCGCCAGCGCATCGGTCACCAGCGCGCCGGCGCCGATGACGTCAACCCGGCCCGGGTGCATCACGCCCAATGTGGCGCGCTGCTGCCGGGGCATCCCGACCAGCTCCCAGCACACCCGGTGCAGGTCGGTCAGCGACACCCGCGACAGGTGGATTCGGGCCGGGTCGTATTCGGTCAATCCGGCAACCAGCGCGGCCAGTGTGGTCAGCGTGCCGGCGACACCAACCCAGGTACGGACCGACGACACATCGACGGCCGCGAAGGCGGGCGCGAGTCGCTGAGCGATAAACTCCGACGCGGCGACGATCTCCTCCCCAGACGGCGGGTCACCGGCCAGACACCGCTCGGTGGTCCGGACGCACCCGACATCGGCCGAATACGCTGCGGTGACCCCCGCCTCATCGCCGACGACGAGCTCCGTGGATCCGCCGCCGAGGTCGGTGACAGCGAATGGGCCCAGCTCCGGAGCGAGATCGCCGACCGCTCCGCGGAACGATAGGCGCGCTTCTTCGTCGCCCGAGATCACCCGTGCCACAGTCCCGGGGACCACCTTGCCGAGCAGCTCAGCAGTCATCGCGAAGAAGTCGTCACGGTTGGCGGCGTCGCGCGTGGCCGAGGTGGCCACCATGTCGACGCGCTCGACACCGAGCTCGCGCATCGTCGCCGCATACCCGGCGAGGGCGACTCGGGTGCGCTCGATCGCCCCGTCGGCGAACCGTCCCGTCGCATCGACGCCCTGCCCCAACCGCACGACAACCATCTCGCGGCGCACATCACGCAGGCCGGCAGAATCCGCCGTGGGATCGGCGACGAGGAGCCGGATCGAGTTCGTCCCGCAATCGACGGCGGCCACTCGGGTCAACTCTGCTCCTCCTGGGGGAAACGCGGCCAATCTGCGGGCAAGGCCGTGCCCCGCAGCCCGTCGTCGCAGGCCAGCGCAACAGCCTCGTCGCCAAGCGGGTTGACCCCCGGGCCTTTGGCCAGCGAATGCGCCATCAAGACGTGCAGGCATTTGACCCGATCGGGCATGCCGCCCCCGCTGAAATCAGTGCCCAGCGATTCAATAGCATCACGTTCAGCCAAATACCCGTCATGCGCCCGTCGATACACCGCCGCCAACTCCTCGTCGACGAGCAGCCGCTGCGACATCGCCTTCATCACCCCCGACGACTCCAGCCGGCTTGCCGCCGAGGTCAAGCGCGGATCAGTCAAGTAGTAGAGAGTCGGGAACGGGGTGCCGTCCGGCAGTCGCGGCGCTGTCTTCACCACCCCGGGGCGGCCGTCGGGGCTGCGGTAGCTGACTTCGAGGACGCCGCGCGGATCACGGCCGAGTTGCTCGGCGATGGCGGCCAGATCGACCGGAGACACGGACACGGCGTCCGTCACTTCGCCGGCGGCGGAGTCGCCACCGAATCCCACAGATTCGCGAACCACGGGTTGGCGGCACGCTCGGCGGCGCGACGCTCCTCCTGCGCCGTCCGCTCCCGACCGGGAATCTCCAGCACGAACGGAGTCTCACCCGGTCGCACGTACTGCAGCCGCGCGCGCGCCTGCGCCTCGACGTAGGCGGGGTCGCCCTGCTCATTCACCTTGCGGGTCAGCTCCGCACTCTCCTGCTCAATGGCCGCATTGCTCGCACGGATCTGATCGAGCTCGGCACGCTGAGAGAAATAGGTGCGAATCGGCACCGCCAGGGTGAGAGCGACAAAGCCCACCACGACGGCCAACACGATCGCGCGCCGCGGATTGAGGCCCTGCCAGCGCGCCGCCAACGCGCGAGCGGGTACGCGAACGAGGCCACGACGACCGCTGGCTGTTGACGTTTCACCGGCCCCCACATCGCCCACGCCGGTATCGTCGGAGGATGTCTCCTCCCCGGCAATGTCGATGTCGACCCGGCCGATCACGGTGGTCACGGCATCATCAAAAGGTGCCGACGACGCATCGTCGACGAGGTCGAGACTGATCGCATCGGTGATGGGCCCGCTCGACGGCTGCGGCGCTGGATTCCGGCCACGCCGGGACCCTGATGGCCGCGACGGCGCGACGGGCCGGGTGCGCGAAGAACGGGCGGACCGACCCCGGCCCGCCCGCTCGTTTCGACGCTCTCCCATACCCTCTAGCTAATCACGCCGACGGCGAAAACCATGGGAAGGCGAGGTCACCGGCGTACCGTGCCGCGTCGCCGAGACCCTCCTCGATGCGCAGCAACTGGTTGTACTTCGCGACACGCTCACTGCGCGCCGGGGCTCCGGTCTTGATCTGACCGCAACTGCACGCGACAGCCAGGTCGGCGATCGTTGTGTCCTCGGTCTCGCCCGAACGGTGGCTCATCATCGTCTTGTAGCCGTTGTTGTGCGCCAGCGCCACCGCATCGAGGGTCTCGGTCAGCGTGCCGATCTGGTTCACCTTCACCAGCAGCGCGTTGGCCGCGCCTTCGACGATGCCGCGCTCCAGCCGCTCCGGGTTGGTGACAAACAAATCGTCGCCGACAATCTGCACCTTGTCGCCAATCGCCTCGGTCAGCGCAACCCACCCCTCCCAGTCGTCCTCCGACAGCGGATCCTCGATGGACACCAGCGGGAAGTCGTCGACGAGCTTCGAGTAAAACTCGGCCATCTCCTGCGCCGATCGACTGGCCCCCTCGAACGCATAGCCGGTGCCGGCGGAGTAGAACTCGGTGGCCGCGACGTCGAGCGCCAACACCACGTCGGAACCAAAACGCAGCCCCGCGCCGGTGATGGCTTCCTCGATGATGCCCAGCGCCTCGATGGTGCCCGACACGTTGGGCGCGAACCCGCCCTCGTCGCCGAGACCAGTGGACAGACCCTTGCTCTTGAGTACCGACTTGAGCGAGTGGTAAACCTCGGCGCCCCAGCGCAGCGACTCGGCGAACGTGGGCGCCCCAATCGGGGCGATCATGAATTCCTGCACGTCGACACCGGAGTCGGCGTGTGCACCGCCATTGATGATGTTCATCATCGGCACCGGCAGGATGTGTGCGTTGGGCCCGCCGACATAGCGGTACAGCGGAAGCGCCGCCGACTCTGCCGCGGCCTTGGCGACGGCGAGCGAGACGCCCAGCAGTGCATTGGCGCCGAGCCGCGACTTGTCCGGGGTGCCGTCGAGGTCGAGGAGCGCCTGGTCGACGAGACGCTGATCGTCGGCCTCGTATCCGATGATTTCCTCAGCGATCTCGGTAAGGACTGCCTTGACCGCCTTCTGGACACCCTTCCCGCCGTAGCGGTCTCCGCCGTCGCGCAACTCAACGGCCTCGTGTTCACCGGTCGACGCGCCCGATGGCACCGCCGCACGGGCCAGTGTGCCGTCCTCGAGAGCCACCTCCACCTCAACGGTCGGATTGCCCCGCGAATCGAGAATCTCGCGCGCACCCACTTGCTCGATCATTGCCACGGCTGTCTACCCCTCATGATGAAACTGGGCCCGCTCGCTACCGCTCCCGGCGCCCATGGTGAACTGGGCCCGCTCGCTACCGCTCCCGGCGCCCATGGTGAACTGGGCCCGCTCGCTACCGCTCCCGGCGCCCGATTGTTGTTGTGAGTTGATACCCCCAGCGTAATACCGCACACCATGTCGTGTTCGGTCAGTACCGGACGTTGACGGAGTACGCGTTGGCGCGGGCGCTGACCTCTTCGGCGTAGGCCCTCGACTGGTTGTAGACCATCAGCGCCTTCATCCACCCCTTGGCCGTTGTCATATCGCCGCCCGAGGACACGCACAGGTAGCGTGCCGCCGACAACGCCGCATCGTCGATATTGTCCGGATCTGCCCGGCCGTCGCCGTTGGCGTCGACACCGAACCGCTGCCACGTCTCCGGCAGGAACTGGAATGGCCCCTCGGCCCGCACATAGTTGGGGCTGCCGTCAGCACGAGTCGGCGTCTGCGGGTCGACCATCGACATGTTGCCATTGGTACCGTCGAGCTGGGGCCCGCGGATCGGTGGACTGGTGTCACCGTTAGGACTGACCCGCGCACCGTGGTGACGGCCGTGCTTGCTCTCGGTGCCGGCGATGCCCGCCAGCGTCGTCCAGGAAATACCGCACTCAGGATGCTGCTGACGCTGGATTTCTGCGGCATTCCCGTAGGCCTCCAACGCGGTCACCCCAATGCCCGTCGCATTCGAGATCGGCCGGGCCCAGGCGTTCAGCTTGTCGGCGGTCCGCCCGGGATCGTGGATGTTGAAATACGGCACCGGCGCCCCCAGACCCGGCGGGATGCCGGTGGGAATGTCGGTGCGGTGCAATGACGGAAGGTTCACACAACCCGCACCGACGACGGCGATCGCGACAAGCGCACACGCCATCGTCGTCAAAGCTCCCCGCCGGGGTGTGGTGCCCATTGTCGTTCCCCTCGCACGAATACCGGGTCAATTGTTCCATATGAACGATCAACAACCGAGAGACGTCACAGGTAGCCGAGCGCAATCGCTCAGCGCCGCTCCTCGGTGGAGAAGATGATCCGGTCCGACGGCTCGTCGAACCACGGTCGACGCGGTGCGGGCTTAGCCGCCAACACGTCCGCATCGGCGGGCCGCGGCACCGTCGAGGTGACTTCGGGCTCGTCGGATACGCGTATCCGAAACGGGCCCTTGGGTCGCGGCTCGGGCTCCGGCTCCGGCTCGGGCTCCGGCTCCGGAAGGGGCTCCGGCACGGGCACGGGCACGGGCTCGGGCTCCGGCACGAGCTCCGGAAGGGGCTCGGGCTCCGGCACGAGCTCCGGAAGGGGCTCCGGCTCCGGCACGAGCTCCGGCTCCGGCTCCGGCACGGGCTCCGGCGCGGGCGGCCCAAACCTCGGTTCGGTCGCACTGGCACGGATCACCGTCGGGTAGTGGGTGATCGGCGGATTCGGGTCGATCGGATTCAAATCGACGACGAACGGCCCGCCGGTCGGCTCGACAATCTCGATCTCCGCCGGAACGAACTCCGGCTCCGGCGGGTAGTAACTCCGCACCAAGCCCGGATCCCCCACGGGTGGTGTCCCCACCGCAGGAGCGTCGACGACGGGGATCTGCTCGGTCCACGCCTCCGAATCGGTCACCACCGCGCCGACCGCGGTGGGTCCGGAAATGTCGGCCACTGCGGGTTGGCCGACCTCTACGCCGTCGTATCCGGCAACTTCGGATCGAGCCGGCACACCAAGGTAGAAGAGCCACTGCTCGGGCGTGGTCAGGCTCCCGCCCTCCTGCGCCGCACGTCCTTCGGCGTGGTAGACGAGGTCCATCAGATCCAGTGCGCGCTGACGAGTCGCATCTTCCACCGAATCGGCACCCACCTCAACGCTGATCTCCACCAGCGCGGGGTCGATCTGCGAATATGGGAAGCCTGCCGCCGTCACGCGCTCCACCACTTTCTGGGCCAACAGCAGCGCCGGCGCCGTCGTCACGATGCCGTCCAGAATCGAACCCGACGCCCGCTCGGCCGCCTTGGCGGTCTCCCAATCTGCGATCTGGCGTTCCAGATCGCTGTGCTCGCCGGACAGCACCCCCGGTGTCCGCCGTGTCACCTTGTCGATGAACGCTTGCGCGACATCGTCGATGTCGAAGGGCTCACTCGGGTTGTCCGCAGCAATCCGGGCATGGAAGAGCACTTGGAGTAACAGGTCACCCAACTCGTCGCGAAGGTCGGTGACCGTGCCGACGTCGATCGCGTCAAGCAGCTCGTAGACCTCTTCCAGGACGAACCGGCGCAACGACTCATGCGTTTGACGGCTCTCCCACGGGCCGGTGGTACGCAAATGATCCATCAGCTCCACGGCGTCGAGCAGCGTGGACCCGGACCGTTCCGGCGGCTCGGGCTTGATCGGTGGGGATAGCAGGACCTCGCCGCGATCGACCCGCACGACGACGAGCGGGTGAAGGCGATCAGTGCTGACCAGGACCGTCGCCGGATCTCCGTCGTCACCGGTGGCGACTTCGGCATGCGGCAGCGCCCATAGCACCGACGCGGCGACATCCTCGGTGACCTGTACCAGACCGTTCACCAGCTTCGCAGCGGCAAACGGCAGCAGATCCTGGTTCTGCGGGTCCAGCAGGACGACGGTCATGGCTCCTCATTCCTCGAATACTTGACATTTCACACCACTGGACCGCGATCCGGCAGTACCACCGGGCTAAACGGTGCGCGTCATCTGTGTCAGCAGCACCATCAGATAGTCGATCAACTCCTCGTCGCGCAGCGGTGCCGACCCCATGCCGCCGGACTTCGGCATCGGCACCGCGACCATCGACGTCGTCGGCCGGTAGGTACCGCCCGGGTAGAGCCGCTTGAGCCGCACCTGCAGGCTGTCCGGCAGCGCCAGCGGCGAAATCCGCACCTGCGAGCCCGCGACCGTGATCTCGGTGACCCCCCGGGCGCGCGCCGCGATCCGCAGTCGGGCGATCGCCGCGAGCCGCCGCGTCTCCGTCGGCGGCGGGCCGTACCGGTCGGTGATCTCGGTCAGCACGGCGTCCACCGCACTGTCATCGGGGGCGGCGGCAAGCTTGCGGTAAGCCTCCAGCCGCAGCCGGTCGGCATCGACGTAGTCGACCGGGATGTGCGCGTCGACGGGCAGGTCGATGCGCACCTCCTTGGACTCCTGCTCGACCACGGTCTCGCCATCGGCCGCCGCCCGGTACGCCTGCACCGCCTCGCCGACCAGTCGAACATAGAGGTCGAAGCCGACGCCGGCGACATGCCCGGACTGCTCCGCGCCGAGTACGTTGCCCGCACCGCGCAACTCGAGATCCTTGAGGGCGACCGCCATGCCCGCACCGAGCTCGTTGTTCTGCGCGATCGTCGCCAACCGGTCGTAGGCGGTCTCGGTCAGCGGATGGTCGGGGCTGTAGAAGAGGTAGGCGTAACCGCGCTCCCTGCTGCGGCCCACCCGGCCCCGCAACTGGTGCAGCTGGGACAGGCCGAAATGTTCGGCCCGGTCGAGGATGAGCGTGTTGGCGTTGGCGATGTCCAGGCCGGTCTCGATGATCGTGGTGCACACCAGGATGTCGTACTCGCGATTCCAGAACCCGGTGACCGTCGACTCGAGCTGGTCCTCATTCATCTGACCGTGCGCGATCGCAATCCGCGCCTCGGGCACCAGCTGCGCCAGTTCGCGCGCCGTCTTGTCGATCGACGCCACCCGGTTGTGGACATAGAACACCTGGCCGTCGCGCAGCAACTCACGGCGAATCGCCGCGGCGACCTGTTTGGCCGAATATGCGCCGACATAGGTGAGCACCGGATGACGCTCTTCGGGCGGGGTGAGAATAGTTGACATCTCCCGGATCCCGGCCATCGACATCTCCAGGGTGCGCGGAATCGGCGTGGCCGACATGGTCAGAACGTCGACGTGGGTGCGCAACGCTTTGATGTGCTCCTTGTGCTCCACACCGAAGCGCTGCTCCTCATCGACGATGACCAGACCGAGGTCCTTCCACCGCACACCGGTCTGCAGCAGCCGATGGGTGCCGATGACGATGTCGACCCGACCGTCGGCCAGCTGCTCGACAGTCTCGCGCGCCTGCGCCGGGTCGGTGAAGCGACTCAGGCCGCGGACGGTCACCGGGAACTCCGTCATCCGCTCGCGGAACGTCTGCAGATGCTGTTGCGCCAGGATGGTCGTCGGGACCAGAACCGCGACCTGCTTGCCGTCCTGC
>NZ_DIAX01000015.1:576-8999 GCF_002414845.1 Gordonia sp. UBA5067 | reverse complement strand
GTCTTGCCGTAGCCGACGTCGCCGACGATGACCCGGTCCATCGGGACCGGGCGCTCCATGTCGGACTTCACCTCGGCGATGACGGTGAGCTGATCCTCCGTCTCGGTGAAGTCGAACGCGTCCTCCATCTCGCGCTGCCACGGGGTGTCCGGGGCGAAGGCATGTCCGGGGGCGGCATGGCGGGCGGCGTACAGCTGGACGAGTTCCCCTGCTATTTCGCGAACCGCCTTGCGCGCCTTGCGTTTTGTGTTCTGCCAATCCGAACCGCCCAGCCTCGACAATGACGGCTGCTCGCCACCGACGTAGCGCGACAGTTGATCGAGAGAATCCATCGGCACGTACAACCGGTCGCCGGGCTGGCCGCGTTTACCGGGCGAGTACTCGATGACGAGGTATTCGCGGCGGGCACCGGAGATGGTGCGCTCGATCATTTCGACGAAACGGCCGATGCCGTGCTGGTCATGCACGACGAGATCGCCGGCCGTCAACGCCAGCGGATCGACCTGGTTGCGGCGTTTGGCGCCGAGTCGGCGGCCGTCACGCGTCCCCGCAACCCGCGATCCAGTCAGATCGGCCTCGGTGACGACCACCAGCCGCGCGCCACCGCTCCCGGCGCCGGCACCTGATTCGGCCCGCTCGCCACCGCTCCCGGCGCCGGCACCTGATTCGGCCCGCTCGCCACCGCTCCCGGCGCCGGCACCTGATTCGGCCCGCTCGCCACCGCTCCCGGCGCCGGACACTATTCCGTGGCGCAACGTGCCGTGATAGATCGTGACTGCGTCGGCACTCGGCGCCTGGCCGGCGGTCGCCATCGTCGACGGCACCTCGGCGTCGCCGAGCCGTTCGGCCACGCGCGCAGCTGTTCCCTTGCCCGCCACCACGATTGCCGCCCGGCCACCGTCGGCAACGTGGGCCCGCAACTGGGCGAACAGCGCGATGATCTCGTCCTCGTGGCCGCGCGGAGCGGGCCCCGCGGACACCTGCAACGCCACCTCGCCGGCGGCCCCGCTGCTCAACGGGCTCAACGTCCACCACCGGCGCCCGGCTGCCAGAGTCGCCGCCTCCACGTCGTCGATGCGACGATAGGCACTAGCCGAGAACTCCTTGGTCAGCGGGGCGTCACCACCCATTCCCGCCGCAGTCCACGCCGCGTCGAGAAACTCCTTGCCGGTGGCGGCGAGGTCGGCTGCGCGGGTTCGAATCTTCTCCGGATCCAGCAGCAGGACAAGCGAATTGCCGGGAACAGCCTCCGTGAGCAATTCCAGTTCGCCGCCGACGAGCAGTGGAGTCAGCGCCTCCATTCCCTCAACCGGGATGCCTTCGGCGAGTTTGGCGAGCATCGAGGTCAAATCACTGCCCTCGCGCTGCGACTCGAGCAACTTTCCGGCGCGATCGCGGACCTGTGCGGTGAGCAGCAATTCACGGCAGGCATGGATGACCACCGGGCCGGTCTCGATGTCGGGGTGGGTGCGCTGATCGGCGACGGAGAAGGCCCGCACGTCGGTGATCTCGTCGCCGAAGAACTCGACGCGCACCCCATGCTCGGCCGTCGTGGGAAAGATGTCGAGGATGCCGCCGCGGACCGCGAACTCACCGCGGCGCCCGACCAGGTCGACGCGCTCGTAGGCCATCTCCACCAAGCTCGCCAGCAGGCCGTCGAAGTCAATCTCGTCGCCCTCCCGCAGGGTGATCGCCCGCAGGGTCCCGAGCCCCGGGGCCATCGGCTGAACGACCGAGCGGACCGTCGTCACCACGACTCGAAGCGTCGGCGCGGCGGGGGCAGCAAGGCGGTGCAGAACTGCCAGGCGCTGCCCGACCGTGTCGGCGCTGGGCGACAGGCGCTCGTGCGGCAGCGTCTCCCACGAGGGGAAGAGCGCGACCGCACCGGGGTCATCGAGGAGTTCGGCAAGTTCGGCGACGAGGTCCTCGGCCTCGCGCCCACTGGCCGACACAACCAGGAGGGGATCGCGGGTGGCCTGTGCCAGTGCGGCCACGGCGAACGGCCGGGCCGCATCGGGAGCGGTGATCGACAGTGTCGGGGAGGCCAGTCGTGCAGTCAGAGCGACGAAGGTCTCGTCGGCGCATACCGCCTGGGCGAGGCCGTGCAGAACGGGGGTGGATACCACTCGCACCAGTCTATGCGGCGGGCCGAAGCCACCCGTCGCCGAGTCTCGGCGGAGCTGTCCGATCGTTACTCCAGTTCCGCAGCGCCTGCGGTCGGGTGATGATGACACCGAATCGCTTGGGCCAGGCATAGTCGCGGGCCGCACCCCCGCCCCGCCGAGTGGGCACCCCCAACCCGCCGAGTGGGCACCCCCAACCCGCCGAGTGGGCACCCCCAACCCGCCGAGTGGGCACCCCCACCCCATTTACTCAACCAAATGGTTGACAAAGATCGCCGTCGGCGAGACACTTAATCAACCGTCTGGTTTAGCAAAGGAAGAGCATGACGGATCAACTGTCACTGGTGTTCTCGGCGCTGGCCGACCCCACACGACGCGACATTGTCGCCCGATTGACACAGGGCGACGCGACGGTGAGCGAACTCGCCGAGCCGTACGACGTCAGCGTGCAGGCGATCTCCAAGCAACTCAAAGTGCTCGGCGACGCCGGCCTGGTCACCCGGGGACGTGCGGCGCAAACCCGTCCCGCACATCTCGAGGCGGAGGTGTTCGACCTGATGACCGGGTGGATCGAGCGGTACCGACGCCAAGCCGAGGAGCGCTACCAGCGCCTGGACGCGGTGTTGGCAGCGATGCAGGGAACCCCGGCACAACCAGAGCAAGGAGCAGCATCATGACCACGACCACCCACCCCGAGGCCACCATCGAGGCCCACCCGACCCTGCCCATCATCACGGTGACCCGCGAGTTCGCGGCCACCCCCGCCCAGATCCTGAAGGCGCACACCGATCCGGATTTGTACGCCCAGTGGGTCGGGCCGAACGGCATCTCGACCCGAATCGACCACTGGGATGCCCGCCGCGGCGGCAGCTGGCGCTTTCGCAACGTGATGGGCGACGAGGAGTACGCGTTCTACGGCAGCTTCCACAACATCACCGACGACACCATCGTGCAGACCTTCACCTGGGAGGGCCAGCCCGACGACGTGTCGCTGGAAACACTTCGCGTCGAAGACCTGGGCAACGGCCGGACCCGGCTGATCGCCCAGTCCCTCGTCGACAGCATCGAGGGCCGCGATGCCTGGTTGCGCAGCGGTATGGAGGCCGGCGTAAAGGACGGCTACGCCAAGCTCGACGACCTACTCGCCGGGGGCACCCTCTGATGGCGCTGCCGCACTCCCCGGCCGCGCGGCACCGCATGGTGGCGCAGGGTTTCACCGATCGCGTTGCCGGCGTGGCCGACTGGGCGGCACCGGCACCGGTGGACGGATGGACCGCGCGCGACGTCGTCGGGCACCTCGTCGACTGGTTCCCCCGGTTCCTCACCGCCGGCGGGATCGAGTTGGCGCCCGGTCCCCGCGTCGTCGACGATCCGACGGCTGCGTGGCGCCACCACACCGACCAGGTGCAGGCACTGCTCGACGCCGGCGGCACCCGGGAGTTCTCCCATCCGATGGTCGGATTGATGCCGCTGGCCGAGGCGGTCGACCGCTTTTACATCTCCGACGTGTTCATGCACACCTGGGATCTGGCCCGCGCCAGCGGGCAAGCCGTCGCCCTCGACGAGGACTTCTGCGCGTCCCTGCTCGACGGGCTGTCGCAGATGGCGGAGGTGTTGCGATCCTCCGGCCAATACGGCCCGGCCATACCGGTCGCCGACGATGCCCCCATTCAGGACCGGCTCATGGGATTCATCGGGCGCGACCCGGGGTGGCGGGCCTGACCTCGTGGCTTACGCATTCGGCGCACCGGCCAGTTGCGTACGATCTGCGCCGGGCGGGAACTCGCCGGCGCGGCGCCCGGCTACTGCACGGGTTTGCGCGTCGGGTTGACGGGCTCCACATAGTCCTCGCTCACCAGCTCAGGATCGGGCTCCAGCCGGGTCAGTCCGTTCCAGCAGAGGTTCACCAGATGGGCGGCGACCACTTCTTTCGCCGGTTCGCGCACGTCGAGCCACCACTGCGCAGTCATCGAAACCATGCCGACGAGCGCCTGCGCATAGAGTGCGGCAAGTCCTGGATCGAACCCGCGGCGTTCGAAGTCCGCGCCCAAGATGTGTTCGACCTGGCTGACCGCATCGTTGAGGAGGCTCGAATACGTCGCGTTGTCCCCGTCGTTGCTTCGGCCGCGCGCAAGAATGCGGAAGCCGTCGGGCCGCTCCTCCATGTAGGTCAGCAGCGCCAGCGCCACCTGCTGAACCCGGAACCGTGAGCGGGTCGTCGCCAACGACGAGGTGATCATCTTCAGCAGAGTTTCCATCTCACGGTCGACGACGACGGCGTACAGGCCCTCCTTGCCCCCGAAGTGTTCGTAGACAACCGGTTTGGAGACGTTGGCGCGCTGCGCGACCTCCTCGATCGTGGTGGCCTCGTAACCGCGTTCGGCGAACAGCCCGCGCGCCACCCCGATCAGCTGCGCCCGCCGCTGGGTTCCGGTCATGCGGGTGCGCGGCTGTGCCATGACAAGAACCCTAGTGCGCTTAGCCCTTCTTGTAGACGATCCCGTCCTTCATGATGACGGCGAAGTTCTTCGCCGGATCGGCGATCAGGTCCAGGTTGCCCAACGGATCACCGTCGACGAGGATCAGGTCGGCCAGCGCATTGGGCTCAACGACGCCGAGGTTTCCCGCGTACGGGCTGCGCGGGCCACTCAACCCCAGCAGCGTCGCATTGTCGAGGGTTACCAAGCGCAGGAGTTCGGCGGCGGTGAACCATTTGCGCAGCGACAGCAGCATCGAGTTCTGCTTCGGGTTCTCCGCGGGCTCGAACAGGAAGTCGGTGCCCCAGGCGAGTTTCACCCCGGCGCGCTTGGCTTCGGGCCAGACCCGGTCGTTGCCCTCGACGATGGCCACGCGCTTGGCCCTGCGCTCGGGGGTCATCGAGTCGTTGTTGGGCACCAGATATTGACCGCTGAGCCACACGCCCCGTTCAGCCATCAGTCGCAGAGTCGCCTCGTCGAGCAATTGTCCGTGCTCGACGCATTTGACCCCGGCGTCCATCGCCCGGCGCACCGACTTGTTGGTGTAGGCGTGAACGGTGACGTAGGTGTTCCAGTCGTCGGCCGCCTCCACCCCGGCGCGCATCTCGTCGATCGTGAACTGAGTGACGTCGATCGGGTCGTATGCCGAGGAGGTTCCACCCCCGGCCGCCAACTTCAGCTGGCTCGCACCCATCCGCAGGTTCTCCCGCGACGCGGTGAGCACCTCGTCGCGGCCGTCGACGATGAATGTCGCGTTCAGCTGCTCGGCGCGCGACTGCTTACCGGTGAACCGGCGCGACTGCTCGTCGGGGGTGCGAAAATCGCCGTGTCCCGATGTCGACGAGATCATCGCGCCCGATGGCCAGATCCGCGGCCCCGCGGCTTTGCCCGCATCGATAGCGGCCTTCGCCGGGAAGATCGGGCCGCCGAGGTCGCGCACGCTGGTGAAGCCGCGCATGAGCATCTGGTCGGCCGACGTCAGTGCGGCCTTCGCGTAGAACTCGACGCCCTTGTCCGTGTCGGTCAGATCGGCCATCGTGACCGAGCCGAACATCAGATGGACATGGTTGTCGATGAGGCCCGGCATCAGGGTGCGGCCGAGCCCGTCAATAACGTCGGTGCCCGCATCAGCGGGCTGGCCGGCGCCGATCGCCGCTATCGTGTTGCCGCGCACCAGCACATCGGTCGGTGCGCCGAGTCGTCCGCCGCGGACGTCAAGGACGCGAACATTGCGGAATAGTGTCGCGGCGGGTCGTTGGGGTGCTGCCGCAGTCGAGGACGCTGTCCCGGCCTGATTGCCGGTGCCGCAGGCGGCGAGAAAGGCGGCGGCGAGGGAGGCGCCGCCAACCGCCAAGAAGTGGCGGCGGTTCAGGCCGGCGCACGAGCATTCCAACGACGAGTGTGCTACCGGCACTGCAACCTCCACGGAGTAGGCGAACCGCCCAACCTTAACGTCGCCGACCCGTCAGACGGAGAGTTTGCCGATCTCCCCCGGGTCGCCGCCGAAGTACCGGTACATCGCGAGGTCTTTCGCCCTGCGCCCGCGCCATTCGAGGTAGCGCCCACCCGCTGGCGTGCGCCCGATCAGCTGGTAGCTGACCGTGTTGCGGATCCACGCGACACCGAACGCCCAGGGAGGCCGTTGTGGCAGGCGCAGATCGCGCATGCCGCGCGGTCCGAGGAAGCCCTCGAGCATGCTCAGCAGCCGTTCCCGCTCATAGCGGCCGGCCAACGCCGGCAGGACCCGGTATTCGAGATCGGTCTGGACGTCGACGAGGGCACCGGCGAGTTGTCCACCGGCGTCGGTGACGTCGGACTGGACTTGCAGCACGTTGTAGCTGAGCTGGTGCTGGTCGCGTTCGTCGTCGAAGAGCCAGTCGTCGTCGACGCCGATCAGCCACCCGACATAGCGCCACAGGTGCATCACCGCGCGGGAGTCGGCGCGATTGACCGGGACGCCGAGTGCGCGCACCCCCATCATCAGGGCGCCGGAGAACAGATTGAGCGTCGACGCCAGGTCGGCCTGGTTGATCGGCAGCCCCCACTGCTGGCTGTCCCAGCGGCCGTTGCGCTCGAAGGACTCGTTGACGAGGGCGTGCATCAGGCGCACATGCACGGTGAGTTTCCAGCCCTGTCCGTGCCGGCGCATGCCGCCTTCCTGCGCCACGGCGATCGCCCAGGTCTGTGTCTCACCGAGGCGGCGCTTGGCGGTCGCGGCGCGCAGCCCGCCGGTCTCGGCCAGCAGGTCCACCGGGCCGCCGAATCGGTATCCGCCGATCAGCGCCAGCTGCAGCAGCACGTCGCTGGCGTTGCGGCCGAATCGTCGAACAACCTGTGCGCCGTGCTCGCACAGCTGCGGATCGACCCAGTCGGGCGTGTCATCGACGCGAGCAAAGAAGTCGCGCAGTACGGGCGGCGCATCGGCGGGGACGCCGTGTTCGAGCGCGGTGTGGACGTCCCGCATGCTGACGCGTGCCGGGTCGTCGGCGGGCAGCCGCATCGCGGCGACGACCGCGGCGGCCGGTTCGTCGCGCTGCATGAGCCGGGCGGCGATCGTGGCGAGTTCGGCCTCCGTGGGGTCGCCGAGATGCCAGTAGGTCCGCAGCATCCGCCCGATCCGCCGGCCGCGTTCGGGGGCCGAGCCGAACCGGCGCGGGGGTGTCGATCGTTGATTGTTCGCGACTAGGACAGAAGCCATGAGACGATTGTAGCTATTCGTCTCATGGGCGGCTACTAGCTGGCGTCCCAAAATCGCGGATAAGTAGCACACATGCCGTCCCAGTCAGCGCTCGAAGCGAAGACCCATCCCCGATTCGGTCAGCAGATGACGCGGGTGCGACGGATCCACCTCGAGTTTGCGGCGCAGGCTTGCGAGATACACCCGCAGGTAGTTGGTCTGCCGCACATACCCGGGCCCCCAAACCGCAGTCAAAATCTCCCGCTGGGTCACCAACCGTCCCTCGTTCCGCACCAGAAGTTCCAGAATCCCCCACTCGGTCGGGGTCAGGCGCACCGGTGCACCGTTGCGCGTCACACGCTTGGCCGCCAAGTCGATCACCGACAACCCCGCCGTGACCACCGGAGACTCCACGGACGCCGGCCACGGTCACCGCTGCACCCGGTCGTCGAGTCCGCGTATCGCAAGCAGACACGCCACCGTCGCCGCGACAGTGACAACGATCATCAGCACGTCGGCCATCACACCGAACCTCCCGCGAGTGCGGACGCGGTGTGCGCCCGTCAATCTCCAGGTTCGTCGGCGCCGGAACATCCCGCCAGCGTCTTAATGGAATACTTACGCTGGCAGTGGCAAATCTGACATTGCGCTAGCGGATCACCGCTCGACCGTCGGGTCATCAGTGCGGGCGTCGCATCACCACCCATAAGGCGGCAGCTACCTGCTCCGCCACCAGGACTCGAACCTAGAATGCCTGAACCAAAATCAGGAGTGTTGCCGATTACACCATGGCGGATGATGGCGGACCCGAAGATGCCGCCGTGGCGATTCTGCCACAGCGGCACCGATCGGTGCGCCTGGGTTGCTAGTCCTTCGGTCCGCCGGCGACATAGATGACCTGCCCGGACACAAACCCCGCCCCCTCGCTGGCGAAGAACGACGCGGTGTGCGCGATATCCGCCGGGGCACCGACGCGCTTCACCGGGATCTCGTTGGCGCTGAACTTCTTGAACTCCTCGAAATCCACGCCCATGCGGGCCGCGGTCGCCTGGGTCATCTCCGTCTCGATGAAGCCGGGGGCAATCGCGTTGGCGGTGATGCCGAACTTGCCCAACTCGAAGGCCAGCGTCTTGGTGAAGCCCTGCA
>NZ_DIAX01000015.1:0-315 GCF_002414845.1 Gordonia sp. UBA5067 | reverse complement strand
TTGACGATGCGGCCCCAGCCGGCGTCGACCATGTACTTCTGGCAGGCCCGGCTCATCAGGAAAGCGCCGCGCAAATGTACGGCCATGACCGCGTCCCAGTCGTCGACAGTCATCTTGAACAGCATGTTGTCGCGGATGATTCCGGCATTGTTGATGAGCACGACGGGCGGACCGAGTTCTTCGGCGATCTTCGTCACCGCAGCCGCAACGGAATCCTCGTTCGAGACATCGGCGCCCACGGCGATCGCCCTCCCACCGGCCCCGGTAATGGCCGCAACGGTGTCTGCGCATGCGTCGGCGTCGAGGTCGAGCACC
>NZ_DIAX01000033.1:20491-20715 GCF_002414845.1 Gordonia sp. UBA5067 | reverse complement strand
AGATGTGTATAAGAGACAGGTCACCGAGCACCACGTTCTGCCACAGCGCGTAGTCGGCGTACTGCGCCGGCAGGGCCGGCCAGTCGGGCGTCGAGCCCGCGATCAGCGCCGCGTACGCCTGCACGAGGTCACCGGCCAGTGGGGTCAGCGAACCACCGTCACCGATCAGGTGGTGCACGACGAATACCAGGACGTAGGAGCCGTCCGCCTCACGAAACAGCCGG
>NZ_DIAX01000033.1:0-20174 GCF_002414845.1 Gordonia sp. UBA5067 | reverse complement strand
CAACTCAGAAATAAACCAGATCCGGCGCTGCGACGGCGACAACGGAATCACCGCCGGCCGCTCACCCGCCACCAACGCCAACCGATCCTCATGCTCACGACCACCAATCCGCTCAGCCAACGCAACCACCGTCGGCGCCTCGAAGACATCGCGCACGGCGACGGGAAGGTGCAGTTCTTCGCTGACGCGCGCGGCCACCTGCGCCGCGATCAGCGAATTGCCCCCGACGTCGAAGAGGGATTCGGCCGCGCTGATCCGGTCCAGCCCGGCCACATCGGCGATGATCCGGGCGAGCGACGATTCGAGTTCGCCGCGAGGGGCGATGTAGTGGGCGACGGCGGCGACCACCGGATCGGGCAGTGCCGCGCGGTCGAGCTTGCCGTTCACGTTGAGCGGCAGGGCGTCGATGACGACCACGAAATCGGGCACCATGTAGCCCGGGAGCCGGGTGGCGACGTCGCGCCGCAGATGCCCCGGGTCGATCTCGTCGTCGTCGCCCGGCCGGGCGACGACGTAGCCGACCAGCTGATCGCCACCGGCCGGCGAGGTCTTGAGGGCGGCCGCGGCCGCGGCGATGCCCCCGGTGGCCAGCAGCGCCGTCTCGATCTCGCCGAGCTCGATCCGGAACCCGCGCAGCTTGACCTGCGCGTCGCCCCGGCCGCGGTACTCGAGGGTCGCGCCCCGGCGGACCCCGAGGTCGCCGGATCGGTACATGCGCGAACCGTCGGCCGCGAAGGGGTCGGCGATGAATCGGTCCGCCGTGAGTCCGGGACGGCCGTAATAGCCGCGGGCCACCTGCGGTCCGCTCACATAGATCTCGCCCTGGACCCCGTCGGGCACCGGATTCAGCCGCTCGCCGAGGACGTGCAGCGTCAGACCCGGCAGGCCGTCGCCAATGTCGGAGGCCACCGTCTCGGCGACGAGTTCGCGGCTCAGGGCACGGAATGTGGCGTACACCGTGGTCTCGGTGGGTCCATAGGCGTTGACCAGCATCGGTCCCGGGGTCCCCGACTTCGCCATCCGGTCGTCATACCAGCGCCGGACCTGAAGGAAGTCCAGCGCCTCGCCGGCGAAGACGATATACCGCACGCAGCCGGCCAGCTCGGGGGCCGACGCCGGCGCCACCGCCGCGGCCAGCTGGTAGAACGCCGTCGGCGTCTGCGACACGACCGTGGCGCCCTCGGCGGCGACGAGCGCGGCGAAATCGCCCGGGCTGCGCGTGGTGGCGTAGTCGACGACCACCAGACGCCCACCGAAGGCCAAGGCGCCCCACATCTCGAATACCGACACGTCGAAGGCGTAGGAGTGAAACATCGTCCACACGTCGGTGTCGGACACCTCGTAGCGTTGCGCGACCGCGGCCAGCAGGGCGACCACGCTGCGGTGCTCGACGACAACGCCTTTGGGGACCCCGGTCGACCCGGAGGTGTAGATCAGGTAGGCGACGGCGGTGCCCGCGACGGGTTCCGGCTCGGCTCCGGCGGCCGGGTCCGCCGCGGCACCGGCCAGTAGCGCGTCGACGGTCCAGACGGGGGCGGTGAAATCGGCCCACTCGCGGGCGAGTTCGTCATCCCCGATGATCAGCAGCGGCGTCGCGTCGTCCACGATCATCGCCAGGCGCCGGCGAGGGTGGCCACGGTCGAGGGGGAGGTAGGCGGCACCCGATTTGAGGATGGCCAGCAGCGCGACGATCAGCTCTGTCGAGCGCCCCAGCGCGAGCCCCACCCGCGCTGTCGGACCGGCACCGGCCGCCACCAGTGCGCGGGCGAGCCGGTCGGACTCCTCGTCGAGTTCGCGGTAGCTCAGGTCGCGCCCATCGGGCCCGGAGACCGCCACGCGGTCGCCGAAACGGTGTGCCGCCGAGGCGAACAGGCCGGGCAGCGAATCCCAGTTCGCGGTCCCCAGCGCCGCCTGCGCCGCGGTGCGGGTGTGGTGGACGGCGGCGCCGACGCGGCTGCCCGTCGCCGACTGCGCTTCGCCGGGGGTCGACACGAGTGCGGTGATCGCCGCGGCCACGGCGGTGTCGGAGACGCCGCCGGCCGGCGGTAGGACTCGCGCCATGGCGGCGACCCGCTCGGCCAGCACCCCGAACGAGACGTCGCCCAGGCGGCCGGCAAAGGCAATCGCGTCGGGCGCCACCCTGGCGACCGCCCCGATCAGGTCTCCCGCCGAACCAGCCCCCCGACCCCACAACGCCACAATGTGCTCTTGCGTTTCGGGCATTACCGATCGCTGGTTCCTTGATCGTGGTCAAACCGGGCATCGTCGACGCGCGCGGCGGCTTCTGCGCTCCTCTCGACGGTACTGACCTCGTCGGTGGTTCGCCGCAATTGGGTCAGTACCTCGTCGAGCGCCTCTGGGCCGCCGGTGGTGAGCCCCGGTAGCGGGGTGAAGAGCGCGGTGGTCAGCACCGCGCCCCGGTCCAGGTCGGGGAGCACGGCGGCGAGCGCGGTGACCGCGTCCGCCAGCTCGCCGAAGGACACCGACTGGCCGTCGAAATCCGCCGCGACCCGGTCGGGGGCGACCAGGGCGGCGGCGGCCACCGCCTGCGACAGCGGCAGCAGGGTGGGGACTTCCGATTTGATCGGCGCCACCCCGGCCACACGCTCGAGGGCGATGTCGCCGACCGGCACGGTCGGGTCGAGGGCAACCGCGTCGAGAACGGCGAGGTACCAGGAGGCGAACCGCCGGACGGTCTTCTCGTCGAACAGTTCGCTGGCGTAGGTCCACGAGGCCCGCATGCCGCCGTCGGAACGGTTGGCCAGCGGGTCGTTGGGATAGAGGATCAGGCCCAGATCGGTCTGGACGGTGGTCGTCGGGACGGCTTCGGGTTCCACGCGCAGACCGGCGAGTTCGACGACGGGGAAGCCGAGGTTCTGAAAAGTGAACATCACCTGGAAGATCGGGTTGTACCCCGCCGTGCTGCCCCGTCCAAGTGCGGTGACGATCTCCTCGAATGCGACGTCGGTGTGTGCCAGGTCGGCCAGGTCGGCACCGCGAACCTGGTCGAGCAGGTCGGCGAATGGGATTGCCGAGTCGACGGTCGTACGGAGTGGAACAGTGTTGACGAACATTCCCACCACGTCGTCGAGTGCGTCGGCGGCCCGGCCGATGTACGGGGTGCCGACGACGACATCGTGCTGGCCGGACACTTCGCGCAGCAGGACGGCCAGGGCCGCGTGGGCCACCATGAACAGGGTGGTGTTGTGGGCCCGAGCCAGCCGGGTCAGGGACGCCACCAACTCGGCCGGGATCTCGAATTCGACGTCGCCGCCGGCGAAGGTCGGCGCCGCGGGCCGGGGCCGATCGGTCGGGATCCCCAGCAGTTCGGGTGCGCCATCGAGTCGCTCGTGCCAGTAGCAGAGTTGGCGTTCGCGCTCGGTGACGCCGTCGCCGTCGGTGACATCGAGCCGGTCGGCCGACCACATCGTGTAGTCGGCGAACTGGACCGGCAACGGTGCCCAGTGCGGCGATGATCCGGCACGGCGAGCCGCGTAGGCGGTCATGAGGTCGCGCGCCAGCGGCGACATGGATGCGCCGTCGACGCTGATGTGGTGGACGACCAGCGAGACGATGTGCTCGTCGTCGGCGATCCGCCACAGCCCGGCGCGGAGCGGAACGGCCGCCGCGACGTTGAATCCGGTGTCGGTCATCTGCGCGAGCGCCTGTTCGGTCTCTTCGTCGGTGCTGTCCGACAGGTCGGTGACCGAGAGATCGATCCGCCGCGCGACGGTGCTCGTGCTCTCGATGACCTGGACCGGCACCCCGTCCATCATCGGGTACTTCGTCCGTAGCGACTCGTGCCGGGCGATCACGTCGAGCAGGGCGGCGCGCAACGCGTCCGGATCGAGGTCACCACGCAGGCGCAGGGTCAGCGGGATGTTGTAGGCGCAGGAGTCCGGGTTGGCCTGGTTGATCAGCCACAATCCGCGTTGGGCCGGCGAGACCGGCACGACCGCCGCCCGCGGCCGGCCGATGAGTGGCGGCGACGCGATCCCCGGGGTGTGGGTGTCGACCAGCCAGGCGGCCAGCCCCGCCGCGGTCGGCGCTTCGAACACCGCTTCGATGCTGACCGGCCGGTCCAGGATCGACGCCAGCCGGGCCGCGACCTTGGCCGCCGACAACGAGTTTCCGCCGATGTCGAAGAACCCGTCATCGACACTGACCCGATCGAGATCGAGTACCGCGGCCACCACCGCGGCGATGGTGGCCTCCAACTCGGTGCGCGGCGCCACATACTCTCCGCCGCCGCGGAACTCGATCGGCGGCAGGGCCGCCCGGTCGATCTTGCCGATCGGGGTGCGCGGGAACTCCTCCACAACCTCGATCACCTGCGGAACCAGATGGCTGGGCAGATGCTCGCGGGCAAACGCCAGCAACGATTCTGGGGCGATGACCCGCCCGGCCGGCGGCGAAACATAGGTCGCCAGCACCGTGCCACCCGGCCCGTCCGCCCCCACCGTCAACGCGTTGGCCACCGCCGGATGGGTGCCCAGGACCGCATCGACCTCGCCCGGCTCGATCCGCAAACCGCGGATCTTGAGCTGGAAGTCGCTGCGTCCGTGATAGGTGAGGGTGCCGTCGTCGCCGCGTGCCGCCCGGTCGCCCGTGCGGTACAGCCGCCCCCCGGTGCCGAACGGGTCGGCCACGAACGCCCCCGCGGTCAACCCGGGCCGGCGCCGATAGCCCCGCGCGATCTGCTCGCCACCCAGGTACAGGTCGCCCACCACCCCCGGCGGGGTGGGCCGCAGGCCCCGATCCAGGACTAGGGCCCGCACCCCGGTCAGGGGGCGCCCGATCGTCACCCGATTACCGGCCTCGATCGGCCCGTCGACGGTCGCCCAAATCGTGAACTCGGAGGGCCCGTATCCGTTGAGGAATCGGCGGCGGGCGCCCCAGGTGTGGGCGAGCTCTTCGGGGCAGGCTTCGCCGCCGGTGAACACCGTCGTGAGCCCGGGCACCATTGCCGGATCCAGGGTGCCCAACACGGTTGGCGTGATCAGCACATGCGTCACCCCGCCGTCGGCGATCGTCATGGCCAGCGGCACGCCGGCGAATGCGTCCGGAGCCGCGACCACCAACCGGGCACCGGCGTCCATCGCCGTCGTCAACTCGAGGACCATGAGGTCGAAGGCCGGTGAGGCGACCTGCAACACCACCGATTCGGGACCGCAATCGAGGTGGTCGCGCTGACCTGCGATCAGGGTTGCCAGCCCCCGATGGCTCACTTCCACCGCCTTGGGCCGGCCGGTCGACCCCGACGTATTGATCACATAGGCGACGTCGTCGACCAGGATCGGTCGAGTCAGCTCGCCCTCAGCGACCGCCATCGTGGGATGCCCCGCCAGGTGCAGTTCCGCCGCCTCGTCTTGCAGCACAATCCAGTCGCCGTCGGCGGCGGGGGCCGCCAGGGTGGCGCAGGTGACGCCCACGTGTGCGCCGCTGTCCGCCCACAGTGCCGTTTGCCGCAGCGCCGGGAGCCGCGGATCGATGTGGACGAAGGCCGCGCCGGCGATGGCGGTCGCCGCCATCGCCACCACCGAGTCCACCGAGCGCAGCAGGCGCACCACGACCGTCGACCCCGGGCCCACGCCGCGTGCGATCAACTCGCGGGCCAGCTGATTGATCCGCGACGACGCCGCGGTCGCCGAGAGGGTGACATCGCCGGTCAGGAGGGTGGGTTCGTCGCGGGCGCAGGTGGTGGCGAGCCAGTCGGCGACGATGCGACGCAGCGTCTGGGGCGGCGCGGAGCCGGGTGCGGGTGCGACCAGTTCGCGCACCTCGCCGGGGGCGAGCAGATCGATCTGCCCGAGCCGGGCGCCGGGGTCGGCGACCATCGTGCCCAGGGTCCGTTCCAGGTAGTCGGCGAGTGCTTCGACGGTCTGCTCGTCAAACAGGTCGGTGGCGTAGTTGATCTCGACGCCCAGCTCACCGGTGGTCTGTTCGGTGGCCGTCACCGACAGGTCGTACTTGGCCGCCGGTGCGCGCACGTCGAGTAACTCGACGCTCAGCTCGCCGTCGTCGATTCCGCCGACCGCATCGTCGACCAGGGTGAGCGTCACCTGGAAGATTGGGCTGTGCGACAGGGTGCGGCTCGGGGCCACCGCATCCACGATCCGCTCGAACGGGGTTTGGGCGTGGGCCAGCGCTTCGGCGCGGCTCCGGTGCACCTGCCCCAGTAGTTCGCGCACCGTCATCGACGGCGCCACGGCGGTCCGCAGTGCGGCGGTGTTGACGAACATGCCGATCAGATCGGCCACCTGCGGCTCGTCGCGCCCGGCAACGGCGGTACCGATCACCACGTCGTCGGTGTCGGCCAGCCGGGACAGCACGACCGCGAGCGCCGCCTCCAGCACGCAGAACAGCGTCACCCCCGATTGGGCCGCGAGGGCGCGCAACCCGGCTGCCGCGGAGGCGGTGAGCACGCGGTCGACATAGTCCCCGCCGCCGCTGCGGCGTGCGGGGCGCGGCCGGTCGGTGCGCAGTGCGATGACTTCGGGCGCCCCGGCCAACTGGCGGGTCCAGTACTCGACGTCGCGGTGCGCCACCGAAGCCGGGTCCGCCGGATCGCCCAGCACCTCACTGTGCCAGCGGGCGTAATCGGCGTAGTGGATCGGCATCGGCGGGAAGAAGGGCGCGAACCCGTGGCTGCGGGCGTCATACGCGGCCAGCACATCGGCGATCAGCGGGCGCAGCGAGGCGCCGTCGCCGATGATGTGGTGCAGGACCACCACGAGGACGTTGTCGGCCGGTCCGCGCAGCAGCACCGCCCGGAAGGCGCCGGCCGACAGGTCGAATCCGGTGGCCGCGGTTCGTGCCACGGCTTCGGCGAGATCAGCCACCTCCGCGACGATGACCGTGTGGTCGACCCGAACCGTGTCGACGGGATCGATGACCTGCGTCGGCTCACCATCGGCCTCGATGAACCGGGTGCGCAGGGTTTCGTGGCGGACGACGACATCGGCGATCGCCTGGCGCAGCGCCGCCAGGTCGACGTCGGGGCCCAGGCGCACGGCACCGGGCATGTTGTAGGCCGGCGATCGGGGATCGAGCCGGTTGACGAACCAGAGCCGGGTTTGTGCCGGCGACACCCTGATGGTGCTGCGGCGCGGCGCGGCGATCAGCGGTGGGCGCGGCGCGTGCTCGACCGTTCGCTCCCGCTCGATGCGCCCGGCGAGGTCGGCCAGGTCGGGGCTTTCGAAGTAGTCCTGCATACCGAGATCCACACCGAGTTCGGCACGGACCCGGTACGCCAGCCGGGAGGCCGACAGCGAGTTCGCACCGAGCCGGAAGAGGTTGTCGCCGATGCCGACGCCGTCGGTGTCGGTCAATTCCGCGACGAGTTCGACGAGCCGGCGCTCGACGGGCGACTGCGGCGCCACATAGTCGGCGTGCTCGCGCCCGACCGCCGGTTGCGGCAGGGCGGCGCGGTCGACCTTGCCGGCGGGGGTCCGTGGCAGGGCGGCCACCGCGACAATCGAGTCGGGCACCAGGTGCGCGGGCAGGGTGCGCGCCAGGTCCGCACGGATCCGGTCCGGCGCGCCGGTATCGGTGGTGCTCATGGCGGCATAGGCGATCAGGGCGGTCGCGCGGCTACTCGGCCGACCGTCCGCGTCGACGCCGAGCACCAGGGCATCGTCGACGCCGGGCCGTGCGCGCAGGGCCGCTTCGATCTCGCCGGGTTCGATGCGCTGGCCGCGCACTTTCACCTGGAAGTCACGACGGCCCAGCACCGATACCTCGGGCTGTCCGTCGTGCAGGTGCCAGCGGGCGAGGTCGCCGGTGCGGTACATCCGTTCACCGGCTCGGCCGAACGGGCTGGCGACGAAGCGCTCGGCGGTCAGCCCGGGTTCGTGCGCGTACCCGCGGGCCAGGGACAGTCCGCTCAGGTAGAGCTCGCCGACGACGCCGGCCGGCGCAGGGGCGAGCATGGCGTCGAGCACGTGGAGTCCGGCCCCGGCGATCGGGGTGCCGATCGGTACCACGGCCCGCGGGCTCAGGGCGCCGGTGTAGGTGACGCCGACGGTCGTCTCGGTGGGTCCGTATCCGTTGTGCACGGTGCGGCCGGCGCGGGTCCACCGCTGCACCAGGGCGGCCGGCACGCTCTCGCCGACGAGCAACAGTGTGGTCAGACCAGGCACGTCAGCGGGGTCGACGGTGGCCGCGACGGTGGGGGTCAGGCACGCGAGGCCGATGCCGGCCGCGTTGAGGTAGTCGGCGAGTTCTTCACCGCCCGGAGCGGACTCGGGCCGGAACACGATGGTCGCGCCCGCTCGGGCAGCGTGCAGGATCTCGCCGATGGAGGCGTCGAAGCCTGGTGAGGCAAAGCCCAGGATGCGCGTCCCGGGACCGGTCGGGATCGCCGCGTTGATGGACTCCGCGAGGTTCGCGGCCGCCGCGGTGGTGACGACGACGCCCTTCGGGATACCCGTCGAGCCGGAGGTATAGGTGAGGTAGGCGGCGTTGCCGGAACGCCCGCGGGGCCCGATCGGGTCATCGGACTGCGCGGCGACCGCGGCTGCGGTGGCGGCCGAAGTCAGGTCGATCCACTGGTCGGCCGGCCCCACGGCCCCGGCGTGCGGGCCGTGGCTCAGCACGAGCTGCGCGCCCGACCGGTCGAGCAGGCCGTCGACGCGCGCCGGCGGATGATTCGGGTCGACGGGGACGAAGGCGGCACCGAGCTTGCCCGCCGCCCAGATTGCACGCACGAGGTCGGCGCCCCGGGGCAGGACCAGGCCGATGCGCGATTCGGCCCCGATCCCGCGCGCATCGAGCCAGCGGGCGAGTTGGGTGGATTGCCGGTCGAGTTCGCGGTAGGACAGCGCGGTGCCGTCGGCGTCGACCACGGCGAGCTCGTCGGGATGGGCGGCGGCGGTGTGCGCGTACAGCTGGGCCAGGGTCGCCGGTGCGGCCGGATCGGGCCCGGCCAGTGCGAGCCGGCCCTCATCCAGTGCGCCGAAGGGCAGTGCGGCCAGTGGCGTGTGCCCGGGCGCCGCGACCAGTGCGGCGAGGAAGTCGAGGAACCGGCGGTGGTGCGCGGCCAGTTCATCGGGGTGGTATCCGTTGGGGTTTGCGTGCAGGTCGATGACGAGCGGGGCGTTGGGACTGGCCTGATAGAGGTTGAGCAGGATGTCTTCGACGATTCCGGAGGTGAGGATGTGGTATTCGGCGCTCACCCCGTCGAGCGCGATCGGTGTGTCGAAGAAGACCATGTTGACCACCGGCCCGAAGGCCGGGGTGCCGGTGGAGCGCCCCGCGTCGCGCCAGATGTCTTCGGCCCGATAACGCTGGTGGCGCAATGCGCCCGTCAGCCGCACCTGGGCGCGGCCGAGTACCTGGGTGATGGTGTCCGATGGCGCCAACTGCAGCCGGACCGGCAGTACATTCGACACCATCCCGCCGGCCCGCTTGATCTTTGCGACGGCCCGACCGGTGACGGGCAGGGCCAGCACGATATCGCCGAGCCCCGTTGCGCGATTGAGGTATGCGGCGAAGGCGGTCGAGAGGACGACCGCAACCGACGTATGTTGTTCCCGGGCCAAGACTTCCACGGCGCGCTGCAGCCCGCCGGCCATGACTGTCGAGACGGTGAGGTTGGCTGCCGATGGCACCGCCCCGGCCGCCCGCTGGGACAGGGTGGCCCGCTCCAGCGGTTCGGCGACCTCGTCGCGCCAGTATTGACGGTCGTCGGCCCGCCGGGAGCTGTCCTGATACTTCTGCTCGTCGGCGACGACCTCGGCCAGGGTGGCGATCGGCTTCTCGGTGAGCTCCGCACCACGGCGAACCGCGTTGTACCTGTCGACGGTCATCCTGACCATGGTCAACGCGGCATAGCCGTCAATAACAATATGGTGGCCCCGGCCGTACCAGAAGGTCCGATCGTCGGCGACCCGCAGCAGGGCGGTGACCACCAGTTTGTCGGTGCGGATGTCGAGGGGTCGCTGGTATTCCGCGCGCATCCACGCCAGCGCGGCGGCTACCGGATCGCCGGCCGCGCGGAAGTCGATGATGTCGACGGTGATCGGGAGATGCAGGTCGACGACCTGGCCGGGGGTGCCGTCGGGTTGGTCTAGCAGCCGCACATAGGGCGACTCGAGCGTTTTGGCCGCGGCAATATTGCACTCGCCGAGCAGTTCGTGGTCCAGGCTTTCGGGCGGATAGCGCAAATCGAGGTAGTGCGCGACGTTCACCGAATACTCTGGTGACAGGTTCTCGGCGAACCACATCCCCCGCTGCGCCGGAGTGAGCGGGAGAGACTCTCCCCCGTCGTGTTCGCGCGCGTCGTGTTCGCGCGCGTCGTGTTCCCACCGGTCGTGCTGCGGCATCGTCCCCACCTCCTCGCCCACCTGAATAGTTATGCCCCGCGCGGCGGGGCTGACGCTGCAAATCAGCTGGCAATAAGCTGTGCGTCGCCGAATCTAGCCCCCTCGGCCGATAACCACCATCAGCGTCACCTGTCCCGTCGTCCACCCGGTTGACACCCCTACGAGCGTACCGATTGGTAGCGCCGAGCCGGGGGTCCGACACCGTGGCGGGTCGTCGGCCGGCCGGGTGCTACCCTAAAACCACTTGCGCACCATCAGCAACATTACCTGCAGGATCGACCATTTGGCCGGTTGAACTACGCCAAAGAGGAGCAATTGTGACCAACTCGGCCGACCTGCGTGCAGGATTGAGTCCGATCGCCGCCCAGGAACTCTTCGACTCGCTGCCCCCGCTGACCGTCGACGACATGCTCGGCCGGTGGCACGGATCAGAGGTGCCGACCGGGCATCCGATGGACGGGATGCTCGCCCTGAGCGGCTGGTACGGCAAAGAATTCATCGACGCCGAAACCGTCCACCCGCTGCTCTTCGGGACACCCGGCCACCTGTACGCGGTCAACCCCAAGCTCGTCCCGATGAACACACTGAACCGGGTGGGTAGCGCCCTGCCCCGCCTGATGCCGCCCGGCGGCACGGCTGCGCTGCGCGCGCTGCGCACCGCTAAGCCGCGGGCCCGCCTGCGCATGGTGGAGTACCGCGGCACGGTCGGCGCGGCGATGGTCTACGACGACATCGCCGTCATCGACCACTTCCGCCGGCTCGACGAGAACACCGTGCTCGGCGCGATGGACCAGCGGGGCTCGGAGCAGACCTTCTTCTTCCTGCTCGAACGCGACTAGCGCCGCCCGGTCACTGCCCGTCGAGTTCGCGCAGCAGCGCCCGGGTCCGGTCCCGGACCTGCTCGTCCCGGTCGAAGACGATGCCGACGAATTCGTCGACGCCCGCATCGGCCAATGCGCCGACCCGGGTGCGGACACTGGCGGCATCGCCGATGATGGCCGCGTCGACGGGGGTGTCGTAGCCTTCCCGGTCGAGCATCGCCCGGTATGACGGCAGCGAGTTGTACATCGCGAACTGTCGCGCGGCCGTCGTTTTCGCCGCCTCGGCGTCGTCGGTGACCGCGATCGGCAGGAAGGCGACGGTGCGGACGTCCGATGCACGACGGCCGGCGGTTTCGGCGGCGGCGCGCAGGCCGGGCACGATGTGGTCGCGCAGCGTCTGTGGTCCGGTCATCCAGGTGACGGTGCCGGCGGTGCGGCGCCCGGCCAGCGCCAGCAGTTGCGGTCCGAGCGCGGCCAGGTACACCGGCGGGCCGGGTTCCTCGGTGAGGCTCATCGCGCCGCGGGTGGTGATCAGCTCGCCCGACGCATCGGCCGGCTGGCCGGACAGCAGTGGCAGCAGTCCGTCGAGGTACTCGCCCATGCGGCGCAGCGGACGGTCGTAGGGAATGCCCCACATCCCCTCGGTGACGACCTGATGGGTGAGCCCGATGCCCAGCGTCAAGCGTCCGCCGGTGATCGCGTTGACGGTGAGGGCCCGCTGGGCCAGATTCATCGGGTGCTGCGGCTGGATCGGCAGGACGCCGGTGGCGAACTCGATGCGCGGCACCTCCCGGCCGGCGACCGCGAGGACGGTCAGGGTGTCCGGGTCGTTGGGCATCTGCGTCGCCCAGATCCGCGCGAAGCCCTCCGATTCGAATCGTGCGAGCGCGGCGATGTAGTCGTCGAGGTGCAGGGTTTTGCGGCCGTCGACCGCGTGCATAAGGGTGATCTCCACCCCCTTAACCTAGCGCGGCACGTCTTGGTACTGCGGCTTGAACGGCTTGTTGATCGTGTCCAGATACGTCCCGATCGCGGCGATGGCGCCGCCGCCGCCGCCGATGAGGATGCCGACAATGCTGCCGGCAACCGCGAACGGGATCGAGGCGACGAGAACGCCGGGCAGGCATCCCACGAACAACAAGGCGATGCACCCCAACACGCCACCGAAGAGGAGCCCGACGACGAAGCCGATGGCCAAGCCGACGAGCGAGGAGAGAGTCATCGCCGCCGACATCTCTTGCACCATCCGCGCAAAGGCCTGATCGTCGCGCTCCTGCTTGGTTCGGGGCCCGACGATGCGCCGATCAACCTGCTGGTACTGCTGGCGATAGGCCATCCGCGCGGCGATCGGCGGGGTCAGCGTCGCGGTCCGGTGGATCACGCTGGCCGCGATCTGGTACCCCTCGTTCCGCGGCCCGGCGAGTCGCAGCGGAGCGCTCTCCACCACTCTGCCGGCCGTGTTCCGCACGACGAGCCGGCCACCTGTTACGGCAAGGCTGCCGTTGTGCACGGTGACGGTGACGGTGTCGGCGTTGCGCTGGACGGTCGCCCGCACCGGGCCGGGCCGATCGGGGGCGGCCTGCACCTGCCCTGCGACCACCGAAACCTCAGCCACGATAGTGAGGATGGCGACCGTGAAGGTGGCGAGCGCGAGCATGGCGACCCTGCCACGGAGGAGTGACGTCATTGAGATCTCCCTGACATCCGATTGTGTCCCTCGGTGGCGACGGTACTCGGACTCGACGCCGATGTCAGCAGAGTCGGGAGATTTCTGGGTCAAGCGACCCAGTGCAGCGGCTTAGCGCGTCCCGTTCTTCTTGGGCTTGGCCTTGGGCTTGGACTGACCGTCCCCCGGCTTGAACGGCTTGTTGATCGTGTCCAGGTACTTCTGCACCGCGACGATAGCGCCGCCACCGCCACCGAGGACGAGCCCGGCGATGCTGCCGATACTGGCAAAGGTGAGCGCGCCGATGATGGCACCAGGAAGGCATCCGATGATCGCCGCAGGGAGGCCTAGTAGACACCCCAGCGGTCCGCCGATGACGAGGCCGACCACGAGCCCGATCGCCAACCCGACCAACGAGGACAGCGACATCGCCGCGGAGATCTCATAACTCATCCGCTTGGCCGCCTGCTCGTCGCGTTCCTTCTTGGTCCGCGGGCCGTCCGTGCTGGGTGCGGGCGGGGTGCGCTGGGGCCGGGTGCGCTCGACCTCGATGCGCTCCACCGCGGCGGCGTCGCGGGCCGCCGCCGGCGGGGTCAGCGTCGCGGTTCGGCCGGTCACCGCCGTGGCGATCCGGTACACCTCGCCCTTCGACCCGAGGAATTGCAGCGGTGTCTTCGCCACGGTGCTGCCGACCTGGTTGCGGACGACCAGGTAGCTGTCCGGGCCGGCGTCCTCGACGGCGAGACTGCCGCCGGACACCGCGACCTTGACGTTGTCGGCATTGTGCTGGACCTCGGCGCGCACCGAACCGGCCGGTTCCGGGGCAGCGTGCACCTGTCCGGCGGTCAGGGACACAGCGGCGACAACACCGATCGCGGCGACAACACTGCGGCGAAGGGGATTCAGCATGGTGGTCGCTCTCAGTTCTTCTTGGGGTTGGCGGGTCGGCCGGGTTTGGTCTTGGCCTTGGGCACGACGTTCTGATACTGCGGCTTGAATGGCGAGTTGATCGTGTTGAAGTAGCGGATACCCAAAACGATGGCGGACCCGCCGCCACCGATCATTAGGCCGACAAAGGAGCCTATCGGGGCGAAAACGAGGCAGCCGACCCCGGCCAATGGGAGGCCGACGATGCAGCCGAGGACGAGGCCGACGATCGAGGAGATGATCACCGCCACGCTCAGATCCGCGTTGAACTGCTGCAGCGCCAGGTCGTCGCGTTCGGATCTGGTCTGGGGACCGACGATTCGCCGTTCGACCCGGGTGCGCTCGAGCGCGACGGCGGCCCGGGCCGCCGGCGGCGGCGTGAGCGTCGCGGTGCGACCGCTCACCGTCGCGGCGAGCGGGTACACCTCGTCCTTGGGTCCGCGGACCTGCAGCGGCACCTTCGTCAGCACGGCGCCCGCCTGATTCCGCACGACCAGGTCGGCACCGTCCACGGCAAGACTGCCACTCAGGAGCTCCACTTTGACGTTGTCCGCGTTGCGCTGCACGGTGGCGCGCACCGAATCAACCGGTTCGGGTGCGGCCTGCGCCTGCCCGGCGGTCAGCGGCACAGCGGTGATCAGGGCGAGCGCTGCGACCACAGCACGGGAGATCCCAGTTCGCCGAACGATGGAAGTCATACCGCGGCGCCCTCAGTTCTTCTTCTTGGGCTTGACCGGCGCGCCGGGCCCGTTTTTGTCGTATTGCGGCTTGAATGGCGAGTTGACCGTGTCCAGATACTTCTGGAACGCGACGACGGCGCCCCCACCGCCACCCAGGACGACACCCAGGATGCTGCCGAGACCGCCACCCGCAATCGCAAACGGGATCGCGGCGACACACAGCGAGACAAAGCACCCGAGGACAATCCCTGCAACGACGCCAATGACCAGCCCGATACTGAGACCGATAATCGAGGATAGGGTCATCGCCGCAGCCATTTCCTGGGTCATCCGCGACAGCGCCTCATCGTCGCGCTCCTGCTTGTTGCGCGGCCCTCGGATGGCGCGCGCCGCCTCGTTCCGCGCACCCGCGTAGGCAGCGACGGCCGCCTTCGACGGGGTCAGTGTCGCGGTCCGCCCGGCCACGGTCGTGTCTACCTGGTAGACCTTGTTCGCCGGTCCACGGAACTGCAGCGGCACCTTCTCCACGGTGGTACCGGCCTGATTGCGCACCACGAGGTAGCTCTCGCCGACGCCGACCGTCTCCACCGCCAGCGCGCCGCCGAACACCTCGACTTTGACGTCTTCTGCATTGTGCTGAACATTGGCACGCACCACACCGGCCGGATCTGGCGCGGCCTGGGCCAGGCCCACTGCCAGGGATGTCGCGGTGGCAACAGCGAGTGCGGCGATGGCACCTCGGCGCAAGGCAATCAACGGAGCAACTTTCGTCGTGGGATCGTGTCAGCGATGTCACCGCCTCGCAATGGCAAGGGGTTCCGCTTCGGAACCTGAGGCTAGGGACCAATGTACAACATAGTCAAGCCGAGGGCGCAGTCTCTGCAACCCGTCGACACAGGCCGTGGGTCCCGTCAAGGCTCTGACCAGGATCGATGCCGGAACGATACCCAACAACAATTCAAATCAGTCCTAAACGCCCAGAACGCCCGACTGGAGATTCCAGTCGGGCGTTCGGGATGATCGGCGACGAGTCAGCTCACCAGCTGGACTTCTGCACGCCCGGCAGCTCGCCGGCGTGCGCCATCTCGCGCAGGCACACGCGACACAGGCCGAACTTGCGGTACACCGAATGCGGGCGGCCGCACTTGTTGCAGCGCGTGTATCCGCGCACGGCGAACTTGGGCTTCTTGTTGGCCTTGTTGACCAGAGCCTTCTTTGCCATTGGTTATCCCTCCCGTCAGTTCTTTGCGTTGTTGTCTTTGAACGGGAAGCCGAGCGCCTTGAGCAGCGCACGACCCTCGTCGTCGTTGGTGGCCGAGGTGACGACGGTGATATCCATCCCGCGCGGCCGGTCGATCGAGTCGATGTTGATCTCGTGGAACATCGACTGCTCGTTGAGCCCGAAGGTGTAGTTGCCGTTGCCGTCGAACTGGCGGTCGCTCAGGCCGCGGAAGTCGCGGATACGCGGCAGTGCGATCGACACGAGGCGGTCGAGGAACTCCCACATCCGGTCGCCGCGCAGCGTGACGCGCGCACCGATCGGCATGCCCTCGCGCAGCTTGAACTGGGCGATCGACTTGCGGGCCTTGCGGACCTCCGGCTTCTGGCCGGTGATCAGCTCGAGGTCCCGGACGGCGCCGTTGATCAGCTTGGAGTCCCGGGCGGCGTCACCGACACCCATGTTCACCACAACCTTCACCACGCCGGGGATCTGCATGACGTTGGCGTAGTCGAACTCCTTGTTGAGGGAGTCCTTGATCTCTTCGCGGTAGCGAGTCTTCAGCCGGGGCGCGACCTTCTCAGAGGTAGTCATCTCAGATGTCCTTCCCGTTCTTGCGGGAAACCCGGACGCGCTTGCCGGTCTCCTCGTCGGTTCGGTAACCCACCCGAGTCGGGTTGCCGTCGGAATCCACGACCATCACGTTCGAGACATTGATGGAGGCTTCCTGGGTCACGATCCCCCCGGAGGAGGCGCCGCGCTCGTCAGCCGAGGCGGCGGTGTGCTTCTTGATGCGGTTGACGCCCTCGACGAGGACTCGCTGCCGCTTCGGGTAGGCCGCGATGACCTTGCCCTTGGCACCCTTGTCCTTGCCCGAGATGACGATCACCGTGTCACCCTTGTGCACCTTCATGTCAGAGCACCTCCGGAGCCAGCGAAACGATCTTCATGAAGCGCTTGTCGCGCAGTTCCCGGCCCACCGGTCCGAAGATGCGGGTGCCGCGGGGGTCGCTCTCATTTTTGAGGATGACAGCGGCGTTCTCGTCGAATCGGATGTAGCTGCCGTCGGGACGGCGCCGCTCCTTGGCGGTGCGGACGATGACGGCCTTGACGACCTCGCCCTTCTTGACGTTGCCGCCGGGGATCGCGTCCTTGACGGTGGCGACGATGACGTCGCCGATCCCCGCATATCGCCGCGACGAGCCGCCCAGCACGCGGATGCACAAGATTTCCTTGGCTCCGGTGTTGTCGGCGACCCGCACGCGAGATTCTTGCTGAATCACTCGTGGTCTCCTGACCTCATGGTATTGCCCGCCGGATTTCCGACCCGACGCGCACGGTCTGCTGCCGCCGGACATGCGCCTGCCTGGGGTTTTCCGGTTTCCCGGCCGACTCCAGTGGGTTCGCGCGCCGACTCGCGACGCATCCGCGCCGCAGGCAACCGCCTAAGTCTAGGCGTACCCGCAGGTCGCAGCCAAATCGGCGTCAGCCGGCAGCAGGCAGGCGGGCGGTCGAATCCGCCGACCCCCGGCCGAGCCACGCCAGCGCGTCGGCGACCCATTCCGCTTTCCCCACCGCGCCGAGCGATCGGGCGCGCTCGGGCAGCAGGCTCATCAGCGCGGCGGACAAGCCGGCACGCTCAGACAACCCCGCGCGGCTCACGACCGCCTCATACGCATGCATCCGGTCGCACAGCGACCGATAGGTGATCACCTCGCCACCCCATCGAATGGCGGTCATGCCGGGGGTTCGTCGTCCACGATCATCGATCTGCGCGATGAGATTGTTCACCTGGCTCACCTGATCTCGATCTTTGTCGACACCGCCGTCGGATGCCTCAGCAATCATTGTGAAACCAAGTGGCTGATGTTACAAGCGTGACAGGTGGGTTTGACGTTGTTTCGTGACTCAACCGAAGCGACCACTTAATCACGCCTCAGCGCAGCGCACGCCGGATCTGCGGCCACGAGTACTTCATCTCGCGCTCCCAGTAGCCCCACGAGTGCGTGCCCGCCGGCCGGATCACGATGGTCGCCGGGATCCGCAGCTGAGCCAGTCGCTTCGCCATGTCCTGGGTGCAATGATCCATCGCGGCCTCGATACCGCCACCGACGATGACCCGGTCAACCAGCTCGCCGTCGAGCGGCTGCTTGGGGCCGAGCTGCTCATCCTGACCGGGCAGGCCAGTCATCGCCGACATATAGATCGAGGTTCCGCGCAGATTCGCCGCATTCACGTAGGGGTCGTGCCGGACCCAGTCTGGCCCGCCGAGTGGACCCCACATATTGGTGACGTTGCCGCCACCGCGGCCCTCGACGACCTGGCGGATGTACTCCTGCCCAATGGGGTCACTGGTTCGCGCGCAACCACTGAAGGACGCGACCGCCCGATAGAAATGTGGCCGGACAACCGCCAGGTTGAGCGCCGACGTCCCCGACATGGACAGACCGGCCACGGCATTCTTACCGGTGGCGTGCAGCCTGGCGTCGAGCACCGGGGGCAACTCGCGGGTCAGGAAGGTCTCCCACTTGTTGAGGCCCAGTTTCGGGTCGTAGCGCAACCAATCGGTGTAGTAGGACAGCTTGCCCTCCAACGGCGTCACCACATTCACGTGCTTGTTGGCGAAGAATGACGCATAGGAGGTCTTGTCCGCCCAATTGCCCTCACCCTCGCCGCCCGCCGCACCGTTGAGCAGGTACAGCGTCGGCGCCGGACGACCGCCCTTGGGGACCAGCACATCGAGCGGAATGTTGCGCTTCATCGCCGGCGAATACACCGATACGAGCAGCCGCTGGGGTCCGGTGGCCTCGACCTTCACGATCCGCGCCGGCGATCGTTCCGCGACCGCCGGCCCGGCGGCCACGATCCCCAGCATCCCGGACAGCAGTGCCATGAGCACCACCCCCAGCGACAGGCGATGTGTCGGCTGTGCCATGTGACCCCTTATCTGAATGTTCAAAAGGCGAACCCTACCCCGTGCGACGCTAATCAAGGGATTCGTGTCCGGCCGGGAGCGCGGTCAGCCAACGATCGACCTCCGGCCCGATGACCCCGAAACCCTGCGCCGACCCCATCGCGGCATGCTCGATGTCGACGTCGACATCGACCAGCTCACCGTCGACGTGGGCACGCCAGTAGTCGGCGTAGTGCGCCGGATCATCGCGGTCGGCGACCGCGTTGAAGAACAGGGCACGGCCGGCGAACCGCCCCGGCCGATACGGCGCCAACAGGTCGGCACCGGCCGCGAACGCGTCGATGATGCGACGCGTCTGTTCCTTCGTGGCGAATCCGGCCGCGGCGAATTGCGCGTCCAGGGTCTCCCCCATCGACTCGCCTCCCCCGGCACCGAGCTGCTGCTCCTGCCAGGCGTGCTCGAGCTCGGCGACGGTGGCGTCGTGCTCTTCCCGCGGAACAAGCGCGGAGTAGACCTCGCCGGCCGCCGGATCCATCAGACCGAGGAAGGCCACCTCGTCGCCGGCGGCCTGCAACCGCGTCGCGACCTCGAATGCGATCACACCGCCCAACGACCAGCCGAGCAGGTGATACGGCCCGGTCGGGGAGACCGCCTTGATCTCTGCGATGTAGCGGTCCGCAAACGCGCCGATGTCGGCGAGGGGCTCCTCGCCCGCCACCACCGCGGGATTCTGCAGCCCGTAGACGGGGCGATCACTGATGTAGGGCACCAGCTCGCCGTAGGCCCAGGCCAAACCGTCGGCCGGGTGGAAGCAGAAGAGGGGCTGACCCGCTCCGGCAGTGCGCAGACCGATCAGCACCCCGCTGGACCGGACACCGCTCTGCACCGCCTCCGCCAGCTCGCGCACCGTCGGGTGCGCGAAGAGCAGTGGCAGGTCGATGCCCAAACCGTCGTGCTCGGTCAACCGGGCGACGGCCTTGATCGCCGACAACGAGTTGCCGCCGAGTTCGAAGAACGACTCCGTCACCGACACCCGCTCCACCCCCAACACCTCGGCGAACTCGGCGGCGATGATCTCCTCGGTGACGCCGGCCGGTGCCACATACTCGGCCTGCAACAACGAGAAATCCGGTGCCGGCAACGCCTTACGATCCAGCTTGCCCGCACTGCCCAACACCACCCGGTCAAGCACCGTCCACACCGACGGCCGCATGTACTCAGGCAACCGGCCCGCCACATACGCCTTCACCGCAGCCACATCCACCGACGCCGGCGAAACATACCCGACCAAGAACTCCCCACCACCAACAGCAGAAACCACCGACGCCGCCGCATGCACCACCCCCGGCGCACCCGCCAACACCGACTCAATCTCCCCCAACTCAATCCGCTGACCACGCAACTTCACCTGGAAATCACTACGACCCAAATACTCGATCTCCCCACCAGCATTCCACCGCACCAAATCACCAGTCCGATACAACCGCGCACCCACCCCACCAAAGGGATCAGCCACAAACCGCTCAGCAGTCAACCCCGCCTGCCCGGCATACCCCCGCGCCACCTGAACCCCACCCAAATACAACTCACCCGGCACCCCCACCTGTCTCTTATACACATCT
>NZ_DIAX01000053.1 GCF_002414845.1 Gordonia sp. UBA5067 | reverse complement strand
GCCGCCAATGGCTCATTCATCACCGCCGAGGACCTGGCCAGCTATCGCGTGCGCGTCTCCGAGCCGATCCGGGTGAATTACCGCGGCCAGACAGTGCTGACCAATCCGCCGGCCGGCGGCGGTGTCTGCATGGCCGAGACCCTGAAGATCATCGAGCATGAGGACATCGCCGCTCTGGGCCTCAACAGCGTCGAGTACATCGACCTCGTTGGCCATGCAATGAAGGCCGCCTACCACGACTGGTACGGCATGGTCGCCGACCCAGCGTTCCACAACGTGCCGGTCGACCTGCTGCTGTCGGACGAGCGGGCCGACGAGTGGTACGCGAAGATCAAGGCCGGCGAGCGGTTCGACGTGCCGCGCTATCCGGAAGCGCCGACAACGACGCACATCACCGTCGTCGATGACGCCGGCAATGCGATCGCACTGACCCACTCGCTCGGCGCGAGCAGCGGCGTCGTCTCACCGGGCTACGGCTTCACCTGGAACAACATCATGAATGCGGCCAATCCCCAGCCGGGGCTGCCAAACTCGATCGCGCCGGGCAAATCGCGGATCACCGGCATGTGCCCGACGATCGTGCTGCGCGATGGCGAGCTGGTGCTGGCGCTCGGCGCGCCGGGTGGCACGCGGATCATCACCGGGGTGCTGCAGGTGCTGCTGAATGTGCTCGACCACGGCCTCTCGGCGGTCGAAGCGGTCTCGGCCCCGCGTTTCGATTGTCAAGGCGATCTGCTGGACTGCGAATCGCGAATTCCGATCTGGGTGAAGGCGGAGTTGGCCGGACGCGGCTTCCAGATCGTCCCGAACCCGGCCCCGTACGGGCAGTTCGCGCTGGTTCAGGCCGTCACCCGCGACCCGGCGACTGGCCGGCTCCGTGGCGGCGCAGACCCGCGATCCGGCGGAGCGGCGATGGGCTGCTAGTGGCAAGAGCGTCGGGTGTGAAAGCCCTCAATCATCGCGCGCGCCGGCCATGGAGATCAAACGACGCGCGATCCCGAGATGCGGTCCGATCCGGGACAGGTGATTGACGAGCGCATCGGTGGCGGCATGCAGTTCCTCGTCGGTTACCGGGTCAAGCACGTCGAGAATGAAGAGCGCTGAGGTCGTCGTGTCACTCAGTTGCGTTCGACGAGCCTGACGCCAGTTCCAGCGACGACAGGTCACGCCCGCGTCGTCGCACCAGACAACCTCGCCTGGCTCGGGGTGCTCGATCACGACCTCGCCATCCGCCATCGTGTCGAACGACTCGCTGCCGGTGGCACGGATCAACCGCGGCGGGCCACTGTATCGATCCAGATCCTCACCGCCGAGGGGGATCTGGTGGAGGACTGAGATAGCGTTGTAGATATCGGTGAGCCGGTTCACTCGCGGCAGCCCGGTGGGCGCGCGACGGAGCAGCGCCTCCAGACTGTTCCGGGTCCGTTGCGGCTTCGCGCCGAACGCCCGGTAGGCATCGCGCCAGGTCGCGACACGCGGGAGCTGGTCGGGCGGCGCGCTGCCAAGCGCCACGACCGCAACTGATTCTGCTTCCTGCAAAAGCGTCCCGCTCGCCTCATCGCTCGGGCCGGGCGTCAGGTGGGCGACCGCCAGCAACATGACGCGATAGTCGGGCCGAAGCGCGAACACCGCGTCATCGACCGAAGCGCCAGCGAGAAACGCCTGCGGAGTATGCTGATGATTCATCTCTATCCTCTCCACGGGGAGTGCATTCCAACGCCCGCGCATCATAACTGTGCCGAGCTGCAGTCAAGGACGCCAACTCCGTACCTGAGGATGTGGCGGCCTTGACGTCGTTTGGTCCCATATTCCCGGATTCCTGAATTCCCGATCTCTATATGATCGGGAATTCGGGAATTTCGTGGGGAGCATTGACGAGCGCCACATCTCGCGGTCTCATGCGACCATGCGTCCTGACAGAGAACGACCAGTCCGAAGGAGGAGCGTGTGGACGATTGGCGAGGGGCAACGGAGTCGGCTGACGAGTACGGGGTACTGGCGGCACTCGAGGTGATGATGCCGATGCGCGACGGGGTGCGGTTGGCGACCGACGTGTACTTCCCAGCGCGGATCGATGACCCGGCCGGCCGCGCCGAGGGGCTGTTCCCGGTCCTGCTGGTCCGGACTCCGTACAACAAGCGCGCCGACGACACACGGATGCGCGCGGAGTACTTCACGCGGCGTGGCTACGTCGTCGCGATCCAGGATTGCCGCGGACGTTACCGTTCGGAGGGCACGTTCGCGTTTCTGACCCAGGAGCCGGAGGACGGCTACGACGCGGTCGAGTGGCTGGGCGCGCAGCCATGGTCTACCGGCAAGGTCGGGATGTTCGGGACGTCGTACCTCGGCTGGACACAGACGGCGGCGGCGGTGCTGAACCCGCCCAGCCTGGCGGCGCTGGTCGTCAATCAGGCCGGCGCGAACGCCTACAGCAGCTCGGTGCGCCAGAACGGTGCGATGGAGCTGCGCTTCCTGGCCTGGGCGTTTATGGAAGCGGCGACGCACCCGGAGGTTGTCGTCGATCCGGTTCGCAAGGCGGCGCTGGAGAGCGTCTCGTCGCTGGAATGGCTGCGCCAGCTGCCGTTGCGGCCAGGCCTGTCGCCGCTGGCGATGGTTCCCTCAATCGAGCGCTGGGCGCTGGACCTGTACACCCGCGGGGACTACAGCGAG
>NZ_DIAX01000085.1:1349-97797 GCF_002414845.1 Gordonia sp. UBA5067 | reverse complement strand
ATGAAATGCCTGTCGGGTTCTTCAATGAAGCCAGGGTTGCTGCAGGTTAGTCAGGACCCCAACCTGGGAACCACCTGGGAGGTCGGTCCGAGCATGCTTTAGCCCATTCCCAGATGTCAGGGGTGCGTGTCAGCCTTGAGGCAGAACGTCACCGACTCGAGGAAGGGCACACCATGTCTGTTCGGCACACGGGAAAGCACAGCATCGTGGTCACGCCGACCTACCGCGTTCACCGTCGGGTCACGGTGATGCTGTCGGCGATCGTGCTCAGCCTCGTCACCATTGTCGCCCTGGTCGCGAACATGGTGTATCTCAACCAGACCGGCGCAAGCCTCATCCCCGGTCTCGGCATGTAGGACAAGCAACAACGTCCCCGGCCCCCACTTAGGGTCGGGGACGTTGCGCTTCGATTGGGGTGGCGACTCCCCGACGGATCGCCCTCCCCGCACGTAGTTCGGACCAGGGTCGCGGGTCGGCTGCACAACGCACCATGGAGTCCGATGCTCGGGGGTGGGACCCCTTGAAGACTAGGGCCGAGGGCGAGTAGGTATGCGAGTAGTCGGGTACTCGAATCTGTGGACCGCGGAGGGGTCGGGCGCAACTATCCTGAGCGGGTGACGATGACCGCCGACCAGTACTTGGCACAGTTTGATAACCAGACCCTCGACCGCTTGCAGCAGCTGCGGCGATGGACGACGGAACTGGCGCCAACCGCGCACGAAGGGGTCGGATACGGTCTGCTGACCTACAAGCTGCACGGTCGGCCACTCATCCACTACGGCGGCTTCGCCAAACATATCGGCGTCTATCCGACCGGTGACCCGCTCGACGACTTCGCCGAACGGTTGACCGGCTACCGGCGCGGTAAGGGATCGATCCAGTTCCCGCTGGGCGATCCCGTGCCGGCCGACCTGCTGCGGGATCTGATTGCGCACCGTGTCCAGGTGGTCGGTGCGCAGCTACCGCCCATCGGACGGCCCGCTACGGCGGCGCTGGCGGGGGTCGGCATCACCGGATGGTCCGACCTCGCCGGCCACACCGCAGACGAGCTACTCGCGCTGCACGGCGTCGGCCCCAAGGCGATCACGATCCTGAACGCCCACGGCGCCAACCTTTAAGCGCCGTTCACCTTGGCGCCGGTGAGCGGCGGCGACGCGGCCAGTACCGCATTCTCCTCGTCGGAGAAGACACGCGAACGAGAAAGGAAGCGGACCCCCTCGGGCGCCTCCAACGAGAAGCCGGCACCGCGGCCGGGCACGACGTCCAGGATCAGCTGGGTGTGCTTCCACAGCTCGAACTGGTCACCGCCGATCCAGACGAACACAACCGGCAGCGGTGCGGGCAGCACGATTTCGCCGAGGAGAACGTCGCGTTGCCCGATCCGGTACTCCCCGACCGGATAGCACATCGGTGCCGAGCCGTCGCAGCATCCACCGGACTGATGGATCATGAGACCGCCGTGGAGCTCCGACAACTTGGTCAGGAGCTCCACGGCGGAGTCCGTGGCAACCACGCGCTCCGGGGTGGTTGAGGTGGACATGACTAGAAGAAGCCCTTGGCGGACTGTGCATAGCCGACCAGCAGGTTCTTGGTCTGCTGGTAGTGCTCGAGCATCATCAGGTGGTTCTCGCGCCCGATACCCGACTGCTTATAGCCGCCGAAAGCCGCGTGCGCCGGGTAGTCGTGGTAGGTGTTGGTCCACACCCGGCCAGCCTGGATGTCGCGTCCCGCCCGGTAGGCGACGGCGCCGTTGCGGCTCCACACGCCCGAACCGAGGCCGTACAGCGTGTTGTTGGCGATCGAGATGGCCTCGTCGTAGTCGGTGAACGAGGTCAGGGCGAGCACCGGGCCGAAGATCTCTTCCTGGAAGATCCGCATGTTGTTGGTGCCCGCGAAGACGGTCGGCTGGATGTAGAAGCCGCCCGACAGGTCGCCGCCGAGGTCGAGGGGCTCACCGCCGGTCAGCACCTTGGCACCCTCCTCCTTGCCGATCGCCAGGTATGACTTGATCTTCTCGTGCTGATCGCTGGAGGCCTGCGCGCCCATCATCGTGGTGGTGTCGAGCGGGTTGCCCTGCTTGATCGCCGCGACGCGGGCCACGGCCCGCTCGGTGAATTCGTCGTAGATGCCCCGCTGCACCAGCGCCCGGCTCGGGCAGGTGCAAACCTCGCCCTGGTTGAGGGCGAACATTGCGAAGCCTTCCAGTGCGCGGTCGAGGAAGCCGTCGTCGGCGCTCATCACATCGTCGAAGAAGATGTTGGGGCTCTTGCCGCCCAGTTCCAGGGTCACCGGAATCAGGTTCTCCGACGCGTACTGCATGATGAGGCGACCGGTCGTCGTCTCACCGGTGAAGGCGATCTTCTTGATCCGGTTGCTCGATGCGAGCGGCTTGCCCGCTTCCACTCCGAAGCCGTTGACGACGTTGAGCACGCCGTCGGGCAGCAGGTCGCCGATGATGCTCATCAGGTACAGGATCGACGCGGGAGTCTGCTCGGCCGGCTTCATGACGATGGCATTGCCGGCGGCCAGCGCGGGAGCCAGCTTCCAGACGGCCATCAGGATGGGGAAGTTCCACGGGATGATCTGGCCGACGACGCCGAGTGGCTCGTGGAAGTGGTAGGCGACGGTGTCCTGGTCGATCTCGGAGATCCCGCCCTCCTGGGCGCGGATCACGCCGGCGAAGTAGCGGAAGTGGTCGATCGCCAACGGGATGTCGGCGGCGAGAGTCTCGCGCACCGCCTTGCCGTTGTCCCACGTCTCGGCGACGGCGATCTTCTCGAGATTCGCCTCCATCCGGTCGGCGATCTTGTTCAGCAGCACCGAACGCTCAGCGACCGACGTCTTGCCCCAGGCGGGGGCCGCGGCGTGGGCGGCGTCGAGTGCGACGTCGATGTCCTCGGCGGTCGAGCGGGCGACCTCGCAGAAGGTTCGGCCGTCGACGGGTGACGGGTTCTCGAAGTACTGGCCCTTCACCGGGGGTACCCATTTGCCCCCGATCCAGTTGTCATAACGCGACTCAAAGCTCATCACCGATCCATCGGTACCGGGCTTGGCGTAAACAGTCATGTTTCTCGCTCCTTTGCAGGCTCTCGTGAGGTGAATCACAGAGTAGGGGGCGTGTGGTTGCAATCACGTTGCAACCACGGTCGGTCAGCGGCGCAGTCGCCGGTCCAACAACCGGGCACGACCGGCCGCGCGACCCCGGCCCGGATGTCCGGGCGGCAGGGTTTGCGCGAGTTGCGCCCAGGCGGTGAGGTCGTCGCGGCCCAACGGGGAGGCCACCCATGCCTCCAGGGCGGCCACGTCGCCGGCGGCGATCATCCGGGAACGCAGGTCGACGAGGAGCTCGTCGAACAGCGCAGTGACGCCGGGGGCGAATGATTCGGCGAGCAGGCCGCCCCGGCCGAGCATTCCGATTGCGGCGATGACTTCGCCCTTCTCCACCCGCCGGCGCGCCAGCTCGACGTCGGACTCGATCGCGAGCGTCAGCCGGTAGGGCCGTGACTCGACGACTTCCCCGAGCGCGCGGCGCAGCCGGGAGATCTCGGCGCGGACGGTGACCGCGCCCAACGCGTCGTCGGCGAGCATGATGGCGAGCTGGTCGGTGGACAGGCCCTGCGGGTGTGTCGCGAGCAGCAGCAGGATTTCGGCATGCCGGGGTGAGAGGGGGCGATGGTTGCCGTCGGTACCGACCCAGCGGGGCCCATCCTCGAGCACTTCCAGCCGCGGGCAGGACCGACTCGTTGGTGCGAGGTCGACTGACGTCGCCGCCAGTTCCCGCTCGATGGCCGCGACCACCGAACGGACTGTGGTGAGGGTGAACGGCGTGGTCACCGCCTCGCCGCCGGTGATGTCGAGGAAGCCGAGTAGTCCGCCGGTGTGCGGATCGTGGATCGGGGCCGCCGAGCAACTCCAGGGCTGGACCGGGCCGGCGAAGTGTTCCGGACCGACGATCTGGACCCCGCGGTTGATGGCGAGCGCCAGGCCGGGCGCGTTGGTCCCGACCGCCTTCTCGCTCCACACCGCCCCTTCGACGAAGTTGATGCCGGTCGCTTTGCGGCGCGCCGACCGGTCGCCGTCGACCCAGAGCAATCGGCCGCGGGCATCGCCGACGGCGACCAGGGCCTCGGCGTCGCCGAGGTCGTCGAGCAGCAGCGACTTGATCAGCGGGCGTACCGACGACAGTCGGTGCGCGGAGCGGTAGGCGCGGAAGTCGTCCTCGCCGACCTCCTCGCCTTGCGGTCGCACCCCCTCGGGGTCGACTCCTCGTTCCCGGGACCGGACCCACGATTCGCGGACCAGTGAGCGCACCGAATCCTCCGATGGAACGAGTCCGGACAGGAAGGCCTCGTAGGCGCGACGAACCCCCGTAGGTGAGACGGCGCCGTTGCCCATGGTGGTCCTTCGTGCAGGGGATACCTGCAATTCTGCCTGTCGGCTGTGACCTGGGCAACAATGGGTCCCGGCGAGGATGCAGGTAGCGCTTACCCGTGCGCGCGCAGCAACGGCAGTGCGAGAAGCAGTGCGACGGCGGGCAGCGCAAACCCGAACCCGAGGGCCGGGGCGTTGCCGGCCAGGGCGCCCAGGGCGACCGCGCCGACGAGTGCGCCGCCGTAGTTGAAAAGATTGACCCGGGCGATGACTTCGTCGCTCCGGGCGGGCAGGAGTTCGCCGGCCCAACTAAAGGCCACCGGCACCAAGAGGCCTGCGGCGGCCCCCGCGAGCGCGAAGCCGACGACCGCTGGGCCGGGGAGGTGCGCCGCGACCACGAGCAGGCACCCGGCGAGCGCGACGAGCACCCCGATGAGGCCCGTCGACGTGCGTCCCCACCGCGCGACCAGCGGGTCCGCGACCAGCCGCCCGAGCAAGACGACGCCCAGGTATCCCGCATACGCCAACGGAGCGATCGAGGGACCGGAGTGCAGCCCATCCTGCAGGTACAGCGTGCTCCACGCCGACACTGCGGAGTCGACGACGAAGGCGGCGAAGACGAGCCCCCCGACCAGCCAGATTCCGCTACGAGGCAGGCGGCGCTCGGCGGCTGATGCCGACGAGGTGGGGCGCTGACTGCGGTAGTGGTCGCCGTAGCGCACGACGAGCATTGCCGCGGTGGCGGCGAACACTGCCGCGGCCGCCACCGGCGTCGTCCGGGACAGTGGCGTTGAGGCAGTGCCTGCGGTCGCGAGGGCGCCGAGGATGGCCGCGACCGTGTACGCGGCGTACAGCCGGCCGAACACCGGTTGCGACGATCGTGCCTCGGCGAGTGCGCCGGCCATGTTGGCCGACGCATCGACGGTGCCCAGGCCGACACCATAGACAAACACGGCGGCGGTGAACAGTACCAGCGTGGTGGTGTTCACGGCGACGCACAGCGCCACCGTCTGCATCAGGAATCCGGCCGCGATCGCCCAGCGGCTGCCCCACCGGACGGCGATGACGTCGGCCAGGACCGAGCCGCCCGCGGCGGCGACGCAGACGGCCAGCAGGATTCCCGACAGCATCGTCTCGGACAGTCCGATGCGTTGCTTGAACGTCGGCAGAGCCGAGACGACCGCCGCATAGCCGAATCCCTGGACGGCGAAGGCGATCATCACGACGGCCAGCGCCGACGGCGTCAGGCCGCGCCGAAAGGTCCCCGCCGACATCGCGCTCCTGTCTTGTATTGGTTTTCGGGTGAGTGAAGCGCCGCATCATCTTCCCCCACCGGCCCGTCGCGTATTCGGGTATCCGGTCAGTCGTCGAATCTCGGTTAGAACGGCACCCGGGTCGCGAGGAGTCCGGCGCCGGGTGCCCGACCGGCGAGGATGCGACAGAACTCGAACGGGTCCAAGACAAGTGACTCGCCATCGCCCTCGATCCAGCGTCCTCCGGCGGGGCCGGTGAGTTCGAGGGTGAACGGTCGGTCATGACGTTGCGCCCACTCGGCGACGACATCGTTGACAATGACGCCCTCATGCTCGGCGGTGGCCGTCATGGGCACGCCGATGGCACGGGAGATGTCGATCCGGTGCATGAACGGGTCGCGGGTGAGGATGACGTCGAACAGGTAGCCGTAGGTCCACCAGCCGAATTCCTCGTCATCGAGGGGGTGATTGCGGACGATGCCCGGGGCGCGACGCCGATTCCGGGCGGCTTTGGGTGAGAGTGTCCGCACGGTGTCGACGAGTTCGCTGGTCGACAGGGCAGCATTATTTTCGACCTGTAGCCCGGTCAGTGCGTCGACCAGGAGTCCGCCGTTGCGGGCGATCCGCCGCCGGGCGGTGAACTGTTGTCCGGCAAGTTCGGGGAGGGAGGCCAGGAGCTGGATCATCCCCAGCATATGGCCGGCCATGGCCCGCACGTCCCAGCCGGGGCACTCGGTCTGGGTGGTCCACTGATCGGGAGTGAGCCGGTCGAGCAGGTCGGCCACGCGGGCGAACTCGGTACTGGCAAGCTGTGCGGCCACTTCTCGGTTGAGTTGCGGACGACGCGCGTGCTTCTTGTCGTTGTGTTGGTGGGATTGCAGAGTCATGGCTACTCCTTGGTGGGCTGGGTGGGGGTTCCTTCCGTGGGGAGGTCGAGGTTGTCGACGAACATGTCGGCGGCGCGATCGATCAGGCGACCCCAGCGGTTTCCGCCGGGGTCGTTGGCGTGCTGCGCGTCGACCAACCCGCCGACGAGTGCGGTGTAGAGGTCGAGGTCTTCCTCGGCCGTGATGCCGTGGCGGGCGAACACCTGGCGCGCTATGTCCAACACCGCGATGGCGGGCGCATAGGACTGCGGGCTGGGTTCGAAGTCGGGAACCATTCGCACGTTCATCAGTTGATGGCGGGGGAGGTCGCTGACGGCGAAGTCGAAGAAAGTGTGTGCCATGAAGCGCACCGCTGAGCGCACGTCGGCCGGCGCATGCCTGCGTGCCTCGTCGAAGACGGCGAGAGCCTCGGACCAGGCCTGACCGAACATGGCGTCGTAGATGGCGTTTTTTGAGTCGAAGTGCGAGTACAGCGACGGTGCGCGCATGCCCACCCGGTCGGCGACCTCGCGAAGTGTGATCTGGGCGAGCCCTTTCTCGCGGGCCACCGCCCACGCGGCGTCGAGGATCTCCCGTTGCGTGAGCTCACGCCGTTCGGTCAACCTATCGCGCTTCGGTGTACCTAACATAGTTAGGAGTGTTCCACCGTGTGGGTCGGGTGTCTAGCCCCGGGCTTTCGCGGCGGGCTGCGGGTGACCGCGTTCGTCGCCCGTCAAGCCGATGATTGGGCCGTATCGCGGCTCTCGTCGATCCCACCGGCGAGGTCTTCGTCGATGCCCTCGCGCCGATCGGCCGGCCGGGAGGTCCGGATCAGTCGGCGAGGAATTCGGTGGCGATCGGGGCGAAATCCTCGTGGAATTGGAAGATTCCGCCGTGCCCGGAGTCGGGGTAGATGATCAGTCCGCTGCCCTTGATGCGGCCGTGCAGCTCCTCGGAGAGGACGGAGGGCACCATGCGGTCGTTGTCCCCGTTGGCGATCAGGGTCGGCTGGGTGAACGTCGAGAGGTCCGAAGGGGCGGAACGGCCGAACTTCTGGATCGCTTTCAGCTGGGTTCGGAAGGCCGTGATGCTGATCGGCTTGTCCCGGTCGACGATGCGCTCCGCGAGCCGCTGCACGAACGCCTTCGCGGCGCGCTTGCCGATCGTGTCGCGGTTGAAGAAGAGGAACTCCTTCGGGTCCGACCGAGTCAGAGTCGCGCGGACGATGTCCCAGTAGGTGACGGCGACGACCTTGTCGATGTCTGTGCCGCCACGCGGTCCGGTCCCGGTCAGCACCAGCTTGCGGACCAGGTCGGGATGCTTGACGATCAGGTCCTGCGCGATGAAGCCGCCCATCGAGAAGGAGAAGACGTCGATCTTCTCGAACCCCAGTGCGGTGATGAATTCGTAGGCGTGATCGGCCGCTTCCTCGAGGGTGGCGGGCACCTTTCCGGTCGACGCGCCGACGCCGCGCTGGTCGAAGGTGATGACGTGGCGGTTCTGGGCGATGGGGTCGACGATTCGGGGGTCCCAGTTGTCCAAGGTTGCGGCGAGGTGCACGAAGAAGACGACCGGGATACCGCCCCTCGGTCCGAGTTCACGGTAGGCGTAGGTCGCGCCGCCGGCCGTGATGGCGCGGGTCGGCGCCTCGGCGTACGACGTGATGACAGGTTCGTTGCTGGTGGTGCTCATCGCGTCACCACGATCTTTCCGTTGGCCTTGCCCTGTTCGACATACGCCATCGCTTCGAGGGTCTGGTTGAAGTCGAAGGCCCGATCCAGCACGGGACGCAGGGTGCCGTCGTCGTACAGGGCGGCGAGGGTCTTCAGTTGTGCGCCGCTCGCGCGCATGAAGAAGAACCTGTAGTGGACTCGGAGTTTCTGGGCCTGCTTGCGGACTTTGCGGCCGAGGAGCGCCATGACCGGCACGAGCATCGGTTGACCGAGTTGCTTGGCAAAGGCTGGGTCGGGTGGGCCGACGACGCCGATGGCAAGTCCGCCGGGCTTGAGTACGGTCAGCGACTTCTCCAAATTGGGGCCGCCGAGGGAGTCGAGTACGACGTCGTACCCGCCCAGGACGTCGGCGAAGTCCTGCTTCGTGAAGTCGATGACTTCGTCGGCGCCGAGCTCGCGCACCTTGTCCTCGTCGTTGGTGCGTGCGGTGGTGGCGACGTAGGCGCCGAGGTGCTTGGCCACCTGGATGACGGTTGACCCGAGCCCGCCCGCGCCGGCGTGGACGAGGACCTTCTGGCCGGGTTTCACCCGAGCGACGTCAACGAGGGATTGCCAGGCGGTCAGCGCCACGAGGGGGACGGCGCCGGCTTCCTCGAACGACAGGGAACGTGGCTTCAGAGCCACGTCGTCGGCATCGATGGCGATGAACTCGGCGAAGGTCCCGATCCGCAGGTCGCGCGGCCGGGAGTACACCTCGTCACCCACCTTGAAGTCGCGTACGCCGGCACCGACCTGGGTGATGACGCCGGCGACGTCGTGACCCAGGACAAAGGGTCGCTGGTACTTCAGGAGCTGCTTGAACTCTCCGTTGCGGACCATCTTGTCCAGTGGGTTGATGCTGGCCGCCCGGACCTCGACGAGTACGTCGTGTGCGCCGACGGAGGGGACCGGTATGTCGCTCAGGTGAAGTGCGTCGGGACCGTAGCGGTTGACGGTGAAGGCTTTCATTTGGTCTCCTGCGTGCGCTTGATGGACTTGGGGGTGGTGATGTCGACGATCCGCGTCGCGTTCTGGTACGCGGAAGAGAGGATCTGATCGGACAGCTCCGGATCGGTGACGGCACGGGCGAGTTGGAGCGACGAGACCAGGAGTGTGAAGAGCCCGATCGCGCGGTCCCGGGCGTCCACATCATCACCGACAGTGAGGTGCCGCGCGATCGCGTCGATGAGCGCCCGTGCACCGTCGGTGTAGGCCTGCCGGGCCGAATGGTCTTGGCGGGTGATCTCGTCGAGCAAAGCTGCCGAGGGGCAGCCGTTTCCGGGGTCGTCGCGGTGCTCTGGGGAGAGGTATTCGCGGACGAAGGTCTCCACCGAGGCGAGGCCGGGTGGCAGGGCTTCGACCCGCGCGACCTGAACGGCGAGCTGCTCGGAGACGACGGTGGCGATCAGCTCATCCTTCGATGCGAAGTGCCCGTAGAAGGCGCCGTTGGTCAGCCCCGCGTCGGCTACCAGCGCGGAGATGCCCGCCCCGTCAAAGCCGTCGCGCTTGAATCGAACCCCGGCGGTTTCGATCATTCGGCGTCGCGTCGCGTCCTTGCGCTCCGGCGCGTATCTGGCCATGAGCAGATCCCTTTCGTTGGCGTACTTGTGCAGCATAGCATTATGATCGTACTATTACGACCATAATTCAATCTGTGACCAAAGGAACCCCCGATGCCCCCACTCAGCGACCCGCTCGACCTCCCGCGGTGTGCGACTGCCCAACCGGACGACAGTCCAGCCTGATGGAGGCACGATCCCCAATTCCTGATCCCCCACCAACGAAAGAAACTGCCATGACGACCTGGCGAGACACCCCGACCAAGACCATCGCGATCGACGGCACTCCGTTCGCGTACCGCGAGCTCGGAGACACCTCCGGTGTGCCAGTGGTCTTCCTCCATCACTTCACCGCCGTCCTGGACGACTGGGACCCACGGGTCATCGACGGCATCGCGGCGCAGCATCACGTGATCGCCTTCGACAACCGTGGGGTGGGTGCGACCGGCTCCCGCGTCCCCAACGACCTGGAACACATGGGCGCCGATGCGATCGCGTTCATCAGGGCACTCGGTTACGGGCAAGTCGACCTAGTCGGCTTTTCGCTCGGTGGAGCAGTCGCGCAGATGATCGCGCTGCAAGCGCCCGACCTGGTACGCCGGATGGTGCTCGCCGGCACCGGGCCACGGGGTGGCGGTGGCATCTGGAAGATGCCGTTCATCGTGGGCGGTGCGTATGTCAAGGCACTTGCGACCCGGAAGGACCCGCGCCACTTCCTCTTCTTCCCGCGCAATACCGAGGGAAAGAGGGCAGCGCAGGAGTACTTCGCGCGCCTCGCCGAACGTACTCAGGACCTCGACCGGCCCATCTCGCGGCAAGGGAGCCTTGCTCAACTGCGTGCGATCACCTCCGGTGGGCTGCACGCCCCCGACGACTTGGCGACCATCAAGGTCCCCATCCTGGTCGCCAACGGCGATCACGACCTGATGGTCGCCAGTGAACACTCCGCCGACATGGCCCGACGCCTCCCCGACGCCAAACTGATCGTCTACCCCAACTCCGGTCACGGCGGCGTCTTCCAGCACCACCAGGAGTTCGTCCCCGAGGTCCTTGCCTTCCTGGCCGGCTGACCATTCATGACCAGCCGCTTACGCGGGTCATGACCAGCCGCTTACGCGGGCTTGGAGCAATCACCTGCCAGCGGTACTTGCCGGGGCAGTGCCCGGCCTAGCGCCGTCGGCGCAGGAGACCGCGGCCAGCCGGCTTCGCGTCAGCGTGCCCGGGGCACCATTGGTCGGCGGGGACCATGGCCTTCACCTGCGCGACGTGGCTGCCGCACCCAGACCAGGTGGTCTTTCCGCAGGTGCGGCAGCGAACGGCGTGGCACATCAGCTGGGTCCCTGCCCGGTGGCAGCGGCAGCGCTGAACTCGCGGAAGACTTCATAGGCGCGGGCGCCGTGGATCGTCGCTGGGCCGCCGTGCATGAGGAAGGTGACGCCGATGGCCTCGGCGGCCTCCTGGTCGGTGGCGCCGGCGCGGGCGGCGGCCTGTGCGTGCGAGGCGACACAACCGTCGCAGCCCTCGACGACGCCGATGGCCAGGGCGATGAGTTCCTTGGTCTTGCGGTCGATGGCGCCGTCGGCGAAGGCCGCGCCGGAGAGGGCCGCGAAGCCCTTGTAGACCTCGGGGATCGCCTGGCGCAGCTCACGGTGCTGCGGGGTGAGCGCGCGCAGGGTTTCGGCGCCGGTGGGGGTGGTGGGAGTGGTCATGATGGTTTCCTTTCGGTGGGGTGTTTCGGGTTGGTCAGTCGTGGGCGAAGGTGATGGTCGGGAGGATCCGGCGCAGCCAGGCGGGACAGGACCAGGCCGCGCGTCCGGTGAGACGCAACAGCACCGGCAACAGGATCAGGCGGATGAGGAAGGCGTCGAGCAGCACTGCAATACCCAGGATGATGCCCATCTCCTTGGGGGGCAATGGTCCAGACAGTGCGAAGGTGAAGAACACCGCGACCATCACGCCGCCGGCGGCGAAGATGACGCGTCCGGAGTGCGCGACTGCGCCGACCATCGCGGCGTGCGCCGTGCCGTCCTTCTCCCAGTGTTCTTTGGCCGAGGCCAGGAGGAAGACGGTGTAGTCCATCGCGATCGCGAAGATCATCGCGAAGAAGAACACCGGCCCCCACGCGTTGAGGAAGCCCTGCGGCTCAAAGCCGAAGAACGAAGCGCCCATGCCGTCCTGGAAGATGAGTCGGGCGACGCCGAATGCGGCGAGCGTCGACAGCAGGCTGGCCAGCGTGCCGAGCAGCGCGATCAGCGGTGCTTGCAGTGCGAACAGCAGTAGCAGGAAGCCCAAGATCATCACGGTGGCGATCACGATGGGCGTGGTGCGGTCGATCTCGGCCTTCAGGTCGAGGTTCTCCACCGCGGCCCCGCCGACCATCGCCCCGTCGGGCAGTGTGGTGCGCAGTCGGTGCACGGTTTCGCCGAGCGCCGGATCGGACGGGTCGACGCGGGGCACGGCCTGGATCAGCGCGAGGCTGCTGCCGTCGGTCGACGTCTGGGCCGGCATGACGGCGGCTATTCCGGCGTCGCTCCGCAGCGCGTCACCGGTGGACTGGGCGTTCGCGGCGGGCACGATGATCTGTAGGGTTCCCGGCGCGCCGGCGCCGAAGGCCTGCTGGACCGCGTCGTAGCCGACTCGGGCGCTGGCGTCGGCGGGCAGCACCTTGATCGACGGCATGGCGGTGGTCAGGCCGACGGCGGGGATGGCCAGCACGATGAGAATCGCGAGTGCCCCCAGGCCCCAGCGGAGTGGCTGGCGCCACAGGCGCTCGCCCCAGCGCTCGAAGACGGGGGAGCGGTGTTCGGCGACCTTGACCCACGGCAGCGCGAACTTGTTGAGTCGGCCGTCGAGTTTGGCCAGTACCAGCGGGAGCAGCGTCAGGGTGGCGGCGAGGATGAAGACGACCGAGATCATGATGCCGCCGGCCATGGACCGGAACGACGGCGATGGCACGATCATCACGGCGGACAGCGACACCAGGACGGTGATACCGGACAGCAGCACGGCCTTGCCCGCGGTATCCATCGTCTGGGCAATCGCCTGTGGCATGGGCAGCTGGTGGCCCATCCGTGCCGCCCGGAAGCGCACGACCAGGAATAGCGCGAAATCGATGCCCAGGGCGAGCGAGAACATCATGGCAAAGTTCATCGCCCAGATTGACACCGGCACGATCTCGTTGACCAGAACCAGGATTCCGGCCGACGCGATCAGCCCGGCGAGGGTCAACAGTAGCGGCAGGCCGGCGGCGACGAGTGCGCCGAAGGCGATGACCAGGATGATCAGGGTGACCGGCCACGAGATCATCTCCGACTTCATCATGGCCGACAGGTTCGCGTGGTTGAAGTCTGACCACAGCACCGACGACCCGGTCGGATTGACTTTGACGGTGTCGGTGGATAGTGCCTGTAGTCGCGGCGTCAGGTCGGTGGCGGCGCGGACCATCTCGTTGGTGTCGGCGCCGGCGCCGGCGAGGATGATTGCGGTCTTCCCGTCGGGCGTCAGGGTTGCGCCGGGCATCGGCGCGACGATTTCGGCGATCCGGTGGTCGCCGCGCAGCATGTCGGTTGCCTTGGCCAGGACTGCGGGTCCGTCGCCGCTGGTCAGTGGAGCGTCGGACTGCACGACGACCTGGATGGCCGATGAGGCGTTCCCGCCGAAATGCTGTTGGGCGAGCTCGCGGACCTGAACTGATTGTGAACCGTCGGCCTGCCAGCCGGCGCCGGACAGGTTCTTCTCGACGGCCGGCGCGAAGATGCCCAGGCCGATCACGAGCAGCACCCACACGGCAGCGACGATCTTTCCGTGCGAGATCACCCAGACGCCGAGGCGCCCGAGCGGGCCGGGGTGAGTGTACTGCTCGTCGGCCGCGGCCGACGAAGAGTCAGTCGGTTGCAGGTTAGTGGCGCTCATCGGGCCCTCTCATGGTTATCCCCCTGGGGGGTTAGACGGTGTCGACCCTAACATCCCCCTAGGGGGTTACGCAAAGAGGGTGCTCGACGCTGCCGATTTCTACAAGAGACGGGCGGCCGATCGACGCACACTGGAGTCATGAATGAGAGAAAAGACAGCAACATCTGGCCCGGAATCAACTACGACGACCCCATCGCCGCCCGTGCGTGGCTGGCTCGCCTCGGCTTCGCGGAGGGCATCCTCGTCGAAGGAGACGGTGACGGCGAGGTCCGGCACTCGGAGATGCTCTGGCCCGACGGCGGCCGGGTCATGATCCACTCGCCGGGCAACTTTGGCCCACCGGCCACCGGCGCCGGCAACATCTACGTCGTCGTCACCGACCCGGACGCGGTGTACGTCCGCGCCCGCGACCTCGGTGCGACCCTGGTGCGCGACATGGCCGAGGAGGACTATGGGTCGAGAGGGTTCTCCATCGCCGATGCGGAGGGAAACGTGTGGAGCTTCGGCACGTACGCGGGCTGACCGGCATCTCCATCAATCCGTACCGGATTATCGGTGCGGCGCCGGGCGACCATCTCGGCCTGCCCTCGTCGACGGTGACCCTGATCGTCGACCTCGATGGCGGGCTCAGTCTCAGCGAACCGGATCGGTCCGGCCGGCGGACCTTCCGGTGTTGTCTCGGCGGTATGCACCTGCGGCCGGTGATCATCCACCACACCGGCACCCAGATCGGTGTCGCGGCCAGTCTCTCGCCGGCGGCGGTGCGGGCGCTGTTCGGGCTGCCCGCGGCAGAATTGTGGACCACCAATATCGAACTCGGCGACGTCGCCCCGGGTTTGGCCCGCCGCCTCTACGACGCCACCGGTACCGTGCCGCATGAGGAGCGCGGGCCGGTCGCGGCTCGGATCATCGACGAGGCGACCAGTGTGGCGCGGGCGCGGGCGATTGATCCCGACGCCGAGCGGGCGTGGCGGCTGATCCAGCATGCCGGGGGACAGATCACCGTTGCCCGGCTCGTCGAGCTTTCGGGATGGTCGGCCCGGTATCTGACGCGGGTCTTCACCGCCGAGTACGGAGTCGGGCCCAAGCAGGCCGCGCGACTGGCCCGATTCGATCACGCCCGGGCGGAGTTGGAAACCGGCGGGGCGATCGCCGACGTTGCCGCCGACTGCGGCTACGCCGATCAAGCCCACCTGACGCGGGAGTTCGCGAGGATTACCGGGCACCCGCCGAAAGAGTTCCTCGCCGTCCGGGCAAGCGAGTTCAGCGGCGCCGCGGCATACGGGATAGACGTTGACGAACTCTGCCCCCGCGATGTCCGGAGCCGACCTATATTGACCACGACCCGACGGTGGAGGCGGCATGGTTGAGAACACGCAGTCCAAGGGGCGGGGCGCCGGCCCGGCCCGCGAGCGCCTGCCGATCCCCGACGTGCCGCAGGTGGGGTTGACCACGTACGACGCGAAGGATCCCGACACCGTCTATCCGCCCATCGCACCGCTGCGCCCGCCGGACGGCGCGCCGAACGTCCTGATCGTGCTCCTCGACGACGTCGGCTTCGGCGCGTCGAGCGTCTTCGGCGGGCCGTGTGAGATGCCGGTGGCACAGCGGTTGGCCGACGGCGGCCTGAAGTTGAACCGGTTTCACACGACCGCACTGTGCTCGCCGACCCGTCAGGCGATGCTGACCGGGCGCAACCACCACTCGGTCGGTATGGGCGGCATCACCGAGATGGCGACGTCGGCGCCCGGCAACAGCAGCATCCGACCCAAGGACAAGGCGCCGATCGCCGAGACGCTGAAGCTCAACGGCTATGCCACGGCGCAGTTCGGCAAGTGTCACGAGGTCCCGACCTGGGAGGTATCGCCCGTCGGCCCATTCCATCAGTGGCCCACCGGGTCGGGGTTCGAATACTTTTACGGCTTCGTCGGCGGGGAGGCCAACCAGTACTACCCGGGACTGTACGAGGGAACCTCGCCCATCGAGCCGCCGGCGACCCCTGAGGAGGGCTACACCCTGACCGCGGACCTTGCCGACCGGGCGATCACCTGGGTCCGCCAGCAGAAGGCACTGACCCCGGACAAGCCGTTCTTCATGTATTTCGCCCCCGGTGCGACGCACGCCCCGCACCACGTGCCCACCGAGTGGTCCGACAAGTACCGCGGCAGGTTCGACGACGGGTGGGATGTCGCGCGGCAGCGGACCTTTGCCCGCCAGCTCGACCTCGGGGTGATCCCGGCCGGCGCCCAACTGACAGCGCGGCACGCGGAGATTCCCGCGTGGGACGAGATGCCCGAGGAGCTCAAACCGGTGCTGGCCCGGCAGATGGAGGTCTATGCGGGGTTTCTTGAGCAGACCGATCATGAAGTGGGTCGGGTCATCGACGCCCTCGACGATCTGGGGGCGCTGCGCGACACCTTGGTCTTCTACCTCATCGGCGACAACGGTGCCTCCGCCGAGGGAACGCCCGTCGGCTGCTTCAACGAGATGACCACCCTTAATGGCATGCCCGGGATTGAGACGCCCGAATTCCTTATCGCCAAGATCGACGAACTCGGCACGCCGGCGGCCTACAACCACTACGCGGTCGGGTGGGCGCACGCCATGTGTACGCCCTACCAGTGGACCAAGCAGGTCGCCTCGCACTGGGGTGGGACCCGCAACGGCACCATTGTGCACTGGCCGTCGGAACTGCCCGATGCCGGCGGCAGTCGCAGTCAGTTCCACCATGTGATCGACATCGTCCCGACGATTCTGGAGGCGGCCGGGATTCCCGCTCCCCAGTCCGTCAACGGCACCACCCAGGCGCCATTGGAGGGAGTCAGCATGCTGGGCACGCTACGCGACGGCGATGCCGGCGAATCGCATGCCGTCCAGTATTTCGAGATCATGGGCAACCGCGGCATCTACTTCCAGGGGTGGGCGGCGGTGACCAAGCACCGCACGCCATGGGTCCTCGACGCCGCGCCTTTCGACGACGACGTGTGGGAGCTCTACGCCCCCGACGACTGGACGCAGGCCAACGACTTGGCCGCCCATGAGCCCGCGAAACTGGCTCAGCTGCAGCGTCTCTGGCTCATCGAGGCGGCGAAGTACGGTGTGCTGCCGATGGATGACCGCACGATCGAGCGGCTCATCCCAGAGCTGTCCGGGCGCCCCCGGTTGATCACCGGGACCAGCCAACTGCTGTTCTCGGGCATGCGGGTCGCCGAGGGGTGCGTCATCTCGGTGAAGAACAAGTCGCACGCGGTGACCGCCGGGATCGTCGTGCCCCCCGACGGTGCCGGCGGGGTCATCGCCACCCAGGGCGGAGTCGCTGGCGGTTGGGTGCTCTACGTGCACGACCAGCAGCTGAAGTACTGCTACAACTTCTTCGGGATCGACCACTTCATGACCACCGCAGCCGAAACCCTTCCGCCGGGCAGGCACCAGGTGCGGATGGAGTTTGCCTATGACGGTGAGGGTTTCGGCCGGGGTGGCGGCATCACGCTCTACTGCGACGGAAAGCCCATCGGCACCGGCCGGGTCGAACGGACCCAGCCGGTCGGGTTCTCCGCCGACGAGGCCTGCGACGTGGGCCGCGACACCGGATCGTCGGCGTCCCCGGACTACCGGCCGCAGGACTCGGCGTTCACCGGTGCGGTCGAATGGGTGCAGATCGATATCGGCGACGACAGCCAGGATCATCTCGTCAGTGCCGAAGACCGCTTGCGCATCGCGATGGGCAAGCAGTAGCCGTCCCGCGGGCTAGCGGTAGCCGTTGGCGTACCGGCGCTTGAACTTCTCCACGCGGCCGGCGGTGTCCAGCAGGCGTTGCTCGCCGGTCCAGAAGGGGTGCGAATCGCTGCTGACTTCGACGATCACCAGCGGATAGGTGTTTCCGTCGGACCAGTCGACGGTCTTGTCTGAGTGCACCGTCGAGCGGGTTAGGAACTGGGTGCCGGTGCTCGCGTCGCGGAACACGACGGGGTGGTAGTCGGGGTGGGTATCGGGCTTCATCGGTTGTCCTCTCGGTGGGTGAGTTTGCTGTCGGTCGCACGCGGCAGGTCGTCGCACGGGTCGTTGTGGGCGAGGCCGAATGGGTCGTCGAACCCCAGCCAGAATTGCTGTCCCAGCGCCATTTCGTCGTCGGTGAGACAGGCGCCCCGCAGGGCCGTGCGGATCGCCTCGGGTTGCTCGGGTCGGTGGGCGAGGATGCTCAGTGCGCTGTGTCGATCGCCGTGATTGTTGTCCCACCGCAACGCTGCTAAGGCGCGGCGCTCCGCATCGACGGTGGCGAGCTGGTCCTCGGACATGGCGACGAGCCACGTCGGACCCGGTGCGATGCGCAACCCGCCGCCGGCCGACTCCAGCCACAGTGCGGCGTCGGGTTGGGTGGCCAGCCAGAGCCGGCCGCGGGCGCTGACGACGCCGTCGAGGAGTTCGTCGATGGCCTCGTGCAACCGGGCCGGATGGAACGGGCGGTCGAGTTCGACGGTGAACAGTTCCACGCCGCAGTCGGCATCGAGCGGGGGCTGGTCGCGTAGCAGCGGATCCTGTGGCTCATCGATCCGGCCTCGGCGTGAGCGAGCTGGAATCGCCGCCAGCAGGTGGGCCGTGAGTATCGCGGTCATCGGGCGTTGGGGAATCTCCATGATGATCGGGGCCGACGGGGCTAGCCGTTTCAGCACCGCGGTCAATCGTGCTGACTCCCAGGCGTCGCGCAGTGCCGGGTCGCAGCCGACGATCACCAGTGCGTCGGCGAAGGCCACCTGCCCGACGGCAACCTGGGCCACGGTCCGTTCATCGTCGTCGCCGGTCGTCGCCGATAGCTCGTATTCGGCCATGGTGACATCGCTGGTTGCCGCTTCGAGCCACTGCGCCTCGGGGACACACGCCACCGTCGCCTCGATCCGCACGTCCTGGCTGGCCGGCGCATCACCGAAGCCGGGCATGTCGGCGACGACCGCGTGGGTGATCGCGAAGCAGAGTGCCTCCGGCTCCAGGGCACAGTCCAACTGCAACACGACGCGCTGCACTGAGTCGCGTCGATGCAATTGGCGCAGGAGGGGGAGTAGGTCGTTGCGTAGGGTGCATGAGACGCAGCCGTGCTCGAGGAGCAGCACCGTCTGATGAGCCTGCTCACGACCGTCGGCATCGAGGGTGCGAGTCGTTCGCCGTACGCGACCGAGGTCGAGTTCGCTCAGGTCGTGGTGAACGACCGTGGTGCCCGGGATGAGGAAGGCCGTCGTCGTTCGTGTGACGGCGTCGGCGTCGAGTCCGGCGACCAACACGACGGGCGTGCGGCCATCACCAGTATTGGGAACGATTTTCATTTGCACGATTCTCACGGTAGCGTCGCCGCTGTCTTATTGCGAATTGTTGTCATTAAGAGGAGGCGCTATGTCAGCGCGATGTCAGGTCACCGGCCGCACGCCGGGATTCGGGAAGCAGGTGTCGCACTCGCATACGCGAACGTCACGCCGGTGGAATCCGAATATTCAGCGACGCCGGTACTTCTTGGCCGGCGAGGGGCGCTATGTGACGTTGCGGGTAAGTGCGAAAGGGATCAAAACGATCGACCGTCGGGGGATCGAGGCCGTCGTTGCTGAGCTTCGTGGGCGAGGGGAGAAGCTCTGATGGCATCACGCACTGACCTGCGGCCCGTCGTGAAACTCAAGTCGACGGCCGGTACCGGCTACACCTACGTCACTCGCAAGAACCGACGCAACGACCCCGACCGGCTGGTGTTGCGTAAATATGACCCGATTGCACGACGCCACGTCGACTTCAAAGAGGAACGCTGATGGCCAAGAAATCCACAATCATCGCTAGCGAGCGACGCAAAGAAGCCGTCGCCCGGTACGCGCCGGTACGCGCGGAACTCAAGCGGGTCATTGCCGATAGTGGCGCATCCGACGCCGAGCGGGCGCAGGCGCTACGCAAACTCCTTGCGCTGCCGCGTGATGCCAGTCCGACGAGGGTGCGCAATCGGGATGCCATCGATGGTCGACCGCGCGGCTTTATCGGCAAAGCCGGGGTCTCGCGCGTGCGCTTCCGGGAACTGGCTCATCGGGGCGAGCTCCCCGGTATCCACAAGTCCAGTTGGTAGTCGACCAGTATCTGGTCGAAAGGTGTTGTCCCATGGGTAAATCGAGTCACCGGGCTGACCCCGCAGCAGCAGCGTCAGGTCGCTACGGCGGTCCGCAACGCTCGAGAGATGGCGCTACTGCCGTACGGGTCCGGGCGGCAGCCCCGACTACCCTGCGAGGGAGGAAACTCGCTCGGGTGATCGGTCACCGGTCGTGGTGGGTGTTCGTGGTCACCGCTCTGTTTACCGTTGGGACCCCGCTACTCGGCGGCGCTGGTCCTTGGCGCCGCCCGCCGCGGGGTCGGCGACTACCGTAAATCCTGGTACCTCCTGCTCGTCCTGCTCGTCGCGGCCCTCTGCGGTGTCGCGATCCGCGAAGTGTGGAGCCTCGCTGAATCGGGTTGACGGGGATGTTCAGCTGCCAGAGGAACCGAACGCGTCCGCCAGGGTGGAGCCCGGCGCCGGCGGGATCGGGCCGTCGATCCGGGCGCCGATCGACTTCATCAGGATCGGCCAGGCGGTGAGCAACTCGTCGCGCCAGTATTCCCACCGGTGCGTGCCCGACGGATTGAGACTGCCATGGAAAGGGATTCCGAGTTTCTTGAGTGCAGCGGTCATCCGCCCGGTGCAGACGGCACTGCCGAACTCGAGGAAGGCGCCTTTGGCGGTCGATTCCAGTGGGTCGGCGGACACCTTGTTGTAGCGGCCGGGCATGCCACTGCCCGCCGAGAGGTAGATGGTCTTGCCGGCGAGCTGCGCGGCGTTGACGAACGGATCGTGGGCCTGCCATTGCGGGTCGGTGAACTTGCCCCACATGTTCATCGCGTTGCCGCCGCCACGACTGATGTCCCACTGCGTCAGGAACTGGTTCTCCGGGCTGGATACGTTCGCACAGTCGCTGAATCCGCCCACCGCGCGGTAGAGCTGCGGTTGGCGGGTGGCGAGGGTCAGGGCCGCCAGCCCGCCCATCGACGCGCCGGCGATCGCGCTGACGTCATTGGAGCCGAACTGCTGGCCCAGCAGCGGCGGCAACTCGCGGGTCAGGAACGTCTCCCACATGAACTTCTTGTTCCCCATGCCGGGATCGACGGCTCGCCAGTCGGTGTAGTAGCTGTGCGCGTCGCCGACGGGGGTGAGCACATTGACGTCAGTCTTCGAAGCGAGGTCGGCGAGCTGCGTCTCGGCGTACCAACCGGACTCGGTCTCGTGCGCCTCGGCCCCGTCGAGCAGGTAGATGGTGGGCCGCTGACCGGCTCGCGCGTGCGGGCGCGGCTTGTCGCCCGGTCGCGCGGGGCGGGCCAGGTCGACCGGCCGTTGGAGGTCGACGACTACCTCTCGTGCCATTGCCGCGGAGAACACCCGCAACCGTTCCCGTCCCTTGAACGGGGTCACCGACACGATCCGAGACGTCGGAGGTGGTGGTGGCCCCGCGATGGGTCCGGGTGGTCGCGGTGGTGGCGGAGCTCCGTCGGCGACGGCGGTACCGATGGTCAGGCCGACGGCCAGCGTCGTCGCCACCGCGACACTGGTCCGCACAAGGGTGTTTCGCACTCGGCTTGGCCTTTCCTCGACGCGTCGCATCCCCAGTCACACGCGTCACTTCAGTAACAGACGAATTATCAGTGGGAGTGCATCGGGGGGCTAGTGCAGTCACTGAACCGAGACGGTGTCGTGACAAGATCGGCCCATGGCCGCACGCGTTCCCGCGCTCACGGGTATCCGCACCCTCGCAGCCCTCGCGGTGTGCCTGACGCACGCCGCGTACTGGACCGGCCACTACCAGGACACCTACGCCGGACGATTGAGCGCCCGGTTCGAGGTGGGTGTGACGATCTTCTTCGTACTGTCGGGCTACCTGCTCTACTCGACGTGGGTCGCCCGACTCCGGCGCGGCACCGACACGCAACCGGTGGCGGTCGCCACCTACTTCGCCCACCGCGCCCGGCGCATTCTGCCCGCCTATTGGTTGACCGTCACCGGCGTGTACCTGGTGTTCCTCATTCGCCAGAACCCGACGACCTACGGCACCGGATGGGGCGGCTTCTGGCGCAACATGACCTTCACGCAGATCTTCGGGCTCGGTCACCAGCACACTGGGCTGACGCAGATGTGGAGCATGGTGGCCGAGGTTGCCTTCTACCTTGTGCTGCCGATGATCGCGATTCTCGGCGTCGCACTGTGCCGCCGACGGTGGCGCCCCGACCTGCTGCTCTGCCTACTCGGCACCGTGGCGCTGGCCTCTCCGCTGTGGATCTTCGCCGTCGTCGGCGCCGACGTCGACCTCACCGCGCGGATCTGGCCGCCGACCTTCTTCTGGTGGTTCGTCGCGGGCATGGTCTTGGCCGTGTGCGTCCCGATGATGTCGCGCGTGCACACCGCTTGGTGGGTCGGCGCCGGGGTTGCGGCCTTCGTCATCTCCGGTATCTCCGCCGCGGGCGGTGCGACGATGACACCCGAGACCGCGGCGCAGACCGTCGTCAAGCACATCCTGTACCTCGTGGTGGCCGTCGGCTTCATCGGACCCCTTGCGATGGCCGGTACAGAGCAGCCGGGTGCGGCGGCCGGGGACTGGTGGACGCGCATCTGGGCCAGCCGCCCGGCGGTCTGGTTCGGGGAGATCTCCTACGAATTCTTCTGCGTCCACGTGATCGTGCTGGAACTCGTCATGGGCCTGCTCGGCTACCAGGTGTTGCTGACGGGCTCACTGTGGTGGGCATTTATCGTCACAACCGCCTGCGCCATTCCCCTGGCCTGGCTCCTGCACCGGGTCACGCGACCGATCTGGCACCGAAATGGTGTCGGCGCTAATCGGTAGTATCGGTGAGATGAGCCAACGAGTCCCACCCGCTGCGAGCGCCGCCGATATCCGGCGGTGGATCGACGCGGCCCAGGTGCCCGGACCTCGTCGGGAGGTGTCCGATGCCGCGGCCAACCTGATCGCGGCCGGATTCCTCGCACCCCAGGCGCGCGATGTCGTCATTCGGCGCGAATCGTCGGGGCTGGCGCTGGCCGCGTTGCCCGAGGGTTTCGGAAACCTGCGCCGCCTTCAGCGGGGGATCGCGCAAATCGAGGCCCAGCTGGCCAACCCGGTCCTGCCGGCGATGGTGCGGTCCGGCCTGCAGAACCGTCTCAACGGGTTGATGCGCCGCCGGGAGGATGCACGCAAACAGATCGTCATCGGCAAAGGCGTGTACGCGGGCGGGACGCGGGTGATCCGCCGGGAGCGCCGCGAGGGCATCTACCTCGAGATCGAGGCGCGCGAGCGGCTGTTTGAGGGACTGCTGCACACGCCGACCCCCGACGTGAACGCGGGCGGCTACGTGCGCCGGGCCGGTGGCGCGGCCTTTGGCCGGCTCGCCGGTGCGGTCGGCGGACTCGCCATGCGCGCGATGGGTCCGCAGGTCGAGCAGTGGGCGCGCGAGGCGCTGGCCGACCGGCCGGTGCCGGCGACGCCGGCCGCCCCCCAGCACATGTCCTTTGTCGACGGCTATGAGACGTTGCTCTACGTCGCCGGCCAGTACTACGACCGGATCGGCGGAAGTCCTGCCTGGCGCTCGGACCATTTCGCGGTACAGCGCAGCCAGGTGAACCTCCACGGTGAGCTCGCCGAGATTTCTGCTGACGTCATCGCACTGCGCGCGGTGCGGGTGGACCTCGACCGGGCGATGCGCAACGGTGGATTCGACCAAGCCTTCGTCGACCACATCGCAGCCAAGGAAAAGGAGTTGCGCCCGGTCTGGTCACAGTTGATCGACCGAGTCCAGGCGCTGGCCGAGGTCTCGCACGTCATGGATTCGGCCGCCGTCGAATTGCGGCTCCTCGACGAGTACGACCGCGCCACCACCATCGACGACCGGATCGTCGACCTGGTCGCCCGGTCGGGCAGCAGGGAGATCTCGGCGGACAACTCAAAGCGGTTGACCGAGCAGGTTCGTGCCGGCGAAGAACAACTGCGCATCTACCGCGATGTGCTCGCCGGAAACATCGCGCGTATCGCGCCGGGCGGCCCACCGCCAGCGCAGTTGCCGCCGCGCTACGAACCCGCGCCCACCGGCGAGCCCGAGCACCACTAGTTCCCCGGCGAAGACCTAGCCGTCGGTGTCGCGTGATTGCCTGCGGTCGGAGTGCAACGACTTCACCCGGCGCTCATCGCGCCGCACCTGCGACTGCGTGGCCCGTTCCGCGCTCAACCACTCCGGCATCTCGGCGAGGAGTCCGGCGATCTGCTCGGTGGTCAGCGCGTCGGTGATCCCGCCGCGCAGCAAACCGGCGATGGACACGCCCAGCTTCGCGGCGACCAGATTCTTCGGGTGGGGGCCTTGGGTGCGCAGGTCGCGCAGCCACTGCGGCGGGTCGGCCTGTAGGGCGGTGAGTTCTGCGCGCGTGACGGGACCCTGCTGGAACTGCGCCGGCGTGGCCGGCAGGTAGACATCAAGCTTCTTCGCGGCGGTCACCGGTTTCATCGACTGCGAACTCATGCGTCGAGAGTACTCAGGTGAACCCGATACGCTCGGATGGTGTCCATCCCCGACGGTTCCAGCTTTCGGCTGGGGTATGTGCCGGGAGTAACCCCGGCCAAATGGGCGAAGATCTGGCGCGAGCGCCGTCCCGACCTACCGCTGGAACTCGTCGCCGTCGACGTCTGCGACTCCGCCGCCGCGGTGGGCGAGCACCGCGTCGACATCGTGCTTACCCGACTCCCCGACGCACTGGCACACACCGATCCGGGCCCGCACCACACGATCGCGCTGTACACGGAGACCACTGTCGTCGTCGTGCCGAAGGGGCACCTGTTGACCGCCGTCGACGAACTGACCCTGGCCGATGTCGCCGACGAGCAGTTCCTCTGGCCGGCCGACGACCCGCTGCCCACATTCCGTCCCGGCGCCGCGGTGAAGCATCGGCCGGCCACGACCGGCGACGCCGTCGAACTGGTCGCGGCAGGCGCCGGACTGCTCGCCGTGCCCCAGTCGCTGGCCCGGCTGCACCACCGCCGCGACCTCGCCTACCGGCCGTTGACCGGTGCGCCCGGCAGCACGGTCGGATTGTTGTGGACCGATCCGACGTCGCCCCCGGCCGATGAGTTCATCGGCATTGTGCGCGGCCGCTCGGCGACGTCATCGCGCAGCGAGTCCGAACCCGCCGCCAAGCGGAACGCGAAACAGAAGCTGGCGGCGAAGCGGGCGGCCCGGGCAGCATCGGGAAACACGCCGGGCGGCGCCAGCGGTCAACGCCGCCGCCGGCGCTGACCCGCGTCGCCTACCCCCGAGACCAGGACGCGAGGTAGTGCTTCTCCTCGTCGGCGAGGCGGCGCAAGGTGTGCGCCTCGACATCGACGACGGCCATTTGTGTCGCGGCCACACAGGCGGCCTTGCCGTCCACAGGTGCGCCGCTGCCCCGGATCTCATAGCCGATGGTGAAGTCCACTGAGCGGAACCCTTTGATCCACATCCCGACCTGCAGCGGCGTGTCCTCGTGGCGGAGCTGACTCTGATAGCGGATGTCGACGTGAACGATCATCGCGCTCTTGATCAGCGGCTGATACTCGGGTCCAGCGGAGAGCAGCCATTCGACCCGTGCCTCCTCCATCAACGTCACCATCCGCGCGTGGTTGATGTGGCCGAAGGCGTCCATGTCCGACCAGCGAACCGGCACCTGCGCCTCGAAGGCGAACTCGTGTTTGCCGAGATGGGGCGTGTCTGTGCTCACCCGACCAGCGTATAAGGCCACGGGGGTGTGACGAACGCCACATCGTGACTCAACCGTATCCGTACTTTTACAAAGAGTTTTCATCGGGGTGGCCGGATCGCGTGGTGGCGCCCGTAGTCTTTTGGTAGACCAGCTAGGAGTTGTGGGGAATCCATGCGTTTTCATCTGACCCGACCGGCATCAGCCGCCATGGTCGCGGCGCTTGCCGCAACCATGTGCGCGGTGCTGCCCGCGGTCGCCGGCGCATCTCCCGAGGCACGTATCTCCAAGACGTACAAACTCAGTGCCTTGCGCACCGACATCGTCGTCGCGTCACCCTCCATGGGTAAGGACGTCAAGGTCTCGGTGCTGACCCCGCGCGACGGTCACGGTCCGCGGCCGACGGTCTACCTGCTCGACGGCGCCGGCGCGACGCAGGGTGTTAGCGACTGGATCACCAAAGGCAGGGCCGGCGAGTTCTTTGCCGACAAGAACGTCAACGTGGTGTTGCCGATGGGTGGGGCCGGCACCTTCTACACCAATTGGCGCAGCGACGATCCCAAACTCGGGAAGCCGCAGTGGGAGACCTTCCTGACGCGCGAGCTGCCACCATTGGTGGACAGGCAATTTGACGGCACCGGCCGCAATGCGCTCATCGGACTCTCGATGGGTGGACAAGCCGCCTATGCGTTGCTGAGCCGGCACCCGAAGATGTACAGCGGCGCTGCGTCGCTGTCCGGGTGTCCGCCGGTCTCCGGTCCGCTGAATCAGGGCTATGTGCGTACGACGGTCGCCAAGGGCGGCGGCGACGCCGACAATATGTGGGGTCCGCCCGGATCGCAGCTCTGGCGCGCACACGATCCGTTGCTGCACCTTGGCGCGTTGCGCGGCAAGAACCTGTTCCTCTCGGCCGGGTCGGGCGCCATCGGCCCGCTCGACCTCGCCCCGCGGCCCACTGACGGGCTGCCGCGCGATGCGGTCAACGCATCGGGCTCAGTACTCGAGCTTGGTGCCTACCGCTGCTCGCTGGAGTTTGCGGTGCAGCTGCGCCAGGCGGGCATCAAGTACACCGATGGTTTCCGGCTGATCGGCACCCACAGCTGGCCGTATTGGCGCGGTGACCTGCCCCTCGCCTGGGCGACGATTTCCCGCGGCCTCTAGGCCGACCGGCGCAGTCGCTCAGCGCCGCGCCCACTGTGCCGCAAAGGCGAGGAAGGCGTCGTTCTCGTTGCGCTCAGTAATGGTCACACGTACCCCGTCGCCGTCGAAGGGGCGGATGATCACCCCGGCCTCGGCGCTGGCGCGGGCGAACGGAACGGCGTCTGCGCCGAGATCGAGCCACACGAAGTTGGCCTGTGATTCGGGTACGCGATACCCGAGGGTGCGGAGTTCGGCGGCCGCGCGGATGCGCTCGGTGACCACCGCATCGGTGCGGGCGAGCAACTCGTCGTCGGCCTCGAGGCAGGCGACGGCGGCCCGCTGGGCCACGGAGTTGATGGAGAACGGGAGGTGGACCCTGCTCAGTGCGGTGATCACCCGCGGGTCTGCCACGGCGTACCCGACCCGCAACCCAGCTAGCCCGTAAGCCTTCGAAAAGGTCCGCAGCACAACAATATTGGGGAACTCCCTGCGCAATTCCAGCGCACTGTAGTTCTGTGAATCCCCGAGGCGAACGTATTCGACGTAGGCCTCGTCGATCGCGATGACGATGTCGCCGGGCACTGCGCGCAGAAAGGCGAGGAGTGCCTCGCGCCCCACGACGGTGCCGGTCGGGTTGTTGGGGTTGCAGATGAAGATCAGTCGAGTGCGGTCGGTGATCGCCGCGGCCATGGCCGACAGGTCATAGGCCTGCTCGGCGTCGAGCGGGACCTGGACCGGCGTCGCCCCGGCGATCCGGGTGGCCAGCGGATAGGTCTCGAACGAGCGCCAGCCGAAGAGCACCTCGTCGCCGGGACGGCAGGTCGCCGTGATCAGATTCTGGCACAGCGTCACCGAACCGCAGCCGGCCTGGATCTCCGCTGGCGTCACGTCGAGTTTCTTCGCGAGCGCACCGGTTAACTCGGTCGTGGCGTTGTCGGGATAGCGGTTGATGCCCGCCGCGGCTTCGGCGATCGCGGCCGCGACGCTGGGCAATGGGCCGAAGGTGACTTCGTTGCTCGCCAGTTTGATTGCTCCGGGATGGGTCTTGCCGGGCACGTAGACGGGTAGGTCGTCGAGGTCGGGGCGCAGTCGCACAGTCACTAGAACAGGGTATCGGGCGGCGGGTGGGGCTGGTGGTTTGCGCCCCGTCGCGTCGGGTGTGTAGCCTACGTATTCGGCAGTTCGAAAGGACTCCGCACTAGGAGGCGTGCCAGAGCGGCCGAATGGGACTCACTGCTAATGAGTTGTCCGGCTAAAACCGGACCGGAGGTTCAAATCCTCTCGCCTCCGCCACCCGTACCTTGTGTGCGGCACAATTGAACACGACTCGCGCCCGTAGCTCAACGGATAGAGCATCTGACTACGGATCAGAAGGTTAGGGGTTCGAATCCCTTCGGGCGCACACAACAACCGGCCCGCACCCATCCAACGGTGCGGGCCGGTTGCTTTGATCGGGAGCCAGCTCCTTTTCCTGCTGACCGCGCCCGCTTAGGCGGGCGCCGAGCGGGCCAGCGCGACCAAGGCCTCCCCGTCGAGGCGTTGCACGGTCCAGCCGTCCATGCCGACCGCGCCGAGGCTCCGGTAGAAGCCGATCGCCGGGGTGTTCCAGTCCAGCACCGACCATTCGAATCGGGCGCAACCACGGGCGACGGCGAGCCCGGCCAAATGCGCCATCAGCAGTGCACCGACGCCGCGCCCGCGGAACCCGGGTTTGACGAACAGGTCCTCCAAGTAGAGGCCTCGCCGGCCCTCCCACGTCGAGAAGTTGTGGAAGAAGAGCGCAAAGCCGACGGCATCACCGGCGACGTCGGCAATGACGACCTCGGCCCCCGGGTGCTCGCCGAAGAGCTGCTCGGCCAGCAATTCCTCGGTGGCGTGTACGGCGCCGGGTTCGTTCTCATATTCGGCGAGTCCCTGGATCAGTGCCAGGATCGCCGGCACATCTTCGGACTTCGCCGCACGCAGGATCGGCATGTTGTCCTTCTTTCGGTGGCCGGGTTACTCGAGGCTGGTCCTGCTGACGCCGATCACATCGACCTTCGTCCGCGCACTCATAGGGCAACGTACCCGGCCGATGGACTCGATCAGGGCGACGATTGCCGGGAAGTCCGGTGTCGCCGCTGATGCCGGGATATGTTTACGGCGTCAAATTCTTTGAGGGAAGGGCTTTTCAGTGTCTGAATCACTCACCCGGCGGGGACTCGCCGAGCTGTTCGGCACCTTTTGGCTGGTCTTCGGCGGATGTGGATCGGCGATCTTCGCGGCCAAGCAGATTGCCAGCGACACCAGCGCCGGTATGTCCTTCAACGTCGGGATCGGCTATCTGGGGGTCGCGCTGGCCTTCGGCCTGACGGTGCTGACGATGGTCTACGCCGTCGGTCACATCTCCGGCGGACACTTCAACCCGGCTGTCACGCTCGGCGCGGTCGCCGCGGGCCGGCTGCCGGCCCGCGACCTGGTCCCCTACTGGATCGCCCAAGTGGTCGGCGGCCTGATCGCCGGCCTCGCACTGTGGACAATCGCCAAGGGGCGTAAGGGTTTTGAGGCCGAGGGCAATATGGCGGCCAATGGGTTCGGCGTCCATTCACCCGCCGGGTACTCACTGGCCGCAGTGCTCATCGCCGAAGTCCTGCTGACCGCGTTCTTCCTGATCGTGATCCTCGGTGCCACCGACAAGCGTGCGCCCGCCGGATTCGCCGGCGTGGCGATCGGTCTGACCCTCACCCTGATCCACCTCATCTCGATTCCGATCAGCAACACGTCGGTCAATCCGGCGCGCTCGACGGCCGTCGCATTCTTCAACGGTTCCGGGGCGCCCGGACAGTTGTGGCTGTTCTGGCTCGCGCCGCTACTCGGTGGCCTGATCGGCGGCATCGTCTATGTACTGGTGTTCACCGACGAGAAGCTGAAACTCGACGCGTAGCGTGGCAGCGCCTTAGCGCTGCCAGGTGCGGCCCAGGTGGCCCTGGCGCCGCATCTGCGCGGCCCAATCGGCCTCGCCCGGTTCGATACCGACGATGGGCGGCACCGGGGTGGTCGCCATCGCCTCGTAGGCGAGCCGGGCACGGTGACCGTCGTCGACGATGATCTCGACCGAACCGCTGTCGCGCAGGTCGTCGCGGGCTGCCACGAGGCGGTCGATGGTCTCGCTCAGTGTGTTCAGCAGTGCGATGCGGTTGGCCTCCAACATGGCGCGCTGTAACGCGGGGGCGGTGCCCGCAACCCGGGTGCCGTCGCGGAAGCTTCCCGCGGCCAGTCGCAGTGCGAGTCCGCTCTCCGCGGCGCCGACGGCAGCGGTCGCGTTCGCGGTCAGGTGTGGCAGGTGCGAGATGGCCGCGACAGCCCGGTCGTGCGCGTCGTTGGCGGCCGGGACGACCTGTGCGCCGCACCCGCGCGCAAGTGCGGCCACGGCCCGCCAGGCGTCGGGGTCGGTGTGGTCCTCGGTGGTCAGCATCCACATCGCCCCGGCGAACAGGTCGGGACCGGCCGCCGACCAACCCGATTGGCTCGTGCCGGCCATCGGGTGGCCGCCCACATAGCGCGCATCGGGGTGGTGGCGTGCGACGGCGGCGGCGACGGCGCCCTTGACGCTGATGACGTCGGTGAGCACGCATCCCGGAGCCAGCCGTGCGATGGTGGGCAGCAGCTCGTCGAGCGTGGTGACCGGCGTACTCACGACGATGAGCGCATCGTCGGCGGCGGCCCGGCGCAGCACCGCGTCGAGGTCGGTGTCGGCGTCGAAGCCATCCGCCCGCGCGGCGGCCGCACCCGCTTCGGACCGGTTGTATCCGAAGGCGGTGCGACCTCGGCGAACCGTCGCCTGCAGCAGCGAACCGCCGATGAGGCCGAGCCCCAACACACAAACCGTCGAGTGCGGTGAAGCAGTCACCAGTCCAGCCTGTCACATTGCGCGGAGGACTTGGGAACCGTGCCTGGTGCGACTACGGTGACCAGCATGGCTGCGAGCGCAAATGACTCCGAAGGCGACATCGATGGGTTCGCGGTCGCAGTCGTGCGGGAGGAGACGTCCTGGAAGGTGACGGCACTCAAATCGTCGGCACTGACCAACCTGGAGAATGCTGAGCGGCAGCTGCGCGATCTGCGTGCCGCAGGCGCGGTTTTCGGACTCCTCGACGTCGACGACGAGTTCTTCATCGTGCTGCGGCCGGCCCCAGGCGGGTCTCGGCTCCTCGTGTCCGACGCCACCGCGGCCCTCGACTACGATGTGGCGGCGGACGTGCTCGATGCCCTCAACATCGATATCCCCGACCTTGATCCCGATGATCTCGACGACATCGAGCCGTGGGGAGAGGGCGACCTCGGGGTGCTGTCCGACTTCGGTCTGCCCGATGCGGTGATGGCCGTCATCGTTTCCGACACCGACCTCTACGCCGATGAACAAATCGGCATGATCGCCGCCCGCCTCGGCTGCGCCGACGAGCTGAGCAAGGTACTCGACGCACTGGGCCACTAGCCCATGACGCCCCACGACGATGAGCAGCTCGTCCGGCTGGCGATCGCCGCCGCCGCCGAGTCGGGGCCCGATGATGTGCCGATCGGTGCCGTCGTCATCGACCCCGAGGGCTTCGAGATCGCCCGCGCCGGAAATCGCCGGGAAGCCGATGCTGATCCGTGCGGGCATGCGGAGATCCTCGCGCTGCGGGCGGCGGCGAGGGCGTTCGGCGACGGCTGGCGCCTGGGCGGTTGCACGATCGCGGTGACGGTTGAGCCGTGCACGATGTGCGCCGGGGCCATCGGGCTCGCCCGGATCGAGAAAGTCGTGTTCGGCGCGTGGGAGCCCAAGACCGGTGCCGTCGGATCGTTGTGGGACGTGCTGCGCGACCCCCGGTTGACGCACCGCCCACAGGTCCGCGGGGGTGTGCTCGCCGACGACTGCGTCGGGCTGCTCAAAGACTTCTTCGCTGGCCAGCGGGACCATGGAGCCCCATCGGGCTGAAATGTGGACGCGACCCGGTGGACGTGGCACATTAGGCGGGTCAGATCTGTACCAGACCCGTATTGAAGGAGCACCCGAATGTCTGATGCGAGCGACAAGGTCAACGAGGCCGTCAACGCCGCCAAGGAGAAGCTTGGTGACCTGGCCAACAACGAAAAGGTCAACGAGGTCGTCGAGGGCGCCAAGGAGAAGCTTGGTGACCTGGCCAGCAACGAAAAGGTCAACGAGGTCGTCGAGGGCGCCAAGGAGAAGTTCGGCGAGCTCAAGGACAAGCTGATGGGCGGCGGCGACAAGTAGGTCGCTGTCGCTGCGGCACCCGCCGCAGCACAATTCGGTACCGCAGGTGACCTGCCGATTTAGTGTCGACGGGTACCTGCGGTACAGTTTTTCGCGGTGGCGTGTCCGAGCGGCCGAAGGTGCAGCACTCGAAATGCTGTGTGCGGTAACCCCGTACCGGGGGTTCAAATCCCCCCGCCACCGCCGAAGGAACTCCCCCGTCTGTCCCAGGCGGGGGAGTTTTCGTGTCCCACTGGGGATCAGGGTTACGGGATCAGGAAGGCCTTGATCGCCTGCCGCTCATCCATCGCCCGGTACCCCTGCGCGACGTCGGCGAGGGGCAGCCGGAGGTCGAAGACCCGGCCGGGATGGAAATTGCCCGCGTAGGTGCGGCTGATCAGGTCGGGAAGGTAGTTGCGCACCGGTGCCGAGCCGCCTTGAAGACGGACGTGATTGCGGAACAGGCGGGCGATCGGCAGTGCGACGTCGTGCGGTACGCCGACGAATCCGACGCCACCACCCTGGCGGGCGCAGTCCAGGGCCGTGGTGAGCGACTCGTCGGTGCCGACGCATTCGGCGACGCTGTCCGCGCCGACCCCGCCGGTCATCTCCCGGACGCGTGCGACGGCTTCCGCGCCCCGCTCGGGGACCACATCGGTGGCGCCGAACTCGCGTGCCAAAACCTGGCGGTCCGCATGCCGAGACAACGCGATGATCCGTTCGGCGCCGAGTTCTTTGGCGGCGAGGACCGCCGACAGGCCGACGGCGCCGTCGCCGACAACGACCGTCGTGTGGCCGGGCGCGACCCCGGCCGCGCGGGCCGCGTACCACCCGGTGCCCATCACGTCCGAGAGTGCCAGCAAATCGGGAAGCATCTCGTCGGACGGTGTATCGGGCGTCGGGACCAGCGTTCCGTCAGCCAACGGAACCCGGATCGCCTCGGCTTGGCAGCCGAGCACGGGCGCGAGCTGCGCACAGCCCGACTGGTAGCCGGCACGGCAGTGTGGACACGTGTTGTCCGACGCGATGAAGGAGCCGATGACGAACTGGCCGGGCCGGACCGTGGTGACCGCGGTGCCGACCTCGCGGACGACGCCGACATACTCGTGTCCGATTGCCCAGGGCTCGTCGAACGTGTTAATTCCGCGGTACGGCCAGAGGTCGGAGCCGCACACACAGGTGGCCGATGTTTCGATGATTGCGTCGGTCGGTTCGACGATCGTCGGGTCGGGCAGGATTTCGGATCGAATGTCCCCGGGGGCATACAGGATCGTTCCGCGCATGTGTTCCACCTTAGGCGGCGTAGGCGCAGCTCGGCATCCGTCGACTGCGACCAAGGGCCACGGTCGACGGAATCCTGGGCACGGTCAACAGGACGGTGAACTAGCGGAGGAACGGCACCGCGGCATCGGTCAGGTTCAACAACCACTGCGGTGCAATGCCGAAACCCAGCGTGATCACAGCACACACGGCGATCGGCAGCGTCGTCGCCAGGCTTGGTTGGCGCACGTCGACGGACTGCCCGGGTTGACCCGCGGCCGTGTCCCCCGGCGCGGCGTCGGTGAAGAACATCGCGACGATCACGCGCAGATAAAAGTAGGCGGCGACGGCACTCGCGAGCACGCCGACGATGACCAGCGCCCATGCCCCGGATGCGCCGGCCGCGGCGAATACCACGAACTTGGCAACGAATCCCGTTGTCAACGGGATGCCGGCGAAGGCAAGCAGGAAGAGGGCGAACAATGCCCCGACGAGCGGTCGGCGCCGGCCGATCCCGGCCCACGAGGCGAAGTCGGTTGCCTCACGACCGGCGGCGTCCCGCACCACCGACAGCAGCGCGAAGCCGCCGAATGCCGAGAAGGCATAGGTCGCCAGGTAGAACAGCACGGCGGACAATCCGGCGGCGCTGAGCGCGATCACCCCGACCAGGATGAAGCCCGCGTGCACCATCGACGAGTACGCGAACATGCGCTTGATGTCGTCCTGGGTCACCGCCATGATCGTCGCGACGATCATGGTGGCGATCGCCACCACCCACAGCGCGGGTCGCCACTGGTCGGCCAGCGACCCGAACATCACGGTGAAGACGCGCGCGAGCGCGACGAAGGCCGCAATCTTCGTGGCCGAGGCCATGAACGCGGTGATCGGTGTCGGCGCACCTTGATAGACGTCGGGCACCCACGAACCGAACGGCACGGCGCCGACCTTGAACAGCAGTCCGACGGCCAGCAGCGCCAGTCCGATGAGTGCGAGGGTGACATCGGCAGAACCGGCGATCGTCGTGCCGGCGGCCGACAGCGACAGCGTACCGGTGGCGCCGTAGACGAAGGACGCGCCGAAGAGGAAGAAGGCCGAGGCGAACGCCCCGAGCAGAAAGTACTTCAGGGCCGCCTCCTGCGAGAGCAGCCGCCGGCGGCGAGCCAGCGCGCACAGGACGTAAAGCGGCAGCGAGAAGACCTCCAGGGCGATGAACATTGTCAAGAGGTCGCCGGCGGCGCCGAACAGCATCATGCCGCCGGTCGCGAACAGCGTCAGCGCGAACACCTCGGTCGTGAGTGAACCGGCGCGCCCAGCGGCCAGTTCGCCCTCCGATCCGGGCACGGTCGCGGCGGCCGGGGTGAACGGATCGGCGACTAGGTCGGCGTCGGAGCCGCCGGCGGCCGGGACGGCCGACGACACGGCGACCGGCGCCCAAACGGTGTCGAGCCGCCGCTCGCTGCACACCAGCACGGTGAGGATCGCGACGGCCACGATCGCGCCCTGGGCGAACAGTGCCGGACCGTCGAGGACCACCGCACCACTCATCGTCGTCCGTTTCGTGCCGCCGACGGCCAGCGCGATGACGCAGCCGAGCGCCGCGGTCAGCCCGGCCACGGACAGGACCAGTTGGGTACGCGAACGCCAGTGCCGGGGAAGAAATGCGTCGACGAGGACGGCGAGTACCGCAGTGCCGAAGACGACGAGCATGGGCGACAAGGCCCGGTAGTCGATGCTGGGTGCGACCATCGTCGCGGCGTAAAAGTCGGTGCTCACCGGTGTCCTCCCTGCGGCGGTTCGACGAGGGTGGGACCGGCGTGCCCCGGTGCCGCCGGCGGTGGGGCCACCGACACCGATCGGAGCGTGTGGTCGATGGCGGGGGTGATCGCATCCAGGGCGGGTCGCGGCCAGAAGCCGAGGACCACCAGGGCCGCGATCAGGGGGAACAAGACGACCCGCTGTCGACGGTCGAGGTCGCCGATCCGGTCCACCCCGGGTCCGGCCGGCCCGCCCATCATGCGCTGGTAGGTCCACAGGATGTATACGGCGGAGCCGACGAGCGCGATGGTCGCCACGACCGCGACCACGGGGTAGCGCCCGAAGCTGCCGATCATGACCAAGAACTCGGAGACGAACGGCGCCAGCCCCGGGAGCGATAGCGTCGCGAGACCGGCGATGAGGAATACCCCCGACAGCACCGGGGCCACCTTCTGCACGCCACCGAAGTCGGCGATACTCCTGGTGCCGTGCTTACTCGTCAGGAACCCGGCCACCAAGAACAGGGCAGCGGTCGAGATCCCGTGGTTGAGCATGTACAGGGCCGCGCCCGCCTGTGACTGCGGGGAGAGCGCGAAGACGCCGAGAACGATGAAACCGAAATGCGAAATCGACGTGTATGCGATGAGCCGCATCAGGTCGGTCTGCGCGATCGCGAGAAGCAACCCGTAGACAATGCTGACCACGGCTAGCACCGTGATCCACGGTGCGAACTCCTTCGCGGTGTCACCGAACAGCTCGACGACGAAACGCAACATCGCGAACGTGCCGACTTTGTCCATGACGGCCATCATCAGCACGCCCGTCGACGGGGTGCCGGCCACGGCGGCGTCGGGGAGCCAGGCATGCAGCGGCCACACCGGCGCCTTGACCGCGAATGCGAAGAGAAAAGCTCCGCAGATAGCGAGGCCGGCCGGACCGCCGACGTCGACCTTGCCGTCGGCGATCGCCGCGGTGATTTCGCTGAGCCCGAAACTTCCGCGGCCGTCCTCCCCGAGTCGGGCCCGTGCGGTCAAGGCGAACAGGCCGATCACACCGGCCAGCATGATCAACCCGCCAAGAAGGTTGTACAGCAAGAACTTCAATGCCGCGCGGGCACGGAGCGCGCGATCAAGCTGACCCCAGCCGCCGACGAGGAAGTACATGGGGATGAGCATCGCCTCGAACACGAGGTAGAACAGCAGGATGTCGGTGGCGACGAAACTGAGCAGCACCATCGCCTGCACCGCGAGCGTGAGGGCGACGTAGATCCGTGGGTCGCCCTGGCTGGCATCGATGGCGTGCCACGCACCGAGCAGCAACAGGGGGACCAGGGCCGTGGTGAGCAGAACCAGCACCAGGCCCACACCGTCTAGACCGAGTTCGTAGCGCGCACCGATCGCCGGAATCCACCGGTGGGACTCGGTGAGGCCGAACCGGGTGCCGGGACTGCCGGGGAAGGCGACGGCCATCGCGATCGACCAGCCGAGCGTGACCAGTGAAACGGCCACCCCGGCCTGGAGCGAGCGTCCCTGCCGACGATCCTGCCCCGCCGACTCGGCTACCGCGCCGACCTGTCCGGGTCCGGCCGGGAGAAGCGCGACGGCGATCGCGCCGACCGCCGGCACCAGCCACAGGACCGTCAACCACGGGAGCGACGTCATAGGTTCACCGCCAGAATCACCGCGGCGATGATCACCGCGCCGGACAGGATCGACAGCGCATACGACCGGACGTAGCCGTTCTGGGTGCGCCGCAACAGTTGCGAGCCGCCGTTGACGCTGCGGGCGACCCCCGTTTCGGCACCGGCGAACCCGCGGTCCTCGACGACCCGCAGGGCCGCGGTCAGCTGCTGACCGGGGACCATGAGGACGGCTTCGTTGAACCGGTCGCCGTAGAGGTCGGCGCGTGCGGCGCGGGTGAAGGGCGAGCCGGCCGGTGCGGTGTGCGGCACCGATTCGCGATACCTGCGCCAGGCGACCGCGGCGCCCACCGCGACGACGGCCAGCACGCCAACGCTGATCAACCAGGCCGGCACCGGCAATTCGTGGTGGGCACTGCCGGTGATCGGGGACAACCAGTGCGACAGGCGGCCCCCGGCGACGAACAGCGCTCCGGCCCCGACCGAACCGAAGGCGAGCACAATCATCGGGCCGGTCATCGACGGCGGCGCCTCATGGGGGTGCGGCAACTCGCCCGACTGGCCCGCTCGCCAGCGCGGCTCACCGAAGAACGTCATCACCATCACCCTGGTCATGTAGAAAGCGGTCAGCCCGGCCCCGAGCACCATGGCGATGCCCAGGACGGGGCCGCGCACCGGGCCGGCCGCGAACGCCGCCTCAATGATGTGGTCCTTGGTGAAGAAGCCGGCCAGCGGTGGAATCCCGATAATGGCGAGGTAGGCCAGCCCGAAGGTGGCGAAGGTGATGGGCATGGCCGTGCGGAGCCCGCCGTAGCGGCGCATATCGGTCTCGTCGTCCATCGCGTGCATCACCGCACCGGAACCGAGGAACAGGCCGGCCTTGAAGAACCCGTGCGCCAACAGATGCGCGATCGCGAGCACATAGCCGGCCGGCCCGAGTCCGGCCGCCACCACCATGTAGCCGATCTGGCTCATCGTCGACGCGGCCAGGGCCTTCTTGATGTCGTCTTTGGCACAGCCGATGATCGCGCCGAACACCAGTGTCACCGCACCGACGATGACGACGATGGTCTGCGCGGTGGGGGCATGGTCGAAGACCGGTCCCGACCGCACGATCAGGTAGACGCCGGCGGTGACCATCGTGGCGGCGTGGATGAGTGCCGACACCGGCGTCGGGCCCTCCATTGCGTCGCCCAGCCAGGATTGCAGTGGAACCTGCGCCGACTTGGCGCACGCGGCCAGCAGGAGCATCAGGCCGAGGGCGGTGAGGGTCGATTCGTGGGCGGTCGCGGTGGCGGCCAGTACGTCGGAGACGCGGAAGGAGCCGAAGTTGGTGAAGATGATCATGAGCGCCACGACGAAGCCGATGTCGCCGACCCGGTTGACCACGAACGCCTTTTTTGCCGCGGTGGCCGCGGAGCGCTTGTACTGCCAGAAGCCGATGAGCAGGTACGACGCGAGGCCGACGCCCTCCCAGCCGGCGTACATCAGCACATAGTTGTCGGCGAGGACCAAGACGAGCATCGCGGCGACGAACAGGTTGAGGTAGGAGAAGAAGCGGCGCCGATCGGGGTCGTGCGCCATGTAGCCGATCGAATAAATGTGGATCAATAGCCCGACGCCGGTGATTAGCAGTGCGAAGCAGATCGACAATTGGTCCAGGCGCAGCGCCGCATCGACCTGCAATCGGTCGACGGGGATCCACGAGTACAGGGTCGCGGTGATCGGCCGGTCCACCTCGTCCCGCCGCAGCATTCGCCACCACAGCGTCGCGGTGAGGAGGAAGGAACCGGCGACGAGAGTCGTCGAGAGCACGTGGCCCCAGCGATCGGCGCGACGGCCGGCGATCAGTGTGAGGCCGGCGCCGAGTGCGGGTAGCCCGGGAATCAGGCTCAGCAGTTGGACAGACGTGTTGCTCATCGGCCGATCACCGGGCCAGCAGATTCGCGTCGTCGACCGAGGCCGAGCGCCTGGTCCGGTAGATGGTCATGATGATCGCAAGGCCGACGACCACTTCGGCCGCGGCAACGACCATGGTGAAGAAGGCGATGGTCTGACCGTCGAGCGTGCCGTGCATGCGGGCAAAGGTGACGAACGAGAGATTTGCGGCGTTGAGCATGAGCTCCACGCACATGAAGACGACGATAGCGTTGCGTCGCAACAAAACTCCCGCAGCGCCGATGGTGAACATCAGCGCCGCGACGTAGAGGTAGTTCGCCGGGTTCACCGGTCCTCCTTTTCGATCGCGTGATCCTCCTCGATCGCTGCGCCGCCGCCGAGGGTCCGGTTCACCGACAGATGGGACGGCGAGCCGTCGGGAAGGCGGGCGGGGACGTCCACGGCGTTGTGACGGGCGAATACGCCGGAGGCGGGCAGTGGGGTCGGCGGCACCGGAGAATCGGCGCGGAAGCGGGCGATGGACAGCTCCCGCTGGGTGGGCCGCGCGGCGATGCGCGGACGATGGGCCAGCACCATGGCGCCGAGGGTCGCGGTGATCAACAGGGCGCCGGTCAACTCGAAGGCCCACAGGTACCGGCCGAAGATCAACTGGGCGAGTTCGACGATGGCCTCGTTGCCGCCGGTCTCGGAACCGAACCCGACGAAGGTCGCCAGGGCCGCCTGGGCGATTCCCGCAATCAGCAGCACACCGAACCCCAGGCCCAGCCCGACGGCGACCAACCGTTGCCCGCGGATTGTTTCCACCAGTGAATCGGCCGAGTCGACGCCGATCAGCATGATGACGAACAGGAACAGCATCATCACTGCGCCGGTGTAGACGACGATCTGCACGACACCCAGGAACAACGCACCCTGCGCGATATAGAACACCGCCAGGATCAGCATCGTCATCGCGAGGAACATCGCCGAGTACACCGCTTTCGGTGAGCAGACGACACCGAGTGCGCCGAGGATCACCACGACGGCCAGCACCCAGAACTGGACTGATTCGCCGGTAGAGGTATGGGTCAGCTCAGCGGCGAGACTGATGCCCGTCGCACTCAACGCCCCGGTCATCGGGGTTTCTCCGCGGAATCCTGGGTATCGGTATCGGCTGCTTGGCGGGGTTCCCCGGCCCGGCCGGCCCGGCCCAAGTAGTAGTCGACCGCGCGCGCCGGTTTGCGCTGCGGTGTCGGCTCGGCGCCGGGCGCCGGGGGAGCCAGGAGCCGGTCCTTTTCGTAGATGAGGTCGGCGCGGTTGTCGTCGGCCATCTCGAACTCGGCGGTCATCGTCAGCGCCCGAGTGGGGCACGCCTCGATACACAGGCCGCAGCCGATGCAACGCAGGTAGTTGATCTGGTAGACGCGCCCATACCGCTCGGCCGGGGAATAGCGCTCCTCGTCGTTGTTCTGGGCGCCCTCGACGAAGATGGCGTCCGCGGGGCACGCCCACGCGCACAACTCGCAGCCGATGCATTTCTCCAGGCCATCGTCGTAGCGGTTGAGTTGGTGGCGGCCGTGGAAGCGGGCCGCTATCGGGGGCTGCTCCTCGGGGTACTGCTCGGTGATGGGCTCGCGGAACATACCGCGGAACATGACGCCGAAGCCGGCGATCGGTTTGCCGAAGTCAGGCATGGGTCACCTCCGTGGCGGGAGTGCCCGCCGGTCCACCGGCCGACGCGCCGGGCGGGAGCGGCGGCACGGGGTACGCGCCGTCGAGGACCGGGCCGGTGGGCCGCGCGGGTGCGACGGCGTCCCGGGGTGCGCGCATCGCCCGAGTGATCCCGCCCACCAGAGCGATGGCGGCGAGGACGCCGGCACCAACGAGGATCAGGGTCCGCGCGGTATCGCCGGCGTTCAGGGTCGCCGCGCGGATCAGCGCGACAATCATCACCCACGACAACGACGCCGGGATGAGCACCCGCCAGCCCAGTCCCATGAACTGGTCGTAACGCAGGCGGGGCAGCGTCGTGCGCAGCCAGATGAAGACGAATAGGAATACCCACACCTTGGCGACGAACCACAGCACGGGCAGCCAACCCGAGTTCGCCCCCGGGATGAGGCTCAGCGGCCACGGGGCCATCCACCCGCCGAGGAAGAGCGTGGTCGCCAGGGCGGCGACCGTCGTCATGTTGACGTACTCGGCGAGCATGAACATCGCGAACTTCAGCGAGGAATACTCGGTGTGGAAACCGCCGACCAGCTCGCCCTCCGCCTCGGGCAGGTCGAACGGTGCCCGATTCGTCTCGCCGACCATCGAAATCGCGTAGATGATGAACGACGGCAGCAGCAGCAGGATGTACCAGTGGTGGTGCTGGCTGCCGATGATCTCCGACGTCGACATGGTCGACGAGAGGAGGAAGACGGCGGCGAAGCACAGGCCCATGGCGATCTCGTAGGAGATCACCTGGGCGGTGGAGCGCAGCCCGCCCAACAGCGGATAGGTGCTTCCCGACGACCAGCCGGCCAGCACAATCCCGTATACGCCGATGGAGGTGATGGCGAGGATGTACAGCACGGCGACCGGCAGGTCGGTCAACTGCAACGGCGTGTGGTGCCCGAGAACTGACACCGACGGGCCGAACGGAATGACCGCGAAGGCGGTGAACGCGGGGATGACCGCGATCATCGGGGCGAGCAGATAGATGGGTTTGTCGACGCCGGCCGGGGTCAGCCCCTCCTTGAGGGCGAGCTTCACCCCGTCGGCGAGGCTTTGCAGCGCCCCGTGCCAGCCGACCCGGTTGGGGCCGTACCGCCGCTGCATGCGAGCCATGATCTTGCGCTCGGCCAGGATTGCCGCGAGCACGGTCAGAACCAGAAAGGCGAAGACGGCGATCGCCTTCGCGATCACCAGCCACCACGGGTCGTGACCGAAGGAGTTCAGGGTCGGGAAATCGATCACTGGGGCACCTCCTCACCGGAGAGGGCGACGACGTCGCCGGGGCGGGCGCCCAGCTGGGGGTAGATGCGCGAGCCGGGCGAGTTCATGGGCAGCCACACTGTGCCGTCGGGCATGTCGGTGATGGTGAGCGGCAGCGTCACCGAGCCGGTGCGGCCGGTGACGGTCAGTGACTGGCCGTCGGCGGCGCCCACCTGCGCCGCGGTGGCCGCCGACAGTCGGGCGACCGGGGCATGCGCCGTGGCCGCAAGGTTCGGCTCGCCGTCCTGCAGCCGCCCGCAGTCCAGCAGCAGGCGCCAGCTGGACAGGAGCGCATGACCGGTGGCGGGGACCACCGGCGCCGGGCTCGGAGCGGCCGGCAGATCCGCCCGTCGGCCCGCCCAGGCGCCCATGCGCTGCAGTTCGGTGTGGACCGCGTCGACACTGTCGCAGCCCAGGGCGATGCCGGACTCGGCGGCGAGTGCGGTGAGCACCCGGTGGTCCGGCAGGCGCCCACCGCCGTCGACCGATGGGGTGAACGGGCGCGGCCGTCCCTCCCAGTCGACGTAGGTGCCCGGCTTCTCGGCCGCCGCGGCCACCGGGAACACCACGTCGGCGTGCTCGGTGACGATACTTCGCCGCTGTTCCAGACTGATGACGAACGCGGCGGCGCCCAGGGCGGCGCGGGCCGTCTCAACGTCGGGCAGGTCTTCGATTTCGACGCCGCCGACAACCAGCGTGTCGAGTCGTTGCCCGGCGAGAGCGTCCAGAATCGACGGCGTCGCGCGACCGAGGTGGTCGGGCAGGTCCGCCACCTCCCACACGGCGGCGATCTCGGCTCGGGCCTCGGCATCAGCGACCGGCCGGCCGCCGGGCAACAGGTTCGGCAGCGCGCCGACGTCGGCGGCCCCGCGCTCACCGGCCCGGCGCGGCACCCAGGCGAGGCGGGCGCCCGTGTGTTCGGCAACGGTGGCCGCGACGGTCAGCGCCCCGGGGCTCAGGGCGAGCCGCTCGCCGAGGAGCAGGATGGCCCCCGGCGTGGCGAGCAGATCCTGGGTGGCCGGGTCAGCGAGGACGACCGCCTCGCCGCCGGGCAGGCAATCGATACGGGTGCCGTCCAGCTTGGCCAGCCCGCGCGAGGTCCAGGGTGCGACCGAATGTACCGCCGTGCCCGACCGGATCGCCCGGCGCAGGCGCACGAAGATCATCGGCGACTCTTCTTCGGGCTCGAGTCCGGCCAGGACTACTACGGGCGCCGCGACGAGATCAGCGTAGGTGACCGCCATCCCCGCCCCCGCGACCTGATGGGCGAGGAATGCGGTCTCCTCGTCGCTGCACCCCCGGGCCCGGAAGTCGATGTCGTTGGTACCCAACACTGTGCGGGCGAATTTGCTGTACGCGTAGGCGTCCTCGACGGTCGCGCGACCGCCCACCAGCACGGCGGCGCGGGTGCCGGCCAGACCCGCCGCGGCCGTTGCCAGCGCGTGCGGCCACGACGCCGGACGCAACTGCCCGTCGGGGTCGCGCACCAGCGGCGTCGTCAGCCGGTCCGGCAGCGTCGCATACGCAAAGGCCCATCGGCCCTTGTCGCAGTTCCACTCCTCGTTGACCTGCGGGTCGTCGCCGGCGAGGCGCCGCAGCACCTTTCCGCGACGCTCATCGGTCCGTTGGGCGCAGCCACTCGCGCAGTGCTCGCACACGCTCGGTGTGGATGCGAGGTCGAAGGGGCGGGCACGGAAGCGGTAGGTGGTGTTGGTGAGTGCGCCAACCGGACAGATCTGCACGGTATTGCCGGAGAAGTAGGAGTCGAATGGATCGTCCTCGTAGATGCTGACCTGTTGCAGCGCGCCCCGGTCGGCGAGATCGATCAACTGGTCGCCGGCAATTTCGCTCGCGAATCGGCTGCAGCGGGCGCACATCACGCAGCGCTCGCGGTTGAGTAGCACCTCGGCCGACAGGTGTACCGGCTTGGTGAAGCGCCGCTTGGCGCCCTCGAACCGCGTATCGGGGCTGGCCGAGGTCATCGCCTGGTTCTGCAGGGGGCATTCGCCGCCCTTGTCGCAGGTCGGGCAGTCCAGCGGATGGTTGATGAGCAACAGCTCCATCACCCCGTGCTGGGCGCGTGCCGCGGCGGCCGAGGTGGCCTGCGTGCGCACGACCATGTCGGCGGCGACGACAGTGGTGCACGATGCCATCGGTTTGCGCTGCCCCGCCACGTCGACGAGGCATTGCCGGCAGGCGCCGACCGGGTCGAGGAGGGGATGGTCGCAAAAGCGCGGGATCTCGATGCCCGCCATCTCCGCGGCACGGATCACCAGGGTGCCCTTGGGCACGGTGATCGGGCGTCCGTCGATCGTGAGGGTGATCAGCCCGGTCTCCACCGTCGTCACCGGCCCGTCCTCCCTTCGGGGGATCGCCCATATGTCACCGACGCCGCCGGGTCGAACGGGCAGTGCCCCAACCGTGCGTGTTCGAGGTATTCGTCGCGGAACAGGCTGAGCGAGGAGGTGATTGGCGCCCCGGCGGCGTCGCCCAGTGCGCAGAACGCCTTCCCGACGATGCTGTCGGCGACATCGAGCAGTTTGTCGAGATCACCGGGCCGTCCCTGGCCGGCCTCGAGGCGTTCCATCAGCTGGACCAGCCAATAGGTGCCCTCGCGGCAGGGGGTGCACTTGCCGCAGGACTCGTGCTTGTAGAACTCGCTCCAGCGCAGTACGGCGCGCACGACGCAGGTCGTTTCATCGAAGAGTTGCAGAGCCTTGGTGCCCAGCATCGAACCGGCCTCGGCGACGCCTTCGTAGTCGAGTGGCACATCGAGGTGATCGGCGGCGAACAGCGGCGTCGACGATCCGCCGGGCGTCCAGAACTTCAGCCGGTGGCCGGCGCGCATTCCGCCGGCCAGATCGAGCAGTTCGCGCAGGGTGATGCCCAACGGCGCCTCGTACTGACCGGGATTGGCGACGTGCCCCGACAGTGAGTAGAGGGTGAAGCCGGGCGACTTCTCGGTGCCCATCTGCCGAAACCAGTCGGCGCTGTTGCGCAGGATCGCCGGCACACTCGCGATGGACTCGACATTGTTGACCACGGTGGGGCTGGCATACAGCCCGGCGACCGCCGGGAACGGCGGCCGCAGACGCGGCTGACCGCGACGGCCCTCGAGCGAGTCGAGGAGCGCGGTCTCCTCGCCGCAGATGTAGGCGCCCGCGCCGGCATGCACCACGAGGTCGAGATCAAAACTGGAGCCGAGGATGTTGCGCCCGAGCAGGCCTGCTTCGTAGGCCTGGGCGACGGCGTCGCGCAGGCGGGCGATCACTGACGCGACTTCGCCGCGCACGTAGATGAAGGCGAGGTTCGCGCGGATCGCATAGCTGGCGATGATCATTCCCTCGATCAGCGTGTGCGGCGAAGCGAGCATGAGGGGCATGTCCTTGCAGGTGCCCGGTTCGGACTCGTCGGCGTTCACCACGAGATAGTGCGGCTTACCCGGGCCGTCACCCTGTGGAATGAACGACCATTTCATCCCGACCGGGAAACCTGCGCCACCGCGCCCGCGGAGACCGGAGTTCTTCACGATCTCGATGACCTCGTCCGGCGGCAGGTCCAGCGCCGCACGCAGGCCGTGGTACCCGTTGTCGGCGCGATAGCTCGCCAGCGACCACGATTCGGGACGCTCCCAGTTTCGGCTCAGGACGGGGACGTTGGGGGATTCGGCGATCCGCTCGGCGAGGGTGAAGGGCGTGACCTCGTCGGCCGGCGGAGGCTCGGGGGTGTCGGTACCGGCGAGCAGGCGGGACACCTGCCGAAATGTGCACAGCGTCGGCATCCCCCGGCTGGGCGAGACCTCGACGCCGGCGCGTAGATCGTCGACGAGTTCGACGCTGCTCGCCGGGGACTGATCGTCGAAGAATTCCCAGTTGACCATGACGACCGGGGCAAAGTCGCAGGCCGCGTTGCACTCGACGTGCTCCAGCGTGATCCGGCCGTCGGCGGTCGTTTCGCCGGGCTCGATGCCCAGGTGTTCGCCCAGTGCTGCGAGGATCTCGTCACCGCCGAGTACCGCACAGGTGGTGTTGGTACAAACGCCGACGAGGTATTCCCCGGTCGGTTCGAGGCGGTACATCGAATAGAACGTCGCGACGGCCGCCACCTGGGCCCGCGTCATCCCCAATCGTGCTGCACAGAAACCGATTCCGGCTTTGGTGACGTAACCGTCGTGGGCTTGCACAAGATGGAGCAGGGGCAACAGTGCTGACCGCGGCTGCGGGTAGCGGGCAATGATTTCGGCGGCGTCGGCGGTCAGGGTCGCGGTGGCCTCGGCCGGGTAATCCGGCGGACCGTCGAAGGTGATCTGCGGATGTGGCTCGTTCGGTGCCTGACCGGGCAGCCCGAGGTCGACGGGCACCGGTCCGGAACCGGGCACCGCGGGATCGAGTTCGGTAGTCATCGGTCCACCCCTCCCATGACCGGGTCGATGCTGGCGACCGCGGTGATGACGTCGGCCACCATGCCGCCCTCGCACATCGCGGCCACCGCCTGCAGGTTCGTGAACGACGGATCGCGGAAGTGCACCCGGTAGGGGCGGGTGCCGCCGTCGGAGACGATGTGCACGCCGAGTTCGCCGCGCGGCGACTCGATCGCGGAGTAGCACTGGCCGGCCGGGACGCGGAAGCCCTCGGTGACCAGCTTGAAATGGTGGATCAGCGACTCCATCGACTGACCCATGATCTTGGCGATGTGCTCGGGTGAGTTGCCCAGCCCGTCCGGTCCCACTTGCAGATCGGCCGGCCACCCCAGCTTTCCGTTCTCGACGGTGACCGGTCCGGGCTCGGCGAGGCGCTCCACGCACTGGGCCGCGATGCGCAACGACTCGTGCATTTCGGCGACCCGGACCAGGTAGCGGCCGTAGGCGTCGCAGGTGTCGGCGACGGGAACCTCGAACTCGTAGGTCTCGTAGCCGCAGTACGGGGCCGCGCGGCGAAGGTCGTGGGGGAGCCCGGTGGATCGCAGGCACGGGCCGGTGATGCCCAGGGCCATGCACCCGGTCAGATCGAGGTAGCCGACGCCCTGGGTCCGCGCCTTCCAGATGTAGTTGTCGGTCAGCAGGGCCTCGACTTCGCCGATCTGCCCGGGCAGGACGTCGAGGACACCGCTGATCAGGTCGAGTGCACCGTCGGGAAGGTCCTGTGCGAGCCCGCCGGGGCGCACGTAGGCGTGATTCATCCGCAGGCCGGTGACCTCCTCGAAGACGTCGAGGATCGTCTCGCGCGCCGCGAAACCGAGGAACATCGGCGACATGGCGCCGAGTTCGAGCCCGCCGGTCGCCAGGGCCACCAGGTGCGACGAGATGCGGTTGAGTTCCATCAGCAGCACGCGGATGGTGGTCGCGCGGTGCGGGATGTCGTCGGTGATCCCCAGCAGCCGCTCGACGCCGAGGCAGTACGCAACCTCGTTGTGGAAGGGAGCCAGGTAGTCCATCCGCGTCACAAAGGTCACCCCCTGCGTCCAGGTGCGGTATTCGAGGTTCTTCTCGATGCCGGTGTGTAGGTAGCCGACACCACAGCGGGCCTCGGTGACCGTCTCACCGTCGATCTCCAGGATGAGGCGCAGCACCCCGTGCGTGGAGGGGTGCTGTGGACCCATGTTGACGACGATTCGCTCCTCGCCGGGCTCGGCGGCGGCGCGTTCGCGGACCGCGGCGACGACCTCGTCCCAGTCGCGGCCGGTGACTCCGATGGTGGCGCTCATCAGTGATAGGACCTCCGCCGATCCGGGGGTGCCACGGTGGTGCCCTTGTATTCGACCGGTACGCCACCGAGTGGGTAGTCCTTGCGCTGCGGGTGGCCCTCCCAGTCGTCGGGCATCTCGATGCGCGCCAGCGAGTGATGGCCGTCGAAGATGATCCCGAAGAAGTCGTAGGTCTCGCGCTCGTGCCAGTCGTTGGTCGGGTAGACGCGGCAGATGCTGGGGATGTGCGGATCGGCGTCGGGAGCGCAGACCTCCAGCCGGACGACGCGGTTGTGCGTGATCGACTGCAGCGGGTACACGGCGTGTAGTTCGCGGCCGGGATCGTCGGGGTAGTGCACGCCGCTCACCCCGCGGCACAACTCGAAGCGCAGGTCGGGCTCGTCGCGGGCGATACCGGCGACGATCGGCAGGCAGTCGCGGGCGACGAATACGGTCAGTTCGCCGACGTGGACCTGGGCGCCCTCGATTGCGGCATCGGGATTGACGTCGTGGCGCGCGAGGGCGGACCGCAGCGTGTCGAGGAGTTCATCGAAGTAGCCGCCGAACGGGGGTGCGGTGGTGCCGCCGAGTTCAACCTGCTGGACCAGACGGCCATAGCCGGAGGTGTCGCCGGCGCCGTCGGCGCCGAAGAGGCCGGTGCGGGTGCCGATTATCTCCGGGTGATCGTCGTGCTGCCTGCGGATGTCGCTCATCGCAGCAGCCCCTTGAATTCGATGGTTGGCCGGGATGCCAGCGCAGCCTGTTCGGCGGCGGCGATCGCCTCGGCCCGGTTGGCGCCCAGTGGCATCTCCTGGATCTTCTCGTGCAGCTTGAGGATCGCGTGGAGGAGCATTTCCGGGCGCGGCGGGCAGCCGGGGAGATAGATGTCGACGGGGACGACGTGGTCGACGCCCTGCACGATCGCGTAGTTATTGAACATGCCGCCCGACGAGGCGCAGACGCCCATGGCGAGCACCCACTTCGGCTCGGCCATCTGGTCGTAGATCTGACGCAGGACCGGTGCCATCTTCTGGCTGACCCGGCCCGCCACGATCATGAGATCAGCCTGTCGGGGGGAGGCGCGGAAGGCCTCCATGCCGAAGCGGGCCAGGTCGTAGCGGCCCGACGTCGTCGCCATCATCTCAATTGCGCAGCAGGCCAAACCGAACGTCGCCGGCCACAACGAGCCCTTGCGCATGTAGCCCGCGAGACCCTCGACGGTGCTCAGCAGGAAGCCGCTGGGGACCTGTTCCTCGATGCCCATCCGGTCAGTCCCACCTCAGTCCGCCGCGACGCCATTCGTAGGCGTAGGCGACGGACACGTTGACGACGAACAGGGCCATCGCGGCCAGCCCGAACCAGCCGAGGGAGTCGAAGGCGACGGCCCACGGATATAGGAAGACGATCTCGATGTCGAAGATGATGAACAACATCGCGGTGAGGTAGTACTTCACCGGAATCCGTTGCACCGCACGGTCTTGCGGCAATGGTTCGATTCCGCACTCGTAGGCCTCGAGCTTGGCGCGGTTGGCGCGCCGGGGCCCGACGAAGGTCGCTGCCCCGATCGAGAACACGGCGAACGCAGCAGCAATCCCGCCGAGTACGAGGATTGGTAGATAGGCGTTCATGTGGGTATCGCCTCCGCGACGGGAGTGGCTGTGTGATGTGTCTCTCACACTACTCATGACGGCCCGGTTGCGTGTCCGCGGTCACACAATCCCGCCGAGTGGGCACCTCATCCTCGCCGAGTGGGCACCTCGTTCGTACCGAGTGGGCAGGCGGAGGCGGGGACTAGGTCCGTGTCCGGATCAATTCGGTCATCGTCGTCCCGAGTTCAATTGCGTCGACGGGCAGCGTCGCCGTCGCGTCGGCGCGTGACCAGTCGGCCAGCCACCGATCAGCTTGGCGAGCAATGAGGACGAGCAACAGTGGGCACGGCTCGTACTCGTCGCGGATCTGTTTGGCCAGTCCCAGCCCACCGATCGGAGCCGCCTCGCCGTCGAGAATCAGGACATCGATCTGGTTCTGATCGAGTTTGTCCAGTACGGCGGGCCCGGTGGCCAGCTCGGTGAGGGCGAGTTCGGGCAGGTCGGGATGAAGGGTGGTCCCGACGGCCGTGATGACGTGCTCGCGGGTGCGCGCGTTGGGCGAATAGACACCGACGCGCAACGCGATACGGGGCGATTCCGGTGCGGCACTCACGGGCCCGATGCTAGCCGCGCATGGTCGTCGATGATGACACAATGGGAGACCATGCCCAGTCTCACGCGGCCGCGCGCCGCTGTCGTCGGGGGCGGGATCTGTGGTCTTGCCGCAGCAGTTGCCCTGACCCGGCGCGGCTGGGATGTCGTGGTATTCGAGGAGACTCCCAGTGTCGTGGTCGGCGCCGGGATCACGATCTGGTCAAACGGGATCGCCGTCCTCACCGTGCTGGGTGTCGCCGACGGGGTGCGGGCGCTGGCGAATGACATGCCGCGAGTGCGGATTCTCCAGTCGTCGGGCCGCGAACTCATGCGGCAATGCAGCGCCCCCGGCGAAATGCTGGCGCTGCACCGGCGTGATCTCAACGCGGCACTGGTGGACGGGCTCGACGACGGCGTCGTCCGCCCGGCTACGCGTGCGACGGTGGTCGATGTCCGACGGGGGATCGTTGCGGCGGACGGCCGGGAGGAGTCCTTCAACCTCGTCGTCGCTGCCGACGGTGTGCACAGCCAGACGCGGCTGCAGTGGTGGCCGGAAGCGGGCGGCGAGCGCGACTGCGGTATCCGGGCGTGGCGGGCGGTCGTCGACGGTGCTACCGACGAGGCCATCAACGTGTGGGGCTCTTCCGGGGAGTGTGGAATCCTGCCGCTACCCGGCGATACGACCTATGTGTTCGGGGCATCGCGTGGTCGGGCGCGGGAGAAGGGATTGGCTCACTTCGACGGCTGGATCGAGCCGGTGCCGGCAATGCTGGCGGCGATCGGCGAGCCGATCGTGCATGACCTCACCGAGCTGGCTCCGGTTCGCTCGCCCGTCAAAGGACGCACGGTCTTGGTCGGCGACGCCGCTCACGCCATGCGGCCGCACCTCGGCCAGGGCGCGGGTCTGTCGCTTGAAGATGCCGTCGTGCTGGCGCAGCACTGCACGTCATCAGGGGAATTCGATGGTGTGGGCTTCACGGCCGCGCGTCGTCGACGGTGGGCGACTGTCGCCTGGATGGCCCGTCGAGCGACGCCGATGATGATGCCGGCAAACCGCTTTGCCGGACTGCCGCAAACCTTTGCATCGATTCTGCCCGACCGCATGATGTTGTCGCTGACCGATCGGATCGCGAGTTGGCGGCCGAATTAGGTGCCCACTCGGCGGGGTTGGGGTGCCCACTCGGCGGGGTTGGGGTGCCCACTCGGCGGTTAGTGGGCGGTGGAGAAGGCCGACCGCCGCGTATGGGCCTCGATGGCCAGCGCGACGAGCCGATCGATGAGATCGGAATACGCCAGCCCCGTCGCCGCCCACATCTTCGGGTACATCGACGCGGGGGTGAACCCGGGAATCGTGTTCACCTCATTGAGGAGCCAACCTCGGCCAGGGCCGTCGCGGTACGACTCCTCGTAGAAGAAGTCGACGCGGGCCAACCCTTGGCACCGCAGTGCCCGGTAGCAGCGGATGGCCAGCTCACGAACCTCGTCGACGGCCGAGTCGGGTAGTTTCGCGGGGATCTGCAGGGCCGCGTTGCCGGTGACGTACTTGTCGTCGTAGTCGTAGAACTCCGAGCCGGGCAGAATCTCGCCGGGCAGCGACGCCTCCGGCCGCGTGTTGCCGAGCACCGCCACCTCGATCTCGCGGGCAGTGATGCCCTCCTCGATGACCAGCACGTCGTCGTAGGCGAGCGCCGTCTGCAAAGCGACGGCCAGCTCGGCCTCGTCGTGCGCTTTGGAGATCCCGACCGAGGAACCCATGTTTGCCGGCTTGACGAAGACCGGGAGTCCTAGTTCGTCGACCGCGGAGTTGATGGTTCGTTGCTCATCGTCGATCCCGTTGCGGTGCTCGATCCACCGGCATTGCGGGATTCCGCGGTGCGCCGCAACATCTTTGGCCATTGCCTTGTCCATGCACAGCGCCGATCCGAGGACGCCCGACCCGACGTAGGCAACATTGAGCAGTTCGAGCAGACCCTGAATGGTGCCGTCCTCCCCGTGGGGACCGTGCAGCAGGGGCAGGACGACGGTGGGGGCGTCGCCACCGCCGCGCAGGATGGCCAGCGGTTCGACGGTCGGCCCTTCGGGAGCGAGCGCGTGGCCCAGCGGATCGCCTGCCGCGAGGGCGGCAACGGTGGCGGTGGGCGAGACCCATGTGCCGTCGCGGGTGATCCCGATCGGCACCAGCGTGTAGCGGGACCGGTCTACCGCGGCGAGGACGTGTGCCGCGCTGATGCAGGAGATGTCGTGCTCGGCGGAGGCCCCCCCGAACAGGACGACGAGGCGCACGGTGGTCGCGGCGGCGTCGGGCATGGCCGCAACCTTACGGGGGTGGAAGAACCGATGCGAGCCGGCCCTGATCGTCGCGTAGCGTGGATGTGTGAAATTCACTTCGGCAGAGATCGCCGCGGCAACAGGGGGCACGGCGACCGGTGCCGACGTCACCGTCACGGGGGCGGGTATCGACTCGCGCACCCTGGAACCCGGCCAGCTATTCGTCCCGATCGTCGCCGAGCGCGACGGTCACGAGTTTCTGGCGGCGGCGTTGGCTGCCGGGGCGCCCGCCTTCCTCACCAGCCGCGATGGCATTGTCCCGGCCGACGGCGTCGCGGCGATCCGGGTCGCCGATACCGCGCTCGCCCTGCAAGACCTCGGACGGTCGGCCCGTGCCCGGATCGGTGCGAGGGTCGTCGGCGTGACCGGTTCGGTGGGCAAGACGTCGACGAAGGATCTGTTGGCCGGGGTATTGCAGACCACCTATCGCACCGCGGCGAGCGAGAAGTCGTTCAACAACGAGCTGGGCCTGCCGCTGACGCTGTTCGGGGCCGACGACGGCACCGAGGCGGCCGTGCTGGAGATGGGGGCGCGCGGCGTCGGGCACATCGCGACGCTGTGTGAGATCGCCCAACCCACGGTCGGGGTGCTGACCCGGGTCGAAGGGGTGCACCTGGAAAACTTCGGGTCCCTCGAAGCGGTCGCGCAGACCAAGGGTGAGCTCGTGGAGGCCCTGCCCGCCGCGGGGATTGCCGTCCTCAACGCCGACGACCCGAATGTCGCCGCGATGGCCGCGCGCACACGGGCGCGCGTGCTGACCTACAGCGCGCGCGGTGGTACCGCCGACCTGACTGCCAGCGGGGTCACGCTTGATGCCGGCTTGCGCGCCTCGTTCACCCTGCACTCCCCGTGGGGGAGCATCCCGATTCGGCTGGGGGCACGCGGAGAACACCAGGTCGGCAACGCCTTGGCCGCCGCGGCCGCCGGGGCCGGGCTCGGCGTCGAACTCGAGAAGGTCGCCGAGGGGCTCTACGCGGCCGCGTTGTCGGGGCTCCGGATGGAGCTGGTGCAGACCGCAACCGGGTTCACCGTCATCAACGACGCGTACAACGCCAATCCAACCTCGATGGCCGCTGCACTGCGCGCGCTGGCCCGGGTCGACGCCGTGCGCCGTGTCGCCGTACTCGGCACGATGGCCGAGCTGGGAGCGGATTCGGCGGCGGCCCATCGGGAGGTCGCCGAGCTGGCGTTGTCGCTGGGCATCGCCGTCGTCGCCGTCGACGAGCCGCGCTACGGCGACGACGTCGAGCATGTCGATGACGCGCAGGCGGCCGCCGACCACGTCACCGGGCTCGGTGGTCCACTGGCCCTGCTCGTCAAGGGGAGCCGTGTCGCGGCGCTGGAGCGGGTTGTCGAGTTGCTCGACGCCGGGCGTCGTTGACGCTTGCCTAGAAGTCCCGGTCGAGGAGCGGCAGCAGGCGGCGGGTTTTCTCATCGGTCCACCCGGGCGGCTGAAGAATCTTCGCCCAGGCATACGGAATCGAGCGCAGATAGTGGTGCCCGTGGCCGTCGGGCACGTCGACGGCGACGGCCATGTCGGCTGAGACCTGCAGGAAGGTGACGACGGGAATCCAGTGCGTTGAGTGGAGCACATCGCGACCGCGCTTCTCCTTGAGCCAGTCGGGTTCGCGGAACAGCAGCGACGGATTCCACCAGGTGATCGGGTCCGACGCATGCTGGTTGTAGACGACTCGGGCGTGATCCCACGGTGCATTCGGCCGGACGAGGTCGCCCTCGTCGGCGATGAATCGGGCGAACTGACCGTCGCCGAAGATGGGGAGCCACTCGGGTGAACCGGCGTCGCGGTTGCGCGTCGTGTCCAGCCACAGTTGGTTGTTGAAGGTGGGCCCGGTGAACAGGGCGCCGTCGGTACGGGCAGCGATCGTCGGGACGGAACCGAACGGCGACTCGCCGGCGAAGCTGCCCAGTGACTCGCCAAAGACCACAAGCTTGGGGCGGTGTGCTTCGGGCATCGCCCGGACCCGTGCGCTCACCTTCTCGAACAGCAGCATGCCGGCCTGGCGTGCGCGTTCCTTGTCGACCAGGAACGAGATCCAGCTCGGCAGGTACGAGTACTGCATCGACACCAGGGCGGTGTCGCCGTTGTACATGTATTCCAGTGAATCGATGTAGCCCTTGTTGAGCCAGCCGCTGCCGGTGGTCGAACCGACGGCGACGATCTTGCGATTGAGGCCGCCGGTGCGTTCGAGTTCGCGCACCGCGGCGTCGGCGACCCCTTCGAGGGTGGGCGCGCTGTCAAGGCCGGCGAATACGCGGATCGGTTCCATCGCAGGCACTCCGTTGAACCTGGTCAACTGGGCAACGGTCGGCCCGTCAGCGACGTTGGACCGACCCTCCCGGCCCAGTGAGTCCCAGCTCACCGTCGAGTCCGGGCCGCCCGAACGCAGCGGCGACGTGGGTGCGGAAACGTCGGCCTTGGTCTCGTCGTTGGCAGCGGAGAACGTGCTGTTCAACACGCGCATCACGTTCTCGACGAGTACACCGTTGACCAGCGCCACGGTCAGTCCGACCGCGATGGCGCCGCCGGCAACGCTGGCCATCCGCGGTGGGACGAAGCCGCGCAGCCATCGGACAACGGCACCGACCGCCCGGGACCAGGCCTTGCCGATAACCATCAGCAGAAGGAACACGATGAGTGCGACGCCGAGGATCTCCGGGATCGCGCGCAGGCCGATGCGCTCGACGCCCATGAGGTCGCGCAAGTCGTTCTGCCAACGGACATACCAGTAGAGCATGAGGGTGGCATCCCAGACGGCGATGAACGCGAGGGCCCACCACCAAAAGCGCTGTGGCCGGCGCCACGGCTCATCCCGCGACACCATGAAGCGGGCCAGCCAGGTGAGGAAGGCGCCGATGGCGTAGCCGATGGCGGCCGCACCGCCCGAGACGACGCCCTGGAAGAACCAGCCGCGCGGCAACAACGATGGGGTGGCCGATGCGAGCAGCAGAAGCATCGCGCCGACCATGCCGCCGTACGAGACGGACGTGAAGTGCTGGCGCATCGTTCGCCGCGGGGTGGGCGACGTCTTCGTACCCGGCATGGTGATCCTTCGGTTGGCGACCCCCGGCAGTCGGGGACCCGGTCAACCTACCAAGGCCACTCGGTCGGTCTTCGTTGTTGGCGGCCGGACGCCGCGCCGAGTCGAGTCAGTTGGGCAGCTGGAAGACGAACGCGTCGTCGCCCTTGGCGCATGCGGCGAGGATGTTCTCGGCCGTCGACGGGCCACAGGTCCACCCGTCAACGGTCTGCTTCTGGCCGCTGGCGATCATCGGGCCGTATTCGTGGGCCACCTTTTTCGCGGTGCCGCAGTCGACCTTGCCCTGGAGGACGACCAACTCGAGCGCACCGTCCGGGCCGCGGGTGGCGCCGCACTTGGTGCCGGGAACGTCGGGGATATGGCGGTCGGCGGGGACCGACGCCGGTGGGGCGACCTGTGCGGGGTTCGGGCCGGGAACGACGGCGACACCCGATTCGGTGGGGGCGGAGGGAAGACTCGACGACGCGGTGGCACTCGCAGCGGAGGTGGCGCTGGCAGCGGCGGGCGTCGGGCTGTCGTTGCTGCCGCAGCCGAGTAGCACCACGGCCGCCACACCGGCGGTGGCCGCAGTGCCGACGACGCGTGCGATCAGGGTCTTCGTGGAGGCCAACATGGATCCAGGGTAACGAAGCACCCCTTAACTTTTGATGAATGCCAGGACTGCCTGCGACAATGCCCGTCGTGACTGCTGCAGCGACCCGGTTCACCGTCGGCACCCGATTGGCCTCGGGTTTGGGCCGGACGGGGGTGATTTCGACTCCCCACGGCGACATCGCGACGCCGGCCTTCGTGCCCGTCGGGACCAAGGCGACCGTAAAGACCGTCGTCCCCGAGGCCGTCGCCGAGCTCGGCGCGCAGGCGGTGCTGGCCAACGCCTATCACCTCTACCTGCAGCCGGGTCCGGCGATCGTGGACGCGGCCGGGGGGCTGGGCGCCTTCATGAACTGGCCGGGGCCGACGTATACCGACAGCGGCGGGTTCCAGGTCATGTCGCTGGGCGTCGGATTCAAGAAGGTCATCGAGATGTCGGCCGGACATGTCCCCGACGACGAGAAGACCGCCGCCGGTAGGGAGCGTCTCGCAGCCGTCGATGATGACGGGGTGACCTTCAAGTCGCACATCGACGGGTCGGCGCACCGGTTCACCCCCGAGCTGTCGATGCAGATCCAGCATCAACTCGGCGCCGACATCATCTTCGCCTTCGATGAGCTGACAACGCTGATGAACACCCGCACCTACCAGGAGAGTTCGTTGGAGCGCACCCGGCGGTGGGCGATTCGTTGCCTGGCCGAGCACAATCGGCTGTCGGTGGCGCGCGCCGATCGTCCGCAGCAATCGTTGTGGGGCGTGATCCAGGGCGCGCAGTACGAGGACTTGCGCCGCAAGGCGGCACGCGACCTTGCTGAACTTGGTGCGCGAGACGAGCGCGAGGGGGGCAAGGGCTTCGGCGGCTTCGGGGTTGGCGGCGCGCTCGAGAAGGAGAACCTCGGGACGATCGTGGGGTGGGTGAATTCCGAACTGCCGCACGACAAGCCGAAGCATCTGTTGGGTATCAGCGAGCCGGACGACATCTTCGTCGCGATCGAGAACGGGATCGACACCTTCGACTGTGTCTCGCCCACCCGGGTGGCGCGCAACGGTGCGATCTACACCCGCGACGGTCGCGTCAACATCACCAATGCCCGCTTCCGCAGCGACTTTGCGCCACTCGATGCCGAGTTGACGAACTATACGACCCAGTACTCGCGGGCCTATCTGCATCACCTGTTCCGTGCGAAGGAGGGCCTCGGGCCGACGCTGGCCACCCTGCACAACCTCTCGTTCGTCATCGAACTCGTCGACGGTGCACGTCGTGCGATCGAGGCCGGCCGGTATGAGGAGTATCGGGACGAGTTTCTCGGGCGGTACTACCGATGATCCTGGCGTGGCCCGGGAAAGACCCAGGGTTCGCGCGGGAGTGCGGCAGGAGCAAAGCGGTCGAGCAGCAGTGCCGCGGCGACCGATTCGCCGCTCGTCGCGAGCCGGAGGGACCGGGCCATGAGGTTGAGCACGTCCACCGGTGAAACTCCCTGAGCGGCAAGGTCTTTCAAGGTAACTGCGCCGTCGCGCTTGGCCAGCCGCACCCCCTCGGCGTTGACCACCAACGGCACGTGGGCATACCGCGGCGGAGTGTGACCCAACACAGTCGCCAAGTACGCCTGGCGGGGAGCGGACGTCAGCAGGTCATCGCCGCGGACAACCTGGTCGATGCCCGATTCGGCATCGTCGACGACGACGGCCAGGTTGTAGGCCGGCGTTCCATCACCGCGCTGCAAGACGAAGTCGTCGACCGGGCCGGTAAAGCTGCCGTGCAGTTCATCGTGCACGGTGAACCCGGTGACGCCGGCACGCAGCCGGATCGCGGGCGGTCGGCCCGTCCGCCGCTCGCTGCGCTGAGCCTCGGACAAGCGCAGACAGGTGCCCGGGTACGCGCCCTCCGGCGCGTGCGGCGCCCGCGGGGCGTCGAGGATCTCGCGCCGGGTGCAGTAGCACTCGAACGTCCGGCCCGCCGCGGTGAGCTCGGCGATGATCTGCGCGTATCGATCGCGACGCGTGGACTGGTACAGCACGTGGCCATCCCAATCGAGCCCCAGCGCGGCGAGGTCGGCGAGCTGACGGTCGGCGGCGCCGGCGATGCTGCGACCGTCGAGGTCTTCCATCCGGATCAGGAACCGGCGGCCGCTGCGGCGGGCGAACAGCCACGCGAGCAGCGCCGTGCGCAGGTTCCCAACGTGCAGGTCTCCAGATGGGGAGGGGGCGTAGCGTCCAGCTGGCACATCGGCAACCCTAGTGCGCTGGCGGATGCCAGGTGGAACGATGAAGCCCGTGGACCTTCCGGTGAACCCGCCCATCGCGCCGATGCTGGCCAAGGCTGTCGCGAGCGTTCCGCCGCAGCCGGAAGGGACACCAACGTGGCTTTATGAGCCCAAATGGGACGGGTTCCGGGTACTGATCTTCCGGGACGGAGACGAGGTCGCGATGGCCTCTCGTGGCGGCAAGGATCTTGCCCGGTATTTCCCGGAGGTCGTCGCGGCGGCGCGCGCGGAGCTGCCGGACAGAGTGGTACTCGACGGCGAGATCGGCGTTCCGCGTCTTTTCGGCGACGTCCACCGTCTCGACTGGGATGCGCTGAGCCAGCGCATTCACCCCGCGAAGTCGCGCATCGACATGCTCGCCGAGAAGACGCCGGCACTGGTGGTGGGCTTCGACGCGCTCGCGTTGGGTGACGCCGACCTGATGGGGGAGCCGTTCGAGGTTCGGCGCGCGGCGCTGTTGGCGGCCGTCGCCGGCCGGCCGAACACGCGAACGATCCGGGCCAGCCGCGTCACCGACGACACCGGAGTCGCCCAGCGCTGGTTCTCCGCTTTCGAAGGGGCCGGTCTGGACGGGATCGTGGCCAAGGACCGCGGCGCGCGCTACCTGCCGGGCAAGCGCGAGATGGTCAAGGTCAAGCACAAACGCACCGCCGACTGCGTCGTCATCGGCTACCGCGTCCACAAGAGTGGCCGCGGCGTGGGCTCGCTGCTGCTGGGGCTCTACGGCGACGACGGCGACATCGCGATGGTGGGCGGTTCCAGTGCGTTCTCGGACGCCAAGCGTCTCGAACTACAGGACCTCCTCGAGCCGATGCGCCTCGATCCCGGCCAACCGCGCCCCGGCGAGCCGACCCGCTGGCGACAGGCCGGCACCGGCGAGTTCTATCCCGTCCGTCCCGATCTCGTCGCCGAGTTCGCGTACGACCAGATGGAGAACGGGCGCTTTCGGCATACCGTGAAATTCCTGCGGTGGCGCCCCGATCGCGAACCGCAGTCGTGCCGCTACGGCCAGCTTGAGGTGCCGCTCGGATACGACCTGTATTCGGTTCTGGAGGAGCTCTGATGTCCAGTCCGGCGACCGAGGTGGACGTCGACGGCGTGGCCGTCCGGCTGACCAGCCCCGACAAGGTCTTCTTCCCCGACCTGGGCGGCGGCGGTCGCAAGCTCGCGATGTTCGACTACTACGTGCGGATGGCCGGCACGTCCGCGGAACCGGGCCCGCTCTTGCGTGCGCTGCACCGCCGGCCCACCTTCCTGCAGCGGTTTCCCGACGGCATCACCGGCGACGAGGTCTATCAAAAGCATTTACCGAAGAAGCACCCCGACTATCTGCATGCCACGTTGATCGAGTTCCCGTCACAGCGGACCGGCCACGCGTTGTGCCCGACAGTGCCCGCCGACATCGCCTGGGCGGCTCAGATGGGCACCGTCACGTTCCACTCGTGGCCGACCGTCGACGACGGGACCGAAGACCCGAACAATCACCCCGATCAGCTCCGCATCGACCTCGATCCGCCGCCGGTGAGCGGCGCCGATTCTTCCAGCGCCGCTCGAGCGTTCGACGTGGTGCGCGGGGTCGCACTCGACGTGGTCGAACCGGTCCTGCGGGAACTGGGGCTGCCCGGGTTTGTGAAGACCTCGGGTAGCCGCGGGGTCCACGTTTTCATTCCGATCGTGCCGCAGTGGGACTTCATCGCCACCCGGCGTGCGGTGATCGCGCTCGGCCTGGAGATGGAGCGCCGTGCGCCCGACCGCATCACGATGTCGTGGTGGAAGGAGGAGCGCGGCGACCGGGTGTTCATCGACTACAACCAGAACGCCCGCGACCGCTCCATGGCGTCGGCCTACTCGGTGCGGCGCAGTGTCAACGCCCAGGTCTCGACACCGGTGACGTGGGATGAACTCGCCGACGTCGATCCGACGGCGCTCACGATGGCCACCGTCGGCGATCTCGTCGCGGAGCGCGGTGATCCCTGGGTCGACATGGCCGCTGCCGCCGTCGGCATCGAACCGCTGTTGGAGATGGTCGCCCGCGACGATGCGGACGGTCTCGGCGACCTGCCCTATCCGCCCAACTTTCCGAAAATGCCGGGGGAACCGCCCCGTGTCCAGCCGAGCCGCAAGGTGCCCGAGAACTGGGACCGTTGGGGTCATCGCCGGACCAAGGGTTAGGCCCGCCAGCGCGGATCTCGCGCGTAGGGTGGCAGGCGTGACTCGACTCGGCTATCAGATACCCAACTTCACCTATCCGGGCGTGCCGGCCGATCGCCTGTTCGACACCATCGTCGCCCAGGCGCGAGAGGCCGACGAGTCCGGCTTCGACACCGTCGCGGTGATGGACCACTTCTACCAGTTGCCGATGATCGGCACCGCCGACCGCGAGATGATCGAGTGCTACACACTGTTGTCTGCCCTCGCGCAGCACACCTCGCGGGTTCGACTGTCCGCCTTGGTGACTGGCAACACCTACCGGGCGCCGGCGTTGTTGGCCAAGACGGTCACCGCCCTCGACCTGGTGTCCGGGGGGCGGGCCCAACTCGGTATCGGTGCCGGATGGTTCGAACAGGAGCATGACTCCCTGGGCTTCGAGTTCGGCACTTTCACCGACCGATTTGAGCGTCTCGAGGAGTCGTTGCACATTGTGCTCGGCATGCTTCGTGGCGAGCGGCCCAGCATCGACGGCAAGTGGTACCAGGTCCGCGACGCCATCAACAGTCCGGGCCCGCTGTCACCGATCCCGGTGATGATCGGTGGCGGCGGCGAACGGAAGACGTTGCGCCTGGTCGCCCAGTATGCCGATGAGTCGAATCTGATTTGTGCGCCCGAGGACGTCCCCCGCAAACTCGCGGCGCTCGACGAGCACTGCGGCCGATTGGGCCGCGACCGGTCTGAGATCACCGTCAGTCTGCAGACATACGCGTGTATTGCGCCGACCCATGACGAGGCCATCGCCGATCTGGATGCCTATATCGAGCGAAACCCGGATGCCGCCGCCCGCCGGGACACCCTGGTGGTCGGCTCGCCCGCGGAGATCCGGGCCCGCTACGAAGACTTGCGCGCCACCGGCGTCGACGGTTTCACGGTCAGCCTGATGGCCAACGGTCACATTCCGGGTCGGGTGACGCTCCTCGGTGAGACGCTGGCGCCCGTCGTCGGGTAGCGGCGATTCAGGTAGTCGGGTAGTCGGGTACTCGTGCCGGACGGTAGCGGCCGGCTTACGTTCATGAGGTCCATCCCCGACCCGAGGACTGATCATGAAGCTCATCGCAATCGTGCCCGGTTTCGCCGCCGTCGCGGTGGCGGCAGGCCTCCCGGCGGTCAGCCTGCCGGCCGCCAATGCCGCCCCCAGCGTCGAGTTCTCCTCCCAGAATGGGCAGATCGTCGGTACGGCACGTGGCATGCGGACCATGCCGAAGGACTGTTTGCTGTCGCGGGAACTTCGCGCCGATGTCGACGGACCGCTGAGTACGCTCTCGTCGGACAGCAGGCTCACCAATGGTGCGCAGGGAAGCGTCACCGGTAGTCAGATCACGTTGCGCACCAAGCGGCTGCCGCCGGGCTGGTACGAGGTGATCATGTCGTGCAGCTATCCGGACCACGGGTTCAACCGGATCGAGGTGACGCGAGCCAGTCGCGTCTACAACACCTAGCCGGTGGCCGGGATGCGGAGCTCGCCGGTGCGGAAGGCCAGCAGATGGTCCTGCATTCGGCAGGTGAGCCGCACCGGGTAGGTGCCCGGCGGCTTCGGCACCGAGCGGGCCGTGGCCGACGTTCCCAACTCATACTTCTCATAGAGTGCCTGCCAGGCCCGAACACCCAGCGAGCCGAACATGGGGTCGCCGAAATAGCCCTCGAAGAGGCAGACCTTTTCGCCCTTCGGCAGATCGGTCACGGTAAACACCAGGCGTGACTGTTCGGTTGAGAACGTGACATGGGGTTTCGTCTGCGGGATGGGGAAGGCCGGCGGTGGGATCGACGGCGGCGCCGCCGCCACGAGCGGCGACCCCCACATTCCGGCGACCGCCGTCATCGCAAACAGGTAGGTCGCGATTCGCCTCACCATCATCCCCCGTGATTCGGTTCTACTCTTGCACGGCCGGCTGGTTCTGGCCGTGCTGGTTGTTGGTGGCTGGTTGGTTCTGCGGTTGTGCGGTGACCCGCAGGGTGCCCTCGTCGTCGGCGATGATGGCCCGCGTCCCGCCCTGACTGTCGGCCAGGCAGAAGAAGCGCACGCGATAGGTGCCTGCGCTCAGCGGAGACGACTTAAGGGTGACCCCACTGCTGGTCGAGCGGCGTTCAGCGATCGGAACCGCGCTGTCGCCGCCGATTGACCCGGTCGGCATTTGCCGGTCACGGACACTGCGCTGAAAGGTGCAGGTCTTTGCGCCGCTGCGCAGAGCTGACGCAGTGCCGACCAGACTGTGCCCGGAGACCGAGAACTTGACTCGGGCAACCGGCTGCGGATCGGCATTCGCCGCCGGAGTGGCGAGGAGGGTGATTCCGGTGGCCGCAGCGGCGGCGGAGACGGCAAACGTTGAAAAGGCCTTGTACATCGTCTTCCTCCGAGCGTTGCGTTGACGCCTTGAAACTACTCCATGAGCGGCCGATCGGAGGGCACCCAGCGAAACGTTTGATCCTCGATCACCCTCTCGGGGTGAGCTACGGGCTCGGGGCCCGATGCTGCGGCGTCGTCGTCACCCGGATCCACTCCTGGTCGACGGCGACGATGCCGGACATTCCGGTCTTGGGGTTCTTGATGAAGCAGGACATCCGCACGAGGTAGCGGCCCGGCGGCAGCGGGCGCGAGGTGATGGTGACGGCGTCCGCCGGCGTGCTGCGCTGGCCGACCGTCACCATGTCATTGCCGAACGATCCGATGATCGGACCAGGGTCGGGATTGCTGCGATCAAAACCACACGACTTCGTGCCCGCCGGCAGGTGGGTCGCGGTGCCAACCAGCTGGTGGCCGTCGACGCTGAACGTGACGGTCGGGGGCGTGACGGCGGTGGCGGGTGGCGTCCCGAGCGCCCAGCCGGACGCCGCGGCGGCGACGATGATTGCAGAGACGGTCTTGCGCATGGAATTGCACCTCTCGGAAGGGCTCAGATGTCCTGAAGCTACCGCACCGAAGGCTGCCATACGGCGAAAGCCCGGCCAGCAGCCGGGCTTTCGGGTGATGGCTGCGGGCCATCACCGAGGGCGGAGGATAGGGGATTCGAACCCCTGAGGGCTATTAACCCAACCCGCGTTCCAGGCGAGCGCCATAGGCCACTAGGCGAATCCTCCAGGGACTGGAGGTCTCTCCAGTGCTCAGCAGATGATAGCGGTGCACATCGGGGAAACCCAAAAGCGGCGCCTTCGCGACCTCGGGTCGAACTGGCCCGGCGCACCGTCTACACTTGGGGCCGGATCCCGCGCGGCGTGCATCCTGTGAACTCCCCCAGGGCCGGAAGGCAGCAAGGGTCAACGGGCTCTCTCGGGTGCGCGGGGTCCGCTAATCTTGCCGACTCCATGCGAGAGGCCGCGGCCGTGAACTACCACTCGAGAAGTCCCGCCGAACTCCGCGACATCCGCGACGATCTCCGCCTCAAGTACCGGGACCTGCTGGCCGCCGGGCTCACCTTGGACATCACGCGCGGCAAACCGGCACCGGAGCAACTCGACCTTTCCAACGAGCTGTTGCACCTGCCGGGGGACGACTTTCGGGCGCCCGGCGGAACCGACTGCCGCAACTACGGCGGGGTGAACGGCTTGCCCGAGTTGCGCGAGGTCTTCGCGCCGCTGTTCGGCATCGCGCCGGAGAACCTGATCGCCGAGGGCAACTCGAGCCTCGACCTCATGCACGACCTGACGGTCTTCGGCCTGCTGCACGGGCCGCTGGGCGCAGACCGGCCGTGGTCGGCGGGTCCGATCAAATTCCTCTGCCCGGTTCCCGGATACGACCGCCACTTCGCGATCACCGAGAGCTACGGCATCGAGATGATCCCGGTTCCGATGCGACCGGACGGGCCCGACGTCGAGGTGTGCGCGGAGTTGGTCGCCCGAGATCCCTCGATCAAGGGCATGTGGCTGGTGCCGACATACTCGAACCCGAGCGGCGCAACGGTGAGCGACGAGGTGGCCCGCGCTTTGCTGTCCATGCCGGCCGCCGACGATTTCCGCATCTACTGGGACAATGCGTATGCCGTGCACACGCTGGTCGACGCCCCGCCCGAACCGCTGCGCGTTGTGGAGATGGCCGCCGAAGCAGGACACCCCGACCGGGTGTACGCGTTCGGATCGACGTCGAAGATCTCGTTTGCCGGTGCCGGCGTGGCGTTCTTCGGGGCGTCGCCGGCAAACCTCGACTGGTTCCGCAGGTACCTGTCGGTCAAGACCATTGGGCCGGACAAGGTCAATCAACTTCGCCACCTGCGGTTCTTCCCCGACACCGAATCGGTGCGCGCCCATATGGCCCGCCACCGCGCCATCCTCGCACCCAAGTTCCAGGCCGTGCTCGACATCCTCGATGACCGGCTCGCCGGGTCGAAGATCGCATCGTGGACGCGGCCCGAGGGCGGATACTTCATCAGCATCGACGTCCTGGACGGGACCGCCGCCCGCACGGTGGCGCTGGCGAAGGACGCCGGCATTGCGCTGACGGCGGCTGGGGCGACGTTCCCGTATCGCCGTGACCCCAACGACGAGAACATCCGGATCGCGCCGAGCTTTCCCGGCGTTGATGAGCTGCGGATCGCGATGGACGGATTTGCGACCTGTGCGCTACTCGCCGCCACCGAGTCGATGCTGGGGTACGAAGCCTGACGGTTCGCAGTCAGGGTTCGGTGGGTCGATTCGTGGTGGACGTGGCACGGTGGGACGTGTGAGTAATTCGGTGGCGCGCCCTCAGCGGGTGCTGATGGTCGTCGGCGTCGTCGTTGTCGCGGCGATCGCGCTGTTGATCCAGAACGCGATCGTGCCGTTCGCGAAGCCGTTCTGGGGCTTGTTCGACAACCAGCTAGACCTCGGCGTCTATCGGGCCGGTGCGCAGACTGTGCTCGACGGACATCGGCTCTACGATGCGAAGCTGCTGGGCCAGATGGACTACACCTACACGCCGTTCTCCATCATCGGGTTTGTCCCGTTCGCGTGGATGCCGATGGCGGTGGCGCGGGTCGTGTGGAGTGCGGGCATCCTGGTGGCGCTCTATCTGACGATCATGATCAGCTTTCGCAGCCTCGGGCGCACGGCAACGTGGCCGCTGCGAGCGGTCGCTGCCGCGCTGGTCGCGGTGATGATGCTCCTCGAACCGGTCCGGACCACCATCTGGTACGGCCAGATCAACGTCTTCCTCATGCTGGTGATCCTCGCCGACCTGCTGCGCGGCGACGATGCCCGGCTGCGGGGTGCGGCGACTGGGTTCACCGCGGGGATCAAGCTCACGCCGATGTTGTTCGCCGTCTACCTGCTGATTGTGCGCAAGACCAGGCCTGCGCTTGGCGTCGTGGCCGGGTTTGTCGCGTCGGTGCTGATCGGTTTCGCGATCTTGCCGTCGACCTCATGGGAGTACTGGACCTCGAAGCTGCAGGACTCCAACCGGGTTGGCACACCGCAGACTCCCGGCAACCAGTCGATTCGTGGCTTCCTGGCGAACCTCTGGACAACCAATACCCCCAGTTCGGCGTGGTGGGTCCTGCTGGCGGGGCTCGGGCTGGTGCTCGGGATGGGGGCGGCGCTCGTCGCGCACCGGGCCGGGCAGGAACTGCTGGCGCTATCGGTGGTGGGCATGACGTCATGTGCGATCTCGCCGATGGCGTGGGGGCACCACTGGGTCTGGTTCGTGCCGCTGGCGGTCTTCGCGCTGAACTGGGCCGCCGACTCATCCCGGTCAATCGCGTCGCGGGTCGCACTGGGACTGTTGTCTGCTGGCGGCTTTGCCGCAGCGTTCTCCTGGCGCACCTACCTCGGCTACGCGACGTGGCAGTTCAACCAGACTCGCGACGACGCCTATCTCATTGGACTGTTCTTCAAGCACGGTTCGGTCGGCTGGCTCGACTGGTTCGTCTATGAGCCGTACATCTGGATTTTCGTCGTGACGTGCGTGGGCATCCTGGTGGCCGGCGCATCCCGCCTGCGGTCCGCCACACCCGGGACCGCCGTCGGGCCGCACCGGTAGGCTCGTCGCGTGGCCCTGTATCGCACCTATCGTCCGGCAACCTTCGCCGAAGTCGTCGGACAGGACCACGTCACCGATCCGTTGGGACGGGCGCTTGACACCGGCCGGATCAACCACGCCTACCTCTTCTCTGGGCCACGCGGGTGTGGCAAGACCTCGTCGGCGCGCATTCTCGCCCGGTCCCTGAACTGCGAGCAGGGACCGACGTCGACGCCCTGCGGGGTGTGCGACTCCTGTGTCGCGCTCGGGCCGGGCGGGCCGGGCAATCTGGACGTGATCGAGCTCGACGCAGCCAGTCACGGCGGCGTCGACGACACCCGCGAATTGCGCGACCGGGCGTTCTTCACGCCGGCTCAATCCCGCTTCCGGGTGTTCATCATTGATGAAGCACACATGGTGACCAACGCCGGGTTCAACGCGTTGCTGAAGATCGTCGAGGAGCCGCCCGAGCACCTGATCTTTGTGTTCGCCACGACCGAACCGGAGAAGGTGTTGCCGACGATCCGGTCGCGGACGCACCACTACCCGTTCCGGTTGCTGGCCCCGCCGGTCATGCGGGGTCTACTCGAGAGCATCTGCGCGCGGGAGGGGGTCACCGTCGCCTCCGAGGTCTATCCGCTGGTCATTCGGGCCGGCGGCGGCTCGCCGCGCGATTCGCTGTCGATCCTCGACCAGTTGCTGGCTGGTGCCGGGGACGGCGGGGTGACCTATGACCGTGCGATGGCGTTGTTGGGAGTGACCGATGTGGCGCTCATCGACGAGGCGGTCGATGCGCTGGCCGTCGGTGACGGGGCCGGTCTGTTCGGGGCGGTGGAGGCCGTCGTCAATGCCGGGCACGACGCTCGGCGGTTCGCCATCGACCTGCTCGAGCGCTTGCGCGATCTCATCCTGCTGCAGGCGGTGCCCGAGGCGGCCGAGCGCGGACTGGTCGAGGCGCCCGGCGAGGAGGTCGCGAAGATGCGGGCGCAGATCGACCGGCTGGGCCCGGCGATGCTGACCCGGTCGGCCGAGACCGTGCACGCCGCCCTCGGCGAGATGCGCGGTACCACGTCACCGCGCTTGCTGCTCGAAGTGATGTGTGCGCGCTTGCTGTTGCCGCAGACTTTGGTCGGCGACGCCCCGCTACTCGCGCGCATTGAGCGACTCGAGGCGGGGGTACCGGTGGCGCCCACCGGCGCCACCGCCGCGGCGTCCACCGGGGCGCCGGCGCCCGCACCGGCACCGCCGCCCGACGACGCGCCGTTGAAGTTCACCCGTAAGTCGCAGCGCCCGCCCTCCGACGCCGAGCCGACACCGGTTGCCGACCCGACGGTTGAGCCGGTGGTCCAGCCCGAACCGACACAGGAGTCGGTTGAGTCGGCGCCACAACCCGAGCCGGAACCGGCACAGGAGTCGGTTGAGCCGGCGCCACAACCCGAGCCGGAACCGGCACAGGAGTCGGTTGAGCCGGAACCGGCACAGGAGTCGGTTGAGCCGGAGCCAGACCCCGAGCCGGAACCCGTACCGGTTGAGGCCGAGCCGGAACCGATCCCACCGGTGGAGTCGCCCACGGCAGCAGCGGAGGGGCTGACGCTGGAGGAGGTGCAGCGCCGGTTCGGGGAGGTGCGTGCCGCCATGCGGGAGCACTCACCAGTCTTCGAAGCGATGCTCAGCGGGGCCTTTATCCACCATGTCGGCGGCACGATCGTGACGATGGGGCACACTGCCGAGGCATTGGCCACCAGGTTGTCCCAAGAGGAGCGCGCCCAGGCGTTGCGCGCCTCCTTCGTGAAGGTGTTCGGCACCGACCTCGACGTGCGAATCGTCCACGCGCAGCCGTCGGCCGGCCCCGCCGCGGCGGGGAAGGCGCCGGTGACTGCAACGCAGCCCGTCAAGCAGGCCTACCGCCGGCCCAGCCGTGGTGACGCCGTGGGCCATTCGGAAGAGTCGGTCCCCGAGCCCGAGGAGCCCTCTCCACCGGAGCCCAGGCCCGATGAGGAGATCTCCGATGCCGAGCGCGATGAAATGGTCGCGCAGGCGCACGACACATCATCGGCCGCGCCGATCCGCGACCCAGACGAGGTTGCGCTCGAGTTATTGCAGACCGAACTGGGCGCCCGTCTGCTCGACCCGTAGAACACGACGCCCGGTCCGAGTGGCCCCTAGGGCGTCCACCAGGGGCGTAAGGGGAGCTGGGACCGTCCGTTGCGGCCGACCTTGACCGCCAACACATGGTGGAGCTGGATGGTGTCGCGCTCGAAGCCGATTCGGCAGCCGGCCATGTAAAGCCCCCATAGCCGGGCAGTTCCCTCGCCGACCTCGGCGACCGCGTCGTCCCAGTTGGCGACGAGGTTGGCATTCCAGTCGCGCAGCGTCATCGCATAGTGATCGCGGAAGTTCTCGGTGTGGACCACCTCGAGCCGCCCCACATCCTGCAGCCTGGAAATGATCGTCCCCGAACCGGTCAACTCCCCGTCGGGGAAGACGTAGCGGTCGATGAATGCCCCGGCCTTATTCGACTTTGTATTGTCCGGGCGGGTGATGCAATGGTTGAGCAGCAGGCCGCCGTCGCGCAGCTTGTCGCGCAGGAAGGTGAAGTAGGCAGGGTAGTTGTGCACGCCGATGTGCTCGGTCAACCCGATCGAAGAGACGGCGTCGAAGCCGGCTTCGGCGACGTCGCGGTAGTCGGCATGGCGGACCTCGGCCAGGTCGCCGAGACCTTCGTCGTCGATCGCGCGTTGTGCCCAGTGCGCCTGCTCGGCCGACAGGGTCACACCGATCGCCGCAACGCCGCGCCGTGCGGCATAGCGCACCATTGCGCCCCACCCGCAGCCGACATCGAGCAGGCGGTCGCCGGGCTGGAGCGCCAGCTTGTCAAAGATCAGCCGGTACTTATTCTCCTGTGCGTCCTCCAGACTGGCGTCGGCATCGGGGTACACGGCGCACGTGTAGGTCATCGACGGTCCGAGGACCCATCGGTAGAAGGCGTTGGACACGTCGTAGTGGTGGTGGATGACCTCGGCGTCACGGGTCTTGCTGTGCCGCAGTCCTTCGGCGAACCGCCGCCACCGCGGCAACGCTTCCTGTGGTGGGGGCGCGATCGGTTTGAAGTGCTCCAGCCCGATTCCCCGGGCGATCTGGGCCATCTCCAGCGGCGACGGCTTGGTGAACGAGAGGTCCTCGGCCAACGCCTGCAGCGCCCCATAGGGATCGCCGGGGTGGGCGCCGACGAGGTCGAGGTCGCCGGCGACGTAGGCGCGCGCGAGTCCGAGGTCGCCGGGCGCCGTGACGAGATAGGTGGTGCCGCGCGGCGTCTTCAGGTCGACGCCGAAGGCGGCGTCCGGCGGGCCGACGGAACTGCCGTCGTAGGCCGTCAGCCGAACCTTCGGGTCGCTGCCGAGGAAGATTTCGAAGACCTTCGCGAGGGGGAGATGGTCGGGCGAGGCGATTGCCTCTCGGATTGTTGTCATTGACTCTTCACCGCCTTGGAATACAGGTCGAGCAAACGGGATTGGGGGTCATATTTCGCCTTTAGTTCGGCGTATCGCCGGCCGCCGTACAACTCGTCGAACTCCGCCGGGGAGTAGAACGACTCCGAGTACAGGGATTTGTGGCCGTCGAGGGTGGCGACCTTCTGCTCAATCAACCGGTTGGCGCGGCCCGGCTCACCAGGGGTCGCCGGGATTGCAGACCAGAAGCCGATGTTCACGTAACTGCGGTCCGGGGCCAACGGGTACAGCGGCCACGGACGATCGGAAGCGGCGGCGACGACGCGGGCAGTCGCCCGGTCTGCGGTGGGTTGGGCAGACCGAAGTCGTAGGGGGCACAACCAGATCGGTTCGATCGGCACATTCGTGAGGAACCACTCCAGAAACTGGACGGTCCGATCAATCGGCACCTCGATGTCCTGTACGACACGTTCGCCGGGTGGCCTTCCCCGGCGGGCGCTCAGCCGGTCGCCGATGGTGAAGCGCTGGTCCAGCGCGATCAGCTGCCAATAGAAGCTGCTGCGGAGCCAGCGTCGTGGCCAGAACCGGCGAATCTTCGGATTCTGTGTGCCGAAAGCGCGGGAACACCAGAACCAGTCGGTGTCCCAGCGCCACACGTAATCCAGTGTCGTCAGCCGGTCGGGTTTCGGGGTCGCCGACGGCTCGTGCTGGATGGACCGGTAGTAGATGTCGTCGCCGGTGTAATCGCTGAGCGGAATCGATTCGTCGTCGGTCTGGCGACCGAGAATCAGATACGACTCGGTCGACGAGAAAACGACGCCGTCGAGGTAGTCGACACCGGACCCGTCGTAGGCCCGGTCGTCGACGATCCGCGACATCGCCAACACCAGCGAAGAGAGGTCGGTGAACCGCAGGTGGCGTAGTTCGACGAACCGTTTCACCGGTTCCAGCTCGATCTTCAACCGAACCGAATAGCCAAGCGTTCCATACGAATTGGGGAACCCGAAGAACAGGTCGGCGTGCTCATTGGTGGGGGTGGCGGTGACGACTTCGCCCCCGCCGGTGAGGATGTCGATCTCAACGACGGACTCATGAGGTAAGCCGTTGCGGAATGATGTCGACTCGATACCCAGGCCGGTGACCGCACCGCCCAGGGTGATTGTCTTCAACTGCGGGACCACCAGCGGCACCAGGCCAACCGCCAGGGTTGCCGCGACGAGGGTCTCATAGGTGCACATTCCCGCCACCTCGGCTGTCCGGGCGACGGGGTCGATCGAGATGACCCCGCCCAGACCGGACACGTCCAGGCCCGGATGGGGATTGCGTTCGCGTCGCCGGAACAGGTTCGACGTCTTCTTCGCCAGCCGTACCGTCCCGTCGGCCGGAATGGCGCGGTAGCTCTCGAGCAGTCGCGCCACGCCCTGCTCGTAGCCTGAAGGACCCGTCTCCACGTTCACAGCCATCACCAACTAGCCTAGGTTCGAAACGCGATGACCGCGAGTACTTGCCGCGGCAACCACCCCGAGGAGAACCGAATGGCGCAGGTTACCGCCACCCAGTCCGTCGAGATCAACGCTTCGCCTGAGGCGGTTCTTGCCGCGCTTACCGATTACACGACCGTGCGCCCGGCGATCCTGCCGGCGAACTACCGTGACTACGCGGTGCGCTCGGGCGGCACCGGCAACGGCACCGAGGTCCACTGGATCCTGCAGGCCACCGAGAAGCGTCAGCGCGACGTGCAGGCCACCGTCGTCGTCGCCGACTCCACAGTCACCGAGACCGACGCCAACTCGTCGATGGTGACGAGCTACACCGTCGCGCCGAGCGGCGCCGGTTCGCGTGTTACCACCACGACCTCCTGGCAGGGGGCCGGCGGCGTCGGCGGCTTCTTCGAGAAGACCTTCGCACCCAAGGGCCTCAACCGCATTCAGGCGGCGCTACTGGGCAACCTGAAGTCGCGGTTGGAGAACTGAGCCGCCGTCGTCGACCCAGTCCACTCCCGCCGCGCGCGGGAGTGGATGCGACGCGGGTGATCCTGCGCGCCGACGAGTCGGTCAGCGTCCTCCAGGCGCTGCTGGCACTGCCGGTCGGGATCGAGGTGGGGCCGACCGGCCTGGCCGACCGCGCCGATGCGGGTGAACTCGTCGATATCGACGGCCGGCCGGTGGCGCTGGAGTCGCCGGCGCGACGCAATGCCGCGGTGTTCCTCTACCGCGATCTGCCCGACGAGGTACCCGTTCCGTTCGGCCTCGAGATCCTCTTCGACGACGAGAACCTCGTCGTCGTCGACAAACCCCACTTCCTCGCCACCATGCCGCGCGGGCGCCACGTCGCGCAGACGGCACTCGTGCGATTGCGTCGCGAACTGGGCAACGACGACCTCGCGCCGGTGCACCGGTTGGACCGCCTGACGGCCGGAGTGTTGATGTTCACCCGGCGACCACAGGTGCGGGCCGCCTACCAGGATCTGTTCGCCCGTCGGCAGGTGCGCAAGGAGTATTGGGCCCGCAGCACCGAGCCGGGGGAGCGGTTGCGCACGGGTGCGCAGGTGGCGAACCGCATCGAGAAGCGCGCCGGGGATTTGCGTGCGCGCGTCGTCGACGGCCCGGTGAACGCGATCAGCCGCATCACGCGAGTCGACAACGGGTTCCGGCTTGTGCCGGAGACCGGTCGTACGCATCAACTGCGGCTGCACATGGCCGGGCTGGGCGTGCCCATCGTCGATGACCCGCTGTACCCCGATGTGCGCTCGGAACTGGCCGCGCTGCCCGACCGGGGCGACTTCTCCCGCCCCCTCCAACTGGTGGCTACCAAACTGGCCTTCACCGATCCGCTCACCGGCGTACAGCAGCGCTTTTCCTCACGCTGGGCCTAAGGGCCCGCCACGGTGCCCGTTCCCGCATCCGGGGCGCGCCGGTAGTCTCGTCGACGTGACTGAACCCGAGACTGTTCCCGAGATCGATCAGACCGGCCGCGGCGAGTTCTGGACTCGTGCGGCTGCGTGGGTGATGGTGATCGGGGGCGTGATCGGCCTGGCGGCGTCGTCCATCCTCACCATCGAGAAGCTGGAGCTCCTCGCCAACCCGGCCTACAAGCCGTCGTGCAGCATCAACCCGGTGATGGCGTGCAGTCCGGTGATGAACTCGTGGCAGGCGAGTCTTTTCGGGTTCCCCAATCCGCTGATCGGTATCGCGGCGTTCGCGGTGGTGGTGACGCTCGGCGTGGGCATTCTTTCTGGTTCCCGCTTCACCAGGTGGATCTGGATCGGGTTGCAGGCCGCCGTTGTGGTCAGCGTGGTCTTCGTGCACTGGCTGATCTATTCGAGCCTGTACGACATCGGCAAACTCTGCATCTACTGCATGGTCGTGTGGGCGGTGACGATTGCGCTCGCCGTCGTGATCACGGTCCGCAATCTGCTGGTGGCGACACCGGCGCCGTCGCGCGTGCTCAGCACCGTGGCAACCTATGTCCCGATCATCATCGCGGTCTGGTACCTACTCATTGCCGGGGCCATCCTCGACCGGTTCTGGGACTACTGGTCCACGCTGGTCTAGCGTCCCGGAATTCGCGACGTGACCATCCACGGTTCGTATGAGCGCCACCCCGACCTCGGCTGTGAGGCGATCGTCTTTCTCGACGACGAGTCTGGCTCGTGCTTTCAGATCCAACGCGACCTCGTCGGCGGCCCGCGCGCCGACGAGTATTGCGTGAGTACGGGGGCGAGTGCGTCGGTGTACGGCGCGGTGAAGCAGTGGCGGCGGATCGAGAACCGGTTTGAGTTCGAGGTCGGCGCGCGGGCGGCCCGGTTGTTCGGCGGGCAGGATGTGCTTTCCTTCGAGGTGTCCCCGACCGGCGTGACGCTCGACGAACTCGCTGCGCACCTGGACCGACTCCTGCGCTGAGATCTGGTCGCCGGCGACTACCCTGAAGTGCGTGACTGATACCCCAGATTTCGGCGGCCTCCTCGGCGGCGGCGACCCGAACGCGCTTTCCGGACTGTTGGCCCAGGCTCAGCAGATGCAGGAGCAGTTGATGAGCGCGCAGAACGAGATCGCGCAGACCGAGTTGTCCGGCTCGGCGGGCAACGGCCTGGTAACGGTGACCGGCACCGGTGCGGGCGGCGTCACCGCCGTGCACATCGACCCGAAGGTCGTCGACGCGACTGACATCGACACCCTGCAGGATCTCCTCATCGGCGCCCTGGCCGACCTCGACGCCAAGCGCGATGCGCTGGCGGCGGAGAAGATGGGCCCTATTTCGGGTGGGCTGGGCGGTGGACTGCCCGGGCTCGGCTGATCCGGCCGGCCGAACGGAGCGACACCCATGTACGAAGGGCCGATCCAGGATCTGATCGACGAGCTGGCCAAGCAGCCCGGGCTCGGGCCCAAAGGTGCGCAGCGGATCGCCTTCAGCCTGCTGGCGGGGGAGAAATCGGATATTGACCGACTGGTAGCGGCCCTGCAACGGGTCCGTGATGACGTGACGTTCTGCAGCGAGTGTGGCAACGTTTCGGCGAACCCGCGCTGCCGGATCTGTTCGGATGCCCGTCGCGACGCGACGAAGATCTGCGTCGTCGAAGAACCGAAGGATGTCAACGCGATTGAGCGGACGAAGGAATTCGCCGGTCGCTACCACGTGTTGGGCGGTGCGCTGGATCCGCTGTCGGGTATTGGTCCCGATCAGCTCCGCATTCGAGAGTTGTTGCGCCGGTTGGGCAACCAGGAGGACGGGATTGACGTCACCGAAGTGATCGTCGCAACGGACCCGAACACCGAGGGTGAGGCGACCGCGACCTACCTCCTGCGGATGCTTAAAGACTTCCCCGGGCTGGCAGTCACCCGGCTCGCGTCTGGCCTGCCCATGGGCGGTGATCTCGAATTCGCCGACGAGCTGACGTTGGGCCGTGCGCTGTCGGGGCGCCGCGCGCTGGCCTAGTGTCCGCGCCCTTCCCCTCGCTGCCGACGACGGGCATCATCGCGGTCGACGGCCCGTCGGGGTCGGGTAAATCGACCTTCGCGGCGGCGCTGGTCGCCCAACTCGGGCATCGGGCGGTCCTGGTCGGCACCGATGAGTTCGCCACCTGGGACAACCCGGTGGCCTGGTGGCCGGAGTTCGTCGCGGGTGTGCTGGCCCCCTTCGAGGTCGGCGAGGATCTGCGCTACCGGCCGCGGAGCTGGCGCGGAGACGAAGCGGTACGCGGGCCGGAGGTCGTCCGCGAGTGGCGGCCGGTCCTCGTCGTCGAGGGCGTGTCATCGGCCCGGCGGGCGGTGGCTTCGCAGCTGAGCCGTGCGTGGTGGATCGACTGGGGGTCGCCGCGTCAGCGCCTGGCCGCGGCCGTCGCGCGCGAGGGCGAGCAGTCACGAGCACACCTCGCCGCGTGGCAGCGGTTTGAAGACGGCTGGTTCGCCGTCGATCGCACGCGTCAGCGCTGCGTGGTCGTCGACATCGGCCGAGATCGCCGGGAGTAGTGGACGACGCCGGTCAACGTCCGGCGGCGAGCCGTTCGCGACGGAGCTGATCGACCTCGGGCAGGTTCAGGGGGGCCAGGACGTCGGTGCCGAGCGCCTGCTTGAGCAGATAGTCGGCGAGCTCGGGGTTGCGGGCAAGTGCTGGACCGTGCATATAAGTGCCGATCACCGAACCCTGGACGGCACCTTCGAGACCGCCGCCGGCGACATTGCCGTCACCATGGCGGACCGTGCCGAGCGGACGGGCGTCCGGGCCCAGCGTCGTACCACCACGATGGTTCTCAAACCCGGACAGCGGTTGGGTCAGCCCGGCGATCCGCGGCTGCGTGATGAGTTCGCCGATACTGCGCCGGGCCTGCGGGGCGGTGGTGAGGTCGAGCAACGAGATTCCCTCGACCCGCTCGCCCGAACTCGTCTCGTACCAGTGTCCGAGTACCTGGATCGCCGCACAGATCGCGAGCACCGGCCGGCCGGCCGCGGCGGCGCGCTGCAGCCCCGGGTAGCGCGTGAGATGGCGCGTCGCGAGGCGTTGGGCGTAGTCCTCGGCGCCGCCCAGGACATAGATATCGAGGCTCTCGGGCACCGGGTCGTCGAGCGTGATCTCGGTGATTGCCGCGTTGATGCCACGCATTCGGGCGCGCTGACGCAGGATCAGCGCGTTGCCGCCGTCCCCGTAGGTGCCCATCACGTCGGGCAGGACCAGACCGACGTGCAGTGTCGACTCGCTCATTTGGCCGCCCGTTCCAGCGCTGTTCCCAGGTCGCGGAATGCGGTGTAGTTCGCCAGCACCTCGACGCGCCCCGGTGGGCAGGCGGCGATCGCGCGCAGCGGATCGGGGATCGTTGTGTGTTCGACGCCCGCATATAGGAGGCGGACCCCCAGATCGGCGCTGCGCTCACCGGCGGCGATCACCTGCATCGACTCGAAGGCCTCGAACCGCACATCCCACAACCAGGAGAGATCCTCCCCGTCGGGAACCTGCCCGTTGACGGCGATCACCAGACCGGGGGCGTCCTGGTCGATCATCGACAGCGCCTCCTGCCAGCCCGCCGGGTTCTTCGCCAGCAACATGCGCACGGTGTGGTCGCCGTGAGTCGTGACGCCGTAGCGGCCGGCAATCTCCCCGACCGTCCCGACGGCTTGTGTGGCGAGCGCCGGGTCGGCGCCCATCGCGACGGCGGCGGCCACCGCCTGGGTCGCATTGCCCCGGTTGGCGCGGCCCGGCACCGCCGGATTCAGTGGCGCGGTAAATCCGTCGGGGCCGTAGACGTTCTCGTCGTCGAACCACCAATCCGGGGCCGGGCGGCGGAAGGAGTTGTCACCGGTGGAGCGCCAATCGCCATCGGCGGACCGGATGATCGGCTCGCCGGTGCGTGGACAGCTCACCGAGTCGCCCACCCAGCCCGCGCCCGCCGCCACCCAGACGACGTTGGGGGCGTCGAAGGCGGCAGAGGTGACCAGCACGTCGTCGCAGTTGGCGATGACGGTCAGCCGGGGATGTTCGGCGATGCCCGCGCGCAGGCGGCGTTCGATGATGTTGATCTCCCCGACCCGGTCGAGTTGGTCGCGGGAAAGATTGAGCAGCACCAGCACTTCGGGATTCAGGGCGGCGGCGACATGCGGCACGTGCAGCTCGTCGACTTCCAGGACGGCCAGCGGTTTGCCCCGGGTCAAAGACAGGGTGGCGATGATGCCGGCATCCATGTTGGCGCCGTCGGCCTGGGTGGCGACGGGCGCGACGCCGGCGAGTGCCGCCGCCAGCATGCGGGTCGTCGTCGACTTCCCGTTGGTACCGGTGACCAGCGCGGTTCGCCGCCCCAGGCCCAGGCGCGACATGATCGACGGGTCGACCTTTGCGGCGACGAGGCCGCCGATCATCGACCCCTTACCGCGCCCGGCCGTCCGCGACGCCCATCGGGCAGAAGCGGCGGCGACAAGCGCCAAACGGGTTCGGGCGGGCAGGCCCGGGTCGCGCGACATGGAATCGAGTTTCGCACATCGGTCTGCCAACGCCGCGTGCCGACCTGGGTAGGGTCTGCAGAGTATGAGTGAATCCACGAAGGTATCGCTGCCGCTGGCCGTCCGCGTGCAACGGTTGATCCTGCAGGGATTGGGACAGATGCCCGCTCCGATGCGCGGTGTCCTCGCCCGGATGGTGCCGGCGAACTCGGCCGGTGAGCGGCTTGATCCGTTCCTGGCGGCGGCGGCCTTGGCGGCGAGCCGGATTCCCGCCCTCAATATGCACCACGAGGATCCCAACGTGGCGCGCCGCAAGCTGGAAGTGGCGTCGGCGATGATGGCGCCGTCGTTCCCGCCGTTCGCTATCGACGAGGATCTGGTCATCGACGGCCCTGACGGGCCGATCCACGCGACCCGGTACCGCGCCGGTGCGACCTCGCGCGGGATCGTGGTCTTCCTCCACGGCGGTGGATGGACGATCGGTAGCCGCGCCAGCCACGACGCGACGGCGCGCGCACTGGCGGTCGACGCGGGTGTCGACGTGCTGAACGTGGACTATCGGCTGGCGCCGGAGAACCCGTTCCCGGCCGCTGCCGCCGACGCGCTGGCGGCCTGGCGCTATGCCGTCGAGCAGGCGCGGCGGTGGGGGCTCGATCCGCACAAGATCGGGGTCGCGGGCGACAGTGCCGGTGGGAATCTCGCGGCGGTCGTGGCCCAGCAGACGAGGGGCGAGGATGTGGTGCCCGCGCACCAGCTGCTCATCTACCCGGCCGTCGATCTGGCCGGCGAGACCGCATCGATGCGGGAGTTCGCGACGGGGCGCTTCCTGACCCGCGACCACATGAACTGGTTCATCGGCAACTACCTGCCCGATCGGGCGGACCGGGAGACACCGCTCGCATCGCCGCTGCTCGCCGACGACTTTGCCGGTCTTCCGCCGGCGCATATCGTCGTCGCAGGGTTTGATCCGCTGCGTGACGAGGGCTTGGCGTACGCGGCGCGGCTCAGCGCCGCCGGGGTGCCGGTCACGGTGGACCGGGCGGGTTCGATGATCCACGGCTTCTTCAACATGACCATGCTGTCGCCTGATGCGCGGGAGTCGGCGAAGCGTGCCGCCGACGAGGTTGCCGTCGCGCTGAACTGAATGCTCGTTTCGTGCCGGGACTCCTCGTTATCCGCTTAGGGTTGGCTACGACGCGGCGAGGAGGGGGACGGCTATGACGGAGAGCGGGCCAACTCCGGCAGCGGAGTCGACTTTCGACGGTGGCAGCGAGGGCGGCTCGACGCGCGGCGTGGTCCGCATCGCCTCGGTGGCGGCGCTGGGCGGTCTGCTGTTCGGCTATGAGACCGCGGTCATCAACGGTGCGACGAAGGCCATCGAACAAGACTTCGCAGTCAATTCCGGGGTCCTGGGCTTCGCTGTTGCCTCGTCGCTGCTGGGTGCCGCTGCCGGTGCGCTCACCGCGGGTCGCATCGCCGACCGGATCGGGCGGCTGTTGGTCATGAAGATTGCGGCCGTGCTGTTCTTTGCCAGTGCCATCGGATGTGCCTTCGCCCCGGAGTCATGGGGCAATGGCGGACTGGCGGTATTCGTGGTCTTTCGCATGATCGGCGGTCTCGCGGTGGGGATTGCGTCGGTGATTGCCCCCGCCTACATCGCCGAGACCTCGCCGGCCCGGTTGCGCGGCCGGCTCGGCTCGTTGCAGCAGTTGGCCATCGTCATCGGCATCTTCCTGTCCTTCTTGATCAACATGGCGCTGCGCAACCTGGCTGACGACGGCGCAAACAGCCCCCTCTGGTTCGGGATCGACGCGTGGCGCTGGATGTTCTTGATGATGACGGTCCCCGCTGTCCTCTACGGCACGCTGGCCAATACGATTCCGGAGTCGCCGCGCTACCTGATCAGCCGTCACCGGGTGCTCGAGGCGCGCACGGTGCTCGAGAAGCTGCTCGGCGAGCGTGACCTGGACATCACGATCACCCGGATCCGGGCGAGTATGGACGACGAGAAGAGGTCGTCGTGGAAGGACTTGATCCGGCCCAGGGGCGGCCTCTATCCGATCGTGTGGATCGGCCTAGGACTCTCGGTCTTCCAGCAGCTCGTCGGCATCAATGTGGTCTTCTACTACTCGAATGTCCTGTGGGAGGCGGTCGGTTTCGGTGAAGGCCAGGCCTTCCTGACGTCGACGATCACCTCCGTGATCAACATTGCGACGACGCTGGTTGCGATCGCGTTGATCGACCGCGTCGGGCGCCGCCCATTGCTATTGGTCGGGTCGATCGGGATGACGGTGACGCTGGCGACGGTCGCGGTTTGCTTCAGCCGGCTCACCGACAACCTCGACGGAGCCGGACAGCCGATCCTCAACGATGCGGGCGAGATCACCAAGACCCTCCCCGGCGCGTGGGGAATCATCGCACTGCTCGCGGCCAACGGGTTCGTCGTGTTCTTCGGGATGAGTTGGGGTCCGGTGATGTGGGTCCTACTGGGTGAGATTTTCCCCAACCGCTTCCGTGCGGCGGCGTTGTCGCTGGCGGCAGCAGGCCAGTGGGCGGCCAACTGGACGGTCACCATGACCTTCCCGGCGATCAAGGACTTCAGCCTGGTCTTCGGCTACTTCATGTACGCGGCCTTCGCCTTCCTGTCCTTCCTCTTCGTCGTCAGGTTCGTGCCGGAGACGAAGGGCAAGACACTCGAGGAGATGGACGCGCTCACCGGAACCGCCGACGAGCAGGCGCCGCCGGTGCAGGTCGGCGACTGACGCGACTATCGCCAGCCGGTGGGCCCGGGCTCTACGGCGCCCAGGTGCGCGCGGCCTGTTCGCCGAGTTCGGGGGCCACCGGGCGGTGCGCGCGGTTGACCGCGGACACGACGGCGCGCAGGCTCGCGGTGGTGATCGACGGTGCGATGCCGACGCCCCAGATGGTCTCGCCGTTGATCTCGGCCTCCACATAGGCGGCCGCACTCGCGTCGTCGCCGGTGGTCAGGGAATGCTCGGAGTAGTCGAGGACGCGCACATCGAACCCGACGGTTGAGAGCGCATCGACGAATGCGGCGAGCGGGCCGTTGCCGCGCCCTTCGATCTCCTTCTCCACCCCGTCGACCTTCACGACGGCGGTCACCGCATCCTCGCCACCATCGGTGTCGGAGGCGTTGACGTGCTGGCGCATCCGCTCCAGCGGGTGGATCGGGCTGAGGTACTCCTGTGCGAAGACGTCCCACATCTCCTTGGGCGACACCTCGCCGCCCTCGCCGTCGGTCAACTTCTGGATCTCGCGGCTGAACTCGATCTGCAGGCGCCGGGGCAGGTTCATGCCGTGGTCGGCCTTCATGATGTAGGCAACCCCGCCCTTGCCGGACTGGCTGTTGACGCGGATGACCGCCTCGTAGGTGCGTCCGACGTCCATCGGGTCGATGGGCAGGTAGGGGACCTGCCACAGGATGTCCTCGACGTCGGAGTCGGCCGCATCGGCGTCGATCTTCATCTGGTCGAGGCCCTTGTTGATTGCATCCTGATGGCTGCCGGAGAACGCGGTGTAGACGAGATCGCCTCCGTACGGGTGCCGTTCGGGGACGTTCAGCTGGTTGCAGTACTCCACCGTGCGGCGGATCTCGTCGATGTCGGAGAAGGAAATCTGCGGGTCGATGCCGCGGGAGAACAAGTTCATGCCCAGGGTCACCAGGCAGACGTTCCCGGTGCGCTCGCCGTTGCCGAACAGGCAGCCCTCGATGCGGTCGGCGCCGGCGAGGTAGCCGAGCTCGGCGGCCGCGACGGCTTCACCGCGATCGTTGTGCGGATGCAGGCTGAGCAGAATCGAGTCGCGACGCTCCAGATTGCGGCTCATCCACTCGATGGAATCGGCGTAAACGTTGGGCGTTGCCATCTCGACGGTGGCCGGCAGGTTGATGATCAGCGGGTTCTCCGGCGTCGGCGCAATGATCTCACTGACCGCGTCGCACACGTGCTTGGCATAGCTCAGCTCGGTGCCGGTGTAGGACTCCGGCGAGTATTCGTAGCGCCACTGCGTGTCCGGGTACTTCGCCTGCTCCTCGAGGACCTTGTGCGCGGCGTGGGTCGCGATCGCGGTGATCTCGTCCTTGTCGGCGCGGAACACGACGCGTCGTTGCAGTACCGACGTCGAGTTATAGAAGTGCACGATGACGCGGGGCGCTCCCTGGCAGGCCACGAAGGTCCGCTCGATGAGCTCGTCGCGGCACTGCGTCAGCACCTGGATGGTGACGTCGTCGGGGATGACGTCATCCTCGATGATCTCGCGGACGAAATCGAAGTCGGTCTGGCTCGCGGAGGGGAAGCCGACCTCGATCTCCTTGAAGCCCATGCGGACCAGCAGGTCGAACATGCGGCGCTTGCGGGCCGGGCTCATCGGGTCGATCAGCGCCTGATTCCCATCGCGCAGGTCCACCGCGCACCACAGCGGCGCGCGGGACGCGACCCGGTCCGGCCAGGTGCGGTCGGGCAGTGAAATCTTTTCGACCTCGCCGGCGAAGGATCGGTAGCGGTGGGCCGGCATCGCAGATCCGCGCTGCGGATTCCAGGCGGGCTGCCCGTCAGCCTTGGGGCCGGACGGTTCGATGATCCGCGTGCCCTGACGGGCGACGAAAGAATCTGAAGTAGTCATGAGGGTCAATCTCCAAAATGTTGGTGGAAGATGACCGGCGCGCAAACTGGCCCGCGGCGGAGGGCCGGTCGGTTCAGACCCCGCCGCGGCAACCGAGGAGAAGTGCACGCTGCATAGCCGAGAGACTACCCGGTCGGGGGTGGCTGGGCAATAATCAGGACTCTCTGCCCCTGCCCTCAGCAAACCGTCAGCTTCGGTGACGAAGGTTGATGAAGTCAGTCCCGCTCGTCCCGTGCATTGCGATGACGAGAATCCCCGAAAGGAAAGACAACCATGAGTGCTCTGCGTCAAAAAGTCGCCACCGTCATCGTCGGCGTCGGCGCTGCGTCGTTGCTGGCCACCGGAGTGGCCAACGCCGCACCGGCTCCCGCAGCCAAACCCGTCCCCCAGTCGACGATGGTCCCGCAGACCAGCTGCAACCTCGGCCAGGTCGAGAAGGCGCTCGCCAAGGAAGATCCGGCCACCTGGAAGAAGATCAACGCCACGCCGGAACGTCGTGCGCACTTCGAGCAGATGGTCGTGCTCACCAAGGAGCAGCGCAAGACCAAGATGGACCAGTGGAAGCGCGATCATCCGGCCGAGGCCAACGTGTTCAAGTTCTTCAAGGACAACAACATCTCGCTGCGCTCGCCGCAGGAGAAGGCGCAGATGAAGGCCAATCGCAAGGCCACGATGGAGCGCGTGAAGGCCACCTGCTCGCAGTTCTGATCAATTGTTCGACGCTCGATGATGGTGCTGTTCGGGGCTTCCGGGGCGGCACCATCGTCGTTGCGAGGTGCGGACCCGGGTACTCTTTTGCTGGCCAAGGGAGAAGTCGTCAGGGTGGCCGGGCCACCGGCCGCGAGCCCGGTTCGTCGCGCGGTGCGCGCGGCGGGCATCGTCGAAGGGGAGAACCACACATGAGTGCGTTGCGTCGTACCGTTGCCACCGCGATCGCGGGCGCCGGAGCCGTCTGGATATTGCCGGCCGGGGTTGGCCACGCCGCGCCGATGCCGGTACACGGTCCGGCGGCGAAGCCGATTCCGGCGACGACTCCGGTTCCCGGGACGGCCTGCACTTATGGACAGACGGAGAAGGCGCTGGCCGGCAACGATCCCCAGGTGTGGGCGAAGATCACCGAGGACGCCCACTACCGCGGGCACTTTCAGGAGGGCATCATGCTCACCGCGAAACAGCGCAAGGCCAAGGACGACGAGTGGCGCAAAGCCCACCCCGCCGAAACGGTCGGCCTCGAAGCGGCAGAGGCGGTCGGTGTGTTCGGCACTCCGGGGGAGGCCGCCAAGGGTCGTGCCCGGTTCGGCGCGGCGCTGGACAAGGCCCGGGCGACCTGCGCAAGTTTCTGACCGGCGACAGGCCGGCTCAGCTGACAGGCCGGCTCAGTCGGCGGCGCTGCGCTGTTCTTCGCGGGGCAGCACCGCCGCTGTAATCGCGGCCATGACGAGCAGGATGACCGCGGCGGTACCCAGGGCCGTGTGCATGCCGGTCAGGAAAGCGGACTTCGCGGCATCGACGAGGCGCCCATCGCCGCCCGCTGCGGTGATCGCGTCGGTCAGCGTTCCACGAAACGCCGGGCCGGTGGGGTCGAGCGTACGCGCGAAGACGATGGCGGCCAGCGAGCCCAGGAGGGCCAGCCCCAGTGCTTGGCCCAGTTCGAAGCTGGTCTCGGAGATGCCCGTCGCCTCGCCGGCGCGCTCGGGCGGAACCGAACTGACGGCCACGTCGGATACGAGGCTGAATGCGGTGCCGTAACCGACACCAGCGATCGCGGACCCGACGAGGAAGGCCCACAGACCGTCGTGCACGCCGGTTCCTTGCAGTGTGAGCATTCCGGCCGCACACACCAGCAGTGCGGCGATGAACGCGCGACGGAGGCCGACTCGCGCGACGATCGTTGCCGACCCGAGCGAGAACACGCAGACCGTGGCCGCCATGGGAATCCCCAGGACCGCGGCACCCAGCGGATCCCGATCGGTGACCGACTGCAGGTATTCATTGACCAGATAGGTTGTCGCGGCCAGCGACATCATCGCCGCCAGCGTGGTGCAGATCGCCACGGCGAAGCGCGGGTTGCGCAGCAGGTGCAGGTCGACCAGTGGATGCTCGGCGCGCGAGCAGTGCGCGATGAACCAGGCGAGTAGCGCGACGCCCGCGACCCCGATGACGATCGTCGTCGCATCGATCCCGGCCAGCGCTACGTGCTTGATCGTGTAAACCACGCCAAGAATGCCGGCCACCGACAGCAACACGCCCAACAGGTCGAAAGGGGCGGAATCGATGTCGCGCGAGTCGGCGGGCAGCAAGGAGGCGGCGAACCACAGGGCTAGCACCACCGGCGCATTGATCAGGAACACCGAGCCCCACCAATAGTGGTGCAGGAGCAGGCCGCCCACGATCGGGCCGACTGCCGCACCGCCGGCGAACGCGGCCGTCCACACCCCGATCGCCCGGGAGCGCTCCCGGCTGTCGGGGAACATCGTCGAGATGATCGCCAGGCTCGACGGCAGCAGCGTTGCCCCACCGAAGCCCATCAGTGCCCGTGCGGCGATCAGCATCCCCGGAGACCCGGCAAACGCGGCCAGGAGTGATCCGGCGCCAAAGATCGTCGCACCGATCAACAAGAGTCGCCGGCGGCCGATGCGGTCACCGAGGCTGCCCATGGTGATCAGCAGTCCTGCGATCACGAAGCTGTAGGAGTCGAGAATCCATAGGGCGGCGGTGGGCGAGGGATCAAGATGCCGGGACAACTGCGGCATCGCCAGGAACAGCACGGACACGTCCATGGAGACCAGGAGGACGGGTAGCAGAAGTACGCCCAGTCCCCACCATCGTCGGTTGGTGCTCACATCGCGTGACTGTAGACGGTCGTCGCCGGACCGCCGACTGTGCCCACCGCGGCTACATCGCGTGCGGATAGACGGTCAGCATGTGGGCGCCGAACCACGAACTGACGGCCACCACGCCGGCGAGCACGGCGTTGCGCACCGCCGGGCGCTGGCGGGCGAGCAGGTTCGCGATCGGGACGAGCAGCACGAAGGCGGGAAGGAGGAGGCGGGCCCGGCTCATCATCAGCCCGCTCGATGCCAAGATCGTCACCGTGACGAGGGTGCCGTACGCGACGATCGGCCACGGTGTGCGGGCAACGATGTTGATGCCGATCAGCGCGAGGGTTGCGAGAATGACCAGTGCGGTGGCGACCGGCGCGACCTCGGCGGAACTGGTGAGGGTTTGGTTTACGAACCGAAAAGTTTCTCTGCCCCAATCGAATTCGGTGCCCCACCCTGCGGTCTGGATGTCGAACCAGCCCAGTGGCGAGCCGGTGCGTCGCCAGACGAAACCCAGATAGCCGAGGTACCCGAGCGGGGCGATGAGAATCGCGGCCCACGCACGCCAGGTGCCCCGTTCCGGGCGCCGGCCTTCGGGCTTGCGGTGGAGTATGCCGGCGGCGGCGACGAATGCGGCCACCACGACCACGGCGATGAGCACGACACCGGTGGGCCGGATCAGCCCCGCAGCCATTGCGGCGAGCCCCGCAAGCAGCCAGCGCTTCTCCAGGACTCCTACCAGCGACCAGGCGACTGTCGCGCAGAACAGGGCTTCGGTATAGGCCATCGATAGCACGACTCCCATCGGTGCGGCCGCAAACAGCACCAGCAGCACCAGTCCCGCAGTCCGCGCCCGCGCATCGTCGACGTCACACCCCATCATCGCGCGTGCGCACCAACGCCCGATCCGTGCCGTCGCGACCGCCGCCAGGGCGCCGGTCGCGACGGTGACGAGGATCGCGGCCCCATAGGTGTTGAGGCCGGGTAGCTTGGCGATCGCCGCAACCAGATAGGGGTAACCGGGAAAGAATGCCAATGCGGTGTCGGGGGTGTGGACGCCATACGCATCGGTGTGCGTCGCCGGGACCGCGCCGTACCCGTATTGCGCGATCGCCAACATCCATTTTCCGTCCCACAGCTGCAGCGCGGCCGGTAGTGACGTGCCCCGTAGATCTGCGAATCGGGCCAGCACCGCGACACCGACGAGGCGGACCGCCCAAAAAGCCAGGATCGGCACGGCCCAATCATCGACGAGGTCGCGCGGTGCGGGGCGCCGCCGCGCGCGCCGCTCGTCCTCGTCCTCGTCGAGGTCTAGGGCGTCGTCGGGTGCAGAGGTGGGCACGTCGGCGATCGTATCGGCAAGGTGGGTGTGCGGGGCGTCCACCATCGCCCCGGTAGACTTGGCCGTCGGCAACATCCCAGGTGAAGAGAGGCAACTTCCGGTGGCGCTCGTAGTGCAAAAGTATGGTGGATCGTCGGTCGCAACGGCCGAGCGCATCCGCCGGGTCGCCGAGCGCATCGTGGAGACGCGAAAGCGCGGCGACGACGTCGTCGTGGTCGTGTCGGCGATGGGCGACACCACCGACGAGCTGCTGGATCTGGCCCAGCAGGTCAACCCGGCACCCCCGCCGCGCGAGATGGACATGTTGCTCACCTCGGGCGAGCGAATCTCCAATGCGCTGGTCGCCATGGCGATTGCTTCGCTGGGCGCCCGGGCACAGTCGTTCACCGGGTCGCAGGCGGGCGTGATCACGACGAGCAGCCACGGCAAGGCGAAGATCATCGACGTGACCCCGGGTCGCGTGCGTGCTGCGCTCGATGAGGGAAAGGTTGTCCTTGTCGCGGGCTTCCAAGGCGTCGCCCAGGACACCAAGGACGTCACCACCCTTGGCCGCGGCGGTTCGGACACGACAGCCGTCGCACTCGCTGCGGCGCTGGGCGCCGATGTCTGCGAGATCTACACCGACGTCGACGGCGTTTACACCGCAGACCCGCGCATCGTGCCCAACGCCCGCCGCCTCGACACCGTTTCCTTCGAGGAGATGCTCGAGTTGGCGGCCACCGGGGCGAAGGTGCTCATGCTGCGCTGTGTGGAATACGCGCGGCGCTACAACGTTCCCGTTCATGTGCGCTCGTCGTACTCGAACAAGCCCGGCACAATGGTGACCGGATCGATGGAGGACATTCCCGTGGAAGAAGCGATTCTCACCGGCGTTGCGCACGACCGCAGCGAGGCCAAGGTCACCGTCGTGGGCCTTGACGACACGCCCGGGTCGGCCGGAATGGTGTTCCGCGCGGTCGCCGACGCCGAGATCGATATCGACATGGTGCTGCAAAACATTTCCAAGGTGGAGACCGGGAAGACCGACATCACCTTCACTTTGCCGCGCGAGCTGGGCCCGGTAGCCGTGGAGAAGCTGAACGGGCTGCGCGAGGAGATCGGGTTTTCCGAGGTGCTCTACGACGACCACATCGGCAAGGTGTCGCTCGTCGGTGCCGGTATGCGGTCGCATCCCGGTGTCACGGCCACGTTCTGCGAGGCCCTGGCGACGGCGGGGATCAACATCGAGCTGATCTCCACGTCGGAGATCCGGATCTCGGTGCTGTGCCGTGATACCGATCTTGACGAGGCGGTGCGCGTCCTGCACGATGCATTCGACCTCGGCACCGACGAGGAAGCCGTCGTCTACGCGGGAACAGGGCGGTAGCGATGGGTGCCAGGATCGGTGTGGTCGGCGCGACCGGGCAGGTCGGCGCTGTCATGCGGACACTCCTCGCGCAGCGCGGGTTTCCGGCCGACGAGGTGCGCTTCTTCGCGTCGCCGCGCTCGGCGGGCAAGAAGCTGCCGTGGGCCGGCGGCGAGATAGTCATCGAGGATTCGGCCACCGCCGACCCGAGCGGGTTGGATATCGCACTGTTCTCCGCGGGCGCGACGATGTCGCGCGAGCAGGCGCCGCGGTTCGCCGCGGCCGGTGTCACCGTCATCGACAACTCGTCGGCGTGGCGCAAGGATCCCGACGTCCCGCTGGTGGTCGCCGAGGTCAACGGGGAGCTCGCGAAGAATCCGCCCAAGGGCATCATCGCGAACCCGAACTGCACGACGATGGCCGCAATGCCGGTGCTCAAGCCGTTGCACGAGGCGGCGGGGCTGCGCCGGTTGATCATTTCGTCCTACCAGGCGGTATCCGGCAGCGGGCTGGCCGGCGTCGACGAACTGGCGTCGCAGATTCGCGCGACCGCGGGGGATGCGGAGCAACTCGTGCATGACGGTTCAGCGTTGCTGTTCCCGGCGCCGGTGAAGTATGTCGCGCCGATTGCGTTCAACGTCATCCCGCTGGCCGGGTCGATCGTCGACGACGGGTCTGAGGAGACCGACGAGGATCAGAAGCTGCGTAACGAGTCGCGCAAGATCTTGGGCCTGCCCGACCTCTTGGTCAGTGGTACCTGCGTGCGCGTGCCGGTCTTCACCGGGCACTCGCTGTCGATCAATGCCGAATTCGACCGGCCGCTGAGCCCCGTGCAGGCCCGCGCGATCCTCGGCGCCGCTGCCGGCGTTGAACTGGTTGACGTGCCGACGCCGCTCGCTGCGGCCGGCAAGGACGTCTCGCTGGTGGGCCGGATCCGGACTGACCCGGGAGTCCCCGGCGGCAAAGGTCTGGCCTTGTTCGTCTCCGGCGACAATCTGCGCAAGGGCGCGGCGCTCAACACCATTCAGATCGCCGAACTCCTGGTCTAGCGGCCCATCTGCGTCGCGGTTTCGGCAGTGCCGCGCCGATTGGTGTCGCGTTGCCGAAACGGTGTGGGTTCACGGGCTTCTCAGGCGCTGGGCCATTAGGCTCACAACCATGAGCGACGACGAGCAGTGGTACTACGAGATCTCGACCGGCACCGTGACCCGGGGCAAGCACGGCAGTGTCATGGACCGGATGGGGCCTTATCCCGACGAGGCGACAGCGCAGCGCGCCTTGGAGATCGCCCGGGAGCGTAACGACGCGGCGGATACGGCCGATGAGGATTGAGCTGCGGCAATTCGGGAAAGAGTAAGTCCGGCGACGGGTGATCCCGCGCTGATAACGCGCGGACCCCGCGCATCGTTGCAGTCTGGCAACAGCGGGTTGCGAAAGCGCTACGACACTGGAAGCCGCCGCGCACCACAGTTTACTTTGGCCTCATGCGTCACTGTTGTGTCGGGTTTCGGCGTCGCCCTTTCCGTATGGCGGTGCCGATCATCGCTGCGCTGGTCGCCGTCGGTGGAGTGATCGGCGGTGCGCCGCGCGCTGACGCGGCGGACTTCTACACGCCGCCGGACAAGGTGGGGCCGGCCGCGGCGCAGCCGGGCGTCCTCGTCCGCACGCAATCGATGCCCCTGATGCTGCCCGGGCGGGCGACGCGCATCATGTACATGACGAGCTACACCGATAAGGATCCGGTGGCCGCGACCGGAACCGTCGTCGAACCGCTGGGCGCGTGGACCAGGGGCGGGCCGCGTCCCACCGTGGTCATCGGGCCGGGCACCGTCGGTCAGGGCGACCAGTGCGCGCCATCGAAGCTGATGGGTACGCCCGCCGCTTTCGATCCGAGCAAGGGTAGCCTGGCATTGAACTTCGTCATCCCCGAAATGCTTCTTCTGCTCAACAACGGCGTGCGCGTGGCGGTGCCCGACTACGTCGGCATGGGTACCCCCGGCGTCGCCACCTACCTCAACCGTGCGGAGCAGGGGTACGCGATGATCGACGCGGCGCGGGCGGCCCTCAAACTCGCCGATGCGCCCGGCACTGCGCCGGTCGGGTTCTCCGGGTACGGGCAGGGTGGGGGCGCGGCCGCCGCAGCCGCAGAGATCGCACCTGACTACGCACCCGAACTCGACGTCCGGGCGGTGCACGCGGGCGCTCCGCTCGTCGATGTCATCGCCGCGATCAACCAGGTCGACGGGACGCACGACGCGGGCACGATCGGCTACCTGATCAACGGTCTGAATGTGCGCTACCCCAACGCGCGCGCAGCCTTCCACCGCGACCTGAACGCGGCCGGCACGACTATGCTGGCCGCCGTGGCCAACCAGTGCATCACCGACACCGGCTTCGCCTACGGCGCACGGCGGAGCAACCTGTGGACGCAGAGCGGCGAATCGCTGGGCCAGCTCATCGCGCGCACCCCCGAATTGCAGAAGACCCTTGCGGCCCAGCGAGTCGGCAACGGCCGACCCAAGGCGCCGGTCCTCATCGAAGCGGCACCCGCCGACGACCTCGTGCCCTACAGTGCCGCCCGACGCCTCTACGACGAGTGGCGCGGAAAGGGGGTGGCGGTGTCGCTGCTGAACGACGGCACGCCGCCCCTGCTGCCCGGTACCGGAATCACCCATGCGGTGGCCAAGGTGCCCAACCTGATCCCGGCGACGAGCTATCTGATGTCGGCGTTCGCAGACTGATCGAACAACTGGCACCATGCGGATCTTATTGGCGGCCGGTGCGGTCGCACTTCTCGGTGCGAGCGGTCTGCTAGCACCGAGCACCGACGCCGCTGCCGCGCCCCAGCCGAATTCCCCGGCGGCGATCGGAGTTGATGTCGGGCCGGCCGGTACCTCACTGATGCACGGCGACTTGGCGTCGACCGACTCGACGCCGTATCGGGGCCCCGGTCGCCGGGCACGACTGGCCGCATCGACGGTGCCGGGTGGGGCGTGTGCGACGACCTTCCTCGGCTGGGACGGCATCCCACTGTCACTGTGCACCCAGTTCGTCGGCCCTGGCGGTGTCGCGGTCCCGACGGTGACACTGCTCCACCCGCGCACCGCGGCGGTGCTGGCCCGACTGCCGCTGAGCAAGGGCGGGGTACTCGGCGGTGTCTACGGATACCTCGACGCGGCGGGTCGAGTCGTCGTTGCCGACGGTTCGGGAGCCATCGTGCGCGTGGGCCACCGTGGCGGGATTCGGGCGCCGCGACTCTTCGTCGACCAGCGGATCTCGCTCGCGGGCCACCTGGCAGCCGGCGACGCCATCACCGGGCTCGCCCCAGACTTTGCAGGCCGTATCTGGTTCGTCAGCACCAACGGGGTCGTCGGCACAGTGTCGACGGTGCAGGGGAAGCCCCGCATCGCGTCGATGCGACTGCCGCGCGGCGAGCAACTCGGCAACGGGTTGTCGGTGCGGCCCACGGGGGTATCAGTATTGACCACCCATGCGCTGTACGAAATGGTCGCCGGGCCCGATGGTCGGCCGTACCCGCGTTGGCGTCGGGCCTACGATCGTGGGTCGGCCCGCAAACCGGGGCAGCTGACCTGGGGATCGGGCACCACGCCGACCTACTTCGGGCCGGACGGAGACCGATGGGTGGCCATCGTTGACAACGCCGACCGGGTCCCGCACCTGCTGGTCTACCGCAGCGACGACGGCGGCTTGATCTGCCGGATGCCTGCCTTCGGACGCAGCGGCCCGGGCACAGAGAACTCGATCCTTGCCCTTGGCAATGCCCTCGTCATCCCGAGCACCTATGGCTACCAATACCCGCCACAGGCACAAACCGGCCCGGCCCGGCCGCCGTCGGCGGTGTTCTCCGGCGGCTCGACGCGGGTCGACGTCACTGCTGCGGGATGTCGTCGGGTATGGGAGAACAACGATCGAATCGCGACGCTGCCCCGGCTGGCGCGTGGCGACGGCCTGGTCTATGCGCTTGGATATGGACCGCTGGGGCCGGGGCCGCAACAGCTCGGTCCGGTATACCTCATCGGCTCGGACTTCCGCACCGGCCGCCGGGCGGTGACGGTTCCGGTGGGAGTGGCCCCGCTTGACGAGCCGTTGGAGCTGACCGGCACCATCGGGCCGGATGGGACGATGTGGCAGGCGACCGCCGGACGGATACTCCGCATCACTCGCGGCTGACCGGGCTCCTGCTACTCGAATAGCCCCTGGCCGAGGAACTGGCCGTCGTGTACCCCCGGCGGGATCGCGAAGACCGCCGAGCCGATCGGCCTCGTCCACGTGTTGAGCGCATCGGCCTGCGCCAGGCGGCGCTGCACCGGGAGGAACTGGGTATCGATGTCGCGCTGGTAGGTCACGAAGATCAGGCCGGCGTTCGTCGTCGTACCCGCTGGTGGTGGGTCGTCGTAGTTGTAGGCCTGCCGCAGAAATCGTTCGGCCGGCGTGCGGGCGTGGGCGCGCGCTATGTGCGAATTGGCCGGGATGATCGGGATGCCGTCGCGTGTGCGCGTGAAGTCCGGCACGTCGTGCTCGAGCGTCCCGGTCAGCGGGGCGCCACTGTCCTGACGGCGGCCCATCGTCAAGTCCCGCGCATCCGGGTCGAGCTCGTCCCAGGTGTCGAGCAGCATCGCGATCCGGCGCACCACCATGGTCGTGCCACCGGCGAACCACTGCTGGCCGCTGCCGTCGGCCCACACGACACCGTCGACGTCGGCCCCCGGGGTGGGGTTAACGGTGCCGTCGAGGTTGCCCATCAGATTCCTCATCGTCTGGCCCGGCGCGTGCGTGCCGACCGCATTCCGGAATCCGCGCTGGGTCCAGCGAATGGTGGCGAGTGTGCGGACATTCTTGAGCAGGACGCGCACCGCGTGCGCGGCCGTCACCGGATCATCACTGGCGACGCGGAGTAGCAGGTCACCGCCGGTCCAGCGCTCCTCGAGGCGGTCGATCTGGAAGTGCGGCAGTTGCCTCACCGATGGCGGGCGCCGCCCGGACTGTCCGACCCGGTCGAAGAAGGTGGGGCCGAATCCGACCGTCATCGTCAATCGCGCCGGGGCCTGGGCCAGTTCGGGTTCGGTATCGGCCAGTGCGGACGTACCGGCGGTCAGGCGCGCACCGTCGGTGGTCCATAGTTTGAGCAGTGCGACCGCCTCATCGGCCCCGGCGCCGGGCCGAAGGTCCAGGGCGATGTAGTGGGCGTGGGCTTGCGGCGGCGTGGTGATCCCGGCCTGGTGTGGGCCGAAGAAGGGGACCGTCGGTGCCGTTGCCTCCGACCGGGTTGCCGCGGTCGCCGCGGCGGCACCGATACCGGCCGCGCCGAGCACGGCGGCGCTCCCGGTGAGGAGACGCCGCCGGCTCAGCGACAGTCGAGCAGAGGGTGAATCGGGCACGTCAGTGGCCGTATTTTTCATTCGCCCCGGGGAAGTCGCGGGCCTGCGCGGTGAACTCGACGGTGGACTTGTCAGCCAGCACCAGCGTGACCTTCACTTCTTGGCCCGCGGTGATCGCGGCCGGGAGGTCGAACAGCATGATGTGGTCGCCGCCGGGCTTGAGGGTCAGCGAACCGCCCGCCGGAATGACCAGCCCGCCCGGCTTCTGTCGCATCTGCATCGCACCGTTGACCGGCACAACCTCATGGATCTCGGTGCGCCCGGCCGCCGGCGACGAGGCCGACACGATGTGCACGGGGGCGGAGCCCTTATTGGTCAGTGTCCCGAACGCCGCGGTCATCCCCGAGGGTGCGGCCTTGACCCACTGGTCGGTGACGGTCAGCGGGGCGGACTCCGAGGCCTTGTCGCCGCAGCCGGCGAGGAGGCCCGCGGTGGCGACGGCGGCGAACAATGCGGTGGCGACGCGACGTCGACGGCTCGGGCGGGTGGTGGTGATCGACATGACGAACTCGCTTTCAGTGGGGTGAAGGGTGTGGCAGCGAGCCGCTCCCATACAGGAGCGGCCGACTAGGGAGTCTACGGATTTGGACTAGCGGGCGAGAGCGACCGGGGGACCCCGGGTGGGCGCACGCGATCCGATGAGGAACTGGGGATGGTCGGCACTGTCGGACCAGATCCGTGGTGTGATTCGCTGTTCGGCAGGAGCGTGCGGCGACGTGCGGACCAGCCATCGCCGGACCGAGGAGGCGAGCAGCGCGACGAGGTGCTCGCCGAACCACAGACACACACCGACGACGACGGCGGCGACGGTATGGCTGGCCAGCATGGCGGTCGACCAAGGGGTGCCGTGGCCCGCCATCGCACCGAGGAGGAGGTGTCCGACGAGCTGGCCGACCCACAACGCAGCGATGAGCCCGGGAAGTCGCCCCGATGATCGGGCGACGACTGCCCCGATGGTCGCGCCGAATGCGGCCAGCACGATCAGGGTCCCCGACGAGGGCAGTTCGCCGCCGCCGAGGCTGTGGGCGGGCAGAGCGGCCCCAGCGCACAGTGTTCCCGCCGCCGCGCCGCGTACACGGCCGACAATCGGGATGGAGGCGTCCATGTGGCTAAGGATAGTCCGTCGTCATCCCTATGGACGCGGTCGGTGGCAGTATCGAAGGCATGACAGTTCCCCACGACGATGATCGCGATCCGATCCCCAGCCAAGCTGAGCTGGACGAGATGGATATGGCGGAACTGACCCGCACCTCGGCCGAGTCCCATGTCGCGTACCCGACCCGTGACGAGCCGGCCGGGCCGCCGCCGGCGGCCCTCGTTCGCGACGCGTGGGTGTGCTGGTGGATTGCGGCCGCTGCAGGCCTTGCCTCGGCGGTGTTTCTACTGATCAACCTGGGGTCGATCTCTGGTTCGCTGCAGGAGCGCCTCCGCACCGACATGGAACGGGCCATCGCCGAAGCCGCAGCCAAGGCGACCAAGGCGGCAAATCCCCCATCGATGCCGGCCGACGGATTCCACGGACTCGCACACCTGCTTCCGCCGGTCATGCTGATGGCGATCGTCGCGCTCCTCGTCGTGCAGTTCCTACTGCTGCGGGGGGTGTCGGTCCACCACAGTCGCAACAGCCGAAGCATCTTTCTGGCGGCGGTGCTGATCAATCTGGTCTGCATCCCCACTGGAATGGACCTACTGCGGTTCGCCGACAACGCACCGTCGATGGTGATCGTGGGCTGGATCCAGTTCGGTGCGCTGATGCTGGCGGCCCTGTGCACGCTGCGACCCGCAGTCGGCAGGTGGCTGCCGGCGCCGCGCGCGCTGCGCGCCGGCAAATTGCTGCGATCCGACGGTGGCAGAGCGTGATCGACACGCCGGTTCGCGGCAGATGGGCCCACTAAAAAATGGAGGAATGAAGAATGAGTGTTGAGGTTGCTTACCGCGTATCGTCGACCGCCACCGGCGGTGGCCGGGACGGCCACGTTGAGTCCGGGCCCGGGCGGGTCAAGCTGGATCTGCAGCCGCCAGTCGAGCTCGGCGGAAGCGGAAGGGGCGCGAACCCCGAAGAGCTGTTCTCGGCCGGATATGCGGCCTGTTTTCTGGGCGCGCTGCGCCTGGTCGCCAAGAATGCAGGCGTCGCCATTCCTGACGACGCGACGGTCACGGTGACCGCCGGGATCGGTAAAGATCTCGTGGACAACGGATTCGGGCTGGTCGCCGACATCGCCGTTTCGCTACCGGGAATGAACCAGGCGAAGGCTGATGAAATCGCCCAGGCCGCACACGGCTTCTGCCCGTATTCGAAGGCGACGAAAGGCAACATCGCGCATACCGTGACCGCCACGGTGTGAGCCGCATCTCGATCGGCCGCGGGCGGGTGAACCCGCCTGCGGTACCGTGATCACTCGTGAAGGAAGCAAATCTTTTCTCGGGTGGATTGCCGGTGCTGCTGGTGGCGGTGACGCTCGCCCTCGTGGCCTTCGTCGCGTACCGACGGCGTGAGTCCACCGCATTGGCCCGCGATGCGTCGCTATCGCGCGACCTGCGCGACGCCGCGGGCGACGACGCCGTTCGACTGGCGGCCGTTGAAGAGTTTGAAACCGCGATCTATCGCCGGTTGTTCTATGTGTCGGTGGTGGGTCCAAAGGTTCGGGCCGCAGCATTCTCACTGCTCGGCCTCGCCCTGTCCTTGGGGCTGGCGGTGACACTCGCACCGCTGGACGGCTTCACCGCGACCACGGCGAAGGTTATCGCCGCCGTCCTCGCCGCGGGATTTGGCATCGCTGCGCTCGGGTATGCGGCCTGGGCGGTCTACCACGCGGTCAGCACCCCCCGTGTTTCGTTCGACGAGTCGTACGCAGACGCCGACGGCGACGACTGACACCCCGGGAGTCTGATCGCGCTGTGTGGCCAACGTTGACTGATCGACGACACCTGCTGCTTGCGGGCGGTGTGTCGGGTGTCGTCGCGATGCTCGTCGCAGCGTGGGTGCTGGTTGGCGATTCGCCGGCGCGAGGGACGGATCTGGGGGACGTGCAGCAGCACTCGAGCGTGTTGGGCAATCCGAACGAACCGGACGCGATCATCACGAGTCGCGCGATGTTCCCGACGTCGCGGTCGGTGGTCCTGATTCGCGACGATGCGCCGCCCGAGGTGGTCGCGCGCAGTGCGGAAGCAGCGGTGAAGCGCCGTGTCCCACTCTTGGACGTGGGCCCGACATCGATCGACCCGGTTAAACGCGAACTGGCCCGCCTCGGTGCGGGCACCGCCGAAGCGGTCGACCCGGCCACGATCCCCGACGTCGGCATCGCGGTCGCAGGCCTAGCGGGGCGCGCCGGCCCGGCGTCGGCCGCCATCGCCGAACCAACGCTCGTCCTGATCTCCGGGGGCCCGGGAAGCGCCGCCGCCGTAGCGACCGCGTCCGCTGCCGGTGCGACCGGAATCGTCGTCAGCAGCAATGATCTGCGGGCCAGCGGCGACGCCATCGATTTCGTCAAGCGACACCCGGGTGCCCGGGTGATCGGCATCGGCGGGCAGTTCGGTACGCCGAAACTGCTCACCTCTCGCATCGATGCGGCGCGCACGCTACCGGAGCTGCCCGGTGGGGGCTACACGGTGTTCCCCGGTCGGCGGATGGTCGCGCTGTACGGATCGCCGGGTTCGCCGGCGCTGGGCCCATTGGGCCGGCAAAACCTTTCGCAGTCGATCGCCCGCGCTCAACGACTGGCGGCGAGCTATCAGCCGTTCAGCAAGGAGAAGGTGATCGGAGCGTTCGAGATTATCGTGACGGTGGCGTCGGCGTCGCCGGGCATCGGGAACAAGTACACCAACGTGATCGATCCCAGCGCGATCCTGCCGTGGGTGATCGAGGCGGGGAAGGCTGGCGTCTACGTCACACTGGACCTGCAGCCGGGTCGCTCGGACTTCCTCAGTCAGGCCAAGATCTACACCGAACTGCTCAAGTACCCGCATGTCGGGCTCGCCCTCGATTCAGAGTGGCGGCTCAAGCCCAATCAAGTGCATCTGACGCAGATCGGCTCCGTGGCGGCGGCGGAGGTCAACCAAGTCTCGGATTGGCTGGCCGCGCTCGTCCGCGACAACCACCTGCCGCAGAAGCTGTTTGTGCTGCACCAGTTTGACTCGGACATGCTGGCCAATCGCGACCAGATCAACACGAGCAATCCGGAATTGGCGGTGATGATCCACGCCGACGGGCATGGCACGCCACCGGTCAAGATGTCGACGTGGAATCGGCTTACCACCGGCTTGCAGCCCGGCATTCACATGGGTTGGAAGAACTTCTACACCGAAGACCAGCCGACGTTCTCGCCGCAGCAGACTATGGCGGTGCGCCCGGCGCCGTGGTTCGTGTCCTATCAGTGATCGCCGGTGAGAACCCGATTTCACCCGGGCGATCCGACGCGGTAAGCTGATCCAGGTTTGACACGGGGTATGGCGCAGCTTGGTAGCGCG
>NZ_DIAX01000085.1:0-1220 GCF_002414845.1 Gordonia sp. UBA5067 | reverse complement strand
TGGCGCAGCTTGGTAGCGCGCTTCGTTCGGGACGAAGAGGTCGTGGGTTCGAATCCCGCTACCCCGACGCAAGGTTGAGATTGCAGAAGAGGCCCTGACCGGCAGGAATGCTGGTCAGGGCCTCCTCGTTTGTTGGTACGCGCTACACGCGGTCCTCGGCCATTTGGGGAAGAGACTCGACGGTGGTGGCAGCGGCATCGCCGTGCGACACCGGCGTCAGGGTCAGCAGGGTGGCCTCGGGCCGGCACATGAACCGTGCCGGCGCATAGGGCGAGGTACCCAGCCCGGCGCTGACGTGTAAGCGCAGGTGATTGCCCCAGCGTGACGGTCCTTTCACCCGCGACCGGTCAAGTTCGCAGTTGGTGACGAGGGCACCGATGAAGGGCAGGCAGAGCTGCCCGCCGTGGGTGTGGCCGGCCATTACGAGGTCGTACCCGTCGTCGGCGAAGTGATCGAGCACCCGGGGCTCGGGTGAATGGGTGAGTCCCAACCGTAGTTGTGCGAGCGGGTTGGGTCGGCCGGCGATCGTGTCGTAGCGATCGCGGTCGAGATGCGGGTCGTCGACACCGGCGGCCACGATGCGAGTGCCGCCGATCTCGATCTCGTGGGTCCGATGGGTCGCGTCGAGCCACCCGCGCTCGATGAAGGCGGCCCGCAGGTCGCGCCACGGTAGCGGTTCGCCGTGTTGGCGCTCGTGGTCGGAGTTGAAGTATGTGAAGGGGTTCTTCGGTGTCGGCCCGAAATAGTCATTCGAGCCGAAGACGAACAGCCCTGGGTGGGTCAGCAAGCCGTCGAGAGCCTGGATGACCGCGGGCACCGAGCTCGGGTGGGCGAGATTGTCGCCGGTGTTGACGACCAGGTCTGGCTCGAGCGCGGCGAGTTCGGACACCCAGGCCTGTTTCAGGTATTGGTTGGGCATCATGTGCAAGTCGCTGATGTGCAGGACGCGAAGCGGCGTCGAACCAGGCTCGAGCACCGGCATCGTGACATGGCGCAGTGCAAAGGCGTTACGTTCGATCACCGTCGCGTAGAACAACCCAGCCGCGCCCGTGCCCGCCGTCGCCGCGACGGCCCGTCCTGCGGGAGTGGAGAGCAGGGACGTCAGTCCACGGGTCAACGCGCGATCAGACATGGGGTTCAGGATACGCGCGACGGTGAGCAGGGCCCACTCGGCGGAGGTGGGGTGCCCACTCGGCGGAGGTGGGGTGCCCACTCGGCGG
>NZ_DIAX01000080.1:36468-47755 GCF_002414845.1 Gordonia sp. UBA5067 | reverse complement strand
AATTACGCTTAGTCTGGTGGGCGCGGAGATGTGTATAAGAGACAGGTTCCCCCCCAGGTCGACGCTCCAGCCGGTGCGGGCGGCGAGGCGTCCGACGCGAGACAGGTCGTCGGGCACGATGCGCTGGCCGTCGGTGGCCCAGGCCGGAGTCGGCGCACCGGGGTCGGGCATCCAGGCGGTGTTGTCGACCTGGTTGGCGCTGAACCGGAGGTTGCCGGTGCCGAGGTTGCCGAGCAGGGCGGCGACGTTGCCGCGATCGGGGTCGGTCCAGGTGCGGTGCAGTTGGTCCGCCTCGAAGGACAGCCCGACGAAGTCGCGTGGAATGACTCGGCCGGGATGAGCGGCGTCGACGGTGATGGTGACGGTTGGCGGCGCGGCCCGGGCCGGGGCCGTGCCGAGCACCAGCGCCAGCGGCGTGGCGAGGGACAACGCAGCGAGGACAGCGCCCTTGGTGCGTCGCGAAGGAGGGGGCGACACGGCTTCGACACTACCCACGTTGCTCGGCACCGTTGCGATTGGCCGATCTACCTGGGTCTTTTTGTGACATCCTGGGCGGGTGGCCGTGGCGGGACCGCCTTCGGGTGTCGTTACCTTTCTGTTCACCGATGTCGAGGGCTCGACTCGTCGGTGGGAGGCTGACGCCGAGGGGATGCGGGCGGCACTGGCCGCGCACGACGAAGTGTTGCGTTCGGTGATTGCCGCACACGGGGGGATCCTGTTCAAGCACACCGGCGACGGCGTCTGTGCGGCATTCTTCGCGCCGCGTCCGGCGGTGGATGCCGCCGTGGCCGCGCAGCGGGAGCTGGGGTTGCCGGTGCGGATGGGGATGGCGACCGGCGAAGCCGAACTGCGCGACGGCGACTATTTCGGGCCGGTCCTCAACCGGACCGCACGGGTGATGGCCGCCGGTCATGGCGGCCAGATCCTGTTGGCCGACTCAACTGCGGGCCTGATTGGCGGAGTAGACCTTCTCGATTTGGGTCTGCGGCGCTTGCGGGGCGTACCGGTGCCGGTGGGGGTGTTTCAGGTGCGGGCCGCCGGCCTGCGGGAGGAGTTTCCCGGCCTGCGGGCCCTGAAACCGAGCGCGGGCAACCTGCGGGCGGCCGTGGCCGGATTGATCGGGCGCGAGTCCGACCTGGCGGAGATCCAAGCGGCGGTCAGGGCCCATCGGCTGGTGACGCTCACCGGTGTCGGCGGGGTGGGCAAGACCCGTCTCGCGCTGGCGGTGGCGGCGCAGCTCGAGGACGAGTTCCCGGACGGCATCTGGGTGTTCGAGCTGGCGGCGATCAGTGACCCGGCGGCCCTGCCCGACGCGGTCGCGACCGTGCTGGGCGTCACCCGACAAGCGGACACGTCGGTGAGCGAGTCCGTGGCCGGCGCGCTAGACGGCCGGGTACGCCTATTGGTGATCGACAACTGCGAGCATGTGCTCGACGCCGCGGCCGACCTGATCGAGGTGATTCTCGCCCGCTCGGCGACCGTGCGGGTGTTGGCCACCAGCCGCGAGGCCCTGGCCGTCGCAGACGAACACGTGTGGCCGGTGCCGACACTTGACGTGGGCGCTGGAATCAACTCGACGGCGGTGACCCTGTTCGTCGAACGAGCGCAAGCGGTATCGCCGGAATTCTCGGTTGACCAGGCCGAGGTGGCGGGCCCGGTGGTGGAGATCTGCACTCGGCTCGACGGGATCCCGTTGGCCATCGAGCTGGCCGCCTCCCGGATGGGATCGATGACGCCGGGCGAGGTGCGCGATCGCCTCGATCAGCGATTCCGGCTGCTGGTCGGTACGCGGCGCGCACTGGAGCGCCATCACACACTGCGCCACGCCGTCTCGTGGTCCTACGATCTTCTTTCCGGCACCGAACAGTCAATGCTGCAACGCTGTGCGGTCTTCGCGGGCGGATTCGACCTCGACAGCGCGTGCGCGGTGGCCGGGTCCGATGATCTCGACGAGTACGCCGTCCTCGAGGTGCTCGATGCCCTGGTCCGCAAGTCGCTTCTCGTCGCGGACCGGTCCGCTGCCCAAACCCGCTTTTCGGCGCTGGAGACGATTCGTCAGTTCGCCGAGGAACAACTCGTGGCCGGCGGTTCATCCGCCGAGGTTCGGGGTGCCCATGCGCGGTACTACGCCGAACGCGAGGCCGGAATCATTTCCCGGTGGGATGGCCCGCGCCAGCGCGAGGCATATGACTGGCTCACGGTCGAACTGTCCAACTTGCGCGCCGCATTCCGGTGGGCCGCAGATCAACGGGACCTCGACGTCGCCGGCACCATCGCGACGTGGACGGCATGGCTCGGCTTCTGGATGCACAATTACGAGCCGACCCTGTGGGCCGAGGAGTTGCTCGAGCCCGCCCGCGCCGCCGCTCATCCGAGACTGGCATTCCTGTATTCGATGGCGTCCTCGTGCTGGTGGCCCGGCCGGATCGAGGCAGCTGTCGGCTACAGCGACGCGGGCCGGCTGGTGTTCGACAGTGGCCGCGACGAGGTGCCATTCGGCCTTGACGGCCTGCTGGGCGCCGCGTACCTGCACGTCGGCCAGCCCGAAAGGCAGGTCGACTGGTGTCGCGCCCGGCTCGCACTCGGCCGTGACACCCATGGGATCACCAGGGCATTTCTGACTATCGCGCTGGCGGTCGCGGGCCGCGGAGAGGAGGCGAGGGCCGCCGCGAACGGTCTGATCGAGGTTGCTGAGGCCACCGGCAACCCTGCTGCGCTCTCGTTCGCGCTCTACGCTTACGGCTACGCGTTCGGCGACGCCGACCCTGCGGTGGCCCTGGACGCGCAGCGCCGTGGTCTGGTAATCGCCCAGCAGAGCGGCAACCGCAATACTGAAACGCGCATCGCGGGCAGTCTGGCCCGGTTGGAGGCCGATTACGGCGACCCGCTGGACGCGCTCGACTATGTGGCACTCGCCGTCCGGAGTTTCCGTGACGCGGGCAACACGAGCATGATGCGCTTCCCGCTGACTGTCCTCGTCGCCATTTTCGACCGGCTCGGTCGGGATGAACCGGCGGCCACCATCGCCGGCTTCGCCGTGAGCCCGCTCACCGAGACGGCGAATCCCGAGTTCACCACCGCGACCTCCCACCTGCGCGAAGTCCTCGGCGAGGTGGCCTACGAACGGCAAGCGCGGCGAGGTGCGGCAATGAGCGTCGCCGCCATCGCGACGTACGCCTACGACCAAATCAACCAGGCTCAAACCGAATTGAACGCGTCATCCCATCAGCCCCCGTGGGGCTAGCGCCGGTCGCTACCTGGGAAATCGTGGAGCCGATGACGGGAATCGAACCCGCACTCTCAGCTTGGGAAGCTGATGTTCTACCACTAAACTACATCGGCATTATCCGGCGAACCGGCGGTTACCACCGTAGCAAACCTCGCGCCCCCGAACCGTATCGACTCGTCGGTGCGCGGGTATCCCGTCCGACATACTGAGTCGATGGATTCAGTCAACAGCTTTGTGCTCACCGCCGGCGACAAGTTGTGGACGTGGCTGGTCCTGCCGATCGTCGTTCTGCTCGGCGTCTACTTCACCGTCCGGTCGGGGGTCGTCCAGCTGCGCCTGGTGCCGGACATGTTTCGTACCCTGCGGGACAAGACGCCGGTCGACGAGAATGGTGAACCGCAATCGGTGTCGGCGTTCGGCGCCTTCACCATCTCGGCGGCATCGCGGGTCGGCGTCGGCAATATCGCCGGCGTCGGGACCGCCATTGCGGTGGGCGGTGCCGGGGCCGTGTTCTGGATGTGGGTGATGGCGTTCGTCGGCGGTGCATCGAGCTTCATCGAGTCGACGCTGGCGCAGTTGTTCAAGATTAGGGACCGCGGCGAGTTCCGGGGCGGTCCCGCCTACTACATGCAGCACGGGTTGCGGGCGCGCCCGATGGGTATCGCCTTTGCGGTCATCCTCGTCGTCTGCTTCCCCTTCGCATTCAGTTCCCTGCAGGCCAACACCATTACCGCCGCGGTGTCGACGACGGTGGGGCAACGGCCATCGTGGCTACCGTGGGCGATCGGCGTGGCCGTCGGCATTCTGACCGCCGCCGTCGTCTTCGGCGGGGTGCGGCGCATCGCATCGGTCACCCAGACCCTCGTGCCGCTGATGGCGCTGGGGTATCTGCTGCTGGGGTTGGCGGTGGTTGCCGTCAACATCACCGAAGTGCCTGCCGTTCTCGGTGAGATCTTCGGCAATGCGTGGGGTCCGAACGAAGTGGTGGGGGCGACGCTGGGCTACGTGGTCCTGACCGGGATCAAGCGCGGAATGTTCTCCAACGAGGCCGGGCTGGGATCGGCGCCCAACGCGGGAGCCAGCGCGGCGGTCACCCACCCGGTCAAGCAGGGACTGGTCCAGACGCTGGGCGTCTACTTCGACACCTTCCTCATCTGCACCATCACCGCGTTCATCATCCTCGTTTCCAGCCCCGATCTGGCCGGCGCCCAACGCGGCATCGGCCTGACGCAGAATGCGTTGGTCGACGCCCTCGGTAGTTGGACAAATACCGCGCTGACCATCGTCGTCTTCCTGCTCGCCTTCTCCTCGATCCTCGGCAACTACTACTACGGCGAATCGAACATCGAGTTCATCACCCGCCGCCGCGAGGTGTTGACCGGCTATCGCGCACTCGTCGTCGTCGCCGTGCTCGTCGGCTCGGTCGCCTCGGCGGACATCGTCTGGAACTTCGCCGACACCGTGATGGGGCTGATGGCACTGATCAACCTCATCGCCATCGCCGCGCTGTCCCCGATGGCGTTTCGCCTGCTCGCCAACTATCGCGCTCAGCGCGCGCAGGGGCGCGACCCGGTCTTCACCCGTGACCTGATGCCCGATATCCGGGGCATCTCATGCTGGACGGACGAGGGATCGGTCACCGGAGCGGTACCGCTGGTGCGGTGAGGCGGTCGGCGGCCAGGCCGCCGGGCTGGCAGAGTTGGGGCCATGGAAGCAACACCGCTGACCAAGCCTGCCACCCTGACCCTGTCCGGTGCGGCCGGCCAGATCGGCTACTCCCTACTCTTCCGGGTTGCGGCCGGCGAGGTTTTCGGCCCGCACACCCCGGTTCGGCTGCGCATGCTGGAGGCCCCGCAGGCGGTGCGCGCCGCAGCCGGGGTCGCCATGGAACTCCAGGACGCCGCGTCGCCGCTGGTGGCCGGCATCGAAGTCACCGCCGACCCCCGGGTCGCCTTTGAAGGCGCCAATCACGCGATCCTCGTCGGCGCCCGCCCCCGCAGCGCCGGGATGGAACGGTCGGATCTGCTGGCGAGCAACGGCGCCATCTTCGGCCCGCAGGGCCGCGCCATCAACGATGTCGCCGCCGACGACGTCCGCGTCCTCGTCATCGGCAACCCGGCGAACACCAACGCCATGATCGCCGCCGCGCACGCACCGGATGTGCCGCGTGATCGCTTCACGGCGCTGACCCGGCTCGACCACAACCGGGCGCTGGCCCAACTCGCGGCGCGTACCAGCGTCAATGTGCGCGAGATCAAACGAGTCACCATCTGGGGCAATCACTCGCGCACCCAGTACCCCGACGTCCGGCACGCCACGGTGGCCGGCCGCCCGGCGCTGGAGATGGTGGGCGCCGAGTGGGCCGACGGGGTGTTCATCGAAACGGTCGCGCAGCGGGGCGCCGCGATCATCGAGGCGCGCGGCGGGTCGTCGGTCGCGTCCACCGCGACCGCGATCATCGACCACGTCCGTGACCGCCGGTTCGGCCTCGCCGACCCGACCGACTGGACGTCGACCGCACTGATCTCCGACGGCTCCTACGGCGTGCCGGAAGGTCTGGTCTGCTCCTACCCGGTGCGCCCCGTCGACGGCCGGTGGGCGATCGTGCCGGACCTTGAGCTCGACGAGTTCTCGCGCGCCAGAATTGACGCCTCGGTTTCGGAGTTGCTGGAGGAGCGTGCGGCGGTGGCGGCGCTGGGCCTGATCTGACGTGTCGGGCGGCCGGTCATCCGATAGCCTGGTGAACCGTGCTGCTCTCCGACCGCGACATCCGCGCCCAGCTCGACACCGGGCGCCTGCAGATCGAGCCGTTCGAACCCGGCCTCGTCCAGCCGTCGAGCGTCGACGTGCGCCTGGACGGACTGTTCCGCGTCTTCAACAACACCCGCTACACCCATATCGATCCGGCGCAGCAGCAGGATGAATTGACGACGCTCGTCGAACGTGCCGACGGTGAGCCGTTCGTCCTGCATCCCGGCGAGTTCGTCCTGGGCTCCACCCTGGAGGTGTGCAGCCTCCCCGACGATCTGGCCGGTCGCCTGGAGGGCAAGTCGTCGCTGGGCCGCCTGGGTCTGCTGACACATTCGACGGCGGGCTTCATCGACCCGGGATTCTCCGGGCACATCACCCTCGAGCTGTCGAATGTGGCGAATCTGCCGATCACGCTGTGGCCGGGGATGAAGATCGGTCAGCTGTGCCTGATCAAGCTGTCCAGCCCGGCCGAGCACCCCTATGGCAGTGCGGCGGTCGGCTCGAAATACCAGGGCCAGCGCGGCCCGACTCCGTCGAAGGCGTACCTGAACTTCATCCAGTCGTAGCCGACCCGTCGGGTGGGGGCCACCGGCGCGCCGCAGCGCGCCGGTAGCCATGGGGTCATGAAGATGACAGTGATCGGGTGCGGATACCTCGGTGCGACCCACGCCGCCTGCATGGCCGAGCTCGGCCACGACGTTCTCGGTGTCGACGTCGACGCCACCAAGATCGAGTCCCTCGGCGCCGGCACGGTGCCATTCTTCGAGCCGAATCTTGATGACGTCCTCAAGCGCAACATCGCGGCGGGACGACTGCGGTTCACCACCGACTTCGCCGAAGCGGCCCAGTTCGGCCGGGTGCACTTCCTGGGTGTCGGCACTCCGCAGCAGCCGACCTCCGGTGCCGCCGACCTCACCGCGTTGCGCACCGCGGTGCGCGCGCTGGTCGGACAGCTGCGCGGGGAGCACCTGATCGTCGGCAAGTCGACGGTCCCGGTTGGCACCTCCGCCGAACTCGCCGATGAGATCGCCGCACTCGCTCGGCATGCCAGTGTCGAACTCGCCTGGAACCCGGAGTTCCTCCGCGAGGGATTCGCCGTCGACGACACCCTCCGTCCGGACCGCATCGTGGTCGGCACCGATCCGGGCCGGCCCGACTCTCGGGCCGCAGACAAGCTCGCCGAAGTCTATCGGGCCATCCTCGACGAACCTACGCCCTATCTGACCATGGACTGGGCGACCGCCGAGCTCGTGAAGGTCTCCGCCAACGCATTCCTGGCCACCAAGATCTCTTTCATCAACGCGATCAGCGAAATCTGCGAGGTGGCCGGCGGCGACGTGACCGCGCTGGCCGACGCCATCGGCCACGATGCCCGTATCGGCCGGCGGTTCCTCAATGCGGGGCTGGGATTTGGCGGCGGCTGCCTGCCCAAGGACATTCGCGCGTTTGCCGCGCGGGCCGAGGAACTAGGAGTCGGGTCTGCGTTGAGCTTCCTGCGCCAGGTCGACGAGGTGAACATGCGTCGCCGGACCGCGGCGGTGGCCATGGTCGAACGAGCCTGCGACGGATCCGTGTTGGGGCGCAATGTCGCGGTGCTGGGCGCGGCCTTTAAGCCGGAAAGCGACGATGTGCGTGACTCGCCGGCCTTGGCGGTCGCCGCGCAGCTCGCCCTGCGCGGTGCCCGGGTGGCGGTGTTCGATCCGAAGGCGATGGGCAATGCGGCGCGCGGGTTCCCGACGCTGCGCTACGCCGAATCGGCCCCCGCCGCAGCGCGGAACGCTGATGTGGTGATCGTGGCCACCGAGTGGGCAGAGTTCGTGCACATGTCGCCCGATGAGCTCTCCGGCATCGTCGCGCGGCGGCTCATCGTCGACGCCCGGCGGTGCCTCGACGGCGACTCCTGGACTGCAGCGGGATGGGACTACCGTGCCCTGGGATCGACTGTGGACGGCCCGGCGCCGGCTGCTGTCGAGGTGGTCGCCGCCGCCCAGAACAGTGAATCTCTGGTTTAACATGCTATTTTATCTCGGTGCAGACCATTTCCGGCCCCGCGGTGCGACCCTGCGCCGCTCCTGATCCGGGAATCGACCGGGCCCTCGCTGGGTTCCTGCTCGCCGACGGGCGGATACGCCCGCCCGAATCTCCGGATTGGGAAGCTGAACTCCTACACCTGATGGCGCTGGCCCGGCGCCGCCTGACGTTCTCGCCGTCCGTGTTCCTGATGGGCGAGTCCCATGTATCACTGTTCCTCGTGACCCGCGACGACCTAGTCGCGGTGGCGCCGCACCTGGCACTCGCCGACGAGAACGCCGCGTCCAAGCACCGCAAGCCCCGCGGCGAACGCCCGGCCGTGCGGCCGGTGTCTGATCGCACAGACGCGTGGACCCGGCCGCCGGCCGGCCCGGCGCTCCCCGGCGGGGAGAACTCCATTGAATTCGAAGTGCCCGGGACCGACATCGATCAGCAGCAGGCCCGCGTTGCCGCGGACGATGACGGCGGCGGCTCCGTGCGCACGTCCGATTCCGGGCGGGGCGCCTCGGCAGCCCGGTGGACCCTGACCATCGCGGCGACCGTCGGCGGCCTCGCTCTCGCCGGCGGATTGGTCGCGCTCCTTGCGGTGGATCGCGGCAGCAGTGGCGCTCCGGCCGCGGTGGCCGCGGTGGCCGCGGCGGCACCGGCGCCAGCAGCGGCGCCGCCGCCGGCACCCGACGCCGACGCGCTGCGGCAGATCGCGCGGCCGGTACAGGCCTATGCGCAGGCGAATCAGGCGACCGCCGAGTCGCGGCGTAGCGATCGCCGCCCACCGCGCCCGCGTCCGCGGGGGCGATGGCTGCCCAACCCTATTCCCGGGCTGCCGCCGATCCGGCTGCCGTAGCCGGCCGAGCGCCGACTACCGGTCGTCGCGCGGGTGAGTGGAGTTCGCGCCGCCCAGATATTCCGCCAGTTGCTCGCCCATGCTCCGATCCAGTTCTCGGTTGAGAATGTTGTGTGCCGAGACCATTCCCGCTTTGCGCAGTTCACCAATCAACTCGGCAGCCCACGCGGACTCATCCTCGGTGCTCGGCATCCAGTTGTCGTGTTGCCGGTCGGCGATGACCTGCCGGCCGGCGGAGATCACCGTGCGCGCGACGGCGGCCAGCTGCTCGCGCACCCGCCCGTGCGCATCGAGGATGCCGTCGAGTGAAACGCCGAGTTGGACCAGGCGGCCGTACGCTTCGACGGTCTCAATGTCGAGCACCCGGTAGCGCCGGGGCCCGGCCGATCCGGGGACTTCCTCGATGAGGCCGTAGTCCGCCATCCGGGCGAACTGACGGGGATCGGGCGCATTCAGCTGTGTGGTCAGCGCGGTGGCCGGCATCGTCGTGGCATGAGCCGACGACCAGGGCTTGGTGACGACATCTTCGAGGCCGAGTACCTCGGCCAGGTCGTCGCCGCGCTGCATGCCGGTGAAGAAGTCGGCGATGTGACGAGTGGTGAACCCGCGGCGCAGCAGATTGTTGATCACCCGCAGCCGCTCCAGATGGGCGTCGCTGTAGACGGCGATCCGGCCACGCCGGACTGGGCGCGGCAGGAGGCCGCGGTCCTGGTAGCCGCGCACGTTGCGCGTCGTCGTGCCCGCCTTCCGGGCCAAGTCGTCAATCCGGTACTCGGTCATCGCCGCGCCTCGCTCTTCGCCGATCGCTACTGCTTGTACGAGGACAGGAAGTTGCCGATCCGATCGATCGCCTCGGCGAGGTCTTGGGCCCACGGCAGCGTCACAATACGGAAGTGGTGCTGATCGTCAAGATTGAAGCCGCTGCCCTGGACGACCAGGATCTTCTCCTGGAGCAGGAGGTCCTGGACGAACTGCTCGTCGTCGCGGATGTCGTGGACGTTCGGGTCCAGTCCGGGGAAGGCGTAGAGCGCTCCCTGCGGCTTCACGCAGGAAACACCGGGGATCTCGTTGAGTTTTTCCCACGTGACGTTCCGCTGCTCGTAGAGCCGCCCGCCGGGTTCGCACAGTGCGTCGATCGATTGGTAGCCGCCCAGGGCCACCTGGATCGCGTGCTGGCCGGGCACGTTGGCACACAGTCGCGTCGAGGCGAGTACGTGTAGGCCCTCGATGAACCCCCGGGCATGCTCCTTGGGGCCGGTGATGACCACCCAGCCGGCCCGGTAGCCGCAGACGCGGTAGGCCTTGGAAAGGCCGTTGAACGTGAGGCACAGCAGGTCCGGGGCCAAGGCGGCGATCGAGGTGTGCTCGGCGTCGTCGTAGAGGATCTTGTCGTAGATCTCGTCGGCCAGCAGCAGGAGCGAATGGCGCCGGGCCACCTCGGCGATCTGTTTGAGCACGTCGCGGGAGTAGACGGCGCCGGTGGGGTTATTGGGATTGATCACCAGCAGCGCTTTGGTGCGGTCGGTGATCTTCGACTCGATGTCGGCGACGTCGGGCTGCCAGCCGGTGGACTCGTCGCATCGGTAATAGACGGGCTTGCCTCCCGACAATGTGGTCATCGCCGTCCAGAGCGGGTAGTCCGGCGACGGGATCAGCACTTCGTCGCCATCGTTGAGCAACGCCTGCATCGTCATGGTGATGAGTTCGGAGACGCCATTGCCTAGCAATACGTCGTTGACGTCGAAGTAGGGGAACTCGTCGATGAGCTCGTAGCGGGTGACGACGGCCCGGCGGGCCGACAGCACTCCGGCCGACTCGGAGTATCCCTGTGCGTACGGCAGCGCGTGGATCATGTCCCGCATGATCACATCGGGCGCCTCGAAGCCGAACAGCGCCGGATTGCCGATGTTCAGCTTGAGGATCCGGTGCCCCTCCGCCTCCAGCCGGGCGGCGTGCGCGTGTACCGGTCCACGGATCTCGTAGCAGACGTTCTGCAGCTTGAGGGACTGCTCAAGCGGCTTGAGGTTCTGGTTCAGGTGCGAAACGTGCGGTCTACTCACCAGTCAATTGTGACAGCCATGCGCAAACCGATTTCATCGAACCCGCGTTCACCGCGCCAGCGCCCGGGGCCGAAGACATTGGAGCAGCCTGAGCCCGATCAGTGCTGGCCGGGCCGCTTCTTTCCGGCTGCCATGCCGAACCCCTTGGCCTTGGCCTGCGTGGTTTCGGTGGCGGCAGGTGTTTTCGCCTCGGCTGGCGCCTCGGGGGTCGGCACTTCGGAGGCCGGCGTTTCGGGGGTCGGCACTTCGGGGGTCGGCGTTTCGGGGGCGGGCGCGGCAGGGGCGGGCGCGGCAGGGGCGGGCGCCGCGGCCTGACCGGGCTTCTTCATGCCGCCCTTCATCGCGAAACCCTTGGCGGCGGGCTTGGTTTCG
>NZ_DIAX01000080.1:35046-36263 GCF_002414845.1 Gordonia sp. UBA5067 | reverse complement strand
GTGCCGGGGTGGCTCCGCCGGGCTCTTTCATGCCGCCCTTCATGCCGAATCCCTTGGCGGCCGGCTTGGCGTCCGCGGCGGAGGCAGTCGGGGCGGTGGCAGTCGGGGCGGTGGGCGCTGGTGCCGCGGCCGGTTTGGCGGACAGTGGCGCCTTCTCCGCAATAGCGACGGCCGCGGCCACGGGCTGCTTCACGTCGCCGGGGCCACCGATCTTGCCCGCGCGCACCACGTCGAGTTCAATGCCGCGCTTGACGCCCTCTAGCAGGAGTTGGGCCACGTCGACGACCTCGATCTGGTCTTCTTTGTCGGTCCCGGCCGTCTGTGCGGTTACCCCGTCGGTCAGCATCACGCGGCAGAACGGGCAGCCGGTGGCGATCTTCTGCTTCTCGCCGGTCGCTGCCGGCGCGCCGGCGAGCGTATACAGCGCTTCGTCGACCCGGTCGATGTTGATGCGCTGGCCGATCTGCTCCTCCATCCACATGCGCGCGCCGCCGGCGCCGCAGCACATGGAGCGTTCGCCGTGGCGGGGCATCTCGGTCAGGGTGGAACCGGCGGCCTCGACAAGCTCGCGGGGAGCGTCGTAGACCTGGTTGTGCCGGCCGAGGAAACAGGGGTCGTGGTAGGTGACGGACTCGCCGCTGGGCGGCGCGACCGGGATGAGCCGCTTCTCGCGCACGAGGCGGTTCAGCAGCTGGGTGTGGTGCACCACCTCGAAGACGCCGCGCTCACCGTCGACCTGCGGGTATTCGTTGCCCAGGGCGTTGAAGCAGTGGGCACACGTCACGACGATCTTCTTGCGCTGTGTGGGTGCCGTGGCAAACACCTCGTCGAATTGTTCGATGTTCTGCTGGGCGAGCATCTGGAACAGGAACTCGTTGCCGGCGCGGCGGGCCGAATCGCCCGTGCACGTCTCACCCTCGCCGAGGACCAGGAAGTTGACCGCGGCGACATCGAGGAGTTCGGCGACCGCTTTGGTCGTCTTTTTGGCACGGTCCTCATAGGCGCCGGCGCAACCGACCCAGAAGAGGTATTCGAAGCCGGCGAAGTTGTCTACGTCCTTGCCGTAGACCGGGATGTCGATGTCCATCTCGTCGATCCACGCGGTCCGGCCGGCTGGGCTCTGCCCCCACGGGTTGCCCTTGTTCTCCAGGTTCTTGAACAGTCCGGCGAGTTCGCTCGGGAAGTCCGATTCAATGAGCACCTGGTAGCGGCGCATG
>NZ_DIAX01000080.1:25053-34894 GCF_002414845.1 Gordonia sp. UBA5067 | reverse complement strand
GACGTGCTCGATGTCGACCGGGCATTGCTCGACGCAGGCGCCGCAGTTCGTACAACTCCACAACGTCTCGGTGTCGATGACCGCACCGGCGCCCACACCTGCCGCCTCGCCGACCAGCGGGCGCTGCGCCTCGGCGCGCGCCGCGGCCGGGATGGCTTCGAGCTTGGCGGCCAGTTCGTTGCCGTCGGCGTCGACCAGGCCGACCTCGTCGCCGCCCATGTCGGTGCGACCGCCGGCCAGCAGGTAGGGGGCCTTGGCGTAGCCGTGGTCGCGCAGCGACATGATGAGCAGCTTGGGGCTCAACGGTTTACCGGTGTTCCAGGCCGGACACTGGCTTTGGCAGCGGCCGCACTCGGTACACGTGGTGAAGTCCAGCCACGCCTTCCAGCTGAAGTCTTCGATCCGGCCGGCGCCGAACGAGTCGGTGTCGGGGTCGGCGGTGTCCATGGTCAACGGGCGACCACCCGACATCATCGGCTTGAGCGCGCCCAGCGCGACGCCGCCGTCGGCCTCGCGCTTGAAAAAGATGTTGGGGAACGAGGAGAACCGGTGCCAGGCGACGCCCCAGTTGAGGTTGTTGCCGACGAGGAACAGGAACAGGCTGCCCGACAGCAGCTTGATCAGCGCGAATACGGCGACCAGGGTGGGGCTGGCCGGCAGCAGCTTGGCCACCTGCATCGTGAAGAAGTCCGAGCCCGGGTTGCTGTGGTGATAGGTCGCGATCTTGGCGGCCTTGACCAGGATCATGCCCAGACCCTCGACCAGGACGATGGCCTCGATCGTGTAGGCGGGAATGAAACGCGACCCGGAGAACCGCGATAGGCGCGCCGGGACGCGCGGATGGTTGAGCTGGCGGATGACGATGAGGGTCACGATGCCGACGACGGTGCCGATGCCCAGGATCTCGTCCCACAGGTGCCAGGCGAAGGTGTTGCCGAACAGGGGCCAATGGAACTCGGGATTGACCGATTGGCCGTATGCCTCGAAGAACAGCAGGAAGCCGCCGAGGAAGCCGATCATGACCAGCCAGTGGGCCCAGCCGACGGTGCGGAACTTCACCATGCGGGTGTGCGCGATGAACTCTTTGAGCATCGTGAACAGCCGCGGGAAGAAGGGGTGGAAGCGGCCCGGTGCGGGTTGGCCCTGCGCGATCGTCCGGGCGATCCGCGTGACCCCGCGGCCGAAGTTGGCCCAGCAGACCAGGCTGATTGCGATACCGATGAGACCCAAAGTGATCGTCGTTGCGTTCAACGATGCCACCTCGCCTTTCGTAGGTGCGTCACCCGTACACGGGGGTCGTCGCGCCAAAGACCGGCGAAGCGGACACGTGCAGCAAGGTGGGTACTACATACTGTCGTGAATACGGTAGAGCCTCGACCCCGTCGGGCGCCTCCAAGGCTTACCTAACCTGGTGGGGCGGTGAGTTTGGCGACGCCCTCGAGTTCCACCAGTCCCTCTTCGAGGTGGTCAAGGAGGCGTTGCAGGCTGGGCACCTGCGCGCGGGCGCCGAGCACGCCGAATCCGATGTGGTCGCCCGCCGAGGTGATGGTGATGTTGATGGCATTGCCCGACGTGGTGATCGATACCGGATACACCCCGTCGAGCTTCGCGCCGTTCCAATACATGTCTTGTTTGGGGCCGGGGATGTTGGAGATGATCAGGTTGAACTGGGGCGGGGTGAAGGACACGAACCCGGGGATCGACATGAACGCGAGGGGTGCGATGGTCGCCGCCCCGAGGGCGAGAGCCTGCAGCGGGCGCAGTCCTCGGATCACATTCTTACTCGCCCGCATCGACTCGACGAGGGTGGACAGGCGGGACGCCGGATCTGCGTCGTTCGTCGCGAGGTTGGCCATCACCGCGCTGACCGCGTTGCCGTCGGCCTCATTGCCCAGGCGCATCGAGACCGGGACCATGGCGATCAGCGGGTCGGTCGGCAGTGACCCGTTGTCGACCATGTAGGCACGCAGCGCGGAGCTGCACATGGCCAGCACGACGTCGTTGATCGTCACATCGAGCGCGTCGGCGACGGCGCGCAGTCGGGCAATCGACCACTGGTCGGCGGCGAATCGGCGGGCACTGCCGATGGGGACGTCGAACATCGACCGGGGGGCGAAGTAGCCGGGGGCGACGAAATGGTCGTCGCTCATCGCCTTCCAGGCCACGTGGCCGACGGCGGGCACCAGGCCGGCGACCTGGCCGGCGACATCGGCAACCGCGCCGATATTCCTGCGCAGCCCCCCGAGAATGCCGTCATCGGAGTCTGCTTCGGCAGGCGGAGCGGGTGGCAGCGCGTCGATCTCGGCGGTCGCGGGGGTCGCCTTGGCGCGCAGGCGGATGTCCCACGGTGCGGTGGCGTCTCGGGCATCGGGATCGGTGGACAGCGTGCGCTCGAGCAATCGCAGCGCCGACACACCGTCGACGAGCGAGTGGTGGACCTTGGTGTAGAGCGCGAGACGACCATCGGCGAGCCCTTCGATGACGTGGGCCTCCCACATCGGGCGCGAGCGGTCGAGCAGCGTCGAATGGTTGAGCGACACGTAGTGGAACAGCTCGCGGATCCGGCCCGGCTTGGGGAGGGCGATCCGGCGCACGTGGTAATGCAGGTCGACGTCGTCGTCGATGCTCCAGGCCAGCGAACCGACCAGGCTGAACGGCTGAGCGGGTCGTTTGCGGAAGATCTCGCTGATCGTCATCTTCTGGTTGAACGCTGCCATGACCTCGTCGGCGAGCTCGTCGGCGCTCTGCCCGTCCCGCGGGACGAACAGTTGCAGGCCGCCGACGTGCATCGGCTGCTCCCGGGTCTCAGCGATGAGGAACATCGACGAGGTGACGGGCATGTACTGCATGTGGAGGTCCTTTTTCGCGGCGACGACAGTGCGCTCAGCTTAGTCATACAACGCGCACCGTCGTGGCCGGAGTCATGACCTCGATTGTGTGGGGGCCAAGTCGGCGATCTACGGTGTCGGGGTGAGGCCACGGCGATCGACTTCGGCCGGGCGTCTGCTGTGGCGCCTGGGGCTGCTCGGCCTGATCGTCGGGGAGGGCATCGTTGCCGCATCGGCGACCTGGGTCTACTTCGCGGCGCGTTCGCGGGTGGTGGCGCCCCAGGACGTCCCGGCGGGATCGACCGCACTGGTCCTCGGGTCGAAGGTGAGTGACGGGGAACCGGGGGAGTATGTTCGCGCCCGACTCGATACCGCCGTCGCGCTCTACCGGTCCGGGCGGGTCACGACGATTCTCAACTCGGGGAACGGGTCATCGCGGTACGGCAGTGAGACCGGTGTGATGCGGGCGTATCTGGAACGCGCAGGCGTCCCATCGGCCGCGATCCGGGACGACCCCGCGGGTTACGACACCGAGCGCAGTTGTGTGCGCGCCCGGTCCGAGTTCGGCCTGTCCGCAGCGGTTCTGGTGACCCAGGATTTCCATCTCGATCGGGCCATCGCGCTGTGCCGCCGGCACGGGCCCGATCCAATCGGCGTGGCGGCACCGTGTCCGGACTGCGCGTGGTGGTCGATTGTCCGCAATCACCTGCGGGAGGCGCTGCTGGCTAGGCCGCGCGCACTGTTGTCGCTGGTTCTTCGGTAGCCCGGTTGCGCGACGTGCGCAGCGACCGGGTGCCGGGTTTGGGGAGCGGGAGCCGCTCGCGACCGGTGAGATAGCGCGACCCGGGGAGCCGGCGCAGGATCTCGACGAGCAGGATCGACCCGACGAGCGTCGCCGCGTAGGCGGCCGCCGTGCCGAGCGGCTGAGGCAGCGTCCGGATGAGCCAGGAACTCTCGCCGTGCCCCTGCATGCCGAGGACGAGGTATAGCACCAGCACATGAACGAGGAAGACGCCGAAACTGCGGTTGGACGCGTAGGACACGAACCGGCCGAACCGCGGGGTCCGGGCGCGCCACCGGTAGTTCCAGGTCAGTGCACCCGCGTACAGGCAGACGATGGCCGTGATGAGGAAGGGCAGCAGGGTCGGCTCGAATGCGCCCGAGGAGGCGTTCGGCGGGAGATCGGAGTCCTGTAGCCGGTCGCGGAATTCCCAGACGGCATACGCGCCGGTGCCGATGAGGGTGGCGGCCAGCCCGGCGCCGACATGCCGGGCATGCACCCCGGTGACGAGGTCGGTGATCGCGTCGCGGTGGACGGCCGCGATCGCGCCGAACAGGAGGAAGAACTGGTACGGGACGAAGGTTGCGTAGTAGTGCCACCACGGGCTCGTCGACGGCAGCCAGTGCGTGATGCCGACGGTGAGCAGCACCTGGAGCGCCAGTGATGCGGCCAGCACGGCGGCGTGGTAGCCCTTGGTCGCGTGCAGCAGCCACAGCACCAGCGGGAACAGCAGGTAGACCTGGATCATCACCAGCAGGAAGTACATGTGGAATCCGCCGCCGCCGAGTCCCCAGCCGAGGTTCCAGGCGAACTCTTTGGCGGTGTCGCCCACGCTCGACGGGAAGTCGCGGAAGGAGGATGAGCCGGTCAGGCCGCCCCACAGATAACCGCCCAGGGCCCTTCCGTCGCTCGACAGCCGGCCTTGCGGCAGCAGGATCTTCACGGCGAAGTAGATCGCGGTGAAGATGACGTACGGGTACAGGACCAGTTTGATCCGGCGACGCCAGAACGACCAGGTGGAGAAGTCGTCGCGCCCGAAGTACTGGTAGGCCAGGACGAACCCGGTGAGTGCGAAGAACATGTTGCGCGTGAAGTGCAGCAACAGGCCGGTGGTGGTGACGCCGACGCTGTTGACCTCGTCGGTGGTCTGGGTTAGCACGTGGATGAAGATGACCAGTCCGAACGTTGTCGCGCGGATCAGGTCGAGGTGGTGCAGGTAGGAGCGTTTTGCCGACGACTCGGCGGGGGTGGTCACAGCGGTGGGGGCGGCCACATCAGCGTCGTCGCGCGTGCGATCGCGCGTTGTCACTGTGCTGGTCATCGCTAACAAAGCCCCTTGACGGTTGGGTGGCGACGCGACGTGCTCCGCGTCGTTCGCGGCCCGGGCCGCGGGAAAGGCATGATCGATCAAGTTTAACGGCGGAACCTGGGAGCCGCCTGAAATTTAGTTAGGCAGGCGAAGTGTTGTTGGTCACCCCGGAAGGCGCCGTTACCACCAGCCGGTGGCCTTGGCGAGGTCCTTGTCCAGCGCCGGGACCAAACTGCGCGCGAAAGTGGCGGTGAGGTGGTGGGTGTCGCGGTAGACAAGGATGTTCCCGACGACCGCGGGGCAATACCCGTCCTTGCACACGGCCTTCGTGTAGTCGAGGAAGGTCACATTGGGGAACTGTGCAACGATCGTGCGGGCCGGGTCGGCCGGCGCCAGCGCGACCGACTGCTTGACACCGCAGACCTGGGACTTGCGCCCGTTGGCGAGACACTCCGGCGGGTTCCAGCTGTTCTCCAGATGCGTCCACGGGGTGTCCCGCATGGCGATGACCTTCTGGCCGCGCTCCTCGAACTCGTCGAATACCTCGACATAGTCGTGCGGCACATAATCGCCGGGCCGCTTGTCCTCGGCCTCGGTCGGACGGGTGCTGTTGGTGAAGATGACGTCGGGTTTGTCCTGCGCCAGCCTCGTCATCACCTTGGCGGCCCATCGGTTGCAGTCGGGCCGATCCTTGCCGTACCACTTGAAGACGTGTGTCTTGACCAGCGCACAACCCACCTTCACGTAGGTGGTGACCTTGAAGTGGTGCTTCTTGCCCAGGACGTCGAGCGCCGGCAACCACATATCGGCGTGTGATCCGCCGGCGATCGCGAGAGTCCGCGTCGCCGTCGTGTCCCCGTAGACGCCGACCTTCACCGTGTCGTCGTTCCAGCCGGTGATCATCTGGTGGGGCGGGTTGTCCCACGTCGCGCCACGGTCCAGGTAGGCGGCCTCCACCGGCGGCTGCGGCGGCATGTGCGGTGCCGGGACGCCCCAGAGGAACGCCAGCCCGCCCGGATACAGCCGGGGGTCGAGGTTCATGGTGTCGACCCGGACATTGGCTTGGTGCCTGATCCAGGCGACCGAGGTCGTACCCGCGGCGATCGTCGCGAGAACCAGGCCGACGACGAGGATGCGCCGGTAGCGGGAGGAGAAATCGGTGCCGCGCCCGGCCCGCAGCGGGGTCTCCACGAATCGAGTGACCAGCCAGGCCAGGACCACCGAGACCGCCAGGATGGCGGTGCCCTCAAGGAAGTTGGCGTGGTCCTTGTAGCGCCAGGTGAGGTAGAAGATCAGCAGCGGCCAGTGGATGAGGTAGAGCGCATAGGCGATGTTGCCGAGCCACATCATGATGGGCTGGGCCATCAAGCCGTTGACGTCCCGGTTGTCGTCGATGTCGGGAGCAGGGTTGCCCGCCGGCCGGGTGGCGGCCGACCCGGTCCAGATGATGAGCAGCGTTGCACCGACCGGCACCAGCGCAAGTGCCGCCGGATACTCCTGCACGCCGGCGATCCACCATCCGGAGGTGATGATGAGCCCGAGCCCGACGATGGCCAGCGCGTTGCGGACGGCGCGGCGCATCACCAGGCGTGGCATCCACACGGCGAGCAGGCCGCCGGCCAGTGGCTCCCAGATCCGGGCGAGGGTGTCGTAGTAGTTCACCGGTTGGTTCACGCCGTGGCGGTAGTTGGCCCAGGCGAACGAGACGACGGTGACGACGGCCAGTGAGCCGCCGACAATCGCGCGGATCGTCCCCGGATCGCCCAGTCGCGGGCGCCGTCGGGCGGCCCACTTAAGGACTCCGCCGAGGGCCAGTGCGACAAGAAGCGTCCCGACGAAGAACTGGCCCTGCATCGACATCGACCACAGATGCTGCATCGGACTCGCCGCCGACGTCGCCGCACCGTAGTCCTGCGACGTCAGGGCCAGCAGATAGTTCTGGTAGTACAGCGCCGAGGCGATGACTTCTTGGCCGAGCGGTGCGAATCGGGTGCGCGGCATGACCAGCACGATCAGCAGCACGACACCGGCCAGCACCAGATACAGGGCGGGGAGCAGGCGGCGAAGCAGCCGGGACAGCCGTGGCCACGGATTGACTGCCTCGCGCCACGACGCCGAACTCGGATTGGTGACGGTGACGTGTTTGAGCAGCGATGCCACGAAGAAGTAGCCGGAGAGGGTGAGGAAGACGTCCACGCCGCCGGACACACGGCCGAACCAGACGTGGAAGATGGCAACGAGCGCGATGGCCAGACCGCGCAAACCATCCAGGTCGGGGCGGTAGGCGGTGGGCGTCGCGCTCGGCTTGGGCGGACCGGATCGGGGGGTGTCGTCCCCGGTTGCCGTGGTCGTCGAGCTCGCAGTCACAACGTGCCAGGGTAGCGCGGATCCCTTAGAGCACCTAAGCAGGCCGCTCGGTCGGTGAGCTTTGTCCTGTTCGGCGGCTACCCGATGCCGTGCAAGTTCCTCGCCGTTTGGGAGGTGGCGACGGCCGCCGGGTCGGGGTGGGTGCCCAGGACACGGTCGGCGGTTCCCGCCGTCGTCACCGTGAACCAGTAGTGCTCGCTTTTGAAGTGGTGGTAGCGGTGGTTCCGGTACACCGCGCGATACGGCCGGTGGCGTGGCTTGTAGTCGGTGTGGATGAGGTAGTGGGTCCACTCGTAGCTCAGGAGGAACGCGGTCACCGTCACCAGGAAGGTCAGGCTCAGTTCGATCCGGCCGGGCGCGAGTAGCGCGATCCCGGCGAGTGTCGGCAGCAGGCCGACGAGCACCGGCCACGGGATGAAGATCAGTGGCAGGTCGCGGGGATCCCGGTGGTGGCGGCGGTGGTCGCGCGGCAGCATCCAGTCGACGGTCAGGCCGGCGATCTGTCGGGGGCGCCAGTGCAGGACCCCGACGTGGATGAGCCACTCGATCAGCGGCGACAGGGCGAGGAGGACTATGAGGACGAGGCCGTCGGTCCACTGCCAGTGGCCCAGCGACGCCCGCGCGACCACTGCCCCGGCGAGTGAGACGGCGATCAGCCAGGGCGATGGATGACGCCAGAACTCGGCGAATGCGGTGTGCAGGGTGGTCAGTCGAGCCCGGTGCTCGCCGGGGGATCGGTGCGGTGCCGGTGCGGCCCGGTCAGTGGCCATGCGGGCCCCCCGGGATGTCGGCCGCCGCGTCGAAGGCGGCCAGGAGGGCGGCGGTGCCCGGTGCCAGGAGGTCGTCCGCCGCCCGGCGGGCCGCGGCGGCATCGCGGGCGGTGAGCGCCGCGACCAGCGGCCGGTAGGCGTCGGCCCGGCCCACCTCGTCGGCCATCGCCGCCGACAGTGCGGGTAGGGCCGGTTCGTAGGCGGCGCGCAGCGTGTTGAACATCAAGCGGTAGACGATCGACGCGGAGCCGTCGACAATGCGGTCCCAGAACTCCAGGGCCAGCAGTTGTCGACCGAGTGGATCGGTTTCGCGGGCGATCTCATTCACCTGCTCGCCCAGCGTGGCGAGTTGCGCGTCGGGCAGGTGAATCGCGGCCAGCCCGGCGACGATCGGCGCGATGGCCGCGCGCGCCTCGACGACCGAACGGGCCACCGTCAGGTCGAGTCCGCCGCCGTGGACGAGCAGCAGGGGCAGCAGGTCGAGTCCGCCGTCGCGCCGGATGTCGCGGATCGTCGTCGTGTCCCCCTGTCGGATGTGTACCAGTCCGGCGGCGTCGAGGCGCTGAAGGGCTTCCCGGACAGCCGGGCGGGATACACCGAGGGCGGCCGCGAGTTCTCGTTCGCTGGGGAGTGGGCCGCCGGCGGGCAGTGCGCCGCTGACGACCTGCGCGGCGATCTGGTCGAAGACGTCCTCCGATACCGAGCGGCGTGCAACAGGCTGGAAGGTCACACCCATAGCGTGCGACCAGATGGCCTATCTGTCAAGTGGTCAGACCACTAGCTACTCGCCGATGATGTGGATGGCGGCTTCCTCGGCGGAAGCGCCGCCGCCGTCGACGCCGATGTCGGTCGCGAGCAGCTGCTCGTTGTCGTCGGACATCCCGCCGCCATCGGGGCCGAGTAGTCGCCCGGCCCGGACGCCGCCGACCTCGTCGGCAGACGGGAAGTCCGCGTCGCGATCGGCGTCTGGACCGGTGCCGACGTCGGGTTCTTCCTCGGCGAGGCGCTCGTCGAGCGACTCGTGCTCGTAGTCGCCCCGCTCGTAGTCGTGGGGCGGATGGTCCGGCGGTGAATAGCCGCGGTCGAGAACGTCGGTGAGTTCCTCGTCGGCGAGCATCTCGTCGGGCTGGAGCTGTTCGGCGGTGTAGTCGCCGCCGGCGTCGTCGATGTCGTCGTTCATGCCTCGAGCGTATCGGCTCGCCGGAGGGTGTGGGCGCCGGGAATGGATCGGGGACCCGGGTGGTTGCACCAATCGGGAAACTTGAGTGACTATGACTCAATACGAGTTGACCGATGACGAATCGGCGACTAGAACTTGAGTCGGAAGCGCTGAGGTTCTTACGACCAACCAAAGACTTGGGAACACGGTCGGCGACCACATGGTGGTCGGCCACATCAACAGGAGGAATCAACACTCATGTCCCGTGCTGTCGGAATCGACCTGGGAACCACCAACTCGGTGGTGTCTGTACTGGAGGGCGGCGAGCCCGTAGTCATCGCGAACGCCGAAGGTTCGCGCACCACACCGTCGGTCGTCGCGTTTGCGCGCAACGGCGAGGTACTCGTGGGCCAGCCCGCGAAGAACCAGGCGGTCACCAACGTCGATCGGACCATCCGCTCGGTCAAGCGCCATATGGGCGAGGGCGAGTGGTCGGTGGAGATCGACGACAAGAACTACACCCCGCAGGAGATCAGCGCTCGTACGCTGATGAAGCTCAAGCGCGACGCCGAGTCCTACCTGGGCGAGGACGTCTCCGAAGCAGTCATCACCGTGCCGGCCTACTTC
>NZ_DIAX01000080.1:24180-24923 GCF_002414845.1 Gordonia sp. UBA5067 | reverse complement strand
GCCTACTTCAACGACGCGCAGCGTCAGGCCACCAAGGAAGCGGGTCAGATCGCTGGCCTGAACGTGCTCCGCATCGTCAACGAGCCGACCGCAGCCGCGCTGGCCTACGGCCTGGACAAGGGCGAGAAAGAGCAGACCATCCTGGTCTTCGACCTGGGCGGCGGCACCTTCGACGTATCGCTGCTGGAAATCGGCGACGGGGTCGTCGAGGTCCGGGCTACGTCGGGTGACAACAACCTCGGCGGCGACGACTGGGATCAGCGCGTCGTCGACTGGCTGGTCGAGAAGTTCAAGGCCCAGCACGGCATCGACCTGACCAAGGACAAGATGGCGTTGCAGCGCCTGCGTGAGGCCGCTGAGAAGGCGAAGATCGAACTCTCCGCCTCGCAGAGCACCTCGATCAACCTGCCCTACATCACCGTCGACGCCGACAAGAACCCGCTGTTCCTCGATGAGCAGCTCTCGCGCAGCGAGTTCCAGAAGATCACCAGCGATCTCCTCGAGCGCACCCGCGCACCGTTCCAGGCGGTCATCAAGGACGCCGGCATCTCGGTCAAGGACATCGACCACGTGGTGATGGTCGGCGGCTCGACCCGCATGCCCGCGGTCACCGAGCTGGTCAAGGAACTCACCGGCGGTCAGGAGCCCAACAAGGGCGTCAACCCCGATGAGGTCGTCGCGGTGGGCGCGGCGCTGCAGGCCGGTGTGCTGCGCGGCGAGGTCAAGGACGTGCTGCTGCTCGA
>NZ_DIAX01000080.1:9774-23930 GCF_002414845.1 Gordonia sp. UBA5067 | reverse complement strand
CAACACCACGATCCCGACCAAGCGGAGCGAGACCTACACCACCGCCGAGGACAACCAGCCTTCGGTGCAGATCCAGGTCTACCAGGGCGAGCGCGAGATCGCGTCGCACAACAAGCTGCTCGGCAGCTTCGAACTGGGCGGCATCGCCCCGGCTCCGCAGGGCGTCCCGCAGATCGAGGTGACCTTCGACATCGACGCCAACGGCATCGTGCACGTCACCGCGAAGGACAAGGGCACCGGCAAGGAGAACAGCATCCGCATCCAGGATGGTTCGGGACTCTCCAAGGAGGAGATCGACCGGATGGTCAAGGACGCCGAGGCGCACGCCGAGGAGGATCGCAAGCGCCGCGAAGAGGCCGAGACCCGTAATCAGGCGGAGTCGCTGGTCAATCAGACGCAGAAGTTCCTCGCCGAGAACGACGACAAGGTCCCGGCCGACGTCAAGTCGAAGGTCGAAGGGGCGGTCGACGAGGCCAAGAAGGCTCTCGAGGGCAACGACACCGCGACCATCAAGGCGGCGATCGAGAACCTGTCCTCGGTGTCGCAGGAGCTGGGCCAGGCGATCTACGCCGCCAGCTCGACGGAGTCGGCCGGTGCCACCGGTGACGCGGCGGGCACCGCTGCGGACGACGACGTCGTCGATGCCGAGGTCGTGGACGAGGGCGAGGAAGGCAACAAGTGACCGAGTCCTTTGATGCCACCAATGGCTCGGATGCCACCGAACCAGATGTGACCGAAGCCGCGGCGGCGGGGGCGCAGGCCCCCGCCGCAGGCGGTACCGCGGTCACTGACGACCAGGTCGCCGAGTTGACCGCTGCGCTGCAGCGGGAACGGGCCCAGTTCACCAACTACAAGCGCCGCTCGGATGAGGAGATGGCGTCAAAAGTGGCGCTGGGCAAGCAACTCGTCATCGAGCAACTGCTGCCGATTCTCGACGATCTCGACCGCGCCCGTGAGCACGGCGACCTCGAGACCGGACCGCTTCGTGCGTTGTCGGACAAGCTGACCGCCACCCTTGCCGGACATGGGCTCGTCCCGTTCGGCGTCCCCGGCGACCAGTTCGATCCCGAGCGCCACGAGGCCGTTCAGAACGACGGCTCCGGTGCCGACCCGGTCATCGGCGAGGTCTACCGGGTCGGCTACCGGGTCGGCGACCGCGTCGTCCGCAATGCCATGGTCACCGTGACCGATGGCGATACGGCCGGCACTGCTCCCGCCGGGGAGTGAAGTGGGGCGGGAATCACTGATCACATGAATGAATCGACAAAGGAGGTGACGTCGGATGGCTCCCCAGCGTGAATGGTTGGAGAAGGACTTCTACAAGGAGCTCGGCGTCGCCTCCGACGCTTCGGCGAGTGACATCCGCAAGGCGTACCGCAAACTGGCCAACGAGCTCCACCCGGATAAGAACCCGGGGGACACCGCGGCGGAGGAACGCTTCAAGCGAGTCTCTGAGGCGAACAGTGTGCTGTCCGATCCGGAGAAGAAGAAGGACTACGACGAGACTCGGACGATGTTCGCCGGCGGCCGTTTCCGCGGCGGCAACGGCTTCCCGGGCGGCTTCGGCGGCGGTGGCGGTGGCGGTGGCGGTGGCGGAGCCACCTATACGACCACCGGCGGCGACTTCAACCTCGACGACCTGTTCGGCGGCGGCGGCGGTGACGCCGGCGGCCTGGGCGACATCCTCGGTGGGATGTTCGGTGGTAGTGGTGGCGGCGGTGGACGGCAGTCGGGCCGCGGCGCCGGTACGCGTCCGCGCCGTGGTCAGGACCTCGAAGCCGAGACGACACTGTCGTTTCGCGACGCGGCCAAGGGAACCACTGTCAGCATGCGGGTCACCAGCCCGTCGCCGTGCACGACGTGCCACGGCAGCGGTGCCAAGCCGGGCACCAGTCCGCGGGTGTGCGGTCGGTGCAACGGCTCGGGCTTCGTCAGCCGGAACCAGGGCGCCTTCGGATTCAGCGAGCCGTGCCGGGACTGTCAGGGCACCGGGTCGATCATCGAGGACCCGTGTCCGGACTGTTCCGGGAACGGGGTGCAGATCCGGCCGCGCAATATCAACGTGCGGATTCCGGTCGGGGTCGAGGACGGCCAGCGGATTCGGCTCGCCGGTCAGGGTGAGGCCGGGATGCGCGGCGCGCCATCGGGCGATCTCTACGTCACGGTCCACGTGACCGGCGACAAGATGTTCACCCGCAGCGGTAACGACCTGAAAGTCGAACTACCGGTGAGCTTTTCCGAGCTCGTCCTGGGTGCGACGGCGTCGGTGCCGACCCTCGACGGCACGGTCGGCGTCAAGATTCCACCGAATACCGCCGACGGCCGCACACTGCGCGTGCGTGGCCGGGGTGTGCCCAAGCGGGCCGGTGGCGCGGGCGACCTGTTGGTCACCGTGAAGGTCGCGGTTCCGACGTCGCTCGACGACGAGGCGACCGAGGCGCTGAAGGCCTACGCGGCGGCGGAGAAGGCCTCGGGCCACGACCCCCGGACCGGCTGGGGTGGATAGGTCATGGTTGCGTCGGGCAGTGCGGCGGGGTCCGAGGACCGCGTGACCTACGTCATCTCGGTTGCCGCCGAGTTGTCGGGTATGCACGCGCAGACCTTGCGCACCTATGACCGATTGGGGTTGGTGACGCCCGCGCGCACGAGTGGCGGCGGGCGTCGCTACACCACCGGCGATGTTGAACTACTCCGTGAGATCCAGCGCCTGTCCCAGGAGGAGGGGGTCAATCTCGCCGGCATCAAGCGGATCATCGAGCTGAGCCAGCAGGTCGACGAGTTGCGCGCACAGATCGAGTCCGCCACGGCCGGCCGTCGCGGCGGTGAGTTGGTTCCCGCGCCGCGCACCACCGCATTGGTGGTTTGGCAACCCCGCCGGGGGCGGCGTTCGCCCTGATAGCCTCGGGAGTTCAGGCCTGCAGCGATGAGGAGACCACCCGTGGGACACGTGATGGGTATCGCTATCGTCGACGGCCAGATCGCCTCGGTGGTGCGAGACGACAACGATGAGGTCATCGCGACCAATACCGTCGATCTCGCCGAGGAATCGGCGAGCGCCGTCGGGGCGACGATCGCCGACCTGGTGAACTCCGCGCCGTTCGAGGTGTCGCGAATCGGCGTCGTCGCGGCAGCCCCGGCCCTGGTGGAGAGCCTGCGCGCGGCCTTCAAGCCCTCGCCCATGGCCCCGGCCTGGTATGCCGCGGTTACCGTCGACGCCCTCGATTCGGCGATGGTGCGGCTGGCGCGCACCGATCCGGCACTCGGGCCCGACCGTGCGGTCGCGGGATCGGTTGCCGTGCTGAATCTCGACGAGTACACCGCACCGACCTCGGGACTGCCGATTATCGCCGTGGACCCCCGGTCCGGGGCCATTACGGGTCGCGCCGCCTGGCAACCCGGCTACGACGAGCCGACTGCGGTCCTCGACCCGAGCGGCGCGGCAAACGTCGCCGACGCCATCACATCGATTCCGGGCAGCGACGCCATCACGCACGTCGTCTTCACCGGGACCGGGGCCGATGTCCCGGGGGTGCACGCGGCCTTTGAACGCGCGCTTGGGCGGCCGGTGGTTGTCGCCGCACAGCCGCGGTTCGCGATTGCGGGTGCGGCGGCGGGCCTCGCGCGCGCGGGCGTGCGCCCCGGCCCGGAGCCGATGGCGGTGCGCCCGACCGCGTTCGCCGCCGTCGCCCCCCGCGGGGACGCGAATGCGCTGGCCACGCCCGAATGGGACAGCGGCCTCACCTCTGTGCGCACTGTCGCTGACAAGCGCAACCGGCGCCGCTGGTGGCTGGTGGGCGGCACCGTGGCAGCGGGCTTCGTCATCCTGGGCGGTGCGATCGCGGCGGTGCTGCTGTCGACGGGCACCGCGCAACGGGTCGTGGGCGTCACCACGGTTTCGGTGACCACCCAGACTGCGACGGTGACTCATACCGAAACCCGGTCGAACCACACGGTGGAGACGACGACGGTGACGCCGCCGACGCGGACCCAGACGGTGACCCGGACGTCCACAAGGGCGCCGAGCACGGTTACCGAGACGGAGACCGAGACGCTGACCGTCACCGAGCAACAGCTGCCCGGGGTCAGACCGCCGGGGTACTACGGCCCGTGATCCGGGCGGCGTCACACGACGTCGTGGTGGATCCGGCTGGCACGTACGCCGTCGATGATGAGTTTCCGCTCGGTGACCTCGATCATGTGCGGTGACCCGGCGATGAGGACGTCCCGGCCGTCCCAGTGCCCGGGGGTGCTTGCCGCGTCGTGGACGACGGCTTGCGCCAGGGTGCCGATCAGGTGGGAGAAACCAAGTTCGGCGGGGCTGGCGATCGACGTGAGCCACCAAGGATCGTCGCGTTCTTCGGTCACCGCCGTGACCGTCAGCCAGGGGTTCATCGACGCCATACGCCGAAGCGAGGACAGTTCGTACAGTTCACCCGGGTGGCGCGCGCCGTAGTAGAGGTGCACCGGCGGGTTGGTGACGTTGGCGCACATGCCGAGCAGGATCGCCCGCATCGGTGCGAGCCCGGTTCCGCCGGCGATCATCGTCGTCGGGGTGTCGGGGTCGACGCCCATGGCGCCGTGGTGTTGCGCGATCGACCACACATCGTCGACCTGCGATTCCAGCACGATCGACTTGCTCACGGTGCCGCCGGGGACGGCGCGGACGTGGAACTCGACTTCGCCGATGGGTGAGGCCGGGATCGACGGCGAAAGCATCCGCCACTCGCGCGGCCACTGGGGGATCTGCACTTCGACAAATTGTCCGGGACGGTAGTTCAGGGGTGATTCCGCAACCAGGCGGATCACCGCGTGCTCGCGGCTGAGCTGGAACTTCTCGGTGACCCGGGCCTGGACCGCAGCAGGTCCGGCTGCCTGATCGGCCGCCTCGCTCATGACCCCGGTGATCAGCCCGATTGTCTGATCGACGGCTGCGGCCATGTTCGGGGCGGCCGCGGCGCCGGACTGTGCCGCGAACTCGGCGCTGAGCGCGCGGTGCGCGAGTTCGTAGTGGTAACCGGTCACCCCGTATTTGCGGTGGTCGCGGCCGAGCTGGGCGAGGAGCTCCACGGTCTCGGTGTACCCGGTGGATGCGGCGGCGACCTCGAGAACGTGGTCGAGGACGCGGTGAAACCCCCCGCGAACGTGGCCGAGCGAGCTGGGGAACAGGTCGCGCACCGACGGGTCGAGGGCGAACAACCGGGCGAAGTAGGAGTTGGTGAACCGGTCCGGGTCGGCATTGATGATGTCGCGCAGCCTGGCCAGCGCAATGCGTGTGTCGTCGGGCACGGGGCGATTCCTCTCCGGATGGGGCTGGCGGTGAAACCTTACGCCGACGGTAGTCAGATTCCGCTGAGCCCGCACTGCCTCAGGGGAGTTCGTGCCGAAGCACGGCTGGGCCGAGGAACTCGCAAATCTGCAGCGCGATGGCGATATCAAGCCGGTCGTGGCCCTGGTGCGCGCCCAGCGCCTTGTCAACGCGGTACTTGATCGTGTTGCGGTGCAGGTGGAGCTGGTTGGCCGTGCGCAGATGACTCTCGCCGGTGGCGAAGAAGGTGCGCAGAGTCTTCCGGAGGACTGCGGCATTCTCGGTGTCGTCGGCGAGTGCGCCCAGCGCCTCGCCCACCCAGGCGCGCGTCGAGTCGAGGTTGCCGGCCACCAGTGAGGTCAGCGCGATTCCGCGGTCACCGAATCCGACAATGGACGACGTCGGCGAGTGCGACATGGTTGCGACCTCATACGCGGCGATGGCTTGCTCGTGGCTGCGGCGGAAGCCGATCGCGTCGGCGGCGGGCAGGCCCAGGCCAAGCCGCAGGCCGGCCGGCAGCGTCAGCGACGTGCGCAATGACTCGGTGTCCAGGCGGGGCGGCCGGGCGCCCAGGGGAACCCACGCCCACCGCGTCTGCTGGTCGACGGCGGTGACAATCGGCGGACCGGCGGCCGGCCCAACCGCTCGGGTGAGGTCGCTCGTCACCGAGTCCAGTGTGGCGGGGGTGATCTCCCGCTCGCTGTTGGTCCATACGACTGCGCCGAGATGAAACTGGTCGAGGCGGTAGCCCGTCTGCGTTTCAAAGGTATGTGCCGTTGAGCGCGGATCGCGCAGCATCCCGTGAATCAAGGCGGATCGGATATCGCCGGCGGTGCCCAGCCAGAGGCTGCGCTCGCGCTCGTAGACGTCGAAGACGTACTGCGAGATCCAGTCGATGTATGAATAGACCAGGGCGGTGGCGTGCCGCAGTACCGCGATGGTCAAATCGTGCGACAGGCCCATCTCCTCGACGGTTCCGTAGAAGAGGTTGACCATGTCGTTTTGGCCCATGTGATAGGCGCGGATCAGCGAGTTCGGTGGGATCCCGCGCTGGGCGAGCCGGCGAGCGTATTCCACGGCGGCCGACGGCGGCTGAAGGCGGCTGATCGGCACGCCGCTGGCGAGACCGTAGAAGATGGTTGTCACGTTCGACTCGACACTGGCCCACAGCATGTCCCGCAGCACCGGGTCGGTGGTGAGGAGATCAGCGATTTCCCGCGCCATCGTCTCCGCCATGGCGTCGACGACGGGGCCCTTCTGGGCCTGCAGTCGTAGGCCGAGTCGGCGAACGTCCGCCGCGGCCTCGGGCGGGGCCGGTGGCGGCTGGCGGGCACTCGACGGCACCCTCAGGCCAACTGTCGGGGAAAGCCGAGGTGTGTCAGCGCGCGTTCGGCGGCGTTGAAGCCGCACATGCCGTGGATGCCCGCGCCCGGCGGGGCCGACTGCGAGCAGAGGTAGACCCCGTCGACCCCGGTCGAGTACGGGTCGAGGCTGAGCCGCGGACGCAGCACCAGCTGCAAGCCGTCGTTGGCCCCGCCGATGATGTCCCCGAATGCGTAGTTCGGGTTGTAGGCTGCCAGTCCGGCCGCATTCGTTGCCTGGGTATGCACGATGGTGTCGCGGAATCCGGGTGCGAAGCGTTCGATCTGGGCGATCACCAGTTCGGTGGCGTCGCCGTCGAAGCCGCGGGGTACGTGGGCATAGGACCACAGCGGATTGATGTTTCCACTTGAGCGCCCCGGATCGGCGAGGTACTGCTGGCCGACGAGCACGAATGGCCGCTCGACCAGGCGGCCCGCCGCACGAGCCTTCTCGGTCGCCGCGATCTCCTCGAAAGTGCCGCCCAGGTGAACGGTGCCGGCGCGGCGGCAATCCGGATTGGTCCACGGGACGTCACCGGCGATGGCGAAATCGACTTTGAAGGCGCTCGAGCCGACCCGGAATCGCCGGTAGGCGCGCGCGACACGGGGTGGGAGATCGTCGCCGTAGATCGCGAGCACCTGCGCGGGGGTGAGATCGAGGAGAACCGTGTCAGCGTCGGGGATGTCGGCGCGGCCGGCGACGAAGGTGTCGGTCGCAATGGTGACGTCGTAGTCGCCCAGCGCGTCCACGACGGCCGTGGTGATGGCGCCTGACCCCCCCTCGGCGACCGCCCAGCCGTATCGATGCCCGCCCGCCAGCACCATGAGGCCCAGCGACGCGGTCAGCGGGCGGTCGAGGCGGGTGAAGGCATGGGCGGCGGCACCCCCGTACAGTGCACGGGCGGTGTCGGTGCGCAGGTAGCGGGCGAGCACGGAGGCGGGCAGCACCGCGCGCGGACCGAAGGAGGCCAACCGGAACGGGTGGCTCGGAATGCCGATCACCGGCCCGAGCAGATCGGCCGAGAGATCGTCGAAATGCTCAGCGAGGTCACCGACGAGACGTTTCCACCGCTTTCCGTCGGGTCCCATCCCCGCAGCCGTCTGGTCGACCGACTGGTAGAGCACCCCGGCGCGACCGTCGTCGAGCGGATGGGCGCAATCGACGTCGGGCCAGCGCCAGTGCAACCCGTAGCGCTCGAGGTCGACGGCCTGCCAGAACGGCGACCCGATACCCAGCGGGTGGACCGCCGAGCAGTAGTCGTTGATCAAACCCGGATAGCCGGCCTCTCCGGAGCGCGCGCCGCCGCCGACGGTGGACTTGGCCTCCAGGATCGTGACGGACACGCCGTTGCGGGCCAGATGCAGGGCGGCGGCGAGCCCGTTGGGCCCGCCGCCGACCACGACTGCTGAACTCACCGATGCACTCCGCGGTGGGCGTCGCTGCGCCACGTGACCGTCCGGGGGATAGTCCCGTTGGGCAGCCATGGCTGAGCATCTGCCGAATCTGCGACCAGCCAGGTGCCGCGTTCGATGACGCCGAGCGCTGCGTCGATCAACTTGTACTCCTGATAGTTCCTGTGGATTGGTTGCGATTCTACCCAGGCGACTAGGAACTCACCGGGTTTGAATTGACAGCGGCTCTGCAGTGCGGCGATCAGGTCCTCATTGTGAAAATGCCCGTCGCCGAAGTTGAATGCCACGATCGAGTTGCAGGCGAATTCCGCCTCCCTGAAGCGGTAATCGCGTTCGTTCTCGCCAAGCTCGTCGAGAAGCACTGACATGAGGCCGGGGCCCTGGCTATGGAGTGCGCGCCAGCCGGTGGTTAGCGACAGCACGACCTCGGCGACATCCGCGGGGTAACCGGCCGTTTGCAGCTGCGTGACGATGTTCGGCGAAGGCCGCACGACGCGCTCTTCGAGCTTCTTTTCCGCGGCCGGGGTGATTGCCCACTGAGCCGATGCCCAGTTTCCGGCGTACTGGCGCATCGAGGGCAGGAAGGACACCAGGTCGGGGCGAAGATTACCAAGAATCGGGAAGAAGACTAGTGCCGCCAGGATTGCGATGATCGCCGCCGGGTGCTGTACGTCGTGAAGCACCGAGTACCCGTCTTGGTTGGGGAAGCCGAGGAACAGGAAGACGCTCGCGAAGGCGAACAGCACATTCCATTCCAGTGGTACCGCGAGCGGGAACGTCGAAAGGATGAACAGGTGGAAGCCAACCATCAGGATGACGGCGACCAGCGCCACGGTTGAGTTGGCGACAAACAGCAGCACCAGCGGCGTTACGACCTCGACGATTGTGCCCAGGCCGTGCCCCATGAAATGGGCTAGACCAGAGGGGCGCATGTCCTCGGGGAAGTTGCGGTAGTTGGCGCGCTTGAGGGCCTTGCCCGGAATCCACGGCGTATTGGAAATCATTGGCGGGATGACCTTGCCGAAGTGTTTGCCGATTTTCGAGATTCCCGCACCAATCCACACGGTTGCGATGAGTAGCTTCAAAGCGATGATCATGTCGGTCAGGCCGAGCACCGGCGCGAGGGCGAAGAACAGCATCGCGGGCATGTACTGCTCGGGTCGGGTGGCGATGAAGGCTACCTTGTCGCGCAGGCCAAGGATGGCCAGCAGTCCGAGGACCGGCCAGAACAGCAGCGGATTGACGAGGTCGTAGCCGGCGAAACTGGCATCGACCTCGGTGCCGGCCACGCGCGGCGCGAACAGTGCGACGAGGAACGCGACGACCACACCTGCGTACACCAGGACGTCGAAGATGGTGCGCCGGTCACCCTTGGTTAACGGAACCGTGTTCGGCCACGGTGGGAGCCGAATGGTCTCCGGTCGCAGCCAGCACTTGAAGCCACTCGTCATTGGTGCGAAGTGGCCGGCTAATGGGCCCCACGAACCGGCCAGCCCCAGTGTCTCCAGGAGGGCTGTCCACAGGATTATCTTTTGATAGAAGATTGGTTGATTCCACCAGGAACCGATATCGAAGACTCCGAAACCGCTGGTCAGCGTCGCGATAGCGACGCCGCCGCCGATGTAGAGAACCAGAACCTTCAGTAGGTAAATGACCGGCAGCATCTTTGGCGTGCCGAATCCGTTCTCAGCCCAAAAGCGAGACGTGACTTTTATTCGGTCGAGGTAGGGTCGTTCCAAAAAAGTGGCCGGATCGACTTCGGGCAGGACGCCCTCTTTGAATCCCATTTTGTGGTGCTCCTTACTTCTGGGTGCTGAGTTGCTGCTGGCCGCTGAGTTGCTGGCGCAGGGTGGGTTTGTCGATCTTGCCCACCGGGTTGCGGGGCAGTTCGTCGACAAGGGTGATCGACTCGGGGAGTTTTATCCGGGTCAGTCGGCCGGCTAGATGTTGTTGCAGTGCTGCGCCGGAAACGTCCGCGCCGGGGTAGGGCACGACGTAGGCGATGGGGACTTCGCCGTAGAGCTCGTGTGGGCGCCCGACGACGGCGGCCTCGAGTACGCCGGGGTGCTCGGCGAGCGCGTTCTCGATTTCCTTCGGGTAGATGTTCTCGCCACCGCGGATGATCATGTCTTTCAGGCGATCGACCAGCGTCAGATAGCCATCCTCATCGAGTTTGCCGATGTCGCCGGTGTAGAGCCACTGGTCACGGATGGTTCGCGCGGTCGCCGTGGGCTGGTTGAGGTAGCCGCGCATCAGGCTCGGCCCGGCGATGACAACCTCGCCGGCTTCGCCGGGAGGCAGGTGCTCGCCGCTGGGACCGACGATGGCGATCGTCTGCCCGGGCAGCGCGGGTCCGACCGTGCCCGCCTTCCGGGTGCCGTGCAGGGGATTGCATGCAGATGCGCAGGTTCCCTCGGTGAGGCCATAGCCCTCGAGGATGGGGACGCCCAGCTGGCGCTCGGCATGGCCGAGTAGCTCCCGGGAAATGGGGGCGGCGCCACAGATGGCGAAGCGCAGCGAGGACAGGTCCACGTCGTCGGGCATCGCCGACACGAGCATCGCGTAGATGGTCGGGACGGCGGAGAAGTAGGTGGGCCGCAGCCGGGCGACGTCGGCGAAAAAGCGGGTCACCGAGAACTGGCCGGTGATCGAGAGCTGGCCGCCGGCGAGGATTGGTGCCAGGAAGCTCACTGCGATGGCGTTGACATGGAACAGCGGCAGGATGAGCAGCGCGTGATCGGCGGCGGACAGGTCCGAGTTCTGGCCGATCGCCGTTCCCATGTACTGGAGGTTCGCATGTGTGAGCTGCACCCCTTTCGGCACTCCGGTGGAGCCCGACGTGTAGATCAGCAGGGCGATTTCGTCGGGCTCGGGCTGATCAGGAGGCTGCCACGTGGGGTCGGGGTCGGTATGGAAGTCGCCGATGAGGAGCGTGGTGCGGCTGAGTAGGGGCTCTTCGCGTTCGGCGACAACGATCGCGGCGTTGCAGTCGTCGATCTGGCGCTTGGCTTCGGGAACGAGGAACTGCGGGTTGACGGGTGACGCCGTTGCCCCGAGGCGCCAGGTGGCCATCATCGCCACGAGGAGCTCGGCACGATTGGGCAGCCAGATCGCCACGACCTCACCGCGGGCGACACCGAGGCGGGAGAGTTGCGCCGCTAGGGCATCGACGCGTTCGGCAAACCGCCGGTAGGAGAGTGCGGTGACATCGTCTCGGACACAGGGGGCATCCTCGCGATCACTGAGATTCCAGGCGAAGTACTCGACGTCGGACATGAGGTGCATCACTTCCTGGTAAGGGGGTGATGCACAACACTATTCCGACACGATGCCCTGTTCTAGGGTCTGTGCCCATGAATTCATGCGAACAATTTGTGCGCAGAGCACACCTAGGCGCTCGCTAATGGTCGTCGTAGTGGCCCGCGTGTGCGGCGTGACGATGACCATCGTGGATGTAGTCGACGTGGTCGCCGTGGGGGACGGCGACGTGGCCGCAGCCCTCGCCGTGGACGTGATCGTGGCCGGTGTGCTCGGTGTGTCCGGCGGCCTCGCATTCGTCGAAGTGACCGTCGTGGGCCCGGTGGAGGTGGCCGTCGTGCGCATAGTCGACGTGGTCGCCATGGGGGACGGCGACGTGGCCGCAGCCCTCGCCGTGGACGTGATCGTGGCCGGTGTGCTCGGAATGCGCGGTCATGGAGGACTCCACTTGTCGTTGGATGGGCACTGCTCGGGAATGTCCAGTTTGTCATGTATAGGACTTTGCGCATAGGTGATGCGGGGACGGCCGCCGGTTGGGGTCGAGGTGGGTTGCCCATGGCGGCGAGCGGGAGATGCCGCCGGCCGGGAGATGACACACTGGCTGCCGTGACGAGCTATCCACAACTGCGGCTGAGCCTGCCGCGCTTGGACTCGAACATCGGGGTGATGGCGCAGTGGTGCGCGGCGGCGCAGGTTCAGCTGTGGCCGCATATCAAGACGACGATGTGCCGGCCAGTCGTCGGGCGTCAACTCGCAGCGGGGGCGCAGGCCGTTACCGTCGCGACCCCGGCCCAGGCGGCGATTGCCGCCACGTGGGGGTGCCCGAAGATCCTGATCGCCAACGAAGTCGTCAATCCGGACGCACTCGGGCGGGTCTGCGGTCTGGGCACCGATTCTGAGGTGATGATCCTGATCGACTCCGCGGCGGGGATAGCGGCGGCGGAGGCCGCTGCCCGCGCTGTCGGGATTGTTCTCGATGTGCTCGTCGACGTCGGACGGCGCGGCGGTCGCACCGGTGTCCGCGACGAGGGGGCGGCGGTGGCCCTGGCGCACCGCGTGCGCTCGTCGCGGGGGCTGCGGCTGGTTGGGGTGTCGGCCTATGAGGGCGTGGTGCCGGCTCAGCGCGACGAGAAGACGCTGGCGCTGGTGGACGAGCACTGTCGGCTTGCGGTTGCTGTCTTCGTCGAGTTGGTCACCTACTTTGAGACCGGCGGCCCGATCTTTACCGCAGGTGGATCGGCATTTCCTGATCGAGTGGTGGCGGCAGCGGCGCCGGTGCGGGCAGTGCCGGGTGCGGTTGTCGCGCTGCGCTCAGGTTGTTCTGCCGTCCACGACCACGGCATGTACGCACGGGTGTCGCCGATCGCCGGGCTCGCGCCAGCGGTGACGGTGCGCGGTGAGGTGATCTCCGCGCCGGAGTCGGGCCTGGTCGTGGTTGGGGCGGGGAAGCGTGACGTCCCGCACGACGCGGGCCTGCCGACGGTGGTCGGCGCGTGGGACGCGCGGGGCACCGGGCGGAGAGAATGCCGGGGCGTGGTCGAGGCGCTCTACGACCACCATATGGTGCTGCGGCTGACCGGCTCCCCACTCGCTGTGGGCGATCTGGTCGACTTCGGGATCTCGCATCCGTGTGGGGCATTCGACCGATGGCCGATCATCACCGTCGTCGATGGCGACGGGCGGATCGTTGCTGACTGGGCGACGCAGTTCGTTCGAAACTAGGTCAGCGCTGGTTATCCGCCCACGGATGAACAGGCGCCTGGCCGGTGTAGAGCTGCCAGCGATAGTTGTTGCACATGATGACGCGGCCCTTGCTATCGGTCACCTTGCGGCCGATCTCGGCGCCGCTGCACGGCTGTCCCACCTCCGGCGGCGCGGCGGCTGCTGTGCCCGCCGACAGCACCGCGGCAGCAGAAGCGGCCAGGGCGGCAGCGCCGAGTCGGGGCAGACTGGGCGGCCGGATACGGGAGCGAAGGCACATCATGACTAGACGGTAGTGGCTGCGACGCGGTTCGCGACGGACTATCGGCCTGGGAATCTCCCAAGAATGACGTGAGCGGCATCCGGCCAAGATTGAGTGGAATAGACTCAATTACCTCCGAGTTGCACTAGTCGACGGACAAAATTGAGTCCCAAAGACTAAACTTTCTTGGGAGAGAACTCCCAGGTCAGACGAGAGGTAGCAACGAAGTGGATAGCTTCAACCCGACCACCAAGGCTCAGGCCGCACTCCAGGCCGCCGTGCAGAACGCTGCTGCGGCGGGCAACCCCGACGTCCGGCCGGCCCACATTCTGGTGGCCCTGCTCGACCAGACCGACGGCATCGCGTCGCCGCTACTCAAAGCGGTCGGTACCAACCCGTCCCTCATTCATCGCCAAGCCCAGGAATTGGTCGACCGTGCGCCGACCGTCTCGAGTGCCAGCGCGCCGCCGCAGCTTTCGCGGGAGTCGGTCGCGGCAATCTCGGCCGCCCAAAAACTCGCCGCCGAACTCGGCGACGAGTACGTCTCCACCGAACATCTGGTGGTGGGCCTGGCCCAGGGCGATACCGACGCCGCCAAGCTGCTGGTGAACAACGGCGCGACGCCCGACGCGCTGCGCGACGCCTTCGTCAACGTGCGCGGCACGGCCCGCGTCACCAACCCCGACCCGGAGTCGACGTATCAGGCGCTGGAGAAGTACTCCACCGACCTGACCGCCGCGGCGCGGGAGGGCAAACTCGACCCGGTCATCGGCCGCGACTCGGAGATCCGCCGCGTCGTGCAGGTACTGAGTCGGCGCACCAAGAACAACCCGGTCCTGATCGGCGAGCCCGGCGT
>NZ_DIAX01000080.1:9301-9659 GCF_002414845.1 Gordonia sp. UBA5067 | reverse complement strand
CAAGACCGCCGTCGTCGAGGGCCTTGCCCAGCGCATCATCGAGGGCGACGTTCCCGAATCCCTGCGCGACAAGACGCTGGTCAGCCTCGACCTCGGCGCCATGGTTGCCGGCGCAAAATATCGCGGCGAATTCGAGGAGCGACTCAAGGCCGTCCTCGACGAGATCAAGGGCTCTGCCGGGCAGATCATCACCTTCATCGACGAGTTGCACACGATCGTCGGGGCCGGTGCCACCGGTGATTCGGCGATGGATGCCGGCAACATGATCAAACCGATGCTCGCCCGCGGTGAACTGCGCCTGGTCGGCGCCACCACGCTCGAGGAATACCGCAAATACATCGAGAAGGACGCCGCCCTC
>NZ_DIAX01000080.1:8373-9236 GCF_002414845.1 Gordonia sp. UBA5067 | reverse complement strand
GAGAAGGACGCCGCCCTCGAGCGCCGCTTCCAGCAGGTGTACGTCGGCGAGCCGTCGGTGGAGGACACCATCGGCATCCTGCGCGGCCTCAAAGAGCGCTACGAGGTGCACCACGGCGTCCGCATCACCGACTCGGCGCTCGTCGCCGCGGCGACGCTGAGCGACCGCTACATCACCTCGCGGTTCCTGCCCGACAAGGCCATCGACCTCGTCGACGAGGCCGCCTCGCGTCTGCGGATGGAAATCGACTCGCGCCCCGTCGAGATCGACGAGGTCGAGCGCACCGTCCGGCGCCTCGAGGTGGAGGAGGTCGCCCTGCAGAAGGAAACCGACGCCGCGTCGAAAGAACGACTGGACAAGCTGCGTGCCGAGCTCGCCGATCAGAAGGAAAAGCTGAGCGGCCTGTCGGCACGCTGGCAGAGCGAGAAATCGGCCATCGATGCGATCCGCGACTCGAAGGAGAAACTCGAGCAGCTGCGCGGCGAAGCCGACCGCGCCGAGCGCGGCGGCGACCTGGGTCGTGCGGCCGAACTGCGCTACGGCCAGATCCCCGCATTGGAGAAGGATCTGGAGGCGGCGATCGAGAAGACCGGAACCGCCCCCGACGAGGACGTCATGCTCCAGGAGGAGGTCGGCCCCAACGACGTTGCCGAAGTGGTGTCGGCGTGGACCGGTGTCCCGGCCGGCCGGATGCTCGAAGGCGAGACCGCCAAACTGCTCCGGATGGAGGATGAACTCGGCAAGCGCGTCGTCGGACAACGGGACCCGGTACAGGCCGTCTCCGATGCGGTCCGCCGCGCGCGGGCCGGCGTCGCCGACCCGAACCGGCCGCTGGGCTCCTTCCTGTTCCTCGGCCCCACCGG
>NZ_DIAX01000080.1:0-8228 GCF_002414845.1 Gordonia sp. UBA5067 | reverse complement strand
CGAGCTGGCCAAGGCGCTCGCCGAATTCCTCTTCGACGACGAGCGGGCCATGGTCCGTATCGACATGAGCGAATACGGCGAGAAGCACAGCGTCGCCAGGCTGGTCGGTGCGCCTCCCGGCTACGTCGGCTACGAGTCGGGCGGACAGCTCACCGAGGCCGTCCGGCGTCGTCCCTACTCCGTCATCCTCTTCGACGAGGTGGAGAAGGCCCACCCGGATGTCTTCGACGTGCTGCTGCAGGTCCTCGACGAGGGGCGGCTGACCGACGGACAGGGCAGCACGGTCGACTTCCGCAACACCATCCTCATTCTGACGTCAAACCTCGGCGCCGGCGGTGACAAGGAACAGGTGATGGCGGCGGTCCGATCGGCCTTCAAGCCGGAGTTCATCAACCGCCTCGACGCGGTCCTGATCTTCGACGCGCTGAGCCCCGAGGAACTGGTGACCATCGTCGACATCGCGCTCCAGAGCCTGGGCAAGCGGCTCGCGGCGCGGCGCCTGACCCTCGACGTCACGCCGAAAGCCAAGGAGTGGCTGGCCGAGCGCGGGTTCGACCCGCTCTACGGTGCGCGCCCGTTGCGCCGGCTGGTACAGCAGGCCATCGGCGACCAGCTCGCCAAGGCGTTGCTGGCCGGCGACATCCGCGACGGCGACACCGTCGTCGTCGATGTGACCGGCGACGGCGAATCGCTGGCCGTGGCGGCGGGGGCCGAAGTGAGCGACGCCGCGGCCGGCTGACCGCGGTTCAGCGGGCGAGGAGCCGGTGGGCGATCAGCGTGTAGAGCTTCGCGGCGGTGAGGAGATCGTCCACGGCGACCGACTCATCGGCCTGGTGGGCCTGGTCGTTGATGTCGCCCGGGCCGAGCACGATGGATCGGATGCCCAGATCGCGGTGCAGGAAGCCCGCATCGCAGGCGGCGCTCCATACCCGCGGGGCCGGATCCAAGCCGAGCGACGCCAGTGCCTCGCCGACGCCGACGGTCAGCGGATCGTCGGCGGCCGTCGCGAACGCGGGGGTCTCCGAATCGACGGCGACAATGACGGCGGCCTCGGCGGGCAGGCCGAGTGCGGCGATCTGCGCGCGCAGGCCGGCGGCGACAACGGCGATCTCCTCGTCGGGCAGGAGCCGGCGGTCGACGCCGAGGCGACAGTCGGCGGCGACGACATTGATGCCCTGCCCGCCGGCGATGGTGCCGACATTCCATGTCGCGGCACCGAGCTCGGGGTGGGGGCGTCGCGCGAGGCGCTCACCGTCATCGGCGATGACGGCGAGAATGCGGCCGGCGACGGCGATGGCGCTGCAGCCGTCGCCGGGGCGCCCGGAATGGGCGGCCTTGCCGGTGACGGTGATCGCCACGTTGGCGGTGCCGCGGCCGGCGTGCACCGCGCGCAACCGGGTGGGTTCGGCAACGATGCAGCCCAGCACGTTGCCGGCCCGGGCCCGGCGTGCCACGTAGGCGCGTGCGCCGAGGCCGCCGGCCTCTTCGTCGGCAGTGCAGACGAACTCGACGCGACCGCCGAGCCCGGCGCGGGCGAGCACGCCCATCGCCGCGACGATCGCCGCCAGGCCGCCCTTCATGTCGGCGGCCCCGCGGCCGGTGAGCCGTCCGCCCGACACCCGCGCACCGAACGGGTCCTGCGACCATCCGGTCCCGGCCGGGACAACATCAGAATGCCCCAGAAACAACAGGGCCGGACCGGGGGTCGACGGTCCCGGCAGGGTCGCCACCAGATTCGGGCGCCCGGGAGCGGCGTCGACGACGTCGACGGCCAGCCCTGCGTTTCGGCAGGCATCGGCGAGTACGGCCACCGTCGTGGCCTCGGTCGCGCCCGGATTCTCGCTGCGCTCGGCGATCAGCGAGGTCGTCAGTGCGACGATCGGATCGGCCGTCAACTGCCGTAGAAGGGCTTCCTCGGTGCCGGTCAACAGCGGGGTCATCGCCGTCGCCCTACCGACTTGGTGATCAGAACTGCGGGTCGCATGCCCACCGATAGTAAGGTGGCAGGCGATGACCAGCATCGTGTACTTCCTCATCGCCATCCTCGCGCTCGCCGGGGCCGGGCTCCTGCTGTGGCTCGATCGCCAGCGGTCCTCCGTCGCGCGCGCCAACCGTGAGGTGTGGGCCGAGGCCCAGGGCTTCGACTACCGTGAATCGGACACGAAGCTGCGCCGGGTCTTCCGGCGTGCCGCCATGGACGTTCCCGACCACGTGGAGGTCCGTGACGTCGCATTCGGCGACTACGACGGCGCCGAAGCCGTCGTCTTCGATCTCACCGAGACCGCGACGATCGTGGCAGTGCGCCGCAAGGCCGCGTCGCAGGTGATCGTCGATCTCCGCCACGAAGACGTTCTCGCCCCGGCCGAGACCGACGTCGAACTGCTCGGCGCCATGGGGCCGCGCGTGATGTTCTCCAACAATCTCGAGGTGGCCCGGCGGGTATGTGACCGCCGGATGATCGCACTGGCCAACGCCGCCCCGCCGTACGTCGAGGTGCTGTGGACCGAGGGTAAATGGGCGCTGGGATCCATGCCGTTGACCAACGACGCCACGCGTCTCGACGCGGCCCTGGATGTGGTGCGCCGATTTGCTGATCTGCTGCGCGTCCTGCCGCCCTCGGTCGATCCGCAGGATGCCCCGGATCCGCGGGACCCGCACGGCCCGACCAATGCCGAACTGGCCGACGAGAAGACCGAGAATATGCGCGACAAGCGTCGGCGCGAGGCACTTGAACAGTCCGAGTACGACCCATTCGGCCGCACACCGCCGGGCCCACCCGCTCCGGCGCGGCGTTCTTCGCCGCGCCCACCCGCACCGCAGCAGCAAGGGGTCGTGCCACCGTCCGTCCAGTCACCGTCCGTCCAGCCGCCGCCCGTCCAGTCGCCGCCCGTCCAGCCGCCGCCCACGCAGCCGCCGCCCACACAGCCGGGATGGCGGCGGCCGGGACCGCCGCGGTCGCAGTTGCACCCCGGTGACGATCAGCGGTGAGCGTCGCCGGCCGGGAGCGGCTCGCCGCTCTCGTGAGTGAATTGGCCGTCGTACACGGCCGGGTCACCCTGTCCTCGGGCAGGGAGGCCGACTACTACGTCGACCTGCGTCGCGCGACCCTGCACCACGAGGCGGGCCCGTTGATCGGCGCCCTCATGCGCGAGTTGACCGCCGACTGGGATTTTGCCGCGGTGGGGGGCTTGACGCTGGGTGCCGACCCGGTGGCGACGTCGATCATGCACGCCCCGGGGCGGCCGATCGACGCCTTTGTGGTCCGCAAGGCCGCCAAAACGCACGGCATGCAGCGACGCATTGAAGGGCCGGACATCACCGGTCGGCGCGTACTGGTCGTCGAGGACACCTCCACCACCGGCGCGTCGCCCAGCGCGGCGGTGGAAGCGGCGCGCGCGGCGGGTGCGACGGTCGTCGGCGTGGCCACCGTGGTCGATCGTGCGACCGGTGCGGACGAGGTCATCGGTGCGCTCGGCGTGCCCTACCGGTCGTTGCTCGGCCTGGCCGACCTCGGCTTGGCCTGAACCCTCCGTCCCGATGGTTACCGCATCGCCCGGCGATCAGCCCGGGCCCACCGAATGGCAGGCCCGGACCGGGCCTGCCGTCGGGGTCGGCCCCTGGCCCGGCGATCTACCCAGCGACCTGCGCTACGACCCGCAGTTGCTCACCGAGGGGGACACCCGCAACGTCGTCGACGCCTATCGGTACTGGACGCGAGAGGCCATCGTCGCCGACATCGACGCGCGCCGGCACCCGTTCCACGTCGCGATCGAGAACTTCGCGCACGACGCCAACATCGGCACCGTGGTGCGCACCGCCAACGCCTTCGCCGCCGCAGCCGTGCACATCGTCGGCCGCCGGCGGTGGAATCGACGGGGCGCCATGGTTACCGACCGCTATCAGCATCTCGAGCACCATGACACCGTCGCCGGCCTGATCGGGTGGGCCCGGGAGCGGGGTCTGGCCGTGGTCGCGGTCGACAACACCCCCGGGGCCCTGCGCATCGAGCGGGCGCGGCTGCCGCGCGAGTGTGTCCTGCTGTTCGGGCAGGAGGGGCCCGGGGTCAGCGCCGACGCGCAGTCGGGCGCGGATCTGACCGTGTCGATCGCGCAATTCGGTTCGACGCGCTCGATTAACGCAGGGGTGGCGGCCGGGATCGCCATGCACGCGTGGGTGGGCCAGCATGCCGATTTCGACGAGGCCTGGTAGCGGTTACCGGTAGCGGTTTAGGGGCCGCGCTGGGTGAGCATCGTGCCCATCAGGCCGGTCTCCTTGCTCTGGGTGCCGATCATCGATCGGGCCAGCTGACGGGTGAGGCCGTCGGGAACCTGTGCGACGAGGTCCTGTGCCATGGCGATCCCGCCGTAGTGGTGTCGCTGCATCAACTGCAGGAAGCGCGTTGCGGCCGCTGCCGGCGGGAGGGAAGCGAGTGCGGACAGATCGTCGGCGGTGGCCATCCCGGGCATGGTGGTGTGGGCCGCGCCGTGATCGTGCATACCGCCGGTCGTGCCGTAGCGAGTCATCCACGACATCGGCGCCGGGTTGACCAGCGGCTGGTCGGCCAGCAAGAGCCAGCCGGTCATGGTGCCGATCTCGTTGGCCTGGGCGACGCGGATCTGCCGCGCCAACGATCGGACACCGTCGTCGACCCCCGGCCGGTCGATGAGTTGGGCCATCGATAAGGCCTGTTGGTGGTGGGCCGACATGTCCTGCAGGAACCCCACTTCGACCGTGGACAACAATGCGGCGGCGCCGTGATCGTCGTCGATGATCACCGGGCGCAGCATGATCCCGGCGATCAGCGCGATGGCGGTGACGGCGAGCAACGTCACCGCGGTCACCAACCGGCCGGTCCATGCTGGTCGGGGCGGTGTCACGACCCGATTGTCGAGCGCTGGTTCGGTGGTGGCGTATAGACGTCGTTGGTCAGCTCCAGCACCTGAAATCCGTTGTCCGAACACGTGGCATAGAGCTTGTTGCCCCGCCATTCCGGTGGCGAGAAGCACCAGTCGGTGGACAGGTCGCCGAGCAGCCGGCCCGACCGGTTGCTCAACGCCTGACGGGGATCGAAGTTGCCCTGCGCCAGCGACTGGAGAATCGCCGGAGCGGACAGCAGTGGGATGCCGAGTACCGACGCCAGGGCATGCGAGGAGTTCCACAGCTCGGTATGCCGGTTGGTCTTGGCGGGTGGGTTGTAGTACGCGATCTCTTTGACGCGCAAAGGATTTCGCACGTCGAATACCCGGATGCCCGACGATATCCAGCCGCAGGCGAGCGCGGTCGGGTCGACCTGCCGGTCAGCGGCGCAATAGTGCGACTCGTAGGCGAAGGCGCCGCCGCCCATGCTGGAGGCGAGTCCGCGCGCCTGGTTCTCGGGCAGGTTGATGGCGAGTTTGATGTTGTTGACCTGCCGTGGCGTGCGACGGTCGGTGACGTCGACGACCTTGACGCCGCCGGAACCGCCTTCGAGTGCGGTGAACAGGAATTGCTTGGTCCCGTAGGACACCGGAATGCTGTGCTGGGTGGCCCAGCCGTTGGACCAGCTCAGCTGGGAGAGCTTGCGGATCTGGGGGTTCGGGCGACGTAACTGGACGTCACTCACGTCGTAGATGCTGATCCCGCCGAAGTTGTGCGACAGGTACAGGGTGCGGCCGTCGGGGCTGACGCCGACGCCGTGCGCCTCGAGACCGGTCAGGGACTGGGCGACCACGCTGGGGCGCGACGGGTTGCGCAGGTCGACGGCGCTGATCAGACCCGGGCCGAGGCCCGACGTCCAGTAGGTCCGACCGTCGGGCGAGAAGCCGCCCTCATGTGCGGTGATCGGCAGGGGGGCGTTGAGCGAGCCGGGCCCGCCGTCGTTGAGCAGGCGCGGATGGGCGCAGTCGCTGACGTCGTACACCGCGAGCAGCCCGGCGCCGAAGAGCAGCGGCACCCCGGTGCCGACGAGGAGTTTGCTGTTGCGGTTGGTCTTAAGGCTTTCCCAGGTGCCGGCGATCATCGCGGGCGCGCGCAGCGTCGCGGACCTGGTGGGTCGCGCCGGGTTGGCTGCGTCGATCACGGCGACCCCGGTATCGGGACCCACGAGCGATCCGGGGAACAGGGTCCCCATGTAGCCGCAGTGGTCGTAGCTGGTCGACGTGACGCCGCTGCCATGGCCGGTGTACTCGCCCATGAGCGAGATATTGCAGCGGTAACCGCGGGTGCTGCGGCCGGAGTCGCGGTCGGCGGCGGGGACGTCGCCCTGAACACCCCGCTCCGGCAGCGAGCCGGGCCCGCAGGTGGCCGGCGATACCGGCGGGGGGGCCGCGGTTGCGGTCGGCATCAGGGACGCGACCACGGCGACCGCCGCCAACGTGGTCGCCGCAATAAGCGCGCCAGTCCGTGTTTTCTCCACGAGATACCCCCAGGAAGCGAGACAGATTCCCGATACTGTGTCACGCATCACTTACTTCAGTCAAGCGACTGAATAGGTGGACTCGGCAGTTCAGGCCGGCGGTGCCAGCCACAGCCCCAACAGACCGTCGACCATCGCGTCGGCGAATGGGCGCCATGACTGACTGGGCGAGGGAGTGGTCGCGTTGCGGGTGCGCTCGAAATCGGCGAACGCCGAAATCAGCGCGTTGCGGATCAGCATCGTGCGTACGGTGGCCGCCACCGGCGGTAGCTCGGGAATCGACGCATCGAGCCCGTCGACGATCTGCATGAGGGTCGACGACGAGGTGGCGTGCTCGTAGAGCAGACCGGAGGCCGTGGGGTCGGCCGCCATCTGCACGCAGAAAGCGGCGAAATGTGTTGGACCCGGACTGGTTCCGAGGTACTCGATTTGGGGGTGGACCAGGCATCGGAGCCAATCGCGTGGCGAAACCTGCTCCTTTAATTCGTCGACCATGTGCCGCCGAAGCGCTTCGATGGGCGCGTTGCGGGTGCGCAGCAACTCGCGCAGCAGGCCGTCGCGTGAGCCGAAGTGGTAGCCGATCGCGTAATTGTTGCGCTGCCCCGCCGCCTCGCAGATCTGCCGGTGGGAGACGGCGGCGATCCCGTGCTCGGCGAACAGTTTCTCCGCCGCCATCAGTAGTAATAGCCGCGTGTGCGCCGATTGGTCGCCGCGTACCCTCATACCGCCATTATGGGTGACCGGGGTCAGGCGGCCGACTCGTCCACGCCGGCGTTGGCGTTCCGGCGCCGGCGGTACCACTCGAACACCATCGGCAGGACAGACAGGACGACGATCAAGATGAAAATCGGCTCGATCAGCTTCTGGATGATTGAGAACTGTCCGAGCCAATAACCCAGCAGGGTGATCCCCGCGCCCCAGACGATGGCGCCGAGCACGTTGTAGGCCGTGAAAATCGAGAACCGCATGCGCGCCGAGCCGGCGACGATCGGAGCGAGCGTACGGACTATCGGGACAAAGCGGGCGAGGAAGATGGTGATGGGCCCGCGCTTCTCGAAGAATTCGTGGGCTTCGTCGAGGTAGCGCTGCTTGAGGAATCGGGCGTCGGGCTTGAACATTTCGACGCCGATGAACCGGCCGATCCAATAGCCGACCTGACCGCCCAGGATGGCCGCGATCGGGATCGTGATGACCAGCCACCAGATGTTGAAGTTCGCGTCGGCAACCTGCTGCGCATGGTCGGCGGAGGCGCTTCCGGCGGCGATCAATCCGGCGACGAACAGCAGCGAATCGCCCGGCAGAACCGGGAACAGGACCCCCGACTCGATGAAGATCACCAGCAGCAAACCCCAGAATGCGGCGGCACCGAACCAGCCGATCAGGTTGAACGGGTCCAAGATGCCGGGGAGGGCCACGAAATCAGTGGTGGTCTGCGCCAATGACAAGTAGTTCACAGGCCACAAGGCTACCGGCGGCGGTCTGAGAGGTGACTGAGTGTGTCTGATTCGACGGCGGCGCACAGCGCGCACGGCGGGCTTGCCATACTGGCAGGGCACGTGACACTCGCTGAGTGCGAGTTAACCGAACTCTCGTTGGAGGACCGTTGCCATGCCCATTGCCACTCCGCAGACCTACGCCGAGATGCTGCAGAAGGCCAAGGACGGCGGGTACGCCTTCCCTGCCATCAACTGCACGTCATCGGAGACGATCAACGCCGCCATCAAGGGCTTCGCCGATGCCGGATCCGACGGAATCATTCAATTTTCCACCGGCGGTGCCGAGTTAGGCTCGGGCCTGGGGGTCAAAGACATGGTGACCGGCGCCGTGGCGCTGG
>NZ_DIAX01000045.1:169382-209008 GCF_002414845.1 Gordonia sp. UBA5067 | reverse complement strand
GGTTGCCGAAGTGGTCGATGTCGTCGACCTCAATCGGCACCTCGAGCGCATCGGGGCCGGCCACCTTGGCCAGCGGCGTCACATGCGGATCAGCATCGTGCAGCCGGACGAGGTACTCGACGATCGCGACGATGTCCTCGGTCGTCAGCGTGGACGGACCGTTCATCGGGTTGTCGGTCAGCCCCAGCTTCTTGTTGACCTTGTAACGGCCGACACGAGCAAGGTCGTAGCGCTTCTCCTTGAAGAACAGGTTCTCCAACAGCGCCTCGGCGGATTCCTTGGTCGGCGGCTCACCCGGGCGCAGCTTGCGGTAGACCTCCAACAGCGCTTCGTCCGAGTTGGACGCGGGGTCCTTCTCCAGCGTCGACATCATGATCTCGGAGAAGCCGAAACGCTCCTTGATCTCCTCGGTGGTCAGACCGAGCGCCTTGAGTAGCACCGTGACCGGCTGGCGTCGCTTGCGGTCGATCCGCACGCCGACGGTATCGCGCTTGTCGATATCGAACTCAAGCCACGCGCCGCGGCCGGGAATCACCTTGACCGAATGCAGTGTCTTCTCGGTGGTCTTGTCGATGGCGGAGTCGTAGTAGACACCGGGACTGCGGACGAGCTGGCTCACCACCACCCGCTCGGTGCCGTTGATGACGAAGCTGCCCTTGTCGGTCATGATCGGGAAGTCGCCCATGAACACCGTCTGCGACTTGATCTCACCGGTGTTGTTGTTGATGAACTCCGCGGTGACGAACAACGGCGCCGCGTAGGTCATGTCCTTGTCCTTGCACTCCGCGATGCTCGCCTTCACGTCCTCGAAGTGCGGGTCGGAGAACGACAAGGACATGGAGCCGGAGAAGTCCTCGATCGGGGACAGCTCGCGCAGGATCGACTCCAGTCCGCCTTCCGGATTCTCCTCGCCGCGGACAAGCGCTTCGGACCGCCACTTGTCGGAGCCGACGAGCCACTGGAACGAATCCAACTGAACATCGAGTAGTCCGGGGACTTCCAGCGGCTCGGAAATTTTTGCGAACGAGGCGCGGTGCGGTGCGCCCGGGATCGAAGTGGTTGAGGTGGACTGGCGGTTGGGTGCCAAGATGCGTCCTTCCAACACGAAAGTTGACTAGCTGCTACGAGGTGGGCTTGCGCCTGTGTCGCTGGTCTGGCGACCTGACAGGGCGAAACGCTCGATAACAGCACAACGCGTGCGGAACGGGCGGATCAAATGTGGACAGGAGGCAGCCAGCGCAACGTCCAACTGTATCAGAAATCTAGCGACCTTTGTCAAGTCGCGTCGATGGTGATTCCGCGCGCGCTGGCAAAGAGTGCGCGGTCGTCGCAATTAGATTGACCGGTCGGGACGCGAACGTCAAGCATTTCGGGAAAATTCGGGTAGGAGTTCTCGCGGCGAGCCGACGCCGGCGGCACTCGGTCAGCCCCAGGCGTCGACGCGGGTAATCTTCCACTTTCCGTCTTGCCGGAGAACCTGGTACTGGATCCCGACGACGATGCTGCCGGCCGCTGTCGCGCCCTGATTCATACTGAGTACGAGGCTGCCGAGCACCTGGGCGGTGGAGCCGTCGCCGCCGCCGGTCAGCCCGCGGAGCCCGATCGCGTCGACGCGACACTCATTTGTCTGCTGCGTCTGCTGGATGACGTCGCGGTTGGTGGGCATTTGCTTCTCCCACTCGGCGCGAGCCGGGCCGACCAGGACGGCGCGCGAGGTGGCGATCCACTTGTCGATCGTCTCGCCGCGGCGCGGGCCGAGAATGGCGCACGCCGCCGTCTCGATCTGTCCGAGAACCTCCGATGTCGCGGACTGGTCGACAAAGCTCTTGTCTTCGCCGTTCCCGGCCCCCGGGTGCCACAGGCCCAACAGCCCGACCACCAGCGCGATGATGCCCGCGGCGGCGAGGAAGACCGGGCCGCGCGACGTTGCCGAGTCCGTCGCGCGGAGGCGACTCGGGGCCGATTTGGTGACGCCGGGCTTACCGCTGCCGCCCTGCTCGCCGTCACCGGCCGGGAGCGCGGTGCCCTTGCCCGCCGTTTTGGCGGTGGACTTGGTCGTCGAGGCCCGTGTCGGCGCCGTCTTGGCGATCTTGCCCGTCGGTGCCTGCGCACCCGGATCAAGGCGCTCAATAGGCGCGCGGCGCACGGCACCGGTAGGCGGCCGAGGGCTGGGCGGGCGACCGGTTCGATCCGCACCCGGGCGCGGCTGGCCCGCGACGCGGGGGCGCTTCTTCTTCGGAGGCATCTCGGACATCAGTTACCACCGGGCCGTTGCTGATTCGGATTCGGTTGTGCGCCACCCTGATTCGCCCGCTGCTGATCGGCATACGAGATCGGGTTGAAAGCGGTGATCGCATCCGCCATGTACTTGCCGTCGATTTCTCGGACTGAGATGAGAAAGCCCATCGTCTGGGGGACGTCGGGTTGTCCCGGCGCCTTCGCGACGACGTCGACGTACACGAGGGCCTTCCCCGCCTTGTCGCCGCGATTGACCTCGGTGGCCGCGCTGCGCCGAACGCGGCCCTCAAGCCGGCCAGGCGCATCCTTGCGCTCGAGCACCTCTTGGAAGCCCTTGCCCTTCAGTTCCTGAAGTGCCCGGCCGGTCAGCACAGACTCCACGTTCTGCTTGAACTTGTCCGGATTCTTCGGGTCGATGGTGGTCACGTTCATCGCGGCGGTCTCGGCGGTGGCCAGGACCGCATCGCGCACCCGGACCGTCCCGCCGTCGAGGTAGGCGCGGACACCGATGATACCGCCGACGACGCCGAGGACGAGCCCGACAACAGCGATCAGGCTCGCCACCATCCAGGTTCCACTCGGCAGAACCGACGAGCGCGTGGACCTGACCCGCGCGGGGTCACCGTCGACTGCCGTCTCGTCGGCTTCGCTGGCCACATCGTCGGCCACCTCAGCTTTCTCGTCGGCCACGTCGGACGACGACGCGGTGTCGTCGTCCCGGTGGATCGGATCGATCGCGTCGGCCGTGCCGCCGGCCGCCTTCTCGTCGGGATTCTTCTCGTCAGTCATATCCGCACCACCCTATCCGCGTCGTCGTGCCCGGGGCGAATCTCGCTACGAGGCCGACGTCGCGGTCTCGCCTGGGACACCGCCGCCACCGGGCTACTTCGTGTGTACGCCGAGGAGCCAGGCCAACTGCGACGCCAGCGGATTCAGATCGAGACGATCCGGATCCTTCTTCGGCTTGTTATCCCACGGCTGTGGGATGTTCGGGTTCGCCAGGGACGCCCGGGCTGCTCCGCGAACACCCGTCGGCGAGCCCTGCGGCACTGTACAGCGTGCATTCAGGTTCAGCGGGAAGTCGTCATAGTTGATGTCGAACGACGGATTCTTGCGCTTGATCGCGTCGATCATGACCTGTGTCGACTCGTAGCCCTGCGTGCACGCCGCCGGGTTATTCATCTCCAGTACGACACCGAAGTGAATCTGGCCGTCTCCGGGCGCCGGCGAGTGCGATCCCGCCGACAGCGCCGACAACATCGCGAAAAGTGCGTTCGAGGACCAGCCGGTCGGCGCAATCGCGGTCTTCACCACCGAACCCAGATCCTTGACGACCTTCGTGATATCCCCGCCTTGCTGCTGCAGGAGGTTCGACAGTGCCATCGCCGACGCCTGTCCGGTCGACAGGAGTCGCCGAACATCCGGGTCGGCCGAGGCCAGTGTCGCGGTGACCAGGTCCAAGTTCTTCGACCACGCGAGAATCGCATCCGACTGGTCCGCCTGCGTTGCCAGGACGCGGTTCGAGTGCTGGAGCAGCGCGATCGTGTCGCCCAGCGAGTCATACCCCGCCTTGGACAAGGTGTTCAGCGAGGTCACCAACCGGGTCAGGTTCTCCCCCTGGCCGTTGAATGCCTTGCCCAGTTCCTCGACAACCGTTCGCAGATCATCCACCGGCACCGACTCCGCGAAGTCCAACGCCGAGTTCACGACATCCTCCAACGGCGGCGGGAGGGTGACGTCCTGCGCCTTGATCAACGATCCGGACGTCATGAACGGCCCGCTGGCAGTCTTAGGACGCAGGTCGAGGTACTGCTCACCGATCGCAGAGCGCGACGCGACGACCGCGGCCGCCGACGCCGGAATCTTCGGCGCACCGCGCCGGATCTGGACGTTGGCGTTCACGCCGTCCTTGGTCAGCTGTATCGACTGAACACGGCCGACTGGTACGCCCTGGTAGGTCACCTCAGCATTGGCGAACAAGCCGCCCGATTCAGGCATTTGCACCGTGATCGGGAACTCGGAGAGGCCGACCAGGCGCGGCAGCCGCGCGTACTTGGCACCGGCGTAGAGCATCGCAACCAGACCAAGGATGGTGAAAAGGACCAGTTGGATCTTGACCATTCGCGTCATATCACCGATCTCCCAACATCGAAAGGGGGCCGTCGATCGGCGTTTGACCGGGCTTGGGCGGTGTCAACACGATGTACTGCGGGCGACGCATGCGCTGCTGCCCCGCCGAGGGATGCCGCGATGGAACGGGCGCGTAACCGCCGTATGATGGCGGCGTCCACGGGCCGATCCGCGAGTTCGGCGGCGGCGGCAGCAAACCGACCGTCGGCCAGCCCCAGCGCGGGCCGTTGCCCTTGTAATACGGGTTCGCCGCATCGACGGGGATGTTGCGCGCCTTGGGCGGCGAGTAGATCGGTTGGCCCTGGCCGACGCCGAGCGCCTCGAGTTGGTTGAGGAGCCGCAGGTCCAGCGTCATGAACAGGTTCGTTGAGTCGCCCTTTGCGGCCGGGGTCAACCAGTCCGGGAACGGAATGGTGAGCATCAGCGGGGCGGCGGTGATCACATCGGGCATCGACTTCGCCAACGCCGACAGGATCGGACGCAGCGCCTTGAGGTCGGAGATGATCGCCTCGCGAGACCTACCCAACACGTCGACTCCGACGACACCGAGCTTGTCGAGCTTGGTCAGCAGCTCGACCAGTTGCGGCCGCTGCGCCTCCAGCACCTGCACACCGGCGGGCAGCTGTTCGAGGATCTGCTCGATCTGCGAGGTCTGTGCCGCGGTCCTCGTCGACAGCCGGGCCAAACCATCGATCGCCGTCACGATGTCGTCGCGTTGCTTGTTCAGACTCGTGATCAGCTTGTCGGTCTGCCGCAGCAGACTACGCGTCTTGTTGACCGTGTAAGACTTGCCGTCGCTCCCGGTCCGAGTGACCGTCGCCGTTTCCAACGCCTTCGTCAACTCGCTGACGACCGGCTGCAACTGATTGAGACCACCGTTGTTCAGCAACATCGACATGGCACCGAGCACCTGCTCGATATCGGTTGCGGTCCGGGTGCGGGGATGGCCTTGCGAATCCAGACCGGTGATCGGGCTGGCCGGGTTCTGCGGCGCCGCCCCCTTCGCGTTCGGCGGCTCGCTCAACCCGACGAACTTCTCGCCCAGCAGGGCGGTCTGCTGCACGGCGGCATGCACCTGGTCGGTCAGCTTGACGTTGTTGCGGACGAGGATGTTGACCGTGGCCTGCCACTCGTCTGGCTCGATCGTGATCGTGGTGATCCGGCCGACGACGACTCCGTCCATCTTCACCAACGACTGCGGCACCAAGTCCAGGATGTCGTCGAACTTCACCTTGTACGCAACCGCGTTGTCGCCCACGTTCACGCCACCGGGCAACGGCACCTGCTGCAGGCCGCTGCACGCCGACACCAAACCGACGGTCGTGGCGGCAACGGCTGCGACTGTGGCGGATTTAATCAATCGCATCAGTTGCCTCCCCTCTCCGGGGCCTGGGACGGCTTCGGCGTGGACGGGCGCGGGGTCTGCGGATTCGGTGTCGTCGGCTGGGGCACCGACATCCCCGGATCGGGACGGCCCGGGCGCGTGCCGGGCACCGCGTAGCGCTGCGTCTTGTCGTTGCTCATGATGCCGAACGGCAGCACGGGCAGCATCGGGCTGGTGCCGGCCTTGATCTGCGCGGCGATGTCGGTGCAGTGGCTGATAATCGGAGCCATCTTGTGCTGCCACTCGAGGAACGGCTGGGTGCCCGGCATGATGCTGCCTGGATTGACCAGCTTGCACTGCGCCGCCAACAGGTTTTGCAGATCCTCAATCGTCAGCCGCATGGCGAGCGTGCCCGATTCGGCGTCGTAGGCGTTGATCAGGTTCGACACGGTGACCGGGAGCACGGTGAAGATCTCCTTCAGCGACTGCTGATTGGCCCGCAGGGTTGCCGTCGTCGGCTGCAGCGAACGCACCGTGTCGCCGATGATCTGCTGGTTGTTGTTCACGAACCGCGCAACGTCGCCCAGCGCGACCGAGAGAGTGGCCAATGCCTGCGCCAGCTGCTGGCGCTCACCGGACAGGAAGGTGTTGAAGGACGCCATCTGCGTGTTGAACTGCCGCACCTGCGCATCGTTCTCGTCGAGTGCCCCGACGAACGTGTTGAGCTGCTTGATCGTGTCGACGAGGTTGCCACTGGAATCGGCGAGCGTCGTCGCCGCCTTAGACATATTCTCGAACGCCGATCCGAGCTTCTCACCGTTGCCGCGCAGGTTATCGGCACCAACGCGGACGAACTCGCTGACCGCGCCTTCCTTGTCCCCGTGCTTGGCATTCACGCCGTTGGGACCCAAGGACTTGGACAAGCGCTGCAGGTTCGCGTAGAGCTCATCGATCTCCACCGGCACCATCGTCTGATCGATACCGAGCGTGATGTTCCGCGAAGCCTGCGGACCACCGGTGAAGGCCGGGGTGAGCTGGACGTATCGGTCTGCCACGACCGACGGCGCCACCTGCACCGCCCGAACGTTCGCGGGCAGCTTCAAACCGCGCTGCACGCGCATCGTGACATGCACGCGGTCACCGTCGGGCCGCACGCTCCGGACGTCGCCGACCGGCACGCCGAGCATCTTCACGTCGGTGCCCGGATAGATGCCGATCGAGCGCTTGAACGTCGCGTTGATCGTCGTCGTGCCAATGCCGGAGAATGCCCACCAGAGCACGGAGCCGGCGATCAGCGCGAGAACCGTGCCGAGCACGATCCCGACGATGTGGCGCGGGGTGAACCAGCGGCCTGGGCCGGCTGTCGTCGTCAGATCTGGGGTCGTCATCTACCCGGCCTCGGTTCCGCCGTTATTGAGCATCTTCACTTTGTTCGGTGGTCGTGTGGTGTGTGTCTGGGGCAGGGCCGGCGGCAGCAGGTTGGTGACCATCGACTCGAACCAGCGGCCATTGCCGAGCACGTTCGCGTACAGCCGGTAGAACGGGGCGAGGTTCTGGATCGACCGACCCAGGTTGTCCTTGTTCCTGGTCAGCAGTGCTGCCACTTGCTGCAGCGACTTCAGGGCCGGCCCGATCTGCGCCTCGTTGTCGGCGACGATCCCACTCAGGGCCTTGCTCAGCGTCGTCGTCGACGAGAGCAGGGCCGAGATGGACTTCTGCCGGTTGTTCAACTCGTCGAGCAACTGCCCGGCGCCGGCGATCAAGCGAGTGAATTCCTCGTTCCGATCAGCGAGGATCTTCGAGGTGGTCTTCGTCGCGGCGAGGAGCTTTTGCACCTCTTGGTCGCGCTTGGCGATCGTCTCGGACAACCGGCTCAGCCCGGTCAGCGCCGGACCGAAGTCGCCCGCGGTCCCCGAGAACGCGGTCGACATGGTCTGCAGCGATTCCGCCACCTTGTCCGTGTCAAGCTCGGACAACTGGTTGCTGGCGTCGGAGAATGCCTCGATGACGTCGTACGGAGCAATCGTGTCGGTCAGCGGTTTCGTCGGGTCCGCCGATCGCGATCCGCGCGGGGTCAGCCCGAGGAACTTCTGGCCGAGCAGCGTCTTGATCTGGATGGAGGCCTGCGTCTGATCCCCGATCCACGTGTTGGCCACGGTGAACACGACGTTCACCTTGTTCCCGTCGGCGTTGAGGCCGACGCGGTCGACCTTGCCGACCTTGATACCCGCCACGCGAACCTCATTGCCGGCGTGCAGGCCCGCCGCCTCGGAAAACTCTGCTGTGTAGCGGGGACCGGCACCGACGATAGGCAGATCGGACAGATAGAACGACGCCATCGTGGCCATCAGCAGCATCAAAATACCCAACGCCCCGACCGTGATCGGCGAGCGCCGACCGGCGAAGCGCCGCGACGGATGCAACACCTGTGGCTCGGCGTCGGGAAGGTCGTTCTCTGGCATGCCTGCTGGATCCTTATCGTCAACCATGTCTATCCCGGCCGCTTCTCGTCGCGCCAGCAGCGGGTCGCCGCGCTGGTGTAGAGGACGTGGTTGATGTCGGGCTGCGGGATCAGGGGATCACTCAGCAAGACCGACTTGCCGTTGCCCATCACCACGTCCATCCCGCACAGGTAGAACTGAAACCACGAGCCGAAGGATGCGGCGCGACCGATCTTCTCCAGCTTCGGCGGCAAGTTCGTGATGATCGCCTCGACATCCTTATCGCGCTTGTTGATCTCGTCGGACACGGCCTTCAGACCGGCGATTCCACCGGCGATCGCTGGTCGTGTCTGACCGAGGATCGAACCCATCACGCTGGTCAGGTTGGACACCGACGTAATCGCCGAGCCGACCGAGCCACGCTGCGCGGCCAGCCCCGTGACCAACTTCGACGTGTTGACCAGCAACGATTCGAATTGCGAGTCGTGGGCGTTGACGGTCTCGAGCACCTTGTTGAGGTTGGTGATCAACTCACCGATGACCTGGTCGCGATCAGCGAGCGTATTGGTCAGCTCTGCGGTCTGCGACAGCAGCGACGACATGGTCGCCCCCATGTCCTGGCCCGGGGTGTTCTGAAAGACCTGGATGATCTGGTCTGCCAGCTTGTTGACGTCCTCCGGTGACAGCTGGACGAACACAGGCTTGAAGCCGTTGAACAGCTCGGTCAGGTTGACTGCCGCGTGTGTCGTCGTGTCGTTGCGGTCGAGTCCGAAGACGTGACCCGGCGTCAGCCGCTTTCCGCTGTCGCCGGCCCCGCGGTCGAGCGCGAGATAGCGCATGCCGGTGAGGTTGCGATAGCGGATGTACACCTGGGTGCCGTCCGGTAACGAGTCCCGATCGACGGCAAAACTCACCTTCGCGCGGTTCCTCTCGAACACCTCGACATCGCTGACGGAACCGACGCGGACGCCGGCGATACGCACATCGTCGCCCTTGATGAGCATCGCCGCGTCGTCGAAGACAGCTTGAAAATCATGCTTGCCCGTCGAGCCGGCGTTCGCAATCGTCAACGCGAGCAGGGAGGTCGACACGACGGTGACCACCGCGAAGACGATCAGTTTGACCAGTGGTGGAACGATCGACTTCATTGCATATTCACCTGAGCTCCCCGCAACCTCGATGCACCGATCAGAGTCACCCAACTGGGGACCTGCTCAGGTGCGACGCCGCTGGCGCCACCGTAAATCATCTGTAGTTGGGCCCGATACACCGGATCGGCCCACGGATTGGACTTGACCTGGCCCGCCGGTAGCGCGGAGAACTGCGCCGGCGGCATCTCTGGGACGTTCCGCGGGCCCGGATTGCGCGACGGAACCTGGTACGAGCCGTCCGCGAGTCCGCCACCGGGATACTGCGGGAATGGGCGGCCGTTCTTCGCCGGCTGGTAGCAGATCGGTCCACGATCGTAGTCGAACAGTCGGGGCTCATCCTGGTTGGGCAGATAGCGCCCGCGCGGATTGACGAACTGCAGATTCACCCGCACACCCGGATTGGGGGTGCCTTCGCCGACGATCCGGCGCGACTCGGGGATCAGGCCGGCGAAGTTCTTGAACGTGCAGCCGAACACCGGTGACTGGCGCGCGAGACCCGCCAGCAGATCCTGGGAGCCGGTGAAGATGGTGATCAGGTCGGCGCGGTTGGTGCGCAGGAAGGCCGTCGTGTCGTCAGCCGCCACGCCCAGGGTCGAGATAAACGCTGCGAGGTCGCCCTCGCGCTCGACCAGCGTGTTGCCGGTGACCCGCAGGTTGTCGAGGGCGTCGATGATCGACGGGAGCGCATCGGAGTAGGTCGTCGAGAACGACGCCAGCCCCCGCAGCGTCCCCTGCAGGTCATCGGTGTGCGCGTTGACCTCGGTGAAAATGGCGTCGAGACGTTTGATCGTCTCACCGAGCTCTTGTCCCCGTCCGGTCAGCGCCTGACTGAGGGCGGTCAGCGTCACATTCAGATCCTGCGGCGGCACAGCCTTGAGGAGCGGCAGCAGGCGATCGAAGAGGTCTTGAACCTCTCGCGCGTTACCCGCCGTGTCGGTGCTGATCTGGTCTCCGGCCACCAGCGTTGCCGCCGTCGTCGGCTCCCGTGGAACCTCCAACGCCACGTAGCGCTCACCGAACAGCGTCTTCGGCAGGATTCGCGCGGTCGTGTCGCGCGGCAACAGGTGCAGCTTGTCGGGTTGTAGCGCCAACACGATGTCAACCTTGCCATCACCGGACGGCACAATGGCGGACACCGTGCCCACCACCATGCCGCGCGCCTTGACATCGGCCCGCTCGGTCAGCGAGTTGCCGGCCGAGTCGGTACGCAGGGTCACGTCCTTGGTCTCGGTGAAGCGGCCCTGGTACTTCAGGATCGAGCCACCGATAAACGCGATAATGACGAGGAAGAATGCCAGCCCGTAGAGCCGGCGTCGAAGAGTTGCCATCGTGTCAGCCCGCCACTCGCACCGTTGTCGAAGTACCCCAGATCATCAGGCTCAAGAAGAAGTCCAACAACGCGATCAGCACCAGCGCGGCACGCACCGCGTGCCCCACCGCCACGCCGACTCCCGCCGGCCCGCCGCTGGCATAGTAGCCGTAGTAGCAGTGCACCAGAATGATCACGAAAGCGAAGATGAGCACCTTGCCGAAGGACCACAAGACGTCTTCGGGGGGAAGGAACAAGTTGAAGTAGTGGTCGTATGAGCCGCTGGACTGCCCGTTAAAGGTCGTGTTGATCGTCCTCGACGCCATGTAGGCGGCGAGCAATCCAAGCACGTAGAGCGGGATGACCGCCACGAAGCCGGCAATCACCCGTGTGCTGACCAGGAACGGGATCGATGGGACGGCCATCGTCTCGAGCGCGTCGATCTCCTCGGAGATCCGCATGGCGCCCAATTGTGCGGTGAACCCGCAGCCCACCGTCGCCGAAAGCGCGAGACCGGCGATCAACGGGGCAACCTCACGGGTGTTGACGTAGGCGGAGAGGAAGCCGGTCAACGCCTGGGCGCCGATGTTCTCCAGCGCAGCGTAACCCTGCAGGCCGACGACGACGCCGGTGAAGCCCGACATCAGGACCATCACGCCGACAGTGCCGCCGATGACCGCGAGGCCGCCGGAGCCGAAGGCCACCTCCGCAAGGATCCGCAGCACCTCACGGTAGTAGCGGACGATCGTCCGAGGGATCCAGGCGACAGCCCGCCCGTAGAAGGACATCTGTTCGCCGGCGGCATCGAGTACTCGCAGCGGCTTCTGCACCTGCTTGCGCATCTCATACCCGAGGTACTCGCCCCGGCTCTTGGCAATGGTCACGCCACCGTCGGCCATAATCAGGCCCCCTTCGCCGGAACGATCTGCAGGTAGACCGCCGTGATGATCAGATTGGCAAAGAACAGCAGCAGGAACGAGATGACGACGGACTGGTTGACCGCCTCACCGACGCCCTTCGGTCCGCCCTTCGGGTTCAGCCCCTTGTAGGCGGCGATCACGCCGGCGATCAGACCGAAGATCGCGGCCTTAACGGTCGACACATACAGGTCGGGCAGTTGGGCGAGGGTTCCGAAGGAAGCCAGGTAGGCACCCGGCGTACCGCCCTCCACGATGACGTTGAAGAAGTAGCCACCCGCGATTCCAACGACCGCGACAAGACCGTTGAGCAGTACGGCGACGAGCACCATCGCCAGCACACGCGGAACCACCAACCGATGGACCGGGTTGATACCCAGCACCTCCATCGCGTCGATCTCCTCGCGAATCGTGCGCGCGCCGAGATCGGCGGCGACCGCCGCACCGGCCGCGCCGGAGACCAACAGCACCGTGATGATCGGCGACGCCTGTTGCAGGACAACCAGAACGCTGGCGGCACCGGTGAACGACTCCGCGCCGATCTGCTTGATCAGCGAGGCCGTCTGCAGCGAGACAATCGCACCGAACGGGATCGCGATCAACGCCGACGGCAGGATGGTGACGCTGGCGATGAACCAGGCCTGCTGGATGAACTCCCGCCACTGAAACGGGCGCACAACGGATTGACGTGCAACGTCGATGAATAGCTGGACGATCCTGCCGGTTTGTTGAAGCGCACCCGCGCCGGCGTTCGCAATTCGATCCACGCCACGCTGGGTGGCAGTCGTCATCGGCTAAGCGCTCCCACTGTCGTCGGTCCGCACCGGTGCGGTATCGGCATCGGACGGCGTGACCCAATTGCCCTCATCGGCTGCCTCCCCCACGGTGTTGAACACATCGGTGGCGTCGTCGGCCGCCCGGTTGGCCGTCACACCGGCCGCCGCGGAGCCCGCTGCGACCGCGGCTGCCGCCGATTGCGCGAGGTTGGCCTGCACCGCCGCCTGGGCACGGTTCTCGGCGAGGATCTTGTCCTCTTCCTCCATGCTGCGGCGGACGGCTTCCTGGGCGTTCGCGGGGAGCGTGTGGATGATCTCCTCGACGTTGCGGCGGTGGCGGGTGGCCGCCTTGCGCTCGGGCATCCCGGGGTTCGGCTGAACTTGCGCGATGATCTCGCTGAAGTCGTCCTTGGTGCCACCGCCGGAGATGCCCGCTGCCTGCATCGCGGCCTCGGCCGCGGCCACGGCCTCGTCCTTCTCCTCGGACATGCCGATCGGGCCGAAGCGGTCACCGGAGAGGAACTGCTTGACGACTGGCTGCTCGCTGGTCAGCAGCACCTCGCGCGGACCGAACATGACGAGTTCCTTGCGGAACAGCATGCCGATGTTGTCGGGGATCGTTCTCGCGATGTTGATGTTGTGCGTGACGATGAGAATCGTCGCGTCGATCTGCGCGTTGATGTCGATCAGCAACTGGCTGATGTATGCGGTACGGACCGGGTCCAGACCAGAGTCCGGCTCGTCGCAGAGGATGATCTGCGGGTCCAGCACGAGCGCGCGGGCCAGGCCGGCGCGCTTGCGCATACCGCCGGAGATCTCGCCGGGCAGCTTGTCCTCGGCGCCGGCCAGACCGACCAGGTCGATCTTCTCCATGACGATGGAGCGGACCTCGGTCTCCGACTTCTTGGTGTGCTCGCGCAGCGGGAAGGCGATGTTGTCGAACAGGCTCATCGAGCCGAATAGGGCGCCGTCCTGGAACAGGACGCCGAACAGCTTGCGAATCTCATAGAGTTCGCGAGCCGAGCACTTCGTGATGTCGGTGCCGTCGATGATGACTGAGCCCTGCTCGGGGTGGAGCAAACCGATCAGCGTCTTGAGGAAGACCGACTTACCGGTACCCGACGGGCCTAGCAGCGCACTGACCTCGCCCTCGGGCAAGGTCAACGTGACGTCGCGCCAAATGTTCTGTGAGCCGAAGGACTTACTCAGTCCCTCCACGCTAACTTCTACACCCACTGCGGATCCCTCCAGTCGTTCGTCCGCGAACGGCAGCCCGTATGACTCCCGCATCCCCTATGGACAGATGTGGTCGCAGTCACTCTATCCCACAAATCAGTCGGCGTCGACCACCGCTCCCCACATCTGTGGATAAGCAACACCTGGCCTACTAGTCAGTAGGATCTTAGCGAAGATTCAGGATGACCGACAATCCTGCCGCCTCCTCGCCTGCCGGGCGTGACTATCGGGCTGGTTGTCGTCCGATGCCCGACCCTCGCACAAGAACCGACAGGACGATCGCCACCAGCAGCAACGCCGGCACGTCACCCCACAGATGGCCGACGTGCGGCCCGGCCGACTCCCCGGCCATGATCACGGCGTGTACAAGGCTTGAGGCCACCGTGAACCAGATCAGGCTGAGATGGGCTTCCGGGCGGCGTGCTGCGTTCCAGAGAAAGACGCCCAGCGTGGCGTAGACACCGACGATCATCATGAAGTAGTCGGACTCGTGCGGGGCGCCCTGATGCCAGGCCCAACCCGACGGCCACACCACCGCCAGCGGATAGAGCAGAACCATTACGGTGCCGAATGCTGCCAGCGCAATTTGCAGAAGCCGATAGCTGGTTGACGGTGCCATGGCGCGCTCCAATGGTCGGAAGTCAAGGATCGCGCCACAGATCGACGGAATCAAGCCTCGCTGTCAGCACCCGGGCCAGGGCTGTCGATGCGCCGGCCCGCCACCGCCGCGGTCTAGCGTGCCCCGCGGGTGAGCGCCCGAATGGTCGAGGAGTCCTTCGCCGCCATGGATGCGCCGACGGTGACGGTTCCCGGCATCGGCGTCCGGCCTACCGCACGCATCCTCGCAGGCTGCTATGGCACTCGTTTCGCCAGGTGGACCAGGGAATAGCCAGCCGCAGTCGCTGTCGCTCGCCCGGCCACCGGCGGCAACGCAAACGCCCCGCGGAACAGGTCCACGGGGCGTTCGGCAGTGCACTGCGCCGGACGAATACGGCCGGCTCAGCAGGTCACTTGAGGGAGATCTTGGCGCCAGCCTCTTCCAGCTTGGCCTTGGCAGCCTCGGCGTCGTCCTTGGACACCTTCTCCAGGAGCGCCTTGGGGGCACTCTCGACGAGGTCCTTGGCCTCCTTCAGGCCCAGGCCGGCGACAACCTCGCGCACAACCTTGATGACCTGAATCTTCTTGTCGCCGGCCGAGTCCAGAACGACGTCGAACTCGTCCTGCTCGGCAGCAGCGTCGCCACCGGCAGCCGGCGCACCGGCAGCGGCCACGGCGACCGGGGCGGCCGCGGTGACCTCGAAGACCTCTTCGAACTTCTTCACGAAATCGCTGAGCTCCAGCAGAGTCAGTTCCTTGAACTGATCGATGAGCTCGTCAGCGCTGAGCTTCGCCATGATGGCGTCCTTCCTTTAGGTGGCCGGCAGCTGCGATACGCAGTGCCGACCGGGGTTGTGCGGTTGACCGGATGGTCGGTGGGGCGGGATTTACTCCGCGCCGGCAGTTTCCTGCTTCTGCTGCAGGGCGGCGGCAAGACGCGCCACCTGCGATGCCGGCTGGTTGAACAGACCGGCGGCCTTAGCCAAGTTGCCCTTCATGGCACCGGCGAGCTTGGCCAGGAGAACCTCACGGGTCTCCAGGTCGGCAATGGCCTCAACTTCGGCGATGGACAGCGCGCGGCCGTCCATGTAACCGCCCTTGATGACCAACGCCTTGTTGTCCTTGGCGAACGTCTTGATCGCCTTGGCCGCGACCACCAGCTCGCCTTCAACGAAGGCGATGGCGGTCGGACCGGACAACAGCTCGTCGAGCCCTTCCATGCCCGCTTCTTTCGCGGCGAGCTTGGTCAGGGTGTTCTTGGCGACGGAGTAGGTTGCGCCCTCACCGAGGGAACGACGCAGCTCGGAGATCTGCGGCACGGACAGGCCACGGTATTCCGTGACGACCGCTGCCGAAGACCCCTTGAACTGCTCTGCGATCTCCGCGACTGCGGCGACCTTGTCGGACTTGGCCATACTTCGCCTCCTCTCATTTCACGTGGATGCTCTCCAGAACGCCGGCGGACCGAAATCAACGCAACGACGCTTTCGAAAGAAAACGAAACGCCCCGGCGCAGGAAGCACACGGGGCGTACACCGCGACGATCATCGTCGTCGCACGGTATTCCTCGGGTCATCCTGCGTGGGCCGTCGACGTGCGTGACGCCGAGCCTTCAACGAGTCGTCGTGCGACTTCCCGTAACCAACGGTCTCTGGCTGAACCTTGTTGCGGACGCTTGTCCACAACAACCGCCTAGGCTACCGGGTATGGTGCAGCGATCCAAATCCGGTAGAACTCGTCAGAGCTGGTCGTCGTCACGCGCGTCGCAGACCGAGGCCGCGGCGCGCGCGGCCGATGCCGCCGATGCCGTCATCACCCGCCACCTGCACCGCCTCGCGTGGATCCCCGGCACGCTCATCGCCGATGTCGCCTGGCCCAGGTCCGCCACCACCAGTTGGCACTACTGGTGGCACGCGCACCTGGTCGATCTACTCGTCGACGCCGAAACCGCCCGCCCCGGCAGCGTCGGCCCCACCACGCTCGCGCGACTCTTCCGCGGCATCCGGGTGCGCAACCTGGGCCGGTGGACCAACGACTACTACGACGACATGGCCTGGCTGGGGCTCGCGATCGAACGCGCCCGGCGCCACCTCGGCGTCGGCAGCGCCCGCGGCGAACGCGTACTGGCCGGGCGGATCTTCGACTCCTGGGCGCCGCCGAAAGGCGGCGGAATCCCGTGGCGGACCATGGATTACTTCTTCAACACCCCCGCCAATGGACCCGGGGCCATCCTGATGGCGCGCACCGGGCAAACCGAACGGGCCGTGGCGATGTGCGACTGGATGCACGAGAAGCTCCTCGACCCCGTCAGCGGACTGGTCTACGACGGCATCAAACAAGCGACCGGCGGCCCCGGCGGGGCGGACTGGGACATCGTGACGGCGATCTACACCTACTGTCAGGGCGTGGTGCTCGGCGCCGAGTTGGAGACTTTGCGCGCGACCGGCGGTGTGCGCCACCGCGACCGCATCGGGCAGGTCCTCGAAGCAATCGAGAAGCACCTGCTGGTCCGCACCGACCTCAGCGACGCGCGCGGTGGGCCGGCACGGATCGTGCCCGGCGCCGGCGGTGGTGACGGCGGCCTGTTCGCCGGGATACTGGTGCGGTACCTGGCGCTGATCGCCACCGATCTACCCGACGGCCCCGGCGCCGAGGCAGTGCGGACCAGGGCCGGCCGGATCGTCGTCGACACCGCCGAAGCCGTCTGGCAGACCCGGGCGATCGTCAACGACGCGCCGCTGTTCAGCGCCGACTGGCGGCAGCAGGCGGTGATCCCGGCCGATTCGGGATCGAATGCGCAATTCATCGCCGGGGCGGTGCACTCGTCGGAGACGCCCGAGCGCGACTTGTCGGTGCAACTTTCGGGCTGGATGGCACTCGAGGCCGCCGCTCGTCTTGCCGACGACGTGTCCGAGCACCCCCGGGTGCCCTGAAGTGGGTCAATCGACCCGTCGCGCAAGGCGTTTCAGGTCACCAAAACGGCACCCCCCGGTTAACGTTTCGTGACCTGTATCGGTTATATTCGGCAACAGCGTTCCGGTGGTACAGATCACAGTCGGCGTACCAGATTGTGCACCTGTACAGGCTGCGGAAATGCGTAGACAGGTCAACCCAGCGCCGGGCACCGTGCCCGGCGACTGCGTCGACGGGCAGGTGATGTGATGGCTTACCGGCTGGACCCGACAGGCAAGAAATCGGCGCACGCCGCCCCCGTGGTACGCGTCGACGATGCGCCGCACTCACTCCCGCTCGGCGATCCCACCGGCGGCGCCAATGCCCGTGCGTGGCGCGCCCTCGTCGACGGCAAGCAGCCCTTCCCGCGTGTGCACATCGACCGCGGCGTCACCATCACGATGAGCGACGGCGTGCGCCTGCGGGCCACCGTCGTTCGTCCGGCCACCCGACTGGGCACCCCGGTCGACTCCCCCTACCCGGCCATCCTGTCGATCAACCCGTACAACCGGGCACTCCTCGAAGTACTCGATGAAGCACTGAACATGCCGGTCGTCGGCAAGGCGGTGCGCTCGGCATCGGGTTCGGTCGACGCGTCGGGCACCACCCTTGAAGGCATCACGCGACTGACCGGTGTCATCGCCGGCGGCGCTCTCGACATCTTCGGCATCAACCGCAACCTCGTGCGCAGCGGCTACACCCAGGTTCTTGTCGACGTGCGCGGCACCGGTGTCTCCCAGGGCAAGTGGCAGATCCTGGGCATACGCGAGCAGAAGGATTCGCTCGAACTCATCGACTGGGTCACCACCCAGCCGTGGTGCAACGGTCGCGTCGGCATGGCGGGCTGGTCGTACTCAGCGATCAACTCGCTGCAAGCCGCCGACAAGCGGCCCCGCGCACTGGAGGCCGTGTTCGCCATTGAGGGCTGCTCGGACATCGTGCGCGACATCTACATCACCGGCGGGATGCATTCAGCCTTCATCCCCATCTGGTTGAGTATGGTCAACATCCTCAAGTGGGCGCCCAACCCCCGCACCCTCCTGGCCGACCTCGGCCGCGGCGAGACCGCCCGCTGGCTGCGCGACCGCATCAAGTCCCCCGCCACCGAGATCCCGTCGCTGCTGTGGGGCTTCCTCACCACCCGGGACGAGCGGATCTTCGACGACCCGTATTTCGATGAGCGCGACCCCAAGGTCGCAAACATCGCGTGCCCCACCTTCACCGTCGGCGGCTGGCACGACTTGTTCGGTCACAGCGGTACCGAGGTCTACCGCAACTTGAACCTGAAGCCCGGGGAGAAGCAGATGCTCGTCGGCAACGGCTATCACGTCGATGTCGGCACGGGCCTCGGTGGGCGTTTCACCCCCCCGCGACTCGATGTTCTCGAGCGCGCATGGTTCGACCACTGGCTCAAAGACATCGACAACGGGATCGACGGCTACGGTCCGGTGGTGCTGGAGCAGCAGGGCGGCGGCTGGACCTCGGGTCCGGACTTCCCCCGGCCCGGCGTCACGACCGAGCGCCTGTACTTGACCGATGCTGCGTCGGGAACGGCGCCGCGGAGCCGCCACGACGGCAGCCTGACGTCGAGTGGCCCCGTGATCGACGTGACTCAACCGGTGTCGCTGCCCATCCAGGCCGACATCCGCGGTTTCATGTCCCGGGATATGGCTCAGGTGACTGCGGGCGCGGCGATCGCCCTGGGTCCGAAGTTCTTCGCCGATTCGTCCTTCCAGGAGCGCGGCGGACTGAGCTTCACCACTGCGGCCGCTACTGAACCGGTACAGATCAGTGGGGCGGCGAACCTGCGGCTCTACGTGGCGAGCACCGGGCAGGAGGGCACGTGGACGGTAACGGTCAACGATGTTGCACCCGACGGCACGTCGACGGTTCTGACGAACGGCGGCCTAACCGTTGCCAATCGCGCCCTCGACCGCGCCCAGTCCGAATGGGATGCCGACGGCAACCTGCTACACGCGCACCACTACCTCACCCGCGTCCGCAAGCTCCCCGTCCCGGTGGACGTGCCGGTCGCGATCGACATCGATCTCGTGCCGACTGATGCCGTCATCGACGCGGGCCATCGCCTGCGCGTCGACGTCTACGCGGCGAGCTTCCCCCGATTCCTCACGCTGGTGCCCGACCTGATCAAAGCGCGGAGCCGGAAGCAGCGGTTGGTCCTCGATCCCGCGCACCCGAGCTACCTGACGGTGCAGGCGATCGGAGCCTTCCCCACCGCCTAGCTGTGCTTCCGCGGCACTTGGGGATCAGCTGGCGGAGCGGTGAAGGCCGCCGGGCCGGATGTGGGCTACCACAATCCAGTCCAGTCCAGCGAATCCATACCACGGGAATCCTTCGTGGTCCGTGTCGGCGTGGTCCGTGTCAGCGTGGTCCGTGCCGAAAAGTCCAACTGGCGAAAGGCCAATTGGCGTGCGCTGTTCCGGCTCAGCCGAGCTGCATGGGGAAGAAGACCGTGTAGACCAGGGTGATCACCATGTTCACCACGATGATGGCGACCGTCGAGACGACAACGGTCGCGTTCACACCGTCGGCAACACCCTTGGGCCCGCCCCGCGCCTCTAGACCGCGCTGACAACCGATCACGGCAATCATGAAGCCGAAGACGACTGCCTTCACCATCGCCAGGACGACGTCGCGCACCGACGCAAACGCACCGAACGACTGCCAGTAGCTACCCGCTCCGACGTCTTGTCCGAGCACCGCGACGTAGTACGCCGCAACCACCCCCACGAGAATGATGAACAGGGCCAGCAACGGGGCGACCAGGACCGAGGCGATGATCCGCGGGACCACCAAGCGCTGGATGGGGTCCACTCCCATCGTGCGCATTGCGTCGATTTCTTCGCGCACGTTGCGCGCGCCCAAATCGGCGGCGATCGCCGAAGCCCCCGCGCCACCGAGCAACATGCCCGAGGCCAGCGGCGCCGCCTGCTGGATCACGGCGAAACCCGAACCCGCACCCAGGAGCGATTGCGCCCCAAGCTGATTGATGACGTTGCCGATCTGAATGGTCACGATGACACCGAATGGGATGGCCATCAGAAATGCCGGCAGCGCGGTGACGCTCACGAGATACCACGCCTGAATCAAGGTCTCTTTGACCTTCAGCTGCCAGCGCCCGATATCCAGGAGCATCTGCGCAACACCGTGCACCGCAAGCTGGAAGGTGCGGCCCAGCGTGCGCAACGGACCGACGGCGTTGTCGCGGATGTTGTCCGAGAGGATCGACGCGACCGGGGTGGGAGCGGCTGATGAGGCGGTCACGCGATCACCCACCGGGCGCCGGGTTGGGCGCAGTGGGCTGGGCCGGTTGCGTCGGCTGATCGCCCGACTGGCCCTGCTGCGGCATGCCCGGCAGCTTCGGCGAACCGGGCGACGCCTGATCGCCCACGGCGGTGATCAGCCAATTGTCGGCCTTGTTCAGCGTCAGCACATACGCGGCAAGCGACGATGCCCCATCGGGAGTCTGCAGGCTCTTGGTGGTGACCTCGACGACGGCGGTCACCCGGTAGATATCGCCGGCCACATCGGTCGTCTTCGCCGATACCAACGTCGCGGTGGTACTCATGCGGACGGGGGTAAGAATCTGCTGCATCGCCGGCACCGCCACGTCGAATTGCTTGGACAGCTGCGGCGACACCCCCTTTTTCAGGTTCGCCGCCCACGGCGTCAGGTCCTTGTAGTCGAGGGTGGCGGCCCGGACCGCGTACTCCCCCGCGACCTGCTCGGCCTTCGCATTGTTGCTCTGCTGGCTGCGAATATCGTTCAGCTGACCGCGCACCCGAAAGTTGTCGACGACCCCGAAGATCAGCCCGCTGGCGACGAGCAGTCCGACTAGACCGATCAGGAGGGTGCGCACCGACAGGGTGATCTGTCTGGGTGCGGCCTTCCCTGCCGACGCCGAACCAGAGGCACTTGGGGCGTCCGACCGACCATCGACCGAGGACGCCGCTGGACGTTTGCGTGCCTTGACGACGACCTCGCCATCATCAGCGCGGTCGGCGGCACCGTCGTCGGCCACATCGCCGGCCGCGATCGAATCCGGCTCAGTCACCGGCGACTCGTCGTCGCCGGCCGGTTCGCGATCACTGGTGGAGTTGGTGGACACAGAGATCCTTTCTATGCATCGGGATGGGCGGGGCGGACATTACTTCACCGGGGTCACCACCACGCGCATGCCGTTGCCCGAACCGAACAGTTGCAGCGCATCGGACAAGAATTCGCTGAGGTTGATCTGCGGGATCGTCTGGTTGAGCGCCGAGACGATCGGCATGATCGGCCCCAGCGCATCCATCGTCGGCGGCAAGATCTTGACCAGATAGTCCGTCGCCTTCTCCAGGTTCGGACCGATGGTCCCACTCAGGTTCTCGTACATGCCGCCCTTGTTCACCAAGACGCCGACGGCATTGAGCGTTCCGGCATACTCGGACAAGACCACGGCCAACGAGTCGACGAGCTTCGGCACCGCACCAACGGTCCAGAGCAGGTTCTCGTTGTAGCGCTGCGTGGCCGCAAACATGGCGCGGATCTTCGGAACTCGCGACGCAAAGATCCCGGCGAGCAGCCGGGAACCATCGCTGATCCGCCCCGTCGCCTCATCGGTGTCGTTCAGTGCCTGCCACGACTCCCGCAGCACCGCGGCCAGTGGATCGACGGCCACCACCGACATCATGGTCTGCATCTGTTCGAACGTGGCGGGGATCGACTCCGGCTCGCCGACGTTGCGGGCGGCCACGACGTCACCGTCGCGCAGATAGGGCCCGCCCGTCGCGCCCGCCGGCATGAAGTTGATGTAGGGCTCACCGAGGGCCGACTGCATGCCGATCTCCAACGGCGTGTTCACCGGGATCTTCATAGTCGTCGGGTAGGTCAGCTTGACCGACGCACCCTCGGGCGTCAGGTCCACCGCCGACACCGCACCGATCCGCACGCCGCTCACAAACACACCGGTCTTGTCGAGAATCAGGTTGGTGTCGCGCACATTCATGGTGACGGTCGAGGTCTTCTCGAACGGGTTCCACCGGTAGACGAACACCGCGAGGTACGCACCACACAGGGCGACGACAGTCACAAAGGTGATGATGTTGAAGATGAGCTCACGGGTGACCGGGCTCACCGTCCAGCGCGGGCCGTGCGCGCGTACCGAACCGGTCATCGGGCCAACCCCATCATCCGCATCTGCCGCAGCATGGTGTCGGCAAGCTGTGCGTTGGGCACGTCGTTCTCAATTGCGACTCGGTTCACATTAACGGCGGGACCTGCCTTGAGGAAGGGAATGAGACGGTCGGTGAGGATGTTGAGGAGTGCCTGCGGATTCGACGCCTGACCGAAGTAGTCCGGCCAGCCCGGGATGAGCAACGGCTTGACGACCCGTTCAATGACCTGACTGAGCGCGTTGATGACGGGCACGGCGGGCAGCATCGGGATCAGCGCGGCCTGGAGGCGGCCCATCAAGTCGATGATCTGGACGGGCACGGTCACCGCGTCGATGAACTGGACGCCCTGGGGGCTGAGGACGAACTTCAGTTGGTCCTCCATCTCGGCGAGCTGGCGGGCGATCTCCCCCGAGGAGAAGAGCATCGTCTTGAGGTTGTCGCCCTGGGACGCGAGCGCGTGCAGGGTTCCGATGAGAACCTTGCTCGCCCGGCGGGTTTCCGCCGGGTCTTTCGGGAACTGGCGCACCAGCCGGTCGAACGTGTTGCCCATTTGTGGCAGGCTGCCGCCGCCGACGAAGTTCGCCAGACTGTTCAGCAACTGCTCCACCTGGACCGCAGGTTTCACCTGGTCCTTGCCGATCGTCCCACCGCGGGCAAGCGGGGTGGAGTAGGCGTCGGCCGGGTTTGTGATCGCGACGTAGGTGTCCCCGAGAAGCGTGTCCTGCCGCAATTCGACCGTCGCGTGCTTGCCGACAACGGTCGACGGGTCCAGCCGGACCGTGACTTTCGCCGTGTCCGGTGCCGCGGCGATGTCGGTGACGATCCCCGACCGCAACCCGTTGACCGTCACTTTCGCCTCGGTCGGGAGGTTCATCACCGTATCGAAGTCGATGTGCAATGGCCAACTGTCACGCCCAGCGCCCGGCGCGGGCAAGGATTCAACGGAGAACTGCGCACACCCGGTGGACACCGCGGCGACGACGCTCACCGCCACGACGGTGCGGCTCAATCGACTGATCCTCATGGCCGCCCCGCTCCCGTGAACAACATAACCGCACGCAATGCGTCAAGCTCCATCGCATTCGGGCTGACGACCTTGCACTGCCCCGGTAGGTATCGATTGACATTGGCACACGTCAGCTTCGGATCGCGCGCCGGAATCTGGGTGCGGGGCGGCTTGTAGGTCACCCGCAGGCCCAGGGTCTTTTGGTCGAAGGAGACATGGAAGGCACGGATCAAGACCGGCACGATGCCGAGCAGATCGCCCCAATTCCGGAAGCCGGCACCGATCACCCGGGTGATCGGCACGACGACGTCGAGCGCCGGCCAAGCGAAATGGGCGTAGCGCTTCATCAGGCTCGTGAGGCTGACAAGAACTTCCGGAAGGGCGTAGGCGACGCGTTGCAGCATTTGGAGGAGCGGTACGAGGAGAGGGCCGGTGGTCCGGTTGACGCCGTCCATCAACTCCTGCATCACGCCCCAGTTGTCGGCCAGCCCGGTCGCCAGCGAGCTCGTATGGTCCAGCGCAGTCGCCATGTCGGCGAGCGCGCCCGCCATCGGCGTCCGAGCCGGTACGGCGAGTTGCTTGATCAGGTTGTTGATCAGGGGGCCGACCCCGGTGAATTCACGCGAAACCGTGGACAGGCTCTGCATGACCTTCACCTGATCGTCCGGTGCGGCATCGGTGGTGAGCTGGCGGGCGAGGCGGGTCACGCTTTGCAGCGCGTCGCTGATCGAAGCCGGGGTAGCCGTGTGCTCGCGGGTGATGCACTTGCCCGACGGCAGGGTGGCGCCGCCCAAGTCGTCGCCGAGAATCGCCAGTTGGCGCACCGCAATGATCGACGGCGGAATACTGGTGGCCTGCGCGTCGAGGGGAAGGCGCTGGTCGGCATCGACGTCGAAAGTCACCAGGGCCACACCGGCGGCGGCCTCGACGTTGCGGACAGTGCCGATCTGGACGCCGCGCCGGGTCACCGCGTTGCCGGTGAAGAGGCCGACGCTGTCGGCGAGTTCGGCGCAGTAGCTGACCGTTCGCACGGTGATGCGCTGGAACCCGAGGTAGCCGAGTGCGACGACGGCGATGGTCGCGAAGACCAGTCCCGTCATCAACCACTTTGATCCGGCGAGTTTGCGTCCCATCAGCACTTCACCCCCGGCATCGGCAGGCAGTAGTCCGTCGACAGGACGATGCCCGAATGGTCGATATTGATGGAGCCGTCCGGCCCGACCATGTTCTCCAAACGTTTGATGAAATCGCGGCCCTGCACGATCATCGGCTCATATCGCTGCAGCAATGGGCCGAACTGCCGGCCGATGGAGTCGACCTGACGAACCAGGGGGTCGATAGTCGTGTCGTACTCGAGCAGCACGCCTTTCACCCGTTCCAAGAGGTCGGCGAGGCGGCCCAGGGCATAGTTGAAGCGCGAGCCGAACACCTCGAACTCACTGAGGAAGGTCGCCAGGTTCCGGCTCAACGCGGTGAGCAGGTCGCCGTCGACGTTGATCTGCTGGGTGTACTCGGCGGCGAGGTTCAGTAGTGAACCGAACTCGTCCTGCCTCTTGTTGAGATTCACCAGCATCGACTGGAGAATCTGCAGGTTGCGCTTCAGCGCGCCGCGATTCGCGTCGAAGCCCTCGTGCACCTGTACCAGCATGTTGCGCAGCGGTGTCACATCAATCTTCTCGAGCTTCGGCTGCACCAGCGAGAACGTCTTGGTCAGCGAATACGGCACCGACGTGTGATCCTTGCTCATCGGCGAGTCGCCCATCGGCTCGGCACCCACCGACGTGATGTCGATGAAGTTGCCGCCGACGGCCGTCAGCATCTTCGCGTCGGCCCGCGACTCGTCGCCGATGAACACGTCCCGCCGAACCGACATGACGACGGCAACACTGTCCTTCACCAGACTGACCTTCTTGACGGTCCCCACAGGAACCCCCGCCACCCGGACACTGTCGCCGACTTTGATCTGGCCGGCCTCGTCGAAGTAGGCGGTAAAGCGGGACTGGCCCGGGGTGAACACGTACACACCGGCAGCCACCAGGCCGAGGACGACGAGGAGGACCGCTGCCCCAATGCCTCAGCGCACCTCGCCGCGCTCGCGCTGCGCGTTCGACATCGCCGGTTTGTCGGAGAGTCGCTGCAACAACTCCCGCGGCGACCAGCTGCTTGACCGCTTCACCGCTGCCGCCTCGTCCACCTGGACCGGCTCATCCGAAGACGGCTCTATCGTCGACACAACGTCACCTGCGATCCACGGAGAAAGAGCTTGAGGTTGTCCGGCACGGCAGCCTGCCCCTTCGAGCACTTCAGCGCAGCAGTATTGCCCACGGGTGGCAGTACCGAATTGACTGCCGCGAGCAACCCGGGGGTCACCGCCAAGATTCCGATGGCGGCCTCACCGATGGGCAGGAACTGGCGGACGAGATCATTGAATCCCGGGGAGTCGTTCTTGTCGAAACCCATCGCCGCGAAAAGGTTGTCGATGCTGATAATCACCGCGCCGGTCGAGTCAGCGTAGTTGCGCAGGTCGGCGGACTTGGCGGCCACCACGTTGCCGAGTCGGGAGAGGTAGACGATGACCGGCTGAATGTACTGCGCCCCACCACTGACCGCCGACGACAGCGTTTTGAGATTGTCGACGAGGGTGTTGACGACTTCATGCTGGTCATCGACGAGGCTGAGCACCTTGTTGAGCGAGTCGATGGTCTGCGCGAACCCCGAGCCGTCGCCCTCCACAAGCTTCAGCATGCCCTCCGCGAACCGGTTGACGTCGTCGGCCTTCATGACCTGGAAGACCGGCGCAAGGCCGTGGAACACCTGAGTGATGTCAAAGGAGGGAGTCGTCGACCCCAGCCCGATCGTCGCACCGGACTTGACCGGAGCACCCGCCCGCGCCTTCTGCTGGAGGTCGAGGTAGCGGACCCCGGTGAGGTTCAGGTAGCGGATCGCCAGGCGCGTGTCGCCGAAAACATCCTCACCCTTGGTCAGGGTGAACGTCACCCGCGCGGTGGTGGTGTCGGCGTTCGGTTCGCGATAGAGGTCGACGGCGGTCACCTTGCCGACCCGGGTGCCCAGCCGCCGGACATCGTTGCCGACGCGCAGACCGGCGACATTGGTGAAGTCGGCGGTGTACTCCGCGGCGGCATTGGCGACCGGGCGGATGATGCCGTTCGAGACGAAGATGCCGCCGCCGATCGCGACAATCGCAAAGACGACCAGATACACCAGGGCACGCTTGGCCGAAGTCACCGCACTCCCCCCGTCAACGCGGACACTGGACCGGGCATGCCGCGCAACACGACGTCTACCTTGAGCACCGGCCGCCCACCGACCATGGGTAGCGCGCGGTCAAGGTTATAGATCAGCTGGCGGATCTGCAGTCCGTTCTTGCGCGCAGTGGGCGAACTCTCCAGGATCCGTTCGAGCAGTGGCAGCACATCGGTCATCAGCGGCATGGTCTGGCCAAGGGCGGCCGGGCCGAGCAACCGGGCAGCGTCGGCCATGGTCTGATTCGTTGCATAGTCGAAACCCTTGCGTTCGCGTTCGAGGAATTCCGCGCCGCCCTGGCGCATCGCCGGCCATTTCAGCAGCGTGTCCATCGACCCCAAGACGTGGTCCACCCCGGTGGGTAGTCCGCTCATCAGCGCGCTCATCTTTGGCAGCGTCACCTCCGCGGGGATCTGCTCGGTTTCGGCGAGGAGGCCGCTCAACCGGCCGACGATGTCGAGCACCGGCATAAAGGCCATCGACGTCCGGTCCGCCTTGGCCAGCAGATCGCCGACGTAGGGCTCAAACGCCTTGCCCTGCATGTCGCTGAGTTGACGCAGCATCGCGGTCAACGTCGAATCGGCCGGGGTGTCGGGATGGAAGTCGCCGCCGCTGGCAATCGGCTCGCCGCCGGGCTCGCTGTTGATGACCACCGCGGCAATGCCGAACAGGTTCTTGGGCGCGTAGCTCAGGCGCGACGTCGTCGAGATGATGCCCGGTGTTGCGAGCCGTTGCCGGTCGAGTGCCAGGTCGAGCACGAAGTCTCCGGTGGGCGTCGCCGACACGGTCCGCACCGTGCCGATCTCCGAACCGTTGACCACAACGCCGGTGCCCTCGTCGATGCCGCCGGCGAGCGTGTCGGTATACATCCGAACGCGAAATGCGTCGTCGGGCATCGCGGTCGCCACCACGACTCCGGCGACCGCGACGAGGGTGGCGACCGCGATGGCCACCGCCGCTCGGCGGACGTAGGTACCGCGATCAGCGGCCATGCCTGGTGCGCGAAAATCTGGCATTGCTGTTCCTCACCCCCGAAACACGAACGGGGAGTTGAAGCCCCAGAAGATCAGTGTCAGCAAAAGATCGAGCGCCACGATCGCCACGAGACTGGCCCGGATCGCATGACCCGATGCGATCCCGACTCCCTCGGGTCCACCGGAGGCGAAGTATCCCTTGTAGCAGTGGATCACGATGATCACGACGATGAAAATCGAGACCTTGAGGGTCGCATAGGCCAGGTCCGGGAAGTTGACGAACTGGTTGAAGTAATGCGCGTAGGCACCGGCGGACTCGCCGCGGGCCTGCACGACCACCGCGCTGGACAGGTAGGCGGCCAACATCGCGATGAGGAAAGTCGGGAGGATGGTGATGATTCCCGCGATCACCCGCGTGGAGACGACGAATCCGATCGAGTGGACGCCGACCACTTCGAGAGCGTCGATCTCCTCGCTGATCCGCATCGAGCCGATCTCGGCGGTCATGCGGCAACCGGCCTGTACCGCGAATCCGAGCGCGGCGAGCAATGGGGCGAACTCGCGGGTGATGGCGTAGGACGCGACGCCGCCGGAAACCGGCCCAAGATCGAGCATGCTCAGCGTCCCATGCGCCACGATGGCGACCGTCGCCCCCGCGGCCAGCCCGAGAACAGCCATCACCAGCGCGGTGCCGCCGCCCACAATGATCGCACCGCGACCCCAGGCGAGGTCGGTGACGGTGCGGATCGTCTGACCGCGGAATCGCCACATCGCCTGCGGGGCATAACGCACGGCGTAGTAGGCGAAGGAGAGGAAGTGGCCGATATTGGCGATCGCCTGGGTAAGGCTGTGAACCAGCCGTTCGATCCACCGGACACCGCTCGGTGCATAGGTTGACGGGACGCCCACGCCGCTGATCACCCCTCCCCCAGATCGAGCAAAACCGCGGTCAGCGTATCACCGGGCCGATGCTCGCCAGCACCGCCCCCGAGACGAACACGGGGCGGCACTACAGCCCGCTGTCGCCGAAGATGACTCGATAGGCATAACCCGCCTCCGGCCCCAGTACCAGCGCAGCCAACTCGACGAGAGCCGCACGGAAGCCACGCCCGTGTGCAGCACCGCCCGAATCATCGAAATGGTGGGCCAGTTCGTGCAAGACCACCAGCTCACGCAGTGCCCACCTCCCCGCCGCCACGTCAACCGGGATGGCGATGATCCCGGCGCCACCACCGGACTCGTAGGTGGCCGCGGCCGCACTGCGGCGCGCCCGGACTCGGACCGGTACAGTGGCCCGCTCGAATCGGTCGGCGACCACGGGCATCGCGCGGACCCGCTCGACGTAGTCGCTGATCGAATCGAGCGAGGCGAACCTCGCCTCGACCGGCAGCGTGATCTCCGTACCGGCCAACAGCACCGACCTCGTGGACCCGACACCGTCGAAGAGTCCGAACACCATGCGCTCGGCGGCGTAGACCTCACCCCGTCGATGGTCGGTCGGGCGACGGTCGGCGAGCTTCTCGTCCTCGGGCACGCACCCCAGGCTAGGTCACCGCCTACAGGCCGAATCGGGCCTGCATCTCCCGCAGCGTCTGCGCCGATGCCCGCAAGCCGGCCAGTTCGTCGGCCGACATCGCGATCGGGAGGCGCTGACCGGCCCCGGCGGCGTCGACCACCGTCGGCAGCGACAGACAGACGTCGGAGATCCCGTGGATATCCTCGTCGATCAGCGCGGACACCGGGAGCACGCGGTGCTCGTCGTTCAGGATCGCTTCGACAATTCGGGTCGAGGCGAGTCCAATCGCATAGTTGGTGGCCCCTTTGCCCTCGATGATGCGGTACGCGGAGCCGACCACTTCGGAATGGATGTGGGCGCGCGCGTCGGCGTCGAGGAGTTCGCCGCCGCGCAACGACTCCCAGTCGAGGAGCGGAACGCCGCCGATAGTGGCGGACGACCAGAGCGGGATCTCCGAGTCGCCATGCTCCCCGGCGATATAGGCGTGCACGTTCTGCACGGCGACCCGGCAGTGCTCGGAGACCAGGAAGCGCAAACGGGACGAGTCGAGCACGGTACCCGAGCCGAACAGTTGGTTGCGCGGCAGACCGGTGAACTTGAGGGCCGCATACGTGATGATGTCGACCGGGTTGGTCACCATCACAATCCGCGCCTGCGGCGCGGCCGCCACGATCGGCGGCAACGCCGTGCGGGTCAGTTCGATGGTCGCCTCGGCCAGTTCGAGTCGACTCTGCCCGGGCCGCTGCTTGGCGCCGGCGGTGAAGACGATCACGTCCGAGCCCGCGCACACGGCCGGGTTTGCGCCGCCGATCACGCTCGCCCGCGAGACGAATTCGAGCCCGTGGGACAGGTCCAGTACCTCTGCCGCAACCTTTTCGGCGTTGACGTCCATCAAGGCGACCGTCCGGGCGACACCGCGGATCAGGGCCGCGTAGGCGATGGCCATGCCGACTGCGCCGGCACCGACGATGCTGACCTTGCTCCCCACCGGTTCCATGGCCCCGACGCTAACGCGACTTGGCCGGCCGCGCAGGGTGAGCGGGACGGCCCGGTGTGGACTGTTGCCGCCCCGCCGGAGTCACCCCTCGATGGCGTCGCGGGGCGCGCCAAGGCGCTCCTGCTCGGCCAGCCGCGCACGCCGTCCGGCTCGATCCCCGGCCCGGCGGGCCGCATCGGAATACCCGGCCCCGGCCCGGGCGGCCCGCCAGCTCCCCCGCGCGGTGGACTGGGCGGCGTAGAAGTTGGCGACCTCGATCTCCTTGTGCCGCAACATGATCGCCGTCGACGGTTCAGCACGCCGAGCACCGCGGGCCGAGTCCGCACGCGCCGCCTCGCGGCACGTGTCGGCCCGGGCGGCCTGCAGGCGCGCACCAACTCGTTCGGCGAATGCAGACTGAAAGTTGAGCCGGGCGGTGATCGGCGAGAGCGGCGTCTGCTCGACGCCCCGCCGCGACCGCCACCCGCTCCCGCGGCGTACCACGCGCGCGGCCCGCTCCCCCTTGTAGTCCCCCGACTTGAGGTACGCGTCGCTGGCCGCGACCATCTGGATGAGCAACGAGGTGTAGAGCGCCTCCACCGCGTCGATGTCGGCGTCGAACCCGTAGGCGAGGACGAAGGTCGAGTTGTGTGCCACGTCGAGGGTGACGTCGTTGGCCGCGGCGATGGCGACGAACAAGTGCACATAGGTGCGCAAACCGCGCTTGCCCGCCTGACCGATGGTGACCTGTCGGGCGACGGGCACCGTGCGCTCCCGCGCGGCGCGGTCGTGGGCACGGGCTCGGGCCAGATCGATGGAGGCGGCCGTCGCCAGCCGCTGGGCGGCCGTCATGAACGTCTGGGCCTCGTGCTCGTTGTCGGTTCCCTCGGCCTGTCGCAGCAGCGCCGCGATCCGGGCGAGCGTCTTGTCGTCGCGCATCAACCCAGGCTAATCACCGTCGGCGGGCACGGCGCAGTCGATTGCCGCGCCGGCGGTGCGGTCAGCTACCGATCGGCCAGCCGATCGCCGCCAGCATCGTGTTGCCGATCACTCCGGAGCCAAGCATCTCCATCGCGGCGGGGTCGAGCAGCGAACTCGGCACCGTCTTGATGTCACAGCCGGTCAGCTCCTTGGGATGCGGCGTCGACAGCCTGGTCTTCAGCCAGACCAGGGCACCCGGTGCGCCGGTCATCGCGACGGTCCCATGGGTAGTCATCAACTGGGGAATCGGGCGCGGCGGCAGCGCCTCGCGACGATAGACCACCGGGGCACCGCCCGCGCAGTAGGAGCGGACCAGGCGATCAGCGGCCCGGATCGGGCCGACCTCCTCGGTCACGCCGTTATAGATGTAGGCGGGAGCGGTCGGCACGCGGCCGCTGATGCCGCGACTCCGGAACGCTGCGGCCACCTGCGGATCGGCGAGGATCACGTTCAGCGGCTTGGTGAAATACCGGTGGTAGTCGTACCACAGGTTTTGCAGCACGTTCTGCGCCAGGCAATGGTTCCGGGTCTCCTGAATCCGGCGAATGCCCTCGCCGGTGACGTATTTGTGCAGCACCGGGGTCAGCGCCGGCTCGTCCTTCAGGACCGCCCCCAGTGCCAGGGGGATCAGGCCGGCCAGCGGGGTCGCGTTGACATCACGCAGCGAGTCCTCGAGGGACCGTTCGGGCGCGCCCATCGCGGCGCCCTGGATGTTGATCTCCGGTGCGTAGGTCGGGTGCTCCTCGATCGTCCAACTCGAGGCGATCGCCCCGCCGGAGTAGCCCATCAAGCCAACCGGGCCCTTCTTATCCAGCTTTAACGGCGTGAATGCCTGCACCGCACGAATGCCGTCGAGTACCGCATAACCGGGCTGGCGCGGCGTGAGGAACCTGTTGTCCACTCCGCCGTGATCGGGCATGGCCACGGCCCAGCCCTGTTGCAGGCCGACCGCCGCGAGCGCCAGTTCGCCCGAGGCCGCCGGGAACGGCAGCGGGCCGGCCGGGTTGGCCGGTTCGATCGGGAGTCCGCGGATCAGACCGTAGGACGGGTTGCAGACCCGCAGAACCGAGTCGACCGCCATCTGGTACGACAGCAACGGGCGCGGCTTGGCCGGGCCGCGTGGGGTCATGACCGTGGTGACGGCGGCGTATGGCTCACCGTGCTCGCCGGTGGTGCGGTAGAGCAACTGCCACGCGTTCGCGTTGGTCGGCAGCAGCTGCAGCAGCTTCACATCGACTTGTCGCGACTTGAGGATCTGACCCGGCTGAGCCTGCTGCCAGCCGTCGGGCAGGTTGTAGAAGCTGTCATACGGCGGAGCCGGTTCGGCCGCGGCGACACCGCCAGTCGCCGTGCCCAGCGCGACGAGTGCCCCCGCCGCAACAGTCACACCGGTCACCATGCTGAGCACTCGCTGCCCAATAGTCGAACCCAAAAGTCTCATGGTGGGCGAACTTACCCCACACACAGGATCGTCATGTGAGACGGGTCACAAATTACGTGCGCCGGCCCGGCTCAAGGGCTCGGCACACCATTCGGCTCCCCACCCACCTACTCGGCGTACCGCCGCAATTCCCACCGCGCGATGGACCGTTTGTGGACTTCGTCGGGCCCATCCGCCAGGCGCAGGGTGCGCAGGTGAGCGTAGGCACTGGCGAGTGGATAGTCGTCGGTGACGCCGGCCCCGCCGAAGACCTGGATCGCGCGATCGAGGAGTTTGAGCGCCATCTCGGGGGCAGCCACCTTGATGGCTGCGATCTCGGTGGCGGCGGCCCGGTTCCCCACGGTGTCCATCATGTGCGCCGCCTTGAGCGTCAACAACCGCACCATTTCGATCTCGATGCGCGACTCGGCGATCCAGTCCTGGATGTTCGCCCGGGCGGCGAGCGGCTTGCCGAAGGTGGTGCGCTCGACGGCTCGGCGGCACATCAACTCAAGCGCACGCTCGGCCATCCCGACCGTGCGCATGCAATGGTGAATGCGGCCGGGGCCGAGTCGGGCCTGTGCGATCGCGAAGCCCTCCCCCTCCCCCGCGAGGACGTCGACGGCGGGCACGCGCACATCCTCAAACGTGATCTCCGCATGGCCCTCCCGGTCCTGATAGCCGAAGACGGGCAGATTGCGGACGACGGTCACACCGGGCGCATCGATCGGCACCACCATCATCGACTGCTGTCGATGCGTGGCCGCCTCGGGATCGGTCTTCCCCATGACGATCAGAACGGTACAAAGCGGGTGCATGGCGTTGGATGCGAACCACTTTCGGCCGTTGAGGAGGTAAGAATCGCCATCGCGGCGCATCGACAGCGTGATATTTGTGGCGTCGGAACTGGCCACCGCCGGCTCGGTCATCGCGAAGGCAGAGCGAATCTGACCGGCCAGCAGCGGCCTCAGCCAGCGCTCCTTGTGTTCGTCGGTGCCGTAAAGGGTGAGCACCTCCATGTTCCCGGTGTCTGGGGCGTTGCAGTTGAACACCTCTGGGGCGATCTCCGAACGACCCATGATCTCGGCGAGGGGCGCGTAGTCGAGGTTGGCGAGCCCCGGACCCCACTGTGGGTGCGGGTGGAAGAGGTTCCACAGGCCGAGCCCCTTCGCCTCGGCCTTGAGTTCTTCCAGAATCGGCGGCTGGACGTGCGGGTCGCCGGCCGCGGCCATCTGCTCGTGGTAGACAGCCTCGGCGGGGTAGACGCGCGCGTCCATGAAGTCGAGGAGCTGAGCGCGATAGGCATCACTGCGCTCGGAGAAGGCGGGGATCGTCATGACTTTCCTTTGCTGGTGACGGATTTGCGCAGGGCCCGCTGGAGGCGACGCATGCCGCTGATCCACCCGCCGTAGTCGGCTCCCTTGCCGCGGTACATCTCAAGGACCTCTGGGTGTGGCAGCACGAGAAACTGCCCCTGTTCAACGGCGTCGAGCACGGCTGTGGCCACCGCCTCGGGCGTGAGCACCACACCGGCGGATTCGACGGTGTGCAGCATCAACGCCTCCTCGGCGCCGACGGTGTGCTTCGGCCGCAGCAGAGCAGTGTCAACACCCATGGGGCATACGCAACTGACTCCCACCCCGTCGTCGCCGTAGGTGATCGAGAGCCACTCGGCAAAGCCGACGAGGGCGTGCTTGGTCGTCGTATAGGTTGCCGACCCAATCTGGGACAGCAACCCGGCCGCCGAAGCAGTGCTGACGAAGTAGCCGCTGCCCCGCTCGATCCACCCGGGCACCAAGGCGCGCGCCGCTCGAACATGTGCCATCAGGTTGACGTCCAACGAGCGCGACCACTCCTCCTCGGTGGCGCCGAGCCCGGCACCGGTACTGATCCCGGCGTTGGCGAAGTACACGTCTACCGGCCCGAAGGCCGCCTGCGCGGCGGCGATCTGAGCGGCGATCACCGTGGGGTCGGAAGTGTCGCCGAAGACAGGGACGGCGCGCACCCTGTCGTCGCCCGAGGGCGTTTCTCCTCCCACCCCACCCGCGATCGACGCCGCGGCGGCCTCGGTGGCGTCGCGATGAAGGTCACCGACCACGACACGGGCTCCCCGCCGTACCAATTCGCGTGCCAACGCCAAGCCGATCCCGCTCGCCGCGCCGGTCACAATCGCGACGCGCCCGTCAAGTTCCATCTGGCCAACGTATCGCGCACGCTATGCGCGCGTCGAGGGTCCGGCTTCCTGCAGGGAGTGGGCAATGGCATCGGCAGTGTCGAAGACCTCACTGAAGCTGGTCGCGACCTCCCACCGCAGACCACGACAGCCAACTAATGCCAGGTAGCCGGGCACTCCCGTTCTCGACGCTCGGATTGACGCACCGTCGAGACCGTTGGAGGTCCACTGCGCACGCTGCAACGATCGCAAGAATTCGGCTCCCAACTGGTCAAAGTGTCGATTCAGAAATTCCTCGACGGCTTGCGCACTGGTGCGCGGCCGGATCGCCGATGAACCATCGTCGCGGGTCACCCAGATGTAGTACCGCGGCGTGGAAGCGTCCACGATCGTGCTGACGCGGCCGTTGTCCGCCATGACGGTAAAGCCGGGCGGCAGGACAGCACGCACGCCGGTGGAGCCGATCATCGTCGCACCGGGATCGGGGGCGCTCACCGCAGCGCAACGGTCGGGACTCGCCACCGGCGCCGGCCAGAATCGCCAGGCGACGAGTCCACCAACAACCGCCACCACGACGACAATCACCCCGATGACCAGCCATCGCGTACGCCGCCTGGACTTCACGAGCCGACACTACCGCCATCAGACCCAACAAAACGGGACAAACCCAACACCGATCGGCGTTGGGTTTGTCCCGTCTTGTTTCGTTTGGCGTTATGCCTGCGGCGCCTCGGTGAAGTTGCGCGTCACCGACGGATCAACCGGAATGCCCGGGCCCGTCGTGGTGGAGACGGTGACCTTCTTGACGTAACGACCCTTAGCCGCCGACGGCTTGGCACGCATGATCTCGTCAAAGGCAGCGCCGTAGTTTTCGGCGAGCTGCTCGGTCGAGAACGAGGCCTTGCCGATAACGAAATGCAGGTTCGCGGCCTTGTCGACGCGGAAGTTGATCTTGCCGCCCTTGATCTCGTTGACGGCCTTGGTGACGTCGGTGGTCACCGTGCCCGTCTTCGGGTTCGGCATGAGTCCGCGGGGACCCAGCACGCGGGCGATCCGGCCGACCTTGGCCATCTGGTCCGGGGTGGCGATCGCGGCGTCGAAGTCCAGCCAGCCGCCCTGAATCTTTTCGATCAGATCCTCGGCACCGACCTCGTCGGCGCCGGCGGCGGCCGCCTCGGCAGCCTTCTCGCCAGCGGCAAACACGATCACCCGAGCGGTCTTACCGGTGCCGTGCGGGAGGTTGACGGTGCCACGGACCAACTGGTCCGCCTTACGGGGGTCGACACCGAGCCGGACGGCGACCTCAACGGTCGAATCGGAATTCGCCGAGCCGGTATCCTTGGCGAGCTGCACAGCCTCCAGCGGACTGTACAGGTTATCCTTGTCGATCTTCTCCGCTGCGGCGCGGTAGGCCTTGCTTCGTTGTGCCATAGCTCTGTTCCTTCTTCGGGGTAATCCGAGTAAGTGGTTGATGGGCCGAGCCGGCCCTCCCACGGGGGTGCGCACCCTCGTCACCGAGGGGCGCGGAGTACTACTCAGCCTTCGACGGTGATGCCCATGGACCGGGCGGTACCGGCGATGATCTTCGCGGCCTGATCAATATCGTTGGCGTTGAGATCCTCGGCCTTGGTCTTCGCGATCTCACGGACCTGGTCCATGGTCACTTTGCCGACCTTGTTGACGTGTGGCTCGCCGGAGCCCTTCTGCAAACCAGCAGCCTTGAGTAGCAGCTTGGCCGCGGGCGGGGTCTTCAGTTTGAAGTCAAACGAGCGGTCTTCGTACACGAAGATCTCGACCGGCACCACGTTGCCGCGCTGATTCTCAGTCGCCGCGTTGTAGGCCTTGCAAAACTCCATGATGTTCACGCTGTGCTGACCCAGCGCCGGACCCACCGGCGGAGCCGGATTGGCCTGGCCCGCCTGGATCTGGAGCTTGATGATCCCGGCGATCTTCTTCTTCTTGGGAGGCATCCTCTTGTCCTTACTTCTTTCCTCATCCGCGCACGCTGGATACGCGGAAGTCTATTGTCGCGGCGACGGGCCGATGACCCGTGGCGCCGTCGCTAAATCTTCTCGACCTGGGTGAACGCGAGTTCGACCGGGGTCTCCCGACCGAAGATCGAGACGAGCACCTTGACCTTGCGCTGCTCGGCGTTGACCTCGCTGATCGACGCGGGCAGCGTCGCGAACGGACCGTCCATCACGGTGACCGACTCGCCGACCTCGAAGTCCACCTCGATCTGCGCGGTTGCCGCAGCAGCGGCAGCGATGACGTCGCCACCCCTGCTCGACGACGCCTTCTTCGGCTCGGTGCGTGGCACCAAGAACTTCAGCACCTCGTCGAGGGTCAACGACGAGGGGCGCGACGTCAGGCCGACGAAGCCGGTTACGCCGGGCGTGTTGCGCACGGCGCCCCACGACTCGTCGTTGAGTTCCATGCGGACCAGGATGTAGCCCGGAAGCACCTTGCGGTTGACCTTCTTCGGCTGGCCGTTCTTGATCTCGGTGACCTCTTCGCTCGGCACCTCGACCTGGAAGATGTACTCCTCGAGGTCGAGGTTCTGCACGCGGGTCTCCAGGTTGGCCTTCACCTTGTTCTCGTATCCGGCATACGAGTGGATGACGTACCACTCGCCGGGTGCGAACCGAAGCTGGCGGCGCATCGCCTCGGCCGGATCCTCGTCGGCGACCACCTCGTCGGCGACCACCGGATCGGCTGGCTCCTCGGCAACGGCCCCGGCCTGGTTGTCGACGGCCACTTCGGCCTCCTCGACGCCCTCCGCCGCAGCCTCGGCACCATCGATCTGGTCGGTGGGCTCACCCGCCGAGGTGATGTCCTCGGTTGATTCGAACTCGTTCTCGGGGGTGGTCACAGCCCGCTACTCCTTTGGATAGAAATGTTTGTCTTATTCACCGAAGACCAGCAGCACCAGCTTCGCGAAGCCGATATCGAGGCCGGTGATGAACGAGGTGAACACGACAATGAAGACCAGCACGATCAGCGTGAAGACGATGGTCTCGCGCCGGGTCGGCCAGATAACCTTCTTCATCTCCGCGACGACCTGCTTCAAGAAGGTCCAGATCGCGACAAACGGGTTTGTCCTGCCGGTGGTCACGGAATCGGCGGACTTCTCGGTGCGGTCGGCGCGGCGCGGCGATCCGGCACGCTTGCCGGTAGGGCGCGGCTTCGCGTCGTCGTCAAGCGTGTCGACGGCAACATCGTCGACCGACTCGTCGGCCTCCGCCTTGCTCTTGGCAGCTCGATCGCGCTTGCTCAACTTTCGAGTCCTCTCGTTTCCGGTATCCCTGACAGTCCAGGGCAGGGGCGACAGGACTTGAACCTGCAACCTGCGGTTTTGGAGACCGCTGCTCTGCCAGTTGAGCTACGCCCCTCTGTGACCGGTTGGTCACGTCGATCGACCCATACATGACCAACGCGCCACCCTAAGGGCAGCGCGCAAGTCTAGAATCAATCTGACACCTCAGTGTAGAGCACCGATGGCATCGAGCACCAATCCCGGTCGAGATCAGTTGAACTGGACGACGACGTTGGCGCGTCCGAAAATCTTGCGATCACCCTGTTTGGCGACCAGTGCGATCGTCCCCTTGCGGGTCTCGGGGTCCAACGAGCGCACCTTGCCGGTGAAGTCGACCGTGGTGTAGTCGTCGGCCGGAACGTAGACCGGGCTGGTGAATCGGACGTTGTATTCGCAGAAGGCAGCGGGGTCGCCGATGAACTCGGTCACGTACGTCGCCCCGAGGCCCATCGTCTGCATCCCATGAGCCACCACGCCATCGAGGCCGGCCGCCTTCACCACCTCGTCGGAGAAGTGAATCGGGTTCGGGTCGCCGACGACGCCGGCATAGTTCGCCAGATTTCCGCGCGTCAGAAGGAAAGACTTGGGCACGATCTCCTGGCCCACCGTCAACGAGTCGAAGTCGATGGCCCGGCCCGCCCCCGGCGACGCGATCGGATCGGGCCGATCCTGATCGGCGACGGTCCGCTCGACGGTCTTGCCGGGGTCGCCGAAGGCATCGACCTTCATCATCACGTGGTCGAGCGAGTCGACCACCGCCGGGTCCACCTCGACCCCGGTCCGCGCCACCAGCGACGTATAGGTGGTCATCACCGGCTCGTCGTGCTGGTTCCAGATGACGTTCTTGCTGACCAGCATGTCGAGGTTCTCGGGCTGACTGATGTGGCGAAACGACTCCAGCGACACGTCACAGATGAGCCGGTCGCCAACCTTCATCGGCTGGTGGTAGATCAATCGCTGGTCGGTCTGCATGATCTGCCACAGGTCGTAGCCCTGGACGACCTCCTCGAACAGGAACCGCTGGGCGGTGATGCCGAACACCGAGACGAATGTCGGGGAAGCGATCAGGGTGTCGTGCCCGTACTCGCCCGCGGCCGCCTCGCTCCAGTGCGTTGGATGCGCGTCCTGAACTGCCGTGGCGAGCTTGCGGACCTCCTCGCGACCGACCTCGTAGTAGTCGTCGACGGTATAGCGGTATCCCACAAGTCCGGCCGTCCGCTCGGCGAGTTCGTCAGGGGTCAACTTGTCGACCTGCGCGTCATCATTCGGGTCGGATCCGGAAAACACTCTCGCCACCTGCCTAGGGGTCACACGAAGGGTCGAAGACAGACGGGACCACGCCGGCGATCGGACCGCCCGCCGCGACGAGAACCCGTCACAAATGAAAGGAGGGACACCGTTCCCGGTGCCCCCCGTTCAATCAGCGCGATTCTTTATGCGCCTGATGCTTGCCGCAGTTGGGGCAAAACTTCTTGATCTCGAGCCGATCGGGATCGTTCCGGCGGTTCTTCTTGGTGATGTAGTTACGGTGCTTGCACACTTCGCACGCCAGGGTGATCTTGGGGCGAACGTCTGTCGAGGAGGCCACGTCGCTGCCTTCTTTCGGTGGTACTCGGGCCTGGCGTCGGTCGTCGACCGGCGCCGGGCCGTGGATCACGGGATCGGCGGCCGCCGATTCCGATGTGTAGCGGTGGGGGGACTCGATCCCCCGACCTCACGATTATGAGTCGTGCGCTCTAACCAGCTGAGCTA
>NZ_DIAX01000045.1:116005-169262 GCF_002414845.1 Gordonia sp. UBA5067 | reverse complement strand
CCCCCGACCTCACGATTATGAGTCGTGCGCTCTAACCAGCTGAGCTACACCGCCGCGCGGACCGAACCGTTCGTCGGGTCCAGCGAGCCCCCTGACGGAATCGAACCGTCGACCTTTTCCTTACCATGGAAACGCTCTACCGACTGAGCTAAGGGGGCGTCGTCGTCAATGCCCGGGGACGAACCCGATCAAAATACGACATGACGAGGTTACACACCGATGAGCGGGTCGGCCAAATCGCTGGTCGAAGCCCGAATTTCCCGGTGAAACTCCGCGTCGTGGCAGGTATAGGATTCGAACCTATGTAGCTTGCGCGACGGATTTACAATCCGCTCCCTTTGGCCGCTCGGGCAACCTGCCGGTGCACTCCCCCGCGCTTGGCGCAGCGACGAAGGGCAACGCCGCAAAGAATACAACGAATCCCCGGTGCCAACGCAAACCCCCTGCTCAGGCTAGGCTGTGGCCATGGCAGATTCATCGTTTGACGTGGTCAGCAAGTTCGATCGCCAAGAGGTCGACAACGCGCTCAACCAGGCCGCCAAGGAGCTATCCCAGCGCTACGACTTCCGCGGCACCAATACCGGGATCGAGTGGTCCGGCGACGATGGAATAGTCATCACCTCCGACGCTCAAGAGCGCGCCGAGGCGGCCCTCGGGGTGTTTCAGGAAAAGCTGATCCGGCGCGACATCTCGCTGAAGGCCTTCGAAGCCGGCGAGCCCGCCGCGTCGGGGAAGACCTTCAAGATCACCGGCACCCTCAAGCAGGGCATCGACTCCGAACAGGCCAAGAAGATCACCAAGATCATTCGCGACGAGGGACCCAAGGGCGTCAAGGCGCAGATTCAGGGCGACGAGGTCCGGGTGTCGAGCAAGAAGCGCGACGATCTGCAGACGGTGATCGCCCTCCTCAAGGGGGCCGACGTCGAGGTCGCCCTACAGTTCGTCAACTACCGCTGAGCCTGCGCCCAATCCGGCCATCGTGGCGAGGAAGGCTCATCGCCCGTAGATCACTCGGAACACCCGGTCCAGAACAGTCGTGAGGAGATCGAATCCTCTCACCAAGACCGTTCCGCCGAGATAGCAGAGGCCGAGTATCGCGGCGATCACCGCAATGAAAATGAGGACTCCGGACGACGCTCCCATGACTTCTCCATTGACTTGGCCCCGGCCGATGACGGGTTGTCACCGGGACGGGGTCAAGTGTTGACGGGGGCCACGCCGTCGGCACGAGTAGCGCACTACTCGAATCGGGCTACACGCCTTTCCGGGCCATCTCCTGCAGGCGGGCGATCCGGTCCGCGGTCGGCGGGTGGGACGAGAACATCTTCTGCATCCCGGCGCCGCGGAACGGGTTCTCGATCATCATGTGCGCCTGCGACTCGATCTGCGGTTCGGGTGGCAGCGGCGCGGCATCAATACCGCCGGAGATCTTTGCCAGCGCCGAGGCGAGCGCCAACGGGTCTTTGGTCAACTCCGCGCCAGACTGGTCGGCCTGGTATTCGCGCGAGCGCGACACGGCCATCTTGATCACCGTCGCCGCGAGCGGCCCGAGAAGGGTCATCGCCAGGACGGCGACGATGCCGGGGCCGCCGCCATTGCGGTTGCCGCCGCCGAACCACATCGCCATCTGCGCCAGTCCGGTGATGACCGCGGCCAGCGCCCCGGCGACCGAGGAGATCAGGATGTCGCGGTTGTAGACGTGGGACAACTCATGGCCGAGGACGGCCCGCAACTCGCGTTCATCGAGCAGACGCATGATCCCCGACGTGCAGCACACGGCCGCATTCTTCGGGTTGCGCCCGGTCGCAAACGCATTCGGCGACTCGGTGGGACTGATGTAGAGCGCCGGCATCGGCTGGCGGGCATCGGTGGCAAGCTCCCGCACGATCCGGTACAACTCGGGCGCCTGCACCTCGGTCACCGGCTGTGCATGCATCGACCGCAGCGCCAGCTTCGCGGAGTTGAAGTACACGTAGGCGTTGGTCCCGATGGCGAGCAGGACCGAACCGATCAGGATCGTCTGATTCTGGAAGGTGGCGCCGATACCCACGATGATCGCCGACATCAAGCCCAGCAGCGCGGCCGTCTTCAGACCGTTGAAATGCATTCCCCACCTCGTTCTGCACTGTCGGCCGCCCACTGCGGTCGTCACCTTGCATAGTGCCAAACGTCGAGGCCGACCGGATCGTTCCCAGACGATCGGTCAGCCGGTGCGCTCGATGGTGTACTCGGCCAGATCCGACAGCGCGTCGCGCCCCGGACCGGCGGGCAGGTGGGCGAGGTCATCCTGTGCGGCCCGCAGATACCCGCGCAGTCTCTCGTGCGCGGCGACCATTCCGGCGGACGACCGGAGGAGCACCAGCGCCCGCTCGACCTCGGCGTCCTCGGTGAGCGGCCTCGGCTTGCCCGTCCGCGCATCGACGAGGAGCGCGCGCAACTCGGTGGCGGTGTCGTCGTGGTCGGCCAGCGCCAGCAGGACCGGCAGGGTGTGCACGCCTTCCCGCAAGTCGGTACCGGGTGTCTTGCCGGAGTCGTCGGTCACCGAGGCGATGTCAATGATGTCGTCGGAGACCTGGAACGCCGTGCCGATGACGTCGCCGAGCCGGGCGAGCCGCTCGATCGTCTCCGGGTCGGCCTGCGACGTCATCGCACCGAACCGGCCGGAGGCGGAGATCAGCGAACCGGTCTTCTCCCACACGACCTTGAGATAGTGCTCAATCGGGTCCTTGCCCGCAGTGACGCCCACGGTCTCGCGCATCTGGCCGGTCACCAACTCGGCGAATGTGTCGGCAATGATCAGCACCGACTCCGGGCCCAGGGTCGACACCAACCGGGAGGCGCGGGCGAACAGGAAGTCGCCCGACAGGATGGCCACCGAATTGCCCCAGCGCGAATTGGCCGACGGTGCACCGCGTCGAACCGGCGCCTCGTCCATCACGTCGTCGTGGTAGAGGGTCGCGAGATGGATCATCTCGACCACTGTGGCCGCGGTGATGACCTCGGGGGCGTCCGGCCGCGGTCCGAACTGGGCGGCGAGAATGGCGAACATCGGCCGGAAGCGCTTGCCCCCCGCCTTGGCGAGGTGGGTGGCCGCCTCGGTGAGCAAGTCGTCTCCCGACCCGAGCTCGGTGAGCAGCAAATCCTCTACCTGCGCCAACGACGACTTCACGGCAAGCGAGAACTCGTCCGAACCCAGATTCAAGCCGGCGATGGTCGACTTCACGTGATGCACCTGCACAAGTTTTCGGGGAGTCAGCGCGGTCGCGCCCGACACGCTGAGCGTATCCGACCAGGGCCCAAGACATACTGGTCGGGTGACACACTCCACCGACGCCGATCCCAGCATCTCGGCACCTGTCGACGCCACCGACATCCTCGTAGTCGGCGCCGGGCCGGCGGGATCGGCTGCCGCCCTCCGCGCGGCCCGCGCCGGACGCGATGTGACGGTGCTCGACCTGGCTTCCTTCCCCCGGGATAAGACGTGCGGCGACGGTCTCACCCCGCGCGCGGTCACCGCGCTGGTGGAACTGGGCCTGGGCGACTACCTCGCCGACCGCCCGCGCATCGCCGGGCTGCACCTCCACGGCTGGGGTGCCGATCAGCGGGTGCTGTGGCCGGGCAAACGCTTCGCCGATCACGGCAGCGCGGTGACGCGACTGGAGCTTGACGAACAGATCCGCGCTTTCGCTCAGGACGCGGGCGCCCGAATGATCCTGGGCACCAAGGCCGTCGACGTCGAGTGGGCTGGCGACCGGATCGCCGCCGTCATCGTCGAGGGCTCCGCCGGGCGGCGGGCGATCCGGGCGTCGACGGTCATCGTCGCCGATGGGGTGCGTTCCGGATTGGGTAAGATCCTGGGTCGCCAATGGCACCGCGACACCGCCTATGGAGTCGCCGGCCGCGCCTATGTGTCGTCGGCCCGCTCGGATGATCCGTGGATGGGCTCGCACCTGGAGTTGCGGGGCGCCGACGGGGCCCTGCTACCCGGATACGGCTGGGTGTTCCCGCTGGGCAACGGCACGCTCAATGTCGGCGTCGGCGCGCTGGCGACCGCCCGGCGGCCGGCTCATGTCGAACTCCGCCCGACGCTGCGCCACTACGCGGAGATGGTGCGCGACGACTGGCAGATCACCGGGGAACCGCAGCGGATCGCTTCGGCGCTGTTGCCGATGGGCGGAGCGGTCAGCGGCGTCGCGGGCCGGAACTGGATGTTGATCGGCGACGCCGCGGCATGTGTGAACCCACTCAACGGCGAGGGCATCGACTACGGGCTGGAGACCGCCCGGCTGGCCGTCGAACTCATCACCGACCGCGGCGGCGACTTCAGCGAGCGGTGGCCCGATGTGCTGACCGAGCACTATGCGCTCGCATTCTCTGCGGCACGGCGCCTGGCCGCGATGCTGACCGTGCCCGCGGCGGTGCCGTTGCTGGGCCGCCCGGGACTGCGGTCACGCGCGCTGATGTCGACCGTCGTGCGCGTCATGGGCAACCTCATCACCGACGAGGACGCTGACCTCGTCGCACGCGCCTGGCGCACCGCCGGGCGGATGTCGGTTCGCGTCGATGAGCGGCCGCCGTTCCGCTAGCCCAAGCCGGGCATGCCCGGCGGAGCGGGATTGGTTCGGCCGGCGGCGCCGCCCGGCCATCACCGGCCGGCCGGCACCGCCCCGTCGCGCGGGGAGATGGTGACCAGCGCAGCCGCCACCGCCGTCGTCAGCGGAACCGACAGCGCGATGGCGATACCGCCGACGAAGGCGCGGGCCAACTCGATCGCCACCTGATCGGTGGTGACCAGCGAGCCGAACGGCTGTGCGGCCACCGAGAACAGCAGCAGGAGCGGGAGCGCACTGCCGGCATAGGCGAAGACAAGGGTGTAGACGGTGCTCGCAATGTGGTCGCGACCCACCCGCATCGCGGCGCGAAACGTCGCCAGCCGCGACGGTTCGCCGGCCGCTGCCAGCTCAAACGTCGCCGACGCCTGCGTGATCGTCACATCATTGAGCACGCCGAGCGCCCCGATGATGAAGCCGGCCAGCAGTAGCCCCGTCATCGAGATCGTGCCGGAGTACAACTGCAGGTTCATGGCCTGATCACCGGACAGACCAGCGATATCCATGGTGCGGATCGCCAGCCAGCTCAACACCCCGGCGAACAGCAGCGAGACCAGGGTGCCCAGTAACGCCGCCGAGGTCCGCATACTCACGCCGTGCGCCAGGTAGAGCACCACGATCAGGATGAGCGCCGAGGAGGTGATCGCCACCGCCACCGGTGAATGACCGCTAAGGATCGACGGCAGGGTGAACACGCCGAGGACGGCGAACGCGAACACCAGCCCGATGATCGATCGCAGCCCCTTCCACGCCGCGACGACGACGATCGCCACCAGGAACAGGATCGCCCACACGATGATCGCCGGACCGCGGGCGAAGTCGAAGAAGCTGTAACGGAGCGACCCGTCAATACCGGGCACCGCGCTGACCCGGATGGTGTTGTCCACGCGCAGCGTCGGCTGGCCCGGTGCCGGATTGTCCGCGGTGGCCGGGTCTAGCCGGGGCTGGCCCGGGCCGTCGCCGGACTGCGCGCGATTCGTCGGGACCTGCAGCAAGACGAACCTGCCCTTGTCTGCACCGCTGTCGAGGCGGACCGTCGTCGCGTAGCACGGTCCGTCGACCACGGGCGCCACGCCCAGCGATTGCGGCGCATCGACGGCCACGCCGGTCATCGGGTTCTGGCACTCGGCCCGCGCCTGCGCGACGACGGTGGCGGTATCGGTGCGCATCGCCCCACCGTCGGCGGAGCGGAACTGTATGGGGATCGGGTGTTCGCCCGCCGCCGACGGCCACAGCACCGCCAGGCCGATGGCGACGGCGGCCACCGCGAGGGACAGCACCGTCACGACCACCCACCGCGCGGCGGCACCGATCGGCACCGGACCCGCGCCGTGCTGATGCCCATGCGCCGTTGGCGGGTCCCGGTGGACGACGACGTTGCGCTGCCCATCCTCGTGCTGCACCGGTTGCGTGTGGCGGCCGCCTGGTCGAGTCACGCGCCCAACGCTACTTGACGGCGCTGTGTAGGGCCGCGATCCCGCCGGTGAGGTTGTGCCAGTGCACGCCCCGGAAGCCGGCCTCGCGGATCAGCCCGGCCAGCATCTGCTGGTCGGGCCATTCGCGTATCGACTCGGCGAGGTAGACGTAGGCCGCCGGATTGCTGGAAACGCGCGTGGCCACCTCGGGCAGCGCCTTCATCAGGTACTCCAGGTACACGGTCCGGAACGGAGCCCACGTCGGGGTGGAGAACTCGCAGATCACCAGCCGCCCGCCCGGGCGCAAGACCCGGCGTAGCTCCCTCAGGGCGCGGCCGACGTCGTTGACGTTGCGCAGCCCGAAGGAGATGGTGGCCGCGTCGAAGGACTCGTCGGCGAACGGCAGGGCGAGTGCGTCCGCCGCGACCTTCGGCACGGCGCGGTTCGCGCCGGCTTTGAGCATGCCGAGCGAGAAGTCCGCGGCCACCGCCTGGGCCCCACTCTTGGCCAGCTCGACGGTTGACACGGCGGTGCCCGCGGCCAGGTCGAGAACCACCTCGCCACGGCGCAGCCCGAGGGCGCGCCGCGTCGCGGCCCGCCAGCGACGGTCCTGGGCGAAAGACAGGACGGTGTTGGTGATGTCGTAGCGCTTGGCCACGCCGTCGAACATCGTGGCCACATCCTCGGGGCGCTTACTCAGATCTGCGCGCTCGTCGCTCATTCCTCAAACCGTAGTCGGCGCAGGCGCGCCGCACCCAGTCGCGGGCAGTGGACGGCCACCGTCAGCTGGCCAGCTGCCCGGCAGCGCTGCTGGCCGCACGTTCGCCGACGGCGGCCCGATAATGTCCGAGCAGCTCGTCGCACACCGAGGCCCACGTCCGCGTGCGCACCCAGGCCAGCCCCGATCCGCCGAACCGCGCCCGGGTCGCCGGGTCGCGCAGGGCCTCGAGGGCACCGGGGAGGCCGGCTTCGAACTGGTCGGGATCGAGCAGGAAGCCGGTGCGGCAGTGGGCGATCAAGTCGCGAGGACCACCCGCGAGCGGCCCGATGACCGGCACGCCGCTGGCCATCGCCTCCTGGATGGTCTGGCAGAACGTCTCGTGGCGACCGGCGTGGACGAAAACATCGAAGCTGGCGTAGGCCCGCGCCAGTTCGGCACCGTACAGCGCGCCGGTGAAGATCGCGCCGGGCAACTGCTGGGCGAGCTTGTCACGCTGCGGACCGTCGCCGACGATGACGAGTTGGACCGACGGGTCCCGCACCAGGGGCGCCAGTTTGTGCACATCCTTCTCCGGCGCGAGGCGTCCGACAAAGCCGACGATCAGCTTGCGTTCCCGGTCGTCGTCGTGACTGGCTCCCGTCCATTGGGCGATCAGGTCGGCATCGGCATGTTCCGGGCCGAACTGCGCCAGGTCCACCCCCCGGCCCCAGCGGTGAACACGGGGGATGCCGTGTGCGCGCAAGTCGGCGGCACTCGACGACGACGGCGCGAGCGTGCGATCACAGGACGAGTGCAATCGGCGCAGGTAACGCCATGCCGCGCGCGAGGCGATGCCGGCCCGGTAGCTGGCTGCGAAGCCGGCGACATCGGTCTGGAACACCGCGACCGTCGGCAAGTCGAGCCGGTGCGCTGCGTATGCACCGGCACCGCCGAGGACGAACGGTGATGCGAGGTGGACGATGTCGGGGTTGAATTCGCGCAGCGCGCGGTGGACCTTCGGGGTGGGGACGCCGACCGGCAGCGACCGGACCCCGGGGAACATGATTGCCGGGACGTGGTGCACCGGCGTGCCACGGCCCACCCGCGTCGGCCCCGACGCCTCGCCGCGCGGGGTATCCGGCGCGACGATGAGCGCCTCGTGCCCGTGGTCCTCAAGATGATCGACGACGCGCAGAACCGAGTTGGTCACACCGTTGACCTGCGGGAGGAAGCTTTCCGAAACAATAGCCACTCGCATGGTCCTCAGTTTTCGCGGCGCGTGCGGCCCATCGATGGTGCGAACGCGAAATCGCGGTGAACGAACAGCGAATTCGTGTTGGCGCCGAACGGCATTCAGTGTGACGGGAGCTGCGCGCGGACCGCCGTGTGCGCGCCCCGCCCGCGGCGCCCGAGTTCGGCCACGAGCACCATCAGCCCGGCCACGACCGCCCAGCCGCCGACGATCACCGACAGCACCGGGATCACGGCCAGGGACGCGCTGCGGCCGGTCGGGCGCACCAGCCCGTCGGGATTGGAGGCGTCATAGTCCACCGAGATCCGCTCCCCCAGCGAAAGCTCCGTCGGGTACAGCAGGCCGAGTTGCGGGCTGTGAAACTTCCCGTCGGGAGTGAAGAAGCCGACTGCGGCGTGCAGCCGGTCCGCTGCGGACACCTCGGCAACCGCAACAGCCTTGTTCGCATTGATCCGCGCGTCGTTCTTGACGCATCCGGCAAACAGGAAGACCGCCATCAGGGTCAGGATTGTGCCGACCACCAGCAGCGCGACCTGCACGATGCGCTGCGCGGTCGGATTCATGACTCCAGGCTACCGGGGCGCTGCTACGCCAGCGCGGCCGCGATGCTCTCATGGACGCCCCGCAGACCGGTGCGGTCGGTGGCGACTTCCAGGACCTGGATCCCCGCCGCCGGACCGGTGAGCGCCGCGCGGAGCCCATCGACGGGCACGCGGCGATGCGCGACGTGCATGCCGGCGCACAACGCGGCGAGATCGGTGCGATGCGGGGTGCCGAAAATTCGCTCGTATGCGCCCGCATAGGCGTCTCCCTGAAAGCGCGGGTCGCCCTGTTCGAGGAGGCCGAAAATTCCTCCGCCGTCGTCATTGGCGACGACGATGCGCAAGTCGGCCGGGGTGGGCTCGTCGGGACCGATGATCAATCCGGTCGAGTCGTGGATGAAGGTGAGGTCGCCGAGCAGTGCAACGGTCGGCCCGCCGGCCAGCGCGACGCCGATCGCCGTCGAGTTCGCACCGTCGATCCCGGCGACCCCCCGATTCGACAGCACCCGGACCTGCTCGCCGACGGTGCCCGCCAGGGCGACATCGCGAATCGGATTGGAGGCGCCGAGGAACAATTGGCGGCCCGGCCCGACAGCGCCGGCGACGGCGACCGCGACGTGCAGGCCGGTAGTCGACGGCGTTTGGGCGAGGACCCGGGCGACCGCGTCGACCGCCCGGTCGTTCTCGGTCGCACACTGCGCCAGCCAGCCGGCACCGGGCGCACCCGCCGGTTCGACCCGGGTGCCGGTTGAGTAGACGTTGCCCGAAACGTCGGGCCAGCGCGGGCCCGTGGTGATCGCGTGAACGCGGACCTGCGGATCGGCCAGCAGGCGCGCCACCCCGCGGTGCAGAGTAGGCCGGCCGCAAATGATGGCCTGGTGCGGCTTGATCCCGCCCAGCGCCAGCGGATGCAGTGGCACGGCCGGCCGAGGCGCCGTGGGCTCGGCAACGGTCGGAAGACCGGCCAACTCGGGGTTGACGCCGGACCCGTGCCCGGCGACGACGACCGTGTCGAGGCTCAGGTCGACCGCCACGGGGATGTCGAGCCGGCCCGCGGGAGCCTGTGTCCACGGCAGTCCGTCCTCGCGGCCGCCGAACCCGGCAAGGTCGTCGTCGACCGCCGTCCCCGGACCGGGGACCAGGGGCTCGCGCAATGGAATGTCGAACTGGACCGGTCCGGCGTTGCCCGTGCGGGCGCCCCGGGCCGCCGCCAGCACGCGCCCGACGGCCGAGCGCCACTGGCTGTTGGTGTCCACACCGTCCTCGGCCAGTCCGATGCTGATGGCCGCGCGCACCTGGGTGCCGAACAGGCCGAACTGCTCGACCGTCTGATTGGCACCGGATCCGAGTAGTTCGTACGGCCGGTTGGCGCTGACCACGACGAGCGGGATCCGCGCGTAGTTCGCCTCGAACACCGCCGGACTGACATTGGCGACGGCGGTTCCACTGGTCAAGACGATCGGGACCGGACGCTGGGAGGCCACCGCGAGGCCGAGGGCGAGGAAGCCGGCCGACCGCTCGTCGATCCGCACGTGCAGTCGGAGCCGCCCGGCGGCGTCGGCGGCGTGCAGCGCGAACGCGAGGGGCGCGTTGCGCGATCCGGGACACAGCACCGCCTCGGTCACCCCGTCCCGGATCATTTCGTCAACGATGACCCGGCCCTGCAGCGTCGACGGATTGAGTGGCATGGACCCAGTCTGTCACGCACTCACAATGGCCCGGGCAGCGCCAATGTCATCGCGCAGCGCCGATCGGGGATGCCCTATGACAATGGTGCTGCGGGACTTGCGGCACCATCGGGGCACAATCGACCCATGGGCTGTTACGAGGATCGAATCCTGCCGCACATCGTGAAATTCACCTGCGGGATGCCGGCGATGCGCAAGGTCCGGCGCACCGCGACAGCCGGTCTGCACGGCGATATCGTCGAAATCGGGTTCGGCTCGGGCTCCAACGTCGGCTGCTATCCCGCCGACGTGACCTCGGTGATGGCGATCGAGCCGTCCGACACTGCCTGGGCAATGGCCGAAGACGCCGTCGCGGACAGTCCGATACCCATCACCCGCGGCGGCCTCGACGGTCAGCGGCTCCCCTTCGCCGACGACTCCTTTGACGCGGCATTGTCCACCTACACGATGTGCACCATCCCGGATCTTCCCGCCGCCCTGGCCGAGCTGCGCCGCGTTGTGAAGCCGGGCGGGACGCTGCACTTCTTGGAACACGGCAGCGCCCCCGATGAGAAGGTGCGCCGATGGCAACGCCGGATCGAGCCGGCACAGAAGCGCCTGGGCGGCGGATGTCACCTCACCCGCGACATCCCGGCGTTGCTGACCGAATCAGGTTGGGATCCGGTCGAGCTCGAGCAGTATTACGCGACGGGGGCGCCGAAGGCCTTCGGCGCCCTGTCGATTGGCGTCGCCCGGGCCACCTGACCGCCGGGCAGAGCGGCTACGCTGGCACTATGAGCCGCGAGTTCGACATCGTTGTCTTCGGCGCCACCGGTTTCGTTGGTGAGCTGACCGCCCGCTACCTTGCCGATGCCGCGCCGAGCGGCACGCGAGTCGCGCTGGCGGGACGCTCAGAGGTCAAACTCACCGCCGTCCGCAGGCGACTCGGCAAGCGTGCGGCGACGTGGCCACTCATCGTCGCCGACGCCGACCGGCCGTCCACGTTGGACGCGATGGTCGCCCGCACCCAGGTCGTCTGCACGACTGTCGGCCCGTATCTGCGATATGGCGAGGCCCTGGTTACCGCTGCTGCGAGTGCGGGCACCGACTACGTCGATCTCACCGGCGAGGTCCCGTTCGTCCGCTACTCCATCGACAAGGTCGGCGACACCGCCGCGTCGACCGGTGCGCGGATCGTGCACGCGTGTGGCTTCGACTCCGTCCCATCCGATCTCGGCGCGTACGGTCTGTACCGCCGAGCGGAGGCCGATGGCGCCGGCACCCTGGGCACCACGACGATGGTTGTGATCTCGATGCGCGGCGCCGCCTCGGGCGGCACCGTCGATTCGATCCGGGTGATCGCCGAACAGGCGCACGATGCGTCGACCCGGTCGATTCTGCTCAACCCGCAGGCACTCTCGTCCGGCCCGGGCGAACTCGCACGCGGGGATCGACGCGCTGAGCCGAGTGACGCCGCACTCGTGCGGGCCGCCAGCGTCGACCCCTCGTTGCGCGGCACCCTGGCACCGTTCTTCATGAGTTCGTTCAACACCCGGATCGTGCGGCGCTCCAACGCGCTACTCGACTATGGCCCGGCCTTCCGGTACGGCGAGGCGATGTCGGTCGGCGCCGTACCGATCGTGTCCACCATCGCCTCCGCAGTCGTCGCGGCCGGACTGGGTATCGGGCTGGGGGCGATGTCTTTCAAACCAACTCGCAAACTGTTGGACCGCGTCCTGCCCAAGCCCGGCGAGGGCCCGAGTGAAAAGGCACGCGACAAGGGTCATTTCACGGTCCAGACCTTCACGACGACATCGTCGGGACGCCGCTATCGCAGCGAGATGGTCGCCCAGGGCGACCCCGGCTACAAAGCAACGGCGGTCATGCTGGGCGAGTCAGCGCTCGCGCTGGCCCTCGACCGCGACCGGCTTCCCGATCGCGCCGGTGTCCTCACCCCGGCGGTCGCCATGGGCGATGCGCTCACCGATCGGCTCACGGCGGCGGGGTTCGCGATCAGCGTCCGCGAACTGTGATGCGGGTCAGGCCTGCCCCGGCTTGAGTTCGATGAACAACGACTCGATGTCGGCGCACAGCCGATCACCATCGTGCAGTGTGCCGGCCACGAACATCTTGCGGCCGTCGCGGCGGTCTACCCGGGTCCGCATCTGGAGCGGCGTGTTCAGCGGGGTCAGCGACCGGTAGTTCACCTTCAGGAATGCGGTGCGGCACACGCCGTTGACCGCTACCGCCGACGCCATGCCACCGAGGTCGTCGAACGCGACGGCCACCTGGCCGCCATGCGCGACGCCGTTGCCACCGAGGTGGTAGGGCCGGAACCAGACAGTGGCCACCACCCCGTCGGGCCCGGCCGCAGAGATCTCATAGGGCGGCAACGTGATGTTGCCGCGCGCGGGCAGGTCGACGCGGGTGCCGGCCGGGGTGGTCCACTCGTCGACCAGGTACTCGTCGAGCTTCGCGTTGAGGTCGCGCAGCGTGGCAATGGCGTCCAGGGCGAGTTCGTCGCTGGGACACGCATAGCGGACCTTGTCCATCAGGGTCCGGACCTCTTCGTTGAAGTCGGCGTAGTGCGGACCACCGCGCTTGGTGGAGATGGCCAGATCCGGCCGGAACCCGCCTTCGTGGGCGGTGCTGGCGGCAGGCTGCGAGTCACTCATTTCCCCACGGTATCCCCACCACCGATCGGTACCGCCGCGGCCCCGCCCCGCGGCCTCACTACGCTGGACGTCATGACCGATGCCAACCCGTTCGATCCGGCGCTCTGGCGGCGGGTCCCCGGATTCGACGACCTGACCGACCTCACCTATCACCGCCACACCGGGCCGGGACGGGCCAACGGGATCGTGCGGATCGCCTTCGACCGGCCGGCGGTGCGCAACGCGTTCCGGCCGCACACCGTTGACGAGCTGTATCGCACCCTCGACCACGCGCGTCGCTCCCCAGATGTCGGCACGGTGCTGTTGACCGGCAACGGCCCGTCGCCCAAGGATGGCGGCTGGGCGTTCTGCAGCGGCGGCGACCAGCGCATCCGGGGCCGGTCCGGGTACCAGTACGCGGCCAGCCACGACACCGACGTCGCCGGCGCCGACTCGGACGGCGTTGACGAGGCCCGGGTCAAAGCCGAGGGCGGGCGGCTGCACATTCTCGAGGTGCAGCGCCTGATCCGCACCATGCCGAAGGTGGTCATCGCTGTGGTCAACGGGTGGGCCGCCGGCGGCGGGCACTCGCTGCACGTCGTCTGCGACCTCACCCTCGCCTCGCGCGAGCACGCCCGGTTCAAGCAGACCGACGCCGACGTCGGCTCCTTCGACGCCGGGTACGGCAGCGCCTACCTCGCCAAGCAGGTCGGGCAGAAGTTCGCGCGGGAGATTTTCTTCCTCGGCGAGGCCTACGACGCGGAGACGATGCACCGGATGGGGGCGGTCAACCGCGTCGCCGGCCACGCCGAGCTGGAGACCACCGCCATTGAGTGGGCCCGAACGATCAACGGTAAATCCCCGACGGCACAGCGCATGCTCAAGTTCGCGCTGAACCTCACCGATGACGGTCTGATGGGTCAGCAGGTCTTCGCCGGGGAGGCGACGCGACTGGCCTACATGACCGACGAGGCCGTCGAGGGCCGGGATGCCTTCTTGGAGAAGCGCGAACCGGACTGGGACGGCTACCCCTACTACTACTGAGCGCCGTAAGTGCTGTGCGTCGGCCTCGGCCTGCCTCCAAATTTCAGCTTAGGCTAACCTGACCATCATGCCTCCGCACTCGCTCCTCGCCCGCACGACCACCTCGGCGCTGGCCGCCGCATTGTTCCTCGGCACGATCGCCGCCCCCGCCGCGAGCGCCGTACCGACCGATCCGGCCGATCGCTTCTGGAAGTCACAGCCGGCACCCGCCGTGCCGCAGCAACCCGGCTACCAGATCACCGGGTACAACGTCGGCAAGGGCAACTACCGCGGCGCCATCGACCCCCAGACCGGCAGCCTGTGGCTGACCAACGTCTCCCCCTTCGACGGCGCCTCGGAGTCGTCGATTCTGGAGGTCGATCCGAACAGCATGGAGGTCCGCAAGCGAATTCCGGTCACCAAGAAGATCACGAACACCGGGCACGGCTCGATCGCCGCCCAGTACGAGATCGGCGTCCCCAGGACCGGCAACACCGTATGGACGACGGGCGCGGCCGCCAACGAGGTCAACGTTTGGGACAAGCACACCGGCCGGCTACTCAAGACGTTCGCCGGTGTGCAGCACGCACACGGCATCGTCTTCGCCGAGGCGATGGGAGTGGCCATCATCTCCACCACCAGGCCGGGCGGGCTGGTGTTCTTCGACCTGAACACGCTGCAGCCCATCGGCCGCGCGGTGATGCCCGGCGGCCCCAAGCAGATGGGCGCCGGCATCGCGATCACCGACGTCTCTGCGGTCGGCGCGACCGTGACGCTCCCGTCGTACTACAGCTCGCTAACCCAGTTCCGGATCACCCGCCCCGGTGGCGGTGCGGTCAAGAGCACCATCACCTGGAACACCACGATCAGCGAGCAGGGGCACGGCTCCATCGTGGCGGACCCCCGCACGAATCGCGTCTACGTCAACGACCTGTATCAGGGCCTCGTCACCGTCCACGACCTGCGCACCGGCCGCCACATCAGCGATGTCTTCACCGGCCCGGGTACCAACTCGCTGCTCGTCTTCGGCGGCAAGGTGTACGCGGCCAACTATTTCGCCGGCTACCTCTCGGTCATCGACCAACGCACCCTCGGCGTCAGCCGTCTGCTCACCACCGGCATCGCACCCAACCAGCTGCTGGGCTGGAAGCACAACACCTTCCTGGTGATCGACAAGTCGAGCATCATCGTCGACGGCGGCTACACGGGCAACCGCGGCACCGATCACATCTGGAAGGTCCGTCGCGTCGGTTGATCGGCGCGGTCGACCGCGGTGGCCCTACGCCATGATCTCGGCGAGGGCACCCATCGTCGCGACCCGGTCAGCGTGGGTGCCCGCGACGGGGCTGGCCAGCATCACGCCGACCCCGGCGGCGGCGAATGCCGCGATCCGTTCGGCGATGTAGGACTTCGGTCCGATCAGGCTCATCGCGCGAACGAGTTCATCGGGCACGGCCTCGGCGGCCTGCTCCTTCTTGCCGTCGAGGTAGAGATCCTGGATGAGCTTCGCCTCGTCGACATAGCCGTAGCGCTGCACCAGCGAGTTGTAGAAGTTCTTCCCCCGCGCACCCATGCCGCCGATGTAGAGCGCGGCGTGATGCCGCACGCCGGCCAGCGCATTGCCGATCAGATCGTCGTCCTCGGTGATCAGCGCGGCCGCCTGCACGACGATCCGCAGATCACCCAGCGACGGATCCCGAAGCGCTTTGCCCTTGGCCAGTGGCTCGCCGAACGCCGCATCGACATGCTCGGGATGGAAGAGGAAGGGCTGGAGTTCCTCGTACAACTCGGCGGCCAACTCGACGTTCTTCGGTCCGATCGCCGCCAGCAGCATGGGGATGCGTTCGCGGACCGGGTGGTTGATGATCTTGAGCGCCTTACCCAGCCCGCTACCGCCGTGCTCGACGTCGAGCGGGAGTGTGTAGTGCTTGCCCGCGAACTCGACCTTCTCACGCCGCCACACCTGCCGGCAGATCTGGGCGTGTTCGCGCGCCCGCCCGAGCGGAAAGTCGTACTTCACCCCGTGGAAGCCCTCAATGACCTGGGGACCCGATGCACCGAGTCCCAGGATGGCGCGCCCACCGCTGATGTAGTCCAACCCGGCGGCGGTCATCGCCAGGTTCGACGGGGTGCGGGAGTACATCGGCAGGATCGCCGTCTGCAGTTCCATCTTCTCGGTCTTGGCGGCGATGAAGCCGAGTTGACTGACCGCGTCAAAGCTGTACGCCTCCGGCACGGCAATCCGGCGCACGCCGACGCCCTCGAAATCGGCGAGGTTCGCAATGGTCTCGCGGAAATCGCCGGCGTAGTTGATGGGCATGCCCAGCGTGATCGGAGTCATGGGTCCGATTCTGACATGCCCATCGCGGCCGACCGGCGGACACGGCTCGTTCGGCACGTGGGCCCCACCCCCGCGGACTCCGAGATGGACTCCGTCCGACGCGGAGGTTAACAGCATGTGAACAGCCACGGAATTCAGCATCTTCGCAGGTCAGGGCGATCAAAAATCCAGGGTCCAACTATGCGCTAAGGGTCCTCACAGGTCATTATTTGAGCATGAGCGTAGAGATGCTGATCCTTGTGCTGCTGGTCATGACCGCACTCGGATTCGACTTCACCAACGGGTTCCACGACACGGGCAACGCCATGGCGACGTCGATCGCCACCGGGGCACTCAAGCCCAAGGTGGCCGTCGGCCTGTCGGCGGTCCTCAACCTGGTCGGCGCCTTCCTCTCTGTCGAGGTTGCCGCGACGATCACCAAGGACGTGCTGAAGATCCAGCAGACCTCCGGTTCGTCCACCGGCGAGCTGATTCCCGGCCTTGACCCGACCAAGGCGCTGCTGATCATCTTCGCCGGGCTCGTCGGCGGCATCCTGTGGAATCTCTTCACCTGGTTGTTCGGCCTACCGTCAAGTTCGTCGCACGCGTTGTTCGGCGGGCTGATCGGCGCCGGTCTCGCCGCGCTCGGCACCTCCGGCGTCAACTGGAGCGGCATCACGGCCAAGATTCTGATCCCCGCCCTCCTCGCACCGGTCATCGCGTGCATCGTCGCAGCATGCGGCACCTGGTTGGTCTACAAGATCACCGACGTCCTGGAGTCACACCAGAAGGATGACGGCTTCCGCTACGGTCAGATCGCCACCGCGTCGCTGGTCTCGCTCGCCCACGGCACCGGTGACGCACAGAAGACCATGGGTGTGATCGCCCTCGCGCTCATCGCCACCGGCCACCTGAACGCCGAGTCCGTCTCGCACGGCCTGCCTTTCTGGGTCGTCTTCACCTGCGCGGGCGCAATTGCCCTCGGGACCTACTTGGGCGGCTGGCGCATCATCCGCACGCTCGGCAAGGGCCTGGTCGAGATCTCTCCGCCGCAGGGCATGGCCGCCGAGGCCAGCTCCGCCGCAATCATCCTCACCTCCAGCGCCGCCGGCATGCCGCTGTCCACGACCCACGTCGCGACCGGCTCGATCCTCGGCACCGGGGTCGGCCGCAAGGGCGCCGAGGTCCGCTGGTCGGTCGCCGGCCGCATGGCCGTCGCCTGGGTCACCACCCTCCCGGCCGCAGCCATCGTCGGCGCCGTCTGCTTCGGCCTGGCGCACCTGTTCGGCAATCTCGGCGGGGCGATCGTCATCTTCACCCTCCTGGTGATCCTCTCCGGGTACATGTACTGGCGGGCTCAGCAGAACAAGATCGACCACAGCAACGTCAACGCCGACTGGGACGCCGAGCGTGGCCTCATCCCCGCCGACGAGACCCCGGCTGCCCCGAAGGCCCAGCGCGAGCGCGCGGAAGCCTGATCTCGGACATCGGAAAGGAAACCTGATATGTCCGTCGTAGAGTCCATCTTCCGCGTCTTCCTCATCGGCCTGATCTTCGGTGCCGGACTGCCGGCACTGTTTGCCCTCGGTCTGCGCCTGTGGGCCAACGGCTACAACGCCGACGGCACGGTCACCAGCCACAACCCGGCCCTCAAGGCCCTCGGTGCAGTCCTGTTCGTCTTCGTCAGCCTCGCCATCATCGTCGGAATCCTGTGGATCACCCGGCAGACGATCTACTACCATTTCGACGTCAAAATCTTCCCGTTCGGCTACAAGTAACCCGAAAGCTGAGACCCTGTGAACCCCTTCGATTCGGTCGTCGGGTGGATTCGCGCCGGCTACCCGCAAGGCGTGGACCGCACCGACTTCCCCCCGCTGCTCGCGCTCCTCACGCGCGTCCTCGACGAGAAAGAGATCACCCGGGTGGCGCAGACGCTCGCCCAGGAGGCCGGGATTCCCGCGGTCACCGAGCAGCAGATCCAAGACGCGATCGCCGGCGTCACCGAGCAAACCCCCACCACCGAGGAGACCAATCAGGTCGCGGCGCGACTAGCGTCGGCCGGGTGGCCCCTGGCCGTCTCCCTGTCCGACCGTTGAGCGCACGCGTAGCCGGGGACCTATAATCATGGCACTGCACCCCGGGAGGAGGATTGCCGTGGACCGCCCCCAGCTATTGGCCTCAGTGATCCGCTGGCTGCGCGCCGGATACCCCAATGGGGTCCCACGCGACGACTACATCCCACTCGCCGCAATCTTGCGCAGGCAGCTCTCCGACGACGAGGTCCGCGAGGTCGCCAACACGCTGGCCACCGATGCCGCGGTGGAGATGGCGGTCGAGTCCGCTCCGGAGATACCCGAGATCAGTCGGGTCGATGCCGGTGTCGAGATCAACAAACTCACCGATGAACTTCCCAGCGAGGCCGATCTGGCTCGTGTCCGCGCGGTCCTCGCCGGAGCCGGCTGGCCGTTCGAGGAGGGCCCGGTCCGCTCGGGCGAATCCCACTCGGACGAGGACGCGGACTCCCCCGAGTAGCCGCTGTGCCGGTCCTGCGCGCACTGCCCCTCGCAACCGGACTCGCGCTGCGCGATTCCCTTGGCGACCTGGTCGCGATGGCCGCCGGGGCCCACTGTTTCCTGCCCGTCGGCGACGATCCGCGAGCCGCCGACCGACGATTGCTCGAATCGTCGCTCGGCGTCGGGTCAGTCGTCGAGGATCCGCAGGCGTGCCTGGTCATCGCTACATCGGGGTCGACCGGCCGGCCCAAGGGCGCCATCCACACGCCGGCGACGCTCGCCGCCTCCGCCGACGCCACCCACGCCCGCCTCGGCGGCGAGGGCAACTGGCTGTTGGCACTGCCCGCGCACCACATCGCGGGCCTCCAGGTGTTGTTGCGGGCGCTGCGTGCCGGGTTCACCCCCGTCATCACCGATCTACGCGGCGGTTTCAACGCCGATCGGTTCGCCGCCGACATTGCGCTCCTGCGCGGGCCGCGTCGGTACACCTCACTGGTCCCCCCCCAGCTCATCGCCATCCTGGCGTCACCGGCGGCGACTGCTGCAGCGGCCGGACTCGACGCCGTGCTCATCGGTGGGGCGGCGACCCCGCGGTCGGTGCACGACCGCGCGCGCGCCGCGGGCATCCCGATTGTCCGGACCTACGGGATGAGCGAAACCGCAGGCGGGTGCGTCTATGACGGCCAGCCACTCGATGGGGTTTCGGTGTCGATCGACGACGAGGGTCGCGTCGTCCTGTGCGGACCGATGGTGGCCCACGGCTACCATCGGCGCACCGACCCGGCGTTCGGCGCGCCCGGATCGTTCCGCACCGATGACCTCGGGACCATCGACGGCGGCGTCCTGCAGATCGAGGGGCGCGCCGACGAGGCGATCAGCACCGGCGGGCTCACCGTCGCACCGCACGTCGTCGAGGCGGTACTGACCGCCGACCCGGCCGTCGCCGAGTGCGTCGTGGTGGGCCTGCCAGACCGGCGACTCGGGGAACAGGTGGCCGCCGCCGTCGTCGCCTCCCCCGGCCGCACCCCCGACGTGGCCGGCCTGCGCAGCCGCGTTGCCGACCAGGTGCACCGATTCGCCGCACCCCGGCGAATCGTCGTCGTCGATCGGCTTCCGCTCCTGGGACCAGGGAAGATCAACCGCGCCGCGGTACGGGCACTACTGCGTTCCGAGGCCGGCGAAACCGAGCCCGCCGCGGTGGATTGACCGTCGCGCCCACATGGTTGAATGACCGAATGGCCACGTTTGCGCAATGGATCAACGGCGCTCGACCCCGCACCCTGCCCACCGCGCTCGCGCCCGTGATCGCGGGGATCGGCGCTGCCAATCACGTCACCGAGACGCCCAGCGCAGCACGCATCGGCGGGGCCTTCGTCGTCGCAATCGCACTGGTCATCGGCGTGAACTTCGCCAATGACTACTCGGACGGGGTGCGCGGCACTGACGACGACCGGGTCGGCCCGCAGCGGCTCGTCGGATCGGGCGCCGCCTCGCCCGCGGCAGTCCGCGCGGCCGCGGTGATCTCATTCCTCATCGCCGCGATCGCCGGCGTCTGGCTGGCGCTGGCGACGCATTGGTGGCTGATCATCATCGGCGCGGTGTGCATTCTCGCCGCCTGGTTCTACACCGGCGGCTCACGACCGTACGGCTATGCCGGATTCGGCGAGATCGCCGTGTTCGTGTTCTTCGGGCTCGTCGCCGTGTGCGGCACACAGTTGGTGGCCGGCGGCCGAATCGATGCCGTCGGAGTGGGGATCGGCATCGCGATCGGTTCCTTCTCGGCGGCGGTGCTGGTCACCAACAATCTCCGCGATATCGACTCCGATGCGGATGCCGGCAAACGAACGCTGGCCGTCCGTCTGGGCGATTACTCGACGCGGTACCTGTTCGCACTACTGATCACCCTCCCGTTCGTAACGACCCTGGTCCTGTCCCTGCACCACCCGTGGGCGCTGACCGCGCTGGGGCTGGCACCGTTCGCCAACGGTCTGGGCCGCTCGGTGGTCGGACAGGGGTCGGGACCCGAGCATGCGCCGGCCAAGGGCGCCGACCTGGTCCGCGTGCTCGGTCAGACCGGCCTGATCATGTTGGGCTGGGCCATCATCATCGCCGCGGTCTTCGCGTGGGGTGTGAACGGGGTACCCCATACGCACGGCCTCTAGACCGCCGGGGCGGGTCGCGGCGTCAAGCCGCGGCTAGGTCGTCGCATCGGCACTCGTCACGTCGGTGACGGCGCGCCGTAACGCGTCCGCATCCGGGGCGAGCGCGATGATCGCGGCGACGACCGGCCTGTCGACGTCGAGCACCGCGGCCACAATGTGCGCAGTCGACACGGCGCCGCCGCCATCGTCATCAGCCATGCGCACCGCGTCGGCAAGCGCCCGCTTGGTGGTTAGCGCGAATCGGGCTCGCCCACCATGGCCGCGTGGCCCGCGGCGCCCTCGCCCGTAGTCCCACGGACCATCGCCCGGACCGACAGTCTCGCTCCCGGGCCCGTCGCTCCACGGCTGCTCATCACCACCGCGCCACGGACCGCGGCCGCCGGACCGCTCGCCGTCGCGCGGGTCCATTCCGGGTCGGCAACCGGCGAACTCGGGCGACCCGCCGCGGCGCCCCCGGTGGCCGCGGTGGCCGCGGTGGCTGTGTCCCCGACGGTCCGCACGACGACCCCAGCCGGCGGTCAGATCGTCGCCGAAGTTCTTTTGCACCGCCGCGCGCACGGTATCCAAGTCGATGCCGAGCAGTTTCAGCGCGTCGCGATCCTCGGCATACCGGTCCTGCTCGGAACTGGGCCGGCCGTCCGCCCCCGCGGCACCCCGAACTGCTTCGCGCGCGGCCTCCAACGTGATGCCGTGTTCGGCGAATACGCCGATCAAAGGGTCCCGGGCATTGCAGAGCACTCCGAGAATCAGGTGCTCGGGGGCGAGACTTTCGTGGCCGAGATCCTGTGCCTCGGCAATGGCGAACGGGAAGACCATCCGCCCGTCGCGGTTGAGTCGTGAGCCAAACATGTGGCGTCTCCTTCGTGTTGTGTGGTCGTGTTGTGCAGTCATTCGGTGGCGCAGTCGCCCTGTCGCCGGGCGTGCTTCTGATGAACCGCCTGGCGGCTGATCTCCAGCACCTCGGCGATTTGTTGCCAGCTCCACCCGGCACTGCGGGCGTTATCCACGTGGATGCACTCAAGTCGATCGGCGAGCGTGCGCAGGGCGCGTACCGCAGCCAGGCCACGAGCGGGATCGGGGTCGGCGACCGCGTCGGCGGCTGGGGTTGTTTCTTCAGTCACCACGTCAGGTTAACTTGACAGTTACCGAGTGTCAATACTTATTGACGGGCGTTTGGTTCGCAGGGAACCCGTTACCACCTGACTCACCGCGGCCAGACGAAGTCGATCCGCGAAAGCGGCTCGATCCGCCCGGGCGCGTGCCAGACCGGTGTCACAGCAGTCACGGTCGAATAGAGCCCGCGCGCGGCCGAATCGACGCGGTCGAACTGGCTCGGCCAGTTGATGCTGTCGGCAAGCCCTTGCAAGCGCTCCCGGCCGCGATCGAGTGCGCGGGCCACATGCACGGGTTCGGGCAGGTAGTCCGACTTATCCGAATTGCACCGCCGGCACCCGATGACCAGGTTGCTCAAACCGTTCAACGGCACCCGCGACCAGGGCAGAACGTGGTCGACGTGTCGGTGTTTCGTCACCACGGAAGCGCAATAGAAGCACACGGACCCGAATTCCTCGACAAGGATCTCCGCCGGGCGGGCGAGCGATACCCGGTCGGCCCCGAACAGGTGGTGGGCGATATCCGGTTCGTTTCCGAGAACCGCCTTGTTCATCCGCTGCACGTCGTGCACCCACGCGAGCTGAAACGCCGGCTTCAACAGCGGCGCCAGCCGGGCCAACGCGTGACCAATGCCGGGGTAGAGCTCCACCTGATTTCCGTGGTCCGCGATCACCGTGACCGAATCAGACCCCAGCCACGAATCGTCATACAGGAAACACTCATGTGTATCGCTGCGGCCGGCCCGCTGGAGCCGCTTCAGCGGGTACCGCACCAAGAACCGTAAGACTTTGTCCGCACACCGCTGGTACTCGTGCGGCACCAGCCGCTGCGCGGTTTCGAGGGGGACCTCGCGTCGGCCGGGAACCTTTGCCCGCAACCCGGCAACAGCCCCCAACAGCACACTGCGCCCATCGGTGGACTGTTTGAGATCGCTGCCCAGGAATGGCCGCAACTGTCCCCAATAGAGATCCATCACCCGCTCGGTCAGCTGGCCGAGGTTGATGGACACCACGGCGGCCGGGTCGGCCGGCACCTGCTCGACGGCCAAGTCGAGCAGCGCGACGGCGACCGCCAGCTTGTACGTGCCCGTCCGGCGCCCCTCGTCGAGGATCGCCACCAACTGCTGTCCAACGGCCAGCGGGTCGTCCGACGCTGTCATGCCGCAAGGCTAGTGGAGAACCACTAGTGGACAATGAGGATCGTGACCGACTACGCCCCCGCGCATACCGTCGAGGACTTCCGCCGAAATCTTGCCACCGTCCAGGCACGCATCGACGCCGCCGCTCAAGCGGCTGGCCGCGATCCCGTCGGCGTGCGGCTGCTCCCGGTGTCCAAAACCGTCGAGGTCGATCGACTGCGCAACGCCGTCACCGCCGGCTGCACGTGGTTCGGTGAGAACAAGGTCCAAGAGGCCAAACGCAAACACGCCGAACTCTCCGCTGTCGAGACAATCCGGTCCGCTCACGATGCTCCCGGCGCCGGTGTCAAGTGGTCGGTGATCGGCCACCTACAGACCAACAAGGCCAAGGATGTGGCGTCAATCGCCGACGAATTCCAGGCCCTCGACAGTCTCCGCATCGCCGAGGCACTCGACCGTCGGCTGCAGCTGCTCGGCCGCGGCCTCGACGTCTTCGTGCAGGTCAACACCTCCGGCGAGGAGTCGAAGTTCGGCCTCCCCCCCGGCGAAGTACCAGCCTTCATCCGCGAATTGGCTCCCCTGTCGTCGCTGCGGGTGCGCGGACTGATGACCCTGGCCGCGTTGTCGTCGGACACCGACCGGGTGCGCGGCTGCTTCACCCTCCTGCGCGACTTGCGCGACCGGGTGCGCGACGACGACCCCGAGCTGCTCGGCCCCGGCGAGTTGTCGATGGGCATGTCCGGCGACTTCGAGCTCGCCATCGCCGAGGGGTCGACCTGCGTCCGCGTCGGGCAGGCCGTTTTCGGTGCCCGCGCCACCCCGGACACTCACTACTGGCCGAACTAGCGCTGGCCGAACCAGCGCTAACGCTGGGTCGCGCGGGCATATTCGGGTCGAGCGGGCACAGCCGTCCACGCGGGACCAGAATCAGCTCGCGGGAGACTTACTGGGCCGTGATCGACTCCGAGATGTTCATCCTCGCGGCACGGACCGCGGGGGTCAGGGCGCCGACGACGCACAGCCCCATCGACACCGCGACATAGAGCAGCGTCGAGGCCTGCGGCGAGTAGTGAATGGCGATCGAGGTGCTCGCCGTGAGAATCTTGTCGCTGAGCAGATGCAACAAGCCGCCCAGGACGACGCCCACGATGGAGCCGACCGCCGCAATCCCTACCGCCTCGGACAGCACCATCGAGAAGACGAAACGGCGGGACGCCCCCAGCGCGCGCAGGACGGCGAGTTCGCGGCGTCGCTCGATCACGCTCAGCAGCAGGGTGTTGAGCAGCGCGACAGCCGCCGCCACCGCGACGATCCACTGGATGGCGACGGTGAACGCACCGGACTGCTCAGCGGACTGCTGGGTGGCCCGCACCGCTTCCGCGCCGGAATAGACGTGCAGGGGGAGCCGCCCCGCCGAGTATCGCTGCGCGACGGCCTCAAGGTCCGCGCGGACGTCCTCGGCGTCGGCCCCAGGCTTCAGGCCCACCTGCAGAAAAGTGGCGCCCGGACGGTCGAACCAGTCGCGCAGCCCGTCCAGCGAGATCGCCGCGCTGCCCGAGTCGATGGCCACGTAGTCGACGACGTCGCGCACGATCAGCGAGTGATACCCCGTCGGTGTCGCAAGTCGCACGACGTCGCCGGTCTTGCGTCCGAGGTTGCGGGCCGCCACGGAGGACAGCACGATCCCATCGCCGGCGAGAACCTGCCGGAGGGCGGTCGGCTTGGTCTTCGCGATAAACGGGGCGCTCAGCCCAACCGCCAAGCCCTGCACCAAGATTCGCGCATCCCCGACGTTCACGGTGGCCCACTGCGAACCGGCGACGGCCGCGACGCCGGGTACCGCCCGGACCGCCGCGGTCACCTCGTCCCCGAACGCCGGGCCCGTCGGGATACCGTCCTTGTTAGAGGTCGACAGGTAAAATGCCGGATCGCCCAGACCCTGCAACGAGCCGGAGATCGACGACACCAGGTTCTGCAACGCGCCCGACGTCCCCATGCCGACCGCAATGGCAACGGCCACTGTCATGACTGTCGCCCACACCCGCCGCGACGCCCGTTCGGTGTTCACCGCCGCCAGCGTTCCGGCGGGCCCAAAACGTCCGGCCACCCAGGCGGCCGCACGCACCAGAATCCCGGTGAGCGCGAAACACAGCAATAGTCCGCATACGCCGAACACCGCACCGGCGATGATCGCGCCCCGCCCCGGTACCGACGTGGCCAGCACCCACGACAGCGCAATCCCGCCCAGTCCGCCTGCACCGGCGACCGCGACAACCCGTCGCGACAACGGTTTGTCGACGTCGCCGCCGGCCGCCGACATCGCCTCCACCGGCGAAACCGAGAACACCGTTCGCGCCGCCAATGCGGTCGCCCCGACGCAGGCCGCAACACACGCTCCCAACGCGACAAACGGCGCGTACACCGGCAAGTGATAGCTCACCGCGGCACCGACCGAGTTCAGCGTCATCTCTGGCAGCCGGCCGATCGCCCAGCGCCCCGCGAGGACTCCGATCGGAATGCCCAGCGCGCCGCCCACTAGACCGTAGATCGCCGACTCGCCCAGCATGTCACTGACCAACTGGCCGCGTCGCGCCCCGAGGGCGCGCACCATGGCCAGCGACGAGCGCCGCGACGCGACCGCCATGTTCATCGTGTTGAAGACGAGAAACCCGGCGATCACCAGCGAGATCACCGACACGAGCAGTGTCGAATCGCGGGTGACGGCGGTCGCGACTTCAGCCTGCTTCTGCCGGAACCGGGGGTCGACGACCACGGCGCGCCCGCCCACGATCTGCTCGGCGTCACGACGCAACTGCTGCCGGTTGGCCCCCGGCTTCGCGACGATCAGCAGCGAGTCGACCCGGTCGGGCAAGCCGACTATCTGCTGCGCCAAGGGCAGGTAGGCGAACAGGAAGTTGCCGCGGTTCAGTACCTCGGTGCCCGCGGCGGGGGCCACCTGCAGCACAGTGACCTCGACGCCGTTGAGCCGGACCCGGTCACCCTTCGCGAGGCCGGCCCCCGGTCCGGCGACCACGCCGGTCTCGAGGTCGGCAAGATCGATCTCGCCACCCGATTTGCGCAGCGCGTCCCGCAATTGCGGCGACATCTGCGTCACCCGCTGGTCCGAGCCGATCAGCAGGCTCAGTTTCGGATCGGTGGACGCCGGAGCGCCGACAGGGTCGAGCCGGACCTGCGCGCGGATCATCGGTACGACGGCCTGGGCTTGTGGCACACCTCGTCGCAGCTCCCCGGCGATGCCGGCGGGCAAACCGGTGTCGGAGATGGCTGCAACCTCGAGGGCGGCATTGCCGGTCAGCGCGGCAGTAAAGTCCCGCACCGACCCGGTCAGCGACCCGAAGGTGCCGAAAACCGCCACCAACAGCGCCGAAGCCACCACGATCACCGACAGCGACGTCGCCACCCGCAACCGGTGGGTGACGATCTCCCGCAGGTTCAGCAGCCGCACCCGCGTCAGCGCCGCGCCTGCACGCATCAGATCACGACCCGCCCGTCGCGGACCGTGATCACCTGGTCGGTAGCCGCCGCCGCGGTCGCATCGTGGGTGACCATGACCACGAGGCGATCCGGGCGGTCGTGTGCGAGGGTCGCGAGAAGTTCCAGAACCGCGGCACCCGTTCGGCTGTCGAGATTGCCGGTCGGCTCGTCGGCGAGCACGATGGCGGGGTCCATGATGAGTGAGCGGGCTATCGCCACGCGCTGCATTTGACCGCCGGACAGTTCATTTGGCCGGTGGTCGACGCGATCGTGCAGGCCCACGCGCTCGAGAAGCGCGACGGCCTCCGGCTTCGCCTTCCGGAGCGACTGGTTGTCGAGCAACCGCGGCAGCGCCACGTTCTCCCACGCCGACATCGTCGGGACCAGGTTGAAGAATTGAAAGATGAATCCGACGCGACGGCGGCGGAACTCGGAGGCTTGCGCATCGCCGAGACCGGTGAGCGGGACGCCGTCGACGACAATCTCGCCCGAAGTCGGCTGGTCGAGCGCACCGAGAATGTGTAGCAGCGTCGACTTGCCCGCGCCCGACGGGCCGACGATCGAGACGAAACGTCCCCCGGGCAGGTCGAGATCGACACCATCGAGCGCGCGGACCGTGGTATCGCCGAACGCATATTCTCGCACCAGATTCCGGGCATGGACCAGTGGCGCCCGCTCGCCGTGCGGGGTGATGTTCGCGCTCATGTGGTCTCGCCGGCCTCCCGCCAGCTGCCGTCCGCCCAGAACTGCCGCAGCGCCGTCAACGGCTCCGCAATGTGCAGGTCGGCAGTCGCCAGCCAGTCGTCGTCGAAATATGTTGCCCCGTAGCGCTCCCCTGGATCGCACAGCAACGTCACCACCGAACCGGGTTCACCGGCGGCGACCATTTCGGCGACGAGTAGCAGCGCACCATGGATGTTGGACCCGGTCGACGGGCCGACGCGCCGGTCGAGCAGTTCGGAGAAGAAGCGCATCGCCGCAACCGACGAGGAGTCGGGCACCGCGAGCATCCGGTCGATGACCTGCGAGACGAACGACGGCTCCACCCGCGGCCGGCCGATGCCCTCGATGCGGGACCCGGTTTCACTGCGCAGCGCGCCGTCCCCCGAGGAGTAGGCCGGAAAGAATACGGAGTACTCCGGGTCGACGACGCACAGACCCGTGTCATAGCCGCGGTAGCGAAGGTAGCGGCCGATGGTTGCCGAGGTCCCCCCGGTGCCCGCGCCGACCACCGCCCAGGCGGGAATCGGATACCGCTCATCGGCGAGTTGGTCGAAGATCGACTCGGCGATGTTGTTGTTGCCGCGCCAGTCGGTTGCGCGCTCGGCCATCGTGAACTGGTCGATGTAGTGGCCGCCGAGGTCGCGCGCCAACCGTGCGGCGACCTCGTAGACGTCGGCAGGATTGTCGACCAGATGGCAGCGCCCACCCTCCCGTTCGATCAGTCGCGTCTTCTCCGCCGATGTGCTCGAGGCCATGACGGCGACAAACGGCACGCCGATCAGTTTCGCGAAGTATGCCTCGGAAACCGCTGTCGACCCTGACGACGCCTCGATGACCGTCGTCGCCTCATTTATCCAGCCGTTGCTGAGCGCGTAAAGGAACAGTGACCGGGCCAGCCGATGCTTGAGCGATCCGGTCGGATGGGTCGACTCGTCCTTCACGTAGAGGTCGACCCCGACGCGACATCCATCGTTGCCGGTCCACTCCGCCCACGCCGGGAGCGCGACCTTCAGGAGGTGGGTATCTGCCGAACGACGGCTGTCGGCCTCGATGACGCGTACGGCGCGACGCACCCAGTCCCGATTGGCACGATGATCGACGCTGCGAGTCATGTCAGCCCGGAGTCAGCTACCGGGCTTGCGCAGCCGGCGCTGCAATTCGTCGCGCCGGCGCGCCCGCTCGTCGTCGTAGGCGACGATTCGGCTGTTGACCTTGATCCGCAACGACTTGAAAAGCAGCAGGCCCAGCGGAAGGGCGATCAGCACGCCGAACGCCGCGGCGACGATCACCGGGACCGTCTGACCCAGGAGTGCGCCGCCCCCCAGGATCGCGCCGGTGATGATGGCGACCAGGATCAGCCGCGCCCCGATGTAGGCGGCGACCGCGGCGATCAGTGCGGGGAGGCTCACCGGCTCAGACCCGGCGGAGTCCGGCAACGGCCGCGGAGCGTCTTCCTCAGTCACCCTGTCACCCTATCTGCCGTCGATGGAGCCGCGTGCCACGGACCGTCATACCGACCCGCAACCAGCCCCCAATCTCCCAAACCCGACAATTTGACCATCTCTTTACTGATTGTTGAAGGTTCGAACAACCGGCCGACCAGCGGGTAAAACGGTCCCAAGCAGTGAATTCCGACTATCCGCGACGAAGGACCTCCATGACTACCATCCACGCACCGCTAACCACCGGGCTGTCGACCATCACCGCGGCCAACGCAGGCCAGTTCAACCTCAAGCCCGCCGACGTGGCCGCAATGTTCAGCGTCAACCCGAAGACCGTGGCCCGCTGGTCCTCCTCGGGCCTGCTGCAGTCGATTCGCACCCCGGGCGGGCACCGGCGCTACCGCGAGACCGACGTCGTCGCACTGCTGAACAACCGCGACGACCTGCCCGCGTAGGCCCGCCCCCGGTTCTTCCCACCGGGGCGGCCCAGTACGACCATCGCCGGTGAACCTCACGTATCGTGGAGGAGTACAGGAGGTTTGCCGTGCACTACGTACTGTTGCTCGCCCTTGTCGTCGCCCTCGGCCTAGTCTTGTGGCGCATGACCCGCACGCCGGGCGACGCCGCACCGCACCACCACAGCCCACAGCGCCCGATCGGGCCCGACGACGATCCGGACTTTCTCCTCGACCTGCGACGGAAGAACCGGGATCGGGATACCTAGCCCCCGTGTTTCGCCCATCCCCCATCAATCGCAGTGGGATGGGCGAACCGGCGTGGGATCGTCCGCGCTGCGCTACACGCCGGCGTAGGAGTGCAGCCCGGCGACGACGAGGTTGATCGCGAAGAGGTTGAACAGCAGCGTGACGAACCCGATGATGTTGATGACCGCCGCCTTGTCGCGCCAGCCCGCCGTTGCCCGTGCGTGCAGGTACGCCGCATAGATCACCCAAGCGATGAACGAAACCGTCTCCTTGGGATCCCAGCCCCAGAATCGGCCCCACGCGGCCTCCGCCCAGATGGCACCGCAGATCACACCGAGGCCGAATAGCGGGAACGCAAACACCACGCACCGGTAGGCAATGCGGTCCAACCGGTCGGCGGCCTGCTCGCCGAAGATGCCGAACGTGTTGTTCAGCAGGAACAGCATGCTCGCGATCCCCGACACCAGGAGCACGCCGGAACTGATCGAGATGATCGAGACGTGGATCATCAACCAGTACGACTTGAGGGCCGGCACCACGGGGGCGGCCTGGGTGTAGAGGTACTTGCCGCCGATGAACAGCATCAAGACCACGGCCAGTGTCACGAATCCGAGGTACTTGCGGTTGGCGGGCGCACGCAGCGCGACGATGCCGCCGACCATGCAGGCGATCATCGTCAACGAGATGAACTCGTACATATTGCCCCACGGCATGCGATCGGTGGCGATCCCACGGGTGACGATCGAACCGAGTTGGGCGAGGACGCCGACGACGGCGACGGCGTAGCCCATGTTCACGAACCGCTGGCTATTGGAGCGAGCTTCCGGTGGCACAACGCGGCCGGGACCGGAATCATCGGCCGATACCACCGGCCCGCCGACGTGGGCCAGCTCGCGTGCCGGTCGCTGTTTGGCGAATCGGTCCAGGCTCGCCGCATAGCCGGCGAAGAGCAGCAGCATCGCGATGGCATAGACGCCGATCGCGGTGCCGTACAGCAGGTCGGAGTAGCGCGCCACGGTCTGATCGATGTGGACGACCACTTCGCCGGTATCTGCCAACACCTGGTTCACACCCGTCACCTCTTATCGTTCTCATCCGCCACGAGGGCACGCGCCTGCTCGGAGAATCCGTCGCCCCACCCCGCCGAATCGGTGCGGGCCAGGCCGGCCACCGTTACCACGGTACGTCGTTGCCCGTCCGGGCCGCCATCGACCACTACGATCCTGGCCCAGATGCGCCGGCGCTTCACCAGCAGCGACACCAGCAGGCCGATCAACATTACGATCGCCGACACCAGCACCCACTTCTGGGCGGGATCGTTGGACACCTGCACCGACACCCAGCGCCGATATCCGTCGAAGCTCACCGTCGTGCCGTCGTCGAGCCGCAGGACGCCGCCCGGTTTCATATTCGCCTGTCCGACCCGGCTCAACTGGCCGCTGTGCATCAGTCCGGTGTCCAGCGCATAAGTGTTCTGCGGACGGCCCGAATCCAATCCGGTATCACCGCGGTAGACGCGGATCGCGACGTACGGGTCCTTCGGAATCGGCGACGACGAGGACAGGAGCGTGCCGTCGAACTTCGCCGTCGGCGCGAATATCCCGTCGATACCGATCTGATTGCGTCGGCGGGCCTTCTCCACCGGATACATTCCGGCCGGCGGGTCGACACGCACCGCCCCCGACGACAGCATCGTGTTCATCACCTCTGGGGCGAACGGCACCGTCTGCGTGCGCTTCTGGCCACCGGGAAAGGTCACGGTGAATGTCGGGGCAAAGCCGTTTCCCAAGACGTAGACGCGACTACCCGCCAGCCGCAACGGCTCATTGACGCGCACCGTGGCGACCGGCCACGTCGCCGGATCGGTGGCCGGCGCCCCCTCGGTGTGGCGCATCGCCGCGGTGTACATGTCGGGTTGTCCGTTGGGCAGGAACGATGCGGTGAAGTCATCCACCCGGATGCAGAACGGCTGGAGTTCGGTGCCGTCGACCAAACGCCCGGCGCGGAACGAATCGTAGACGGCCGTCGAGGTGTTACACATGCCCTGCTCGCCGTCGGCGACAAGAATGCGTGTGCCCTCGTAGCCGTACATCTTGCCCACCGCCAGCGCCACCAGCAGGCTCAGCAGCGCGAAGTGGAACACCAGGTTGCCGAACTCGCGCAGGTAGCCCTTCTCCGCCGACACCTCGTAGGTCCCGGCCCTACTCTGCTCGGGCGGGTATACCGTCGTCCGCCAGCCGTGCAGGTTGGCTTCGATACGCTGCGCCAGCGCCTGCGGTTCGATGTCCTCGTCGACCTCGATCTCCTCGTGGCGCGGCATTCGCGCGAGGTTGCGCGGCACCGGTACCGGGCGGGCGCGCAGACTGCGCAGATGCTCGGCCAGCCGCGGCAAGAGACAACCGACGAGCGATACGAACAGCAGGACGTAGATCGCGGTGAACCAGCTGCTGGCGAAGACGTCGAATAGTTGCAGCCGGTCCATGACGGTCCCGAGCCAGCCGTGATTGTCGATGTAGTCCTGGGTCTTGCTTGCATTCAGTGGCCGCTGCGGCAACAGTGCGCCGGGGATTGCCGCCGCCGCCAGTAGGAACAGCAGGGCCAGCGCGGTGCGCATCGAGGTGAGCGAGCGCCACAGATTGCGCACCGGGGCGACAACGAACCGGCGCAGCGGCGACGGACGCACCGGCGCGGTCACAACAGCAGTCCGGCGTCGGGCGTGAACCGCGTCTGCAGCCACGCAATGATGTGATCCCACATACCGGTCACCAGCGCGAAGCCGACGAGCAGCAGGGCGATGCCGCCAATGATCTGAATGGTCCGCGTGTGCCGGCGAAGCCAGCCCCAACTGCGGACCGCCCACGTCGACGACAACGCCAGCACGAGGAAGGGGATGCCCAATCCCGCGCAGTAGGCGACCATCATCGCGACCCCCTTGGCGGCGGTCGCCCCCTCGGTCCCGGTAACGGTGGCGACGATGGCGACCAGGGTGGGTCCCAGGCACGGCGTCCAGCCCAGCGCGAACACCGCACCCAGCAGCGGCGCCGCGAACACGCCGGATCGACTCCCACTCACCCGCTCGGGCGACAACCGGCGCTCGGTTTGCAGCGCCGGCACCAAGCCGATGAACACCAGGCCCATGAGGATGGTCACCAGCCCACCGACGATTTGCAGCGGCCGCCCGCCGGCGCCGCTGAACCGATCGGTGATGCCGAAGACCGTGGCCATCGCCAGCACGAATACCACGGTGAAGCCGAGGACGAACAGTATCGCGGCGCCGACCACCCGCCGGGTACCCTCGCGCCGGAGTTCACGTGACTCCGCGACGGAGACCGCCGGCGCCTGGGCCCCGACGAGACCGGCCAAGAAGGAGAGATAGCCGGGCACCAGCGGCACCACGCACGGCGAGGCGAAGGACAGGAAACCGGCGAGCGCGCACGCGCCGAGCGCCAGCAGCAATGGCCCGGAGGCCGCTGCGTCGGAAAGTGCACTGGCGGTGATCACTGGTCGGCGAGCACCTTGTCGATGGCCGCCTTGAGTTCGACCGCCTCGACCGCCCGCAGGTACACGACCGCCGGCCGGTGCGCCCGATCGAGGACGATGGTCGTCGGAACGACCGACGTCGGGGTGGTCAGCGCGGCCAGCCGGGCCCCGGTGAAGTCGTAGATGGACGGATAGTCGATGCCGCGATCGGTGACGAAGTCACGCGCCGAGCCACGGTCGTCGCGCAGGTTGATGCCCAGGAACGCCACGCCCCGGTCCCGGGTCTGGTGAAAGGTACGCAGCAGCAGGTCGGCCTCGCCCCGGCACGGTCCGCACCACGAGCCCCACACGTTGACGACGACGGCCTTCCCAGCGAAGTCCGCGAGCGCGACCGGCTTGTCGGTGACCAGTTCCGGCCCCGATAGCGGCGCCACCGGCTTGCGGTGCGCCGGCTCATAGGTGATCACGGTCTGCCCGCCCGGCGAGACGAACTGCCAGGTGTCACCCTGCCGGACCGCGTCCTTCCCGGTGGCACACCCGGTTAGCGCCACGGCAATCACCGCGGCCGTTGCCGCCGCCGCAGTCCGCGCTGCGGAGAAGGTCCACCATGCCACGGGTCAGGCTCCCCGGACCAGTGGGTCGGTCTCGCCCGCGGGCTCGGAGTAAACAATGTCGATGAGTGCGTCGCCGTCGTAGATAAGGCTGGTCACCGAGGCGAGCGAGCATTGCCGCCGGCGCGGATCGTGCCACAGTCGCTGACCTTCTAAGAAACGCCTCAGCGTGTACACGGGGAGCTGGTGGCTCACACACACGGCCTCGGCGCCGCGCGCCGCGTCGCGGGCGGTGGTCGCCGCTCCGAGCATGCGGTGCGCGAGCTGGAGGTACGGCTCACCCCACGACGGGGTGAACGGGTCCCGCAGCTTGCGCCAGTGCCGCGGCTTGGACAGGGCGCCGTCGCCGACCGACACCTTGAGCCCCTCGAAGACGTTGTCCGCCTCGATCAGGTCGGCGTTGGTGCGGATCTCAAGGCCGTGCGCCGCGGCGAGCGGGGTCGCGGTCTCCTGCGCGCGCTGCAGCGGCGAGGCGAACACCGCGGCGATGTCGTGGTCGGCCAGCGAATCGGCGACGGCTTGGGCCTGGAACCGGCCCGTCTCGGACAACTGGAAGCCCGGCAGTCGCCCGTACAGGATTCCCTCGGGATTGTGCACCTCGCCGTGCCGCATCATGTGTACGACGGTGTGTTCGCCGGTACGCACACCGCTGCTCCGAATGGTCTTGTCGCTCATCAGACTGTGGTCCTACTCCCCGCCGGTGGCGGCTGCGGCTGCGGCGGCCGCACCGGGCAGCGCGGCAGCAATGGTGGCGAAGGCATCGTCGTCGAGCGCAGTCGAGACGAACCAGGCTTCGAACGCACTCGGCGGCGCGTACACGCCCGCGTCGAGTAGCGCGTGGAACAGCGGGGCGAACCGGTAGGTCTGTGTGGCGCGCACCTGTTCGTAGTCGGTGATCGGCGTCGCCGGATCGTCGGTGAAGAAGACGCTGAACAGGTTCCCCGCATACTGCACCCGGTGGCTGACACCGGCGGCGGCGAGCGCCTCGGTGAGTAGCCCGCCGATCCGCTGCGCGTTCTCATCAAGTGTGGCGTAGTCCGCGGCGTCGGCCGTGCGCAGCGTGGCCAGCCCGGCGGCCACCGCCACCGGGTTACCCGACAGGGTGCCCGCCTGATAGACCGGACCCGACGGAGCGAGGTGATCCATCACGTCGGCACGACCGCCGAAAGCGGCAGCGGGCAGCCCGCCGCTCATCACCTTGCCGAAGGTGTACAGGTCTGCGCCGATACCCTCGAGGCCGAACCACCCGGCAGGACTGACCCGAAACCCGGTCATCACCTCGTCGATGATCAGCAGCGCGCCGTTGTCGTTGCACAGCTGCCGCAATCCGGCGTTGAAGCCCGGGACCGGTGCCACCGCCCCCATGTTCCCGGCGGCCGCCTCGGTGATGACCGCGGCGATCTGCCCGTCGTAGTCGGCGAAGGCGTCGGCGACGGCGGCGAGGTCGTTGTAGGGCAGCACAATCGTGTCGTGGGCGGCCGCGCCGGTGACGCCCGGCGAGGTCGGCAGACCCAGCGTCGCGACACCCGAACCCGCGGCGACCAGCAGGGCATCGACGTGACCGTGGTAGCAGCCGGCGAACTTGACGATCTTCGGGCGCCCGGTGAAGCCGCGGGCCAGGCGCACCGCCGACATCGTCGCCTCCGTGCCCGAATTGACCAGTCGCACCTCCTCCACCGGATCAATGCGGGCGACGATCTCCTCGGCGAGTTCTACTTCGGCGAGGGTGGGCGCGCCGAAGGACAGGCCACCGGTGGCGGCGGTGCGCACCGCGTCGACGATCGCCGGATGGGCGTGGCCGAGAATCATCGGACCCCACGAGCACACCAGATCGACGTACACGTTGTCGTCGACGTCGGTGAGCCGGCACCCCTGCGCCGAGGCAATGAAACGCGGGGTGCCGCCGACAGCGGAGAACGCCCGCACCGGCGAGTTCACTCCGCCGGGAATGACGTGTGCGGCCCGAGTGAACAGCTCGGCCGAGACGGCAGCGGCGCGCGCCGGGCGATCGGGGGAGGCAGTCACGGCTTCCAGTGTGGCAAAGTCACTCGGCAAACCCCAATTCGGCTCAGCCGGTTGTAAGGTTGCCCGGCCCGGTCAGTTCAGTGCGGCGAGAACGGCCTCGGCGATCGCTCGTTGGCCTGCCGCGTTGGAGTGCACCGTCGTGCGGATCCGCGATCCGAGCATTGGCTCGATCCAGCGCTCGCCCGGTGGCGCGCAGGCATCATGACCGCGCGACGCAGACCACAGATCGAGGTACGTCGCGCGATGCGCCCGGGCAGCGCCGGCGATCGCGCCGTTGAGCCGGAGCTGCACTCGGTTGAGGTAGTCGACGTCACCGGCCGCGATGCGCATCGTCGGGTAGCAGCCGTGCCGGGGTGGCAGGAGGCGCGGATACCCGACGATGAGGACGCGGGCCCGGGGCGCGCGCCGCGTGACCAGCGCGACCGCTCCACTCAGCGCCGGCGCGATCGTGCCGGCAATCTGGGCGTCGACCTGCGCCTCGTGGGCCTGACGACAGGGTGCGCCGGCGACGTCACGGCCGGCCAGGGCCGAGCATTGGGCGACAGCATCGGCGAAGAGCCGGCCATCATTGCCGCCGATCATCATCGTGACCAGCTCGGTCGCCGGCCCCAATACGCCGGCCTGTGGGGGGACGCCGAAATATTGCGCGGCCGAAAGATCTGCGGTGCCCGCGCCGGCACACGACATGTCTGCGAACGCCGATTCACCGAATCCGGTCGGGTGCCGGGCCGCGACCAGCTGCCCGAAGTCGAGCCGACTACGCAGGCACATGGCCGGCGAGTCCGCGACGATCGGGTCGATCCCGGATCCGGCGGCGAAGCTGTCACCGAGGTGGGCATAACGCACACCGGGATGGAAACCCGGATACGTGCTGGCCGACGGGGCACTGCGGATCGGGGGTCCGTCGCGCCCACATGCGGTCATCGGCGCGGCGACTGCGCACAGGGCGACCGCCGCGGCCACTCGTTTGATCCACACGCGTTCGAGGTTAGGCCGCACTCCACAACGGCGGGCTGCCTGACCCCTATGGTGGAACCATGGCGGCGCAGACAGATCCGACCGGTCCCGGCCAACTCGACGACACGACCACCCTCGACGGACTGCGGGCTGCGCTCGACGGCCGGTGGCAGGCCACCCGCGACGAGCTTCGCGCGGCACTGAATCGGCGCGATCTGCTGCCCGACCCGTCCCTGGATCTCAGTGCGTCGCGCGCGAAGATCCTGGCGGAGATGACCGAACTCGCCGCCGCCGACTTCGCCGCCGCCGGCTTTCGCGCCGACCACGGCGGCACCGGCGATGTCGGCACGGCGATCACCGGCATCGAGATGCTCGGTTATGCGGACCTGTCCCTGATGGTCAAATCCGGTGTGCAGTGGGGGTTGTTCGGCGGCGCGATCGAGAACCTCGGCACCGAGCGTCATCATCGGCGCTACGTGGCCGACATCATCAACCTCGACTTGCTCGGGAGCTTCGGCATGACCGAGACCGGGCACGGCTCCAATGTGCAGGCGCTGGAAACCACCGCCACCTACGATCCCGCCACGCAGGAGTTCGTCATCGCGTCGACGACGCCACTGGCCCGCAAGGACTACATCGGCGGCGCAGCCGAACACGCCACCGTCTCGGCGGTGTTCGCCCAGCTGATCACCGCGGGTCCGGGCGAAGAGCCCCGCGACCACGGTGTGCACTGCTTCTTCGTGCCGCTTCGCGACGCCGACGGCAACGACCTGCCCGGCGTCACCACCTCCGACTGCGGGTACAAGGGCGGGCTGCGCGGCGTCGACAACGGCCGCATCGTGTTCGACGAAGCGCGCATTCCCGCCGAGAATCTGCTGAACCGCTACGCCGACGTCGCCGCCGACGGCACCTACAGCTCCCCCATCGAGGGTGACAACCGGCGCTTCTTCACCATGCTCGGCACCCTCATCCGCGGTCGTGTCTCGGTGGGCGCCACCGCCGGGGCCGCCGCCCGCAAAGCACTGACGCTGGCCGTGCGGTATGCGCTGGTTCGCAGGCAGTTCGACGCACCCGACGGGGCGCAGGAGATCACGATCATGGACTACCGCGCCCATCAGCGCAAACTCTTGCCGCTGCTCGCCAAATCGTATGCGCTGGCCTTTGCGCAGAATGAACTGACCGCTGAGCTGCACGACGTGCAGTCTCAGGAGCCGGACGGCGTCGAACCGCATCGCCAGCGGCTGCTGGAGAGCTGGGCCGCCGGCCTGAAGTCCTACGGCAGCGCCCACGCCAGCCACACCATCAACGTATGCCGCGAAGCCTGCGGCGGGGCCGGTTACATGGCTGAGAACCAGCTGTCGATCCTGCGCGGCGACATCGACGTGTTCACCACCTTCGAGGGCGACAACACGGTACTGACCCAGCTCGTCGGCAAGGAGATGCTCGGCATGTACTCCGACGAGATGCGCGGACTCAGCACGGTCGGATGGGTGCGCCTGGTCGCCGGCCTGGTCGGCGACGTCGTCGCGGAGAAGACCGCCGTCCGGCAGGTCGTGCAGACCCTGCTCGACTCCTCCGACGAGGATCCGGACAAGTCAGACCTGACCGACCGGGCGACCCAGGTCCGGTTGCTCCGCAATCGCGAAGACCACCTACAGCGCACCTGTGCACAGCGATTGCGCCGAGCCGCCGACGCCGACGACCCGTTCGCCGTGTTCAACGACGCGCAGGACCACCTCCTCGCGGCGGCCACCGCCGGCATCGAGCGCCAGGTCCTCGAATCCTTCATCCAGGCCATCGACGAGTGCGATTCGAAGTCCGCGGCCGAGGTCCTCGGCACAGTGTGTGACCTGTTCGTCTACTCCGCGCTCGAAGCCGACCTGTCTTGGTTCCTCATGCACCGGCATGTCTCGGTGGAGCGGGCCAAGGCGATCCGGCGCGGGGTCAACCAGCTGTGCGCAGACCTGCGGCCCCAGGCGCGGACCCTGGTCGAGGCCTTCGGCATCCCCGAGGAACTCCTCGTCGCCCCCATGCTGGAGCAGGGTTAGAGCCCCAGCTGTACAGCAAGATGCGCCTGGGTGAGCTCGGTGCGCAGACGGTCCACGTCGCGGGCCCAGGCTTGCGCGAGTTTGCCGTTGACCATCTTGACGCCGATGCCCTTGCGCCCGCGGGGGACGGCGGGCAGCTCACCGAGCGCCGGCGCCTTCTCCCAGTCCTTGTACTCACCGCCGTTATTCGGCGGGTAGATCGTGCCGATATCGGACAGGTTGATCCGGCGGGTCCCGCAACGCAGCGTCTTCTCGGTCAGTTCGACACTCGCATATTTGCGCGCCGCGGTGATGAAAAGGTAGACCGGCCCGGTGATGACGATGAGGAAGATCATCATCACCGGCCAGTGGATTTGCCCGGGGCCGAGCGCCTCCATCGTCAGGACCGCACCGACCAGCAGCGGGCCGATGGCGATCGGCCACCATCCGCTGCCCGACTCGGCGAGCAAAACCTCGCCCACGTCCTCGGGGAGCGGCGACAGTCCGTCCCCGGCCTCGGCGACCTCGTCGTCACCCGGCGCGGCGTCCTCGACGACGTCCTCGCCAAACCCGGCTGCGCCAGTCTCGTCAGCCTCACTCACGCGTGCCTCCCGACCCGTCCGGCGGTTGGTGTGACGTGGGCGGTGGCCGGTGGGCGCCCGGATGATTCGGGTACTGCTGGGGCGGATGCGGCTGGGCCGGATACTGCTGGGCCGGACCCTGCTGGGCCGGACCCTGCTGGGACCATCCTCCGGGCTGCCCTGCGGCCGACACAGCCGGCGCCTTGACCAGAGCGCGGAATTCACCCATTTCCCGACAGTACGTATCGGAATCACGGCGCATCAACAGGAGCAGGGCACCGCCGGCGCAGCCCGCGGCGATGATCTGCGGCGCCTGTGTCCACGTCGGCTGCCCGGTGAACGCCATCACCGCACCTACCAGCACGTAGGCACTCAACCCGGAAAGGATGAGGCGGGCCCAGTTGTGGCCGGCCCGCAAGAAGTACATGACGATCAGCGCGATCACCGCGCCCACCAGCACGGCGACGACGAGGGTGGCGATGATCAGTCCCGGGTTGGTCATCAGCTCCGCCGACCGGCGCGCAGATTCGCTCGCGTCTTTCGGCAGGCCGGCCAGGTGCTGGTCCATCGCATCACGGGCCAGCGGATAGCTGCCGAGCTGCGCCACCGCCAGGGCCGCGATGACCACCAGCCACAGCTCGGTAGCGATGGCGACCGAAGCGGCCAGGGCGGGCCGCTGCGGCGGCTCCGGCGCGGCAGCGCCCACCGGTTGAGGTAGTTGGGGGTACGTCATGGGTTCAGGCTACTTACCGGCGCGTCACCGCAGCCAATCGGCGACTTCGGCAGCCCAGTACGTCAGGACTACCGACGCGCCGGCCCGCCGGATCGACGTAAGCGACTCCAGGATCGCCGCACGACGGTCGATCCACCCCCGCTCGGCCGCGGCGGTGATCATCGAGTACTCGCCGCTGACCTGATAGGCCGCCACCGGCACCGTCGTCGACGCCGCGACGTCGGCGAGCACGTCGAGGTATCCCATCGCCGGTTTCACCATCACCGCGTCGGCCCCCTCGGCAAGATCGAGTTCCAGTTCGCGCAGCGCTTCGGCACGGTTGGCCGGGTCCTGCTGATAAGTGCGGCGGTCGCCCACCAGCGACGAATCCACAGCGTCGCGAAACGGCCCGTAGAACGCCGAGGCGTACTTGGCGGTGTACGCCAGCACTGCGGTGTCGGGGTGGCCGGCCTCGTCGAGCGCGGCACGGATGGCGGCGATCTGACCGTCCATCATTCCACTCGGCCCGAGCATGTGCGCACCGGCCCGGGCCTGTGCAACAGCCATCGCACCGTAACGGTCCAGGGTGGCGTCGTTGTCGACCCGGCCGGCCGCATCGACGACCCCGCAGTGCCCGTGGTCGGTGAACTCGTCGAGACAGGTATCGGCCATCAGGACGGTGTCATCACCGAGGTCGGCGCGCAATGCGGCCAGCGCCCGGTTGAGGATCCCATCGGCGCTGTCGGCACCAGAGCCGATGGTGTCCTTGTCCTGTGCGCACGGTACGCCGAATAGCATCAGGCCCCCGACCCCGGCGGCGACGGCCTGGTCTGCGGCCACGCGCAGCGAATCCATCGTGTGCTGCGCGACCCCCGGCATCGACACGATCGGTTTGGGTTCGGCAAGTCCGTCGGCGACGAACATGGGCAGCACCAGGTGTCTCGGCGCGACATCGGTCTGGGCGACGAGGCGACGAATGGCCGCCGTCGACCGCAGCCGTCGCGGACGCACCCTCGGCCCGGCAATGCCGTCGGGATGAGTCATCGCACTGTTATCACGTGGCGTCACAGAGTCGAGTGTAGAAACCTATGACCGCGACCGGCGCGACTTCTTGCGCGGCGGGGGCAGCGCCCCCTCGGCGCGCAGTCGCGCGGCATGCGCGGCCAGCGCCTCGACCAGGTCCGCGACGGACGCCGTCTCTGGGCGGACGTCGACGCGCAGACCGAACTCAACGGCGGTCTCTGCCGTCTTCGGGCCGATACAGGCGACGATCGTCCGGGCGTGCGGCTTGCCGGCGATACCGACGAGGTTGCGCACCGTCGAGCTCGACGTGAAGCACACGGCGTCGAACCCGCCGGTCTTGATCATCTCCCGGGTCTGCGCGGGCGGTGGTGCAGCGCGGACCGTGCGGTAGGCGGTGACATCATCGATCTCCCAGCCCCGGTCGCGTAGGCCCTCCGCGAGGGTCTCGGTGGCGATGTCGGCGCGCGGCAGCAGCACCCGGTTGACCGGGTCGAATACCTCGTCATACGGCGGGAAGTCCTCCAGCAGACCCAGCGACGACTGCTCGCCGGACGGCACCAGTTCGGGTTCGATGCCGAAGGCGCGGACGCGCTCCGCGGTGGCCTCACCGACGCAGGCGATCTTCACACCGGAGAACGCACGGGCATCCAGACCGAATTCGGCGAACTTCTCCCACACGGCGCGCACCGAGTTGGTGGAGGTGAACACCACCCACTGGTAGCGGCCGTCGACGAGTCCCTTGACCGCACGCTCCATCTGCGCCGGCGACCGCGGCGGCTCCACCGCAATGGTCGGCACCTCCTTGGGGATGGCGCCGTGCCCGACGAGGCGCTCACTCATCTCCGCGGCCTGTTCCTTGGTGCGCGGCACCAGCACCGTCCAGCCGTACAGCGCGCGCGACTCCCACCAGGAGAGTTTGCCGCGCTGCGCCACGACCTTGCCGACGGTGAGCAACAGCGGTCCAGCGAGTTCGCCACCGTGCTCGGCGGCGGTCTCCAGCGTTGCCTCGATGGTCCGCTGCGCACAGGTCGTGCCGTTAATCGTGATCGCCACCGGGGTACCCGCCGCCAACCCGCTCTCGATCAGAGCGGCCGCGGCCTGCGCCAGGTGACTGGCGGTGCCGTGCAGCACCAGCGGTCCGGGGGCGGCCGCCAGACCGGCCCAGTCGACGTCGCCGCGCACGTCGGCGACGGTGTAGCCCGAACCCAGCGGCATGCCCGCGTAGCTCGGTACGACGGCCGCGGCCGGGAGCCCGGGCAGCACCTCGAATGCGACGGAGGTCCGCGTGACCGCGGTGACCTCGGCCAGCACTGCGTTGGATGTCAGCGGGTCACCGGCAACGACCCGGACGACATCGACGCCGGCCTTCGCCGACGCGACGAGGGTCTTGGCGACATCGGCCGGGTCCCCGAGCGCGGGATGCACGCTGACCGGATCCTCGGCGCCCTCCTCGACTGCGACGTCCCCGTCGTCATCCTGGACGCGCTCGACCTCGGCGGCCTTGGTCCGACGGGGCGTGGGTGCGACCTCGGGCCGGTGGGCTGAACCGATCAGGTCCACGACGCCCGGCGGCACATCGGGATCGATGTAGGCGATTGTCGCGTTGGTCAGCACACTGCGCGCCCGGACTGTCAACAGGTCGGGGTCGCCGGGCCCGGCGCCCACGAACAGGATCCGCCCCGGGGTGACCTTTTTCGTCCGGCTCATCTACTCGCACTCTCCTACCCCCGCGGGGGTGGTAGTTCGTCAGCTAGGCCAGAAGCGATGCGGCTCCCGACTCCAACATTTCCGCAGCAAGCGCGCGCCCCACGTCCGCTGCCTGCCCGATCGGTCCGACCGCCGAACTCCGGATCACATCTGATCCGTCGACGGCTGCGACCGCTGCGCGCAGGGACAGCTCGAGGAAGACCCGACCGTCGTCATCGAGTGACTCGACGACCTCGGCGTAGGCTCCCACCGGCGCGGTGCAGCCGGCCTCCAGGGCCGCCAGCAGTGCGCGCTCGGCATCGACCGCGGCACGAGAGGACGGATCGTCCAACGTGGCGAGCGTGCTCACCAGCTGGGCATCGTCGGCACGACACTCGACGGCCAGGGCACCCTGGGCCGGTGCCGGTAGTAGCACTACCGGGTCGAACGCCTCGGCAATGACCTCGGTCCTGCCGATGCGGGCCAACCCGGCCCGGGCAACCACGACTGCGTCGAGTTCACCGTTGGCGACTTTGCCCAACCGAGAATCAAGGTTGCCTCTTAGGGGGCGAATTTCCAAACCGAGACCCGATGCTCTAAGCTGTGCGATCCGGCGGGGCGCCGAGGTGCCCACCGTCGCCCCGACGGGCAACTCGCCAAGGACCCGGTTTCCTACGCTGACCAGCGCATCTCTGGCATCCTCTCGTGGCGGGACGGCGGCTATTACGAGATCTGACTCGGGGGCGGTCGGGAGATCTTTGTACGAGTGCACCGCGACGTCGATTTCATCGTTTCGCAGCGCGATGCGCAACGCGGTGGTGAAGACACCGACACCGATCTCGGCCACAGGTGCGGCCGACAGGTCTCCCTCGGTCTTGATGATTACCAGTTCTGCGGGGTGCCCGGCATCGGTCAAGGCCTGCGCGACGTGGCCGGCCTGAGTGGTCGCGAGGAGTGACCCACGGGTTCCGACCCGGAGTACCGCCGGGGTCACCATTGCCCTTCCTGGCTGCGCCGGACGGTTGGATCGGGCAGCCGCATCGCTTCAACGTCGGATATCGACACCGATTCGGCGGCGCCGGGCCGCAGTTCGAACAGCTCGCGCAGCGCCTGCGCGTACTGGTCGCCGTTGGCCGTAGCCGCGAGTTGCTTCACCCGCACCGTCGGGGCATGGAGAAGCTTGTCGACGACGCGCCGCACGGTCTTGGCGACTTCGTCGCGCTCGGCGTCAGACATCGCCGGCAGCCGCGACTCCAGGCGCAGCATCTCTGCCTGGACGACCTCGCTGGCCCGCTGACGCAGTGCCGTCACCGTCGGCGTCACTTCGGCACGGCGCTGCGCGGCGAGGTAGTCGGCGAGTTCGGCGGCGACGATCGCACGCGCCCCCACGACGTCGGTCTCGGCCGCCTGCGTCTGTGAATCGCCGCGCAAACCTTCGATGTCGATCAGCTCGACTCCCGGTAGGCGGCCGGCCGCCGGATCGACGTTGCGAGGCAGGCCGAGATCGCAAATCACGAGCGGCGTTGCGGCAGTGCGCGCGGCGAGTGCATGGTGCACCTCGGCGACGCTGACCACCGATCCGACCGATCCGGAACAGGTCATCATGACGTCGGCGGCGGCCATCGCCTCGGACATCCCGTCGAGGCCGACCCCCACCGCCACCACATCGGGATGGTTGGCGGCGACGTTGTCGGCGAGGCGGCGGGCCTTCTCGACACTGCGGTTGACCACGGTGATCTCCGCGACGCCCTCGCGCGCCAGGTGCACCGCCGACAGGCCTCCCATGGCGCCTGCGCCAAGGACTACACCGCGCCGCAGTTCAGCATCCGAGGCCGCCAGGATTCCCCGTGCCCGGTGCAGCGCCACCGACACGACCGAGGCGCCCGCGCGGTCGATCCCGGTCTCGCTGTGCACCCTCTTGCCGACCCGCAGCGCCTGCTGCGCAAGCTCGTGTAGAACCCGGCCGGCTGTCCGGTTGGCGTCGGCGCTGGCATAGGCACCGCGGATCTGACCCAGAATCTGCTGCTCGCCGACGACCAGGGAGTCCAGCCCGGCGGCGACGGTGAAGAGGTGTTCGGCCGCCGCCTCGGAGTACCGCACGTAGGCGTGTGCAGTCATTTCGTTGATGGTCAGACCGGAATGCTCGCCGAGCACGTCGCCCACGGCTTCGAGTGCCGGGTGGAAGGCGTCGACCACGGCGTATATCTCGATGCGGTTGCAGGTGGAGACGACCATCGCCTCTGACATGGTGGGCGCCGCAAGGAGACGATCGACGATCTTCGGCCGATCATGCTCCGAAATCGCCAACCGTTCCAGCACTCCCACCGGAGCGCTGCGATGCGATACGCCGAACAACAGCACACTCACAACACGTTCACCTTTTCCCCGCCGCTGCGAACGACAGCAACTGTAGTTCCAAGGCTAGGTCAATCTGTCGGATTGATACGCCGTCTCGGGGAGTCAGGGAAACCGGCGTGACGTTGAGGATCTGCTGGACCCCGGCGGTCGCGAACGCATCACACACTTCCTGGGCGAGTTCGTCGCGGGTGGCGATGACGCCGATATCAAAGGGCTCGCCGTCGTCGCCGGTGCCGCCGATGTCGTGCAGTGGGGCGATCACCGGACCGTCCGGGGACAACCGCGCACCGACCAGGCCCGGCTCGTCGTCGAAGAGGGCGCCGACGGTGAAGCGCCGGTCGCGACCGGTGTGGGCGATCAGGGCTTGTCCGAGTGAACCGACCCCGGCCAGCGCCACCAGTTGAGCAGAATCGCTGTGCAGCGCCATCGCGACGGTCGCGATCAGCTTGTGCACCTGATAGCCGACACCGCGCACACCGTGCCCGCCGACGTACGACAGGTCCTTGCGCAGGATGAGTGGATTGACGCCCGCAACTTCGGCCAATTCAGCACTGGAGACAACCGTCACACCGTTGGCGGCGCGGTCGCGCAGCGCGGTCAGGTACGACGCCAGACGCGCGACCGACGGGCCAGGAATCCTGGCGGCCGGCCGACTTGGAGACAGCGACGTCATGCGCTCAGCGTATCTGGCGGGGTTCGTGCGGCGAGACGCAGGTATCGACGCTCACGGAGCCAGATCAGCGCGCAGGCGCCGATCGTCGACGGCCCAGTAGCTGTGCTCGACACCGTCGAGGAGGACCACGGGCAGCCGGTCGCCGTACTCAACCCGCAGTTCGGGGTCACCGGCGCCGGCCCGCTCGTCGACGTCGACCTCGTCGAAGCCCTCGCCCACCTCGTCACGAATCCGGGCCAGGTCCGCACGCGCGGCCGCGCACGCACTACACCCGCGCCGGCTCAGCAACACGATTCGCATGTCACCCTCCTCACGCCCCACAGTCTGCCATTGTGGTTAGTCTTGACTTGCCAGGCCGCAGCGAGACCGGAGTGAGCAACGTGAGTGACGACGCCAACGTGGTACCGGGTGATTTCCCCATTCGGGACCGGGACCTAGATCCCGAACCCGACCCGGACTACGACCCTGACTCGGACCCCGACTTCGAACCGGACACACCGTCCGATGAAGCCGATCCAGACGACACCTCCAGTCCGGAGGGCGCACCCGGACTGACCGCCGAGCAGAGGGGCGGCGTCGACGACAGCGGCGCTGACGTCGAGTTCGACCGCCGCGTCCGCGTCTGGGTCTCCTCGGCCAGCGGGCGGTTCCGGCAGACGGCGGCCGAATTGCGGCAAAGCCTCGCCGGTGAGGCGGCGGCGAAGGCCGCCCTGGACGCGCTGGCCGCCCGGTCGGAGTCGCGGCCCGATGGCGCGGACCTGACCGCGGCAGCGTTCTTCGACGTGGACAACACACTCGTCCAGGGCGCCTCGATCGTGCACTTCGCACGCGGTCTCGCCGCCCATCGGTACTTCTCTTACAACGATGTCATCAGCGCACTGTGGGCCCAGATCAAATTCCGGGTCACCGGCCGCGAGAATGCCGACGACGTGGCCGAGGGACGCGACAAGGCGCTGTCGTTCATCGCCGGCCGCCCCACCGCCGAACTGGTCGAACTCGGCGAAGAGATTTACGACGAGTACATCGCCGATAAGATCTGGCCTGGAACGCGCGCACTCACCCAGCGCCATCTCGACGCCGGCCAGCAGGTCTGGCTGGTGACCGCGACCCCGGTCGAACTGGCGCAGACCATCGCGACCCGGCTGGGCCTCACCGGCGCGTTGGGCACCGTTGCTGAGAGCGAGGACGGCATCTTCACCGGGCGACTCGTCGGCGACGTGCTGCACGGCCTCGGCAAAGCCCAGGCCGTGCGCTCCCTGGCCATTCGTGAAGGGCTGAACCTGCAGCGTTGCACCGCGTACTCCGACTCGCACAACGACGTTCCCATGCTGTCGCTGGTGGGCACCGCGGTCGCAATCAACGCAGATTCGGATTTGAAGGAGATCGCAAAGGTGCGCGGCTGGGAGAGCTATGACTTCCGGACCGCGCGCAAGGCCGCCAAGTACGGGGTGCCGACGGCGATCGCGCTCGGCGCTGTCGGCGGCGGCGCTGCCGCAGCACTGCGGCGGGGCCGCAAAGACTAGCCTGCGGCGGGCGCGCTATCCCAGGTAGACGCTGCCGCGGCGGGAGAGCATGCGGAAGAGGGTCTGCTGGATCTCCTCGCGCACGTGATCGGTCAGGTCGAAGACGACCAGCGGGTCGTCGGCCGCGGCCTCGTCGTACCCTTCGGTGGGGATCGGCTTGCCGAAATGAATGTGCCACTTCGACGGCAGCGGAATCATGCCCAGCGGACCGAACCACGGGAACAGCGGCGTCACCGGGAAATACGGCAGTCCGAGGACCTTCGCAAGGGGTTTGAGGTCAGCGATCATCGGGTAGATCTCTTCGGACCCGACAATCGACACCGGGATAATCGGAGCACCGGCGCGGATCGCCGTCGTCACGAAGCCGCCGCGGCCGAAGCGCTGCAACTTGTAGCGATCTTTGTACATCTTGCCGATGCCCTTGTATCCCTCCGGCCACACCGCGGTGAGTTCGCCGGCCTTCAAGAGGTACTCGGCATCGCTGGTGCACGCCAGCGTTGCCCCGATGCGGCGCGCGGTTTCGCCGATGATCGGCGAGTCAAAGGCCATGTCGGCGGCGAGCACGCGCAGGTAGCGCCCAGTGGGGTGGTTGTCGTGCACGGCAATCGAGGTCATCAGTGCGTCGATGGGGATGCTGCCGGCGTGATTGGCGACGAGCAACGCGCCGCCCTCAACCGGAAGGTTCTCCACCCCGGAAACCTCAACACGGAACCATTTCTCATAGACAGGCCGAATGGCGGGGAACCAGACGTTCTCGGTGAAATGCGGGTCGAATCCGAAGTCGTCGACTTCGTATTCGCCGGCCAGACGCTCACGCAGATATCCGGCGGTGCCGGTGAGTGCGTCGGCCACTCCCTCGCGCAGTCCGTTCAGGCTGAGCAGCGGGCTCGGCCTCGGCGGCCCGACGTGCTCGACGCCGAGCGCCTCGTTGTGGATCCTCGCGTCGTCACTGATCGGGGTGACCGCGGCCGGCCCGGTCCCGAAACCATCGGTGTTCGGGTGGCCGTCGGCCCCCGATTGCGACGGGTGGCGCAACTTGCCCGATTGTCGGCGGGCCGCAACGTCGGGGGTCTGCGCCCCGCCGGGCGTCGAATAGAGCTGGATGACTTTCGCCGTTCGTGGATCGGAGGCGCGACGACCGGACATGCGATTCCCCCCCCCCGTTGTGTGGCTGTTCGGATTGCTGACGTACTCAGGCGCTGGGCTTCAGCTTACGGGCTGGCCGCGCGCGATACACAGGTGTGCCCGACATCACAGCGGTGCGCTACCGCAGCTGGTGGACCGCCGACGCGAGACGCTGCTCCAGATCACGCCAGCGCTGCGGACTGATCACCATGTCCGAGGCTCCCCGTTCGATGAAGTCGTCGAGTGTTTCGCTCGTCGTGAATCTGGGCTCGAACCCGAGGTCGGTCCGCATCCTCGAATTGTCCAGCACCCGACCGAAGGTCAGGAAGTCCATCTGACTGGACCGGAATCGGGCGGTGCGAACGTCGGAGAACACCCCTGAGATCGGCGTCACGAGGCCGCTCGGCACCGGCAATTCGATGCGCCCGGCGCGGCGGATCGCCTGGGTGAGCGAAACGACTCCGTCCCCGGCGATGTTGTAGGTGCCGGACGGCGCAGACAAAGTGATGTGCTCGAGCGCTCCGAGTGCATCCTCTTCATGCAGGAACTGGAGGCGGGGCTGAAATCCGAACACCGTCGGCACCAGCGGTGTCGACAGGTAGGCGCCCGTTCGTGTCTGGATTCGCGGGCCGAGTATGGCTTGGAAACGCGCGATCGTCACGCCGATGTCGGGTCGACGACGAGCCAGGCCGCGCGCATATCCTTCGATATCGAGGAGGTCGCGGCCGTAGCCGCTGGTCGGCTCGCGCACCGCACGATCCCGTTCACTGAAGTACGCGGGGTCCTTGCTGCTCGCGCCGTAGACCATCGCCGTCGAGCGCAGCACCACGCGCCGCACCGATGGGCTGCGCTGGCACGCCGCGAAGACCTGCATCGCGCCCACGACGTTGAATTCCTTGATCGCCGCCGAATGTGGGGAGAGGTCCATGATCGATGTGGCGGCGTGTACCACGGTGTCCACCTCGTGCACGGCAATCGTCTTGGCGATTGTCGGGCGACGAATATCGAGGCGCAGGAACTCGGCCCGCCCCATCCGGCGGAGGAGTGCCTTGCCGGGGACTCGCGAGTCGACCGCAAGGACCTTCTCGATCTCCGGGTTAGCGGCCAGCCGGGTCACCAGATAGCCGCCCAAGAAGGTGGACGCACCCGTGACGAGTACGACGCGCGGGGTGGCAGTGGTGCCGCTGTCCTGCGCCATGACCCTCTCCCTTACTCAGACGATCCCGGTGCGGAGACTACTTGCCGAGTTTGCGACGCTGCACTCGGGTGCGACGGAGCAGCTTGCGGTGCTTCTTCTTCGACATGCGCTTGCGACGCTTCTTGATGACAGAACCCATGAGGGAATTTTCCTTACTTTGCTCATTCTCCGGACCGACAGGCGGCCGCGGCGGGAATGACGCTACTTTACCGGGCTGGCGCGGACCGACCCTAATCGCGTCCGCGCAAACCTCACGACGAAGCCCCGGCCGAACCCATTCGGCCGGGGATCTGACCAAATCTGAACCAGCGCTGTCGCCTAGCCGACGTCGAAGTACGACGTCTCCAGGTAGTCGTGTACCGCCTTGGCGTGAACGCGGAACGAGCGGCCGACGCGAACAGCCGGGAGCTCGCCGTTGTGAACCAGGCGGTAGACGGTCATCTTGGAGACGCGCATCAGCGCAGCCACCTCGGCAACGGTGAGGAACTGCGAACCAGTCGCGCTTCCGCCGGTGCGGTCACCGGACATATCTGCAGGTGCCATTGATACTCATACCTCTCACAGCACGAGTCGTGGCCGTTGGCTTCCCCTCCGACGGACATCTGACACGCACGTGCTGAAGCAAGCTTAGCGTGGCTGATGTGAAAATAGCGACGGGAGTTGCGCCCAGGTAGTGATTTGTTGCCGGAGCGTGGCCGAATCCGGCGAGTCACCAGGGCATTCACCCCCCGGTGATGCTATAGGGTCAGCCGCGGAAGCCGCCATCGTTACCAGCAGAACCCTCAAGCTCGGGTCGACGGCTGAGTTGAGCGCTCCGCCCCGCGGCCGCCGCGGTGGCCGCGTACATCGCCGACCGCACCCCCCCGCGCTCCAACTCGGTGATCGCAGCCGCGGTAGTGCCGGCCGGCGAGGTCACCGCCGCCCGAAGGTCCGTCGCCGTCATACCGGTGTCGGTGAGCATCACCCCCGCGCCCCGGATCGTCTGTTTGGCCATTGCGGCTGCTTGGGCGCGGGTCAGGCCCAGTGCGACGCCGGCGTCGATCATGGTCTCGGCCAGCAGGAACACATAGGCCGGACCCGAACCGGAGATCGCGGTGACCGCGTCCATCAGGTTCTCCGGCACGACCATGACCTTGCCCACGGTGGCCAACAATGCGCTGACCGTCTGGACCTGCTCGGCAGTCGCATACCGTCCGGTCGACAACACACTCATCGCCTCGTTGACCAACAGCGGCATATTCGACATCACGCGGATCACCGGCGAACCGGCCGGTAGCGCGTTCTCGAACTTCGCAGCGGGGATCCCCGCCACCAGCGTCACCGTCACCCGCTCGACATCGTTGTTGTCCTCGAGCTTGCCCAATGCCGCCAACACACCGTCGACCCCGTCGGGTTTGACGGCGACCACGACGATCCGGGCATGCTCCACCGCGGTGGCGAGGTCGGTGACCAGCACCTTGTACTCGTCGGCGATCTCCGCAGCCCGAACCGCCGAGTGTTCGACGATCGCGAGGTCGCGGGTCGGCTTGCCCGACGCCAGCAGTCCGGCAAGCAGTGCCTCGCCGATCTTGCCTGCGCCGATGATTGCTACGCGCTCGGACATGGGTATCTCCATTCTGAACTGGCTGGCGCTCGGAATCAGCCGAAGGCCGGGGCCGGAATGAGTGCCAACTGGCGTGATTGCCCCACGATGACGCCGGTTGAGTCAATCACAGTGTGGTCGGACTCGAACATCCCCTGGCCAACCTCGATGCTGGAATTCGCGACCCGCAGCCACGAACCGGGCGCCCCGGCCGGGACCCGTCGCAGGTAGGTCGAGAGCGTCACAGTGGGCGCCCAGCCGAAGATGCCCAGATTCATCACGACCGGCGGCGAGACATCGCAAACCGTCGTGACGAACGGCAGGTGCGCCGCACCGGCCTTCGGACGCACCCACCCGCGGATGACCGGCTCGCCCCGACCGCCGATCGCCGCCGGAAAAGTCTCCGGGTCGATGGCGTAGTCGAGGACCGGACCGAGGTGCATGATCTCGCTCATCGGCGAGTGATCGAGGTAAATGGCATCCGCTGTCGGCGCGGGTGGCAGATCGCGCAGCGGGATCGGCGCCGACCGATGCGGCTTCCCCTGATCGAGCACACCGAACACCACTGTCGTAGCGATCATGGTGCGCCCCTCCTGCACCAGATCCACCTCGACGACCGATACCGTGCGACCGCGTTTGATCAGCCGGGCGCACAACTCGACCCGGTCAGGTCTCGGCGCACTGAGGTACGTACTGGTCAGCGCAACCGGCACCGGGTCGCCGGCGCCGGCACGGATCAGCGGCGGCGCCGACGACCCGGTCCACTCCAGGAACGCCGCGTGCGCCGCGTTGGCGGCGAGCATCTGCGCGCTGCCACCGTGCACCTTCGGCCCAATCGTGTACACCGGGTCGATAGTCGCGGCATAGGTGATCATCGCCTCGTCGCGCCCGATGACCGCCAGGGCCAGCACATCATCGATCTGCGTCACGGCTGTCGCTCCCAGGTGACCTCGACGACGTCATCGGACAGTCCCGGGCGACGCAGATGCGTGCGGGCGAAATCGAGCGACCGGGCCAGCATCGCGGCACGCTCGATCTTGTTGCGCGCGCTGCTCGTCGTTACCTCCAGGACCACCGCCCCGTCGAACTCGCTCGCGGCGATCCGCCGGCAGATCTCGCTGCAGGGCTGGCTGCCGTCGCCCGGAATCAGATGCTCATCGTGAGCGGCGCCCTCGCCGTCGGTGAGATGCAGATGACGCATCCCCGACGCCATCCGCTCAAACATCGCCAGTGCGTCCATCCCGGCGGTGGCGGTGTGCGACAGGTCTAGGGTGTAGTTCGCGTACCCGTCGTCTGTCGGGTCGATGGACTTTCCGTACGCCGACGCGGCGAGTCCGGCGGTGCCCCCGCGGGCCTGTAGCCGCTTCACCGAGCGCTCCCCCGCGCCGAAGAAGCGGTCCGCGCGCAGCGGGAACATGTTCTCCACGGCGACGGCGACGTCGCTGTCGGATTCGAGTTCGCCGACGAGGTCCTCAAATGCCGCGACGTATGAACGCTGCCAGCGGAACGGTGGGTGCACGACGACGGTCGGCGCACCCAGTCCTTCGGCTGCCTCGACTGATCGGGCGAGTTTCACGATCGGATCACGGCCCCACACACGCTGCGAGATCACCAGACATGGCGCATGCACGGACAGGACCGGCATCTGGTACGCGTGCGACAGCGCCTCGACCCGCCCAATGTCCTGGCTGACCGGGTCGCCCCACACCATTACTTCGACACCGTCGTACCCCAGGTCGGCGGCGTAGGCGAATGCGGCTTCAATGTTCTGCGGGTAGACCGACGCCGTCGACAGCCCGACCGGAACCTCTTCGAGGATCACGAGGTGGCCAGGAAGATGAGTGGTCCCAGGGTGAGGAACAGGCCGACCCCCAGTGCGAGCAACGTGGTGGGCAGGTCGTGGCGGCGCCGCACGAGGTGCACGAGCGTCACGATGCCGAAGATGACGACAGCAGACAGCACCAGGGCGAAATAGACGTTCCACCGCCACAGCTGGACGAATCCCCAGAATCCGGCCGCCCCCAGAATGAGACCCGCGATCGCCTGTCCCACGATGATGAGCCACTGCATCGCCGGCGAGTACCTCGATGCCAGCGGGGCCTCGTCGACGACGGCCGTATCGGACGACTCGCCGGTGATCCGGGCGCGCCGCGGCTTCTTCGGACGGCCGGACTCCGGCGCCGGCTCAGCAGCCGGGGAACTGGCGCGCTGCACCTGCGCGGC
>NZ_DIAX01000045.1:13137-115847 GCF_002414845.1 Gordonia sp. UBA5067 | reverse complement strand
GCGCGCGGGGCAAAGCGCCCGGTCACCGGGTCGACGAACGGTTGGTCGAGCACCGGGATCTCGTCGTCGTAGAGATCCTCCGGCTCAACGGGCGCCAGCGTGGTGGTGTCCTCGACGGCGGGGACCGGCCCGGACGGGACACCGCGCGTGGTGTCGCCCGAGTCGACAGGGGACTCGACGACGGTGGTCTGCGCGGCAGCCTCGGCCACGGCTACCTCGTCGACGTTCACCGGTCCGGCCGCGCGCGTCGCCCGCCGGACCGCACGCGGGGACGGCGCAGGGCGGGCGGTCTCCGCTTCCGCGGCGCCCCGACGGCGCCCGAAGAGTCCGCGCTTGCGCTTCTTCGGTCCGTCGTCGGTCGCGATGACATCGTCGAAGTTGCGGTAGGACTCGAAGTCGACGTCGTCGCCGCCACTCAGGAAGGAGTTGGTTACCGGCTCCGCCGCCGGTGTCACAGATCCGCCGTCGTCCGCCGCAGGAACCTCCACGGGCGGTTCCGCCACCGCCGGAATGATCCCGGTCACCTGATTTGCCTCGACGTCGGGGTCCACCAGTGCCCCGGAGAGATGGGCCGGCGGGTAGGAGGGCATGCCACTGGCCGTACGCGACCCCGAGCCCACGTCGGCGTCGGCCTGGGCCCGGGCGGCGCGCTGCGCCACCGGATTGGCCGAACGGGGAAACGCGACCCGGGGGATCTCGCCAGTCTGGGCGCTGGCGTCGGCCGACTCCCGCTGGCGCGCCAGCAGCTCCGACACCGGGATCGGCCGGGAGTCCGGTTCATCCTTGGCCATTGCGCCACGTCCTCACTAGTTCTGGTCCGAGTTCGCCGACTGCGGACCCGGGAGTTCATCGTCGAACACATCGGAGTCCAGGCGACGCAGAATCACGCCCTCCCGCAGCGCCCACGGACAGATATCGAGTGTATCGAGATTGAGCGCACGCATTGCGGCCTCGGCGACCAGCGCCCCCGCGACCAACTGACCGGCGCGCTCGGCGTTGACCCCCTCGAGGTCGGCGCGGTCGGCGCGGGTCATCCGGGAAATGAATGCGATCAGCTGCCGCAGGCCGCTGGCGGTCAACTGTCGGCGCACACGTGGCCCCGCACTCGACGGCGCCGCCCCGGTGAGCCGCGCCAGACTACGGAAGGTCTTCGACGAGCCCACCGCGAGATCCGGCCGGCCCGGGGCACGCAGTTCGGCCGCCACCGGCTTCAACTCGGCGTCGAGCCAGTCGCGGAGCACGCTGATGCGACGACGGTCAGGCGGGTCGCCCGGCAGCCAGTCGCGGGTGAGTCGTCCGGCGCCCAACGGCACCGACAGCGCCACATCCGGCTCCTCGTCGACACCGTTCGACATCTCCAGCGAACCGCCCCCGATGTCCAGGGCAAGGATCCGGCCGGCGCTCCAGCCGTACCAGCGCCGGACCGCCAGGGAGGTCAACCTCGCCTCGTCGCGTCCGGACAGCACCCCGATCTGAACCCCGGTCTTCGTCAGCACTTCGGTCAGCACGTCGTCGGAGTTGGTTGCGTCCCGCACCGCCGACGTGGCGAACGCCATGACCTGTTCACATCCGGACGTGCTCGCGATCCTGGTGAACTCGCCGATTGCCTCGACGAGCTCGGTGGCGGCATCGGCGGCGAGTCGGCCGTCGGCCTCGATCCGCTCCGCCAGGCGCAGCACCGACTTCGTCGAACTCATCGGCGCCGGATGCCCGCCGCGGTGGGCGTCGACCACCAAAAGGTGGACCGTGTTGCTCCCGATGTCTAGCACTCCCAATCGCACGTTTACCCACGCTAGCGGGTGGACCGCGCCCGCGCCGACCCGGCACGCCCACAACCGCACTGAGACGGAGGATTAGGTTGGAGTGGTGCAGCCCGAAGCAGACCTTGATTTTCCGCGCGAATGGTATGAGTTCGCCGACCCGGACAACCCCGAACACTGGATTCGGGCGGATCTGACGTGGCTGTGCTCACACTGGTCCTGCGTGTTCGGTACGCCGGCCTGCGCCGGAATTGTGGCCGGGCGGCCCGACGACGGCTGCTGCACCCATGGGGCCTATCTCTCCGACGCCGACGACCGGCGACGCCTGGCGGCCGGCGTGGCGCTCCTCGGTCACGAGGACTGGCAGTTCGCAGGATTGGCCGGTGGAGCCGATCCACTCGGCCCCGGCGGCTACCTCGTGGAGGCCGACGACGACGCCGATGAGCCCGCGCTGAAAACCCGGGTGCACGACGGCGCCTGCGTCTTCCTCAACCGGCCCGGTTTCGCCCGGGGCCCGGGCTGCGCACTGCACGCGATGGCGCTGCTCCGGGGTATGGAACCGCTCGAGGTGAAACCCGACGTGTGCTGGCAACTACCGGTGCGGCGCACCCAGGAGTGGGAGGAACGCCCCGACGGTTCATCCATCCTCGTCGACACGATCACCGAGTACGACCGTCGCGGCTGGGGCGAGGGCGGCCATGATCTGCAGTGGTACTGCTCGGGGTCGCCCGATGCCCATGTGGGCGCCAAGCAGGTATGGGAGTCCTACGCGCCCGAATTGATCGAGTTGATCGGCACCGCCGCCTACACGGTGCTGGCCGCAGTGTGCCGCCGGCGTGCCGGGCTGGGCCTCATCGCCGTCCATCCGGCAACCGCGGCCGCCCGAACCCGCCGCGCCACCGATATCAAGTACGAGATTCTGTAGCGGTCGCCACGGCCGCGCCCGGCCGACGGCACAGGTCCGGCGCGGTGCCATCGACAGAGGCGCCTCGCCGCGGCTAGACCTCGAGCTTGTACCCCAGTCCGCGAACGGTGAGCAGGTGGCTCGGTGCCGACGGATCCGGCTCAATCTTCGAGCGCAGACGTTTGACGTGCACGTCGAGCGTCTTCGTGTCACCCACGTAGTCCGCTCCCCACACCCGGTCGATCAACTGGCCGCGGGTCAGCACCCGCCCGGCATTGCGCATCAAGAACTCGAGCAGGTCGAACTCCTTGAGCGGCAGCGTGACCGGCTGGCCATTGACGCTGACGGTGTGCCGGTCAATGTCCATCCGCACCGGACCGGCCTCTAGGACGCCCACCAGCAACTCGTCGTCGGCACTGTTCTCGGTTCCGCGCCTGAGCACCGCCCGAATCCGCGCGATGAGCTCGCGCGCCGAATACGGCTTCGTCACATAGTCGTCGGCGCCGAGTTCGAGGCCGACGACTTTGTCGATCTCGCTGTCGCGCGCGGTCACCATGATCACCGGGACCGACGACTTCGCCCGCAACGCCTTACAGATCTCGGTGCCCGACATCCCCGGCAGCATCAGATCCAGCAGCACGATGTCGGGGTTGACGCGGTCGAAGGCAGTCAGGGCCGACGCGCCATCGTTGACGATGCTCGCCTCAAAACCTTCCTTGCGCAGCAAGAACGCCAGCGGATCGGCCAGCGATTCTTCGTCTTCGACAATGAGAACGTGGGTCACGAGACTTCCTCTTCTGTCCGGTTGGTTTCCAGGGATTGGCGATGTGCGGGCGGATCGGCGCGGGCCTGCGGGATCGCCAGGGTGAACGTGGACCCGGTACCGGGGCGGCTCCACACCGAGATGGCACCCGAGTGGTTGGCGGCGACGTGTTTGACGATCGCCAGGCCCAGGCCGGTCCCGCCGGTCAGCCGCGACCGCGCCTTGTCGACACGGAAGAACCGTTCGAAGACGCGTTCCTGGTCGGCTGGGGCGATGCCGATGCCGCGGTCGGTGACCACCATCGCCACCATCGGGCGGTGATCCTCGTCCTGCGCCTCGATGATTCGCCGGCTCACCGAAACGGTGGTCCCCGCAGGGGAGTAGGCGATCGCGTTGGAAAGCAGGTTGGTCAGCGCGGTAACCAGCAGCGGTCGGTCGCCGTACACCGCTAGCCCACAGGGGTCATCGCTGGTCAGAGTGATATGGGCGGCCTCGGCGGGAATCTGCACCGCAGTCATGGCCGCGCCGATCAGCCCATCGACATCGACTGGTTCGAACTCTGCGGTTTCGCCGCCCTGCAACCGGGACAGGGCGATCAACTCGGTCACCAGATTGCCCATCCGCTTGCTCTCCGAGGAGACGCGAGACCCGAAGTGACGCACCGATTCGGGGTCGTCCACCGACTCCAGGAGCGCTTCCGCCAGCAGCGCGATCGCCCCGACCGGTGTCTTGAGCTCATGGCTGACGTTGGCCACAAAGTCCCGCCGGGTCGCCTCGACACGAATGTTCTCGGTGTCGTCGTCGCCGTAGACCAGGATGAACCGCATGCCGTTGAGCTCGACGTAACGGGCCAGACAGCGCACCGCGAGCACCGGGTGCGCCGTCGGCGGGCGCGCGGTCGCCAAGAATCCGGCATTGGTGGGCACCGGCACCATCTCGAACCGGTCGTCCTCGCGCAGGCTCAGTACCTCCGCGGCGTGCTCGGCCACCGTCGGGTGCAGCTCGTCTCCGGTGACCAGGCCGAGCTTGACCGCCGCCTCGTTGTACAACTCCAGATCGCCGCTTTCCTCGACGACCACGACCGCGTGCTCAGAGGAACGCACAATCATCCGAAGGACGTCGTTGCGGTCCTGCGGGCTCAAGTGCTCGGGCGACGGCGGTGCGGCCGGCAGGACCGACAGCGGTGTGACGGGCTCATCGAAACGGAAGACCGGCTGGCCGAAGGCGAGTCGACCGACGACAAGGCCGCAGACGAACGCACAGGCGATCGTCGCGACGATCAAAGCAACGGTCACACCACAACCTTACGACGCACAGGTGCGGAAAACCCAGCCCGACCGCCGGAATTCGATGGTCGTTCACCTGGCGTTCAGGCCGGGGTCAGTGCTGCTCGCGAACCAATGCGGCGTACTCCGGATGCTTCTCCACGTAGCTCTGGATGTAGCTGCAAACGGGGACGAACTGCTTGCCGTTCGCTCGAACATCGTCGAGCACCGATTTCGCCAGCTGACCGGCGAACCCGCGTCCACTGAACTGGTCGTGGACCACTGTGTGCGTCAGCACCAAGGTGCCCGGCTCAGTCATGTAGTCGATGTATCCGACCGACTTTTCAACGCCGCCGTCCTCGAGGAACGCCTCGTAGCGCTCTCTGGCGGGCTGGTGGTCCACGCGAAGCTCAGCCATGCCGTCAGCCTAGCGTGCCGGTCGCCCGACCCGCCAGGTCACTTCTGCCCCTGGGCGGCCACCGCCGCCGCACCGGCGGCCGCCGACTCCGGATCGAGGTAGACCCCCTTGCCGGTCACGTTTCCAGCGTCGTCGAAGTCATAGCGCAGCGGGTTGCCGGTGGGGATGTTGAGTTCGGCGATGTCGGCGTCGGAAATCCCCTCCAGGTGCTTGACCAGGGCGCGCAGCGAGTTGCCATGGGCGGCGACGAGGACCGTCTTTCCGCCACGCAGATCGGCCGCAATGGTCTGGCCGTAATACGGGATCAGCCGCACCACCACGTCCTTGAGGCATTCGGTCAGCGGGACCCGCGCAAGGTTGGCGTAGCGCGGATCATTGGTCTGGCTGTACTCCGAGGACGGGTCGATCGGCGGCGGCGGGGTGTCGTAGCTGCGCCGCCACAGCATGAACTGCTCGTCGCCGTACTTCTCTTTGGTCTCAGCCTTGTTCAGTCCCTGCAGCGCGCCGTAGTGGCGCTCGTTGAGTCGCCAGTCGCGCACGACCGGAATCCATTGGCGGTCGGCGCGATCGAGTGCGATCTGCGCCGAGTTGATCGCACGGCGCAGCAGCGATGTGTAGAGCACGTCGGGAAGTACGTCGTGCTCGATGAGCAGTTCACCCGCGCGCACCGCCTCGGCCTCACCCTTTTGCGTGAGGGCCACGTCGACCCAGCCGGTGAACTGGTTGGAGGCGTTCCACTCGCTCTCGCCGTGGCGCATCAGGATCAAGGTGCCGTTGCTCATACCAGCCATCTTCGCACAGCGACAGTCACCCAGGCGTCCCCAGTGGCCCGTCGCCGGCATCGGGCACCGACCGGTTCGGGCGGTACTGCTCGGGCAGGGGCTCCCCCGGTGCCGGGAGCGACTCCTTGTCGATGAGGTGCTCAAAGGCGAGCAGATTGTGCAGTGGCTCGCGGCGCGACACCCGCCACGCCCATTCGCGGCGGATCGAAGTGACGAAGCCGAGTTCGAGCAGCACGTTGAAGTCGCCGTCGGCAGCCTCTAGGACCTGCCCGAGTACCCGATCGAGTTCCCCGGGGGTCAGCGCCTCTGAGCCGATCTGGCCGACGAGATAGATATCGCCGATGTTGTCGACCGTGTAGGCGACGCCGTACAGCCTCCGGTTGCGCTGGAGTAGGTACTTGAAGACGCCGGCCAAGTTCTCGTCGGGATGACGGCAGACGAATGCCTCAACCCGCACGCCATGGCTGGTCGCGGTGAGTAAGACGGTCGTCGTGAGCTTGCGTTCCCCGGGGAGTTCAACGATGACGTGTTCACCGTCTGGACCGCCCGAAGACTTGCGGCTGTAGCCGATACCGCGCTCGGCCAGCGCTTCGACGAGTACGCCGAGATTCGCCTCCGCGCCGGTCACAGGGCCACCCCCTGCCGTCGGCTCCGGCGCCACCGCGGCCGGGCGGTTCCACCGGTCCGGCCGGCCCGCCTGGACTCGATCGCCCGCGCATAGGAGGCGAGTAGACCGTCCGCGGTGCGGTCCCAGGAGAACTGCTCGGCGTGGCCGCGGGCCGCGGCCGCCATCGCGGCGAGCCGTTGTGGATCGGCCAGTATCTTCTCCACGGCGTTGCTCCAATCTGCGACCCGATGGCCCGCGACGAGGGTGCCGGTGAGCCCATCGGCGACGGCGACACCGAGTCCGCCCACCTCGGCGGCGATCACCGGCGTACCGCACGCCTGCGCCTCGATGGCGACCAGGCCGAAGCTCTCCGAATAGCTCGGCACCGCAACGACGTCGGCGGCCCGGTACACCTGGGCCAGCCGGAGCGCCGGCTGGGGCGGGAGGAAGGTGACCCGGTCGGCGACGCCGAGTTCCGCGGCCAGGTCGGCGAGTGCAGACGGGTGCTCGCGACCGGTACCCGACGGACCGCCGACGATGAGTAGCCGCAGCGGGGCGCGCGTGCCCGCCCGCGCGGCAGCAATGAGCGGTGCGACGGCTCGCACCAGCACGTCGGGGGCCTTGAGCGGTTGGATGCGGCCCACGAAGGCGACGATCACCTCGTCGGCGTCGAGGCCGAGTTCGGCGCGGGCCGCCGCGGCGTCGCCCACGGTGAAGCAATCGAGATCGGCGCCGGGGGCGACGATGTCGATCTTGTCCGGATCGGCGCGATACATCGACACCAACTCATCGGACTCGGTCGCGGTGTTGGCGATCAGTCGGTCGGCGACGTCGACGACCTGCTGCTCGCCGATGATCCGCAACCGCGGCTCCTCGGTATCCCCCTGGGCCAGGAACGCGTTCTTGACTGCGGCGAGCGTGTGCGCGGTGTGGACCAGCGGCACACCCCAGCGGTTCGCGGCCAGCCAGCCGACCTGGCCCGACAACCAGTAGTGGGAGTGGATGAGGTCGTAGTACCCGCTGGCGTGCGCCGCCTCGGCACCGAGCACGCCCGCCGAGAAGCCGCAGAGCTGAGCGGGCAAATCGGCCTTGTCCAGACCCTCGAACGGTCCGGCCGGCACCTGGCGCACCAGGACGCCGGGTGCGGCGTGGACCTCCGGGGCATCGCCGGACGAGGTGGCCCGGGTGAAGATCTCGACCTCGACCCCGCGACGGGCGAGGCGAAGCGCGGTCTGCCACACGTACACATTCATTCCGCCGGCGTCACCGGTGCCCGGTTGCGCCAGCGGCGAGGTATGCACCGAGATCATCGCGATTCGACGGGGCAGCACGGAAGGCATGGCTCCACCTTAGCGCCGTCACCGCGTCGACAACCCGCGTCTCACCCCGACCTCGATGCGTCCTCGAGCCGCCGGGCGCGCCCGGACCACCAGAGGGTCGCCGCCACCGATCCGGCGAATATCACCAGGTAGGAGGCTGAGCCGGCCACCGCGAGCGCGGCCTGCCAGCCGTGGGCGCCGGGCGTCCAGAACACCCGGAAGCTGCCGGTTCGCCACACCAGCCGGCCGCCCAGTGGTTCCTGAACCCGCCATGCCAGGCCCCCCACCGCGATCGCGGCCGGCACCAACCAGCGCACCCAGGTGCGCGGCCGGCCGCAGCGTACCGAGTCCCCGGCCCAGAGAACCGCCAGCAACAGCAGCGGGACGATCCAGATCCAGTGATGCCCCCAGCTGAACGGCGCGATCGCGCACGTGGTCATCCCGACGAGGGTGATCGCGAGTATCGTTGCGCCGGCCTGCTGCGCCCGCCAGGCCGCGTACAGCCCGACACACCCGGCCACCACCCCGAGCGGAACCCAGAGCCAGGTCGGCGCTTGCCAGACACCCAGTACGCCCAGGCGCGCCAGCAGTCCGTGGATGGACTGGTTCGCCGGAGCCGACTCGACACCGATGTGGGCGGTGTCACCCAGATTTCTCCAGTAGTTCCAGGCCTGGTCGCGCAGAACGACCAGGCCGACCGCGACGGTCGCCGCGAACACTGCGGCCGCGGTCAGCGCGGCACGGAACTGGCGGGTGATGACCAGATAGGCGACGAACAGGATCGGGGTCAGCTTGATTCCGGCCGCCAGTCCCACCCCGGTTCCCCGCCACCGGCCGACCGGCAGGGTGAGGCAGCCCACGATGAGGACCGCGAGAATCAGATTCACCTGCCCCTGCCAGATGGTTGTGTGCACCGGTTCGAGCAGCGTGGCGGCAATCGTCGCGGCCACCGCGGTTGCCCAGAATCGCCGATCGCAGCGGAACCCCAGCCCGCGGAGGGTGAGGACGATGAACAGGAACAGACACACAACGGTGGCCACCTCCATCAGCCGAATGGCATGGGCCTGGCTGACGAGTGCGAGCGGCAGCATCGTGAGGGCGGCGAACGGCGGGTAGGTGAACCACCAATAGCGATACGCCGGGGCGTCGTAAAGGTGTCTGCCGTCGAGGACGGCACGTGCGCCGCCCCGATAGACCTTGGTATCGACGCCATTGGTGAAAAGCCCGTAGCCGTCGAACAGCGGCACCGCGAACAGGTGCCAGATAAGTGCGCCGAGCGCCGCCGCGTAGATGACCGCCACCGCCGGTGTCGGGATCGTCGGCGCCGGTCGCTGCTGGGTGTCGACGCCTGCCACGCGGGTGAGGTTACGCCGCAGCTGGGCCGGCACCGGCTCGGCGCGCGGAACACCGCAGCGATAGACACTTGTCGTGCTGTGTCTTATTCTTGAATCATGTCTTCAATTGTGTCACATCCACCGAGGTTCCGGCTGCGCTCCGGCGACAGCTGGCGTGATCCCTTCACCATGTATCGGGAATTGCGCGAGCACGATCCCGTCCACCGAGTGGCGACGAGTCCGGCGGCAACACCGGGCGACTCCCCCGCCGAGTACTGGGTACTGACCCGCCATGCCGATGTGTGGGCGGCCGCGAACGACGCGACGACCTTTTCATCCGCGCAGGGCCTGACCGTCAGCTACGGCGAACTGGAGGCGATCGGGATGACCGAGCATCCGCCGCTGGTCATGCAAGACCCGCCGGGCCACACCGAATTCCGCAAACTCGTGGCCCGCGGCTTCACACCGAAGCAGGTCATCGAGGTCGAACCCCGCGTTCGCGAGTTCGTCGTCGCACGCCTCGCCGAGATCGCCGCCACCGCGGACTCCGCAGTCGACATCGTCGGGTCCCTCTTCAAGCCACTGCCGTCAATGGTGGTCGCCCACTACCTGGGCGTGCCCGAGTCGGACTGGTCGAGATTCGACGGGTGGACGCAGGCCATCGTCGGCGCGAATGCCGGCGGCGGGCCGACCGCCCTCGCCGGGGACGGAGCGGGGGCGGCCACCGCCGAGATGCTCGGATATTTCAGCGAGTTGATCGACTACCGCCGCAACCATCCGGGTGAAGACACGGTGTCCGCACTGGTGGCCGCCGGCCAAGCCGATGATCCGCACGGCCTGCTGTCGATCTTGGCGTTTGCCTTCACAATGGTTGCCGGCGGCAACGACACCACCACCGGCATGCTGGGCGGCAGTGTCGACCTCCTCGCCGCACACCCCGATCAGCGGCGCCTACTCCTCGACGAACCGGCCCGGATCACGCCGGCCGTCGAGGAACTGCTGCGGCTGACCTCTCCGGTGCAGGGCCTGGCGCGCACGACCACCGTCGACGTCACCGTCACCGATACGCCGCGGGGGCCGGTCATCATCCCCGCCGGGCGCAAGGTACTGCTGTGCTACGGCGCCGCCAATCGAGACCCGCGCCGGTTCGGCCCGGATGCCGAGCGGCTCGACGTTGGACGCGAACCACGGTCAATCCTCACCTTCAGCCACGGCAACCACCACTGCCTCGGCGCGGCCGCCGCCCGCATGCAGGCCCGCGTCGCACTCACCGAACTCCTGGCCCGGTTTCCCGCCTTCGAGGTGGATTCGGACGGGATCCGCTGGGCACCGGGCAACTACGTCCGGCGGCCCGAGTTCGTGCCCTTCTATCCTGGGCGATCGGCGTGACCGCGCCAGCCGCGATGTGGCAGGCGGAGCGCAACGATGCCGCCGCGCAGCGGATTCTCGACACCGCCGAAGGACTGTACGCGGCCAACGGAGTCGACGGCGTCACCATGCGAGCCCTCGCCGCCGAGGTCGGCTGCTCGCGCGCCACGCTCTATCGCTACTTTCCCAGCCGCGAGGCGGTGCAGACCGCGTTCATCGACCGGTCGGCAGCGCGGCTCGCCCGGCGGGTCGCCGACTCCGCACCGAGCGGCACCGCGGTCGACCGACTGGTCACCGCGGTCACCACCGCACTGCGGATGGTGCGGGAGACGCCGGCGTTCGCGACCTGGTTTCGCGCCGACGGCGTCGCCACCGCAGCGCAACTAGCCACCGTCTCCCCCGTCATCGAGACCCTGGCCCGAAACTTCCTCAGCGGCTCGGACCAGGTTCCCCACGCCGAGGAGCGTGCCCGATGGCTCGTCCGGGTGATGCTTTCGCTGCTGACCACCCCCGGCACCGGCGTTGCTGACGAGGAGCGGATGCTGCGGAGCTTCGTCGCGCCCGTCGTCGTCGGCTAGCCCCCTGGCCGGACGATTGCACGCGACCCGGGGTGGCGCGATATGCTTTCGGAAACCATTTTCATTAATGGTGGTCCGTCATCCGCCGCGATCCCCCGAAAGAGGCCCACGTTGCGTCACCGTCACTCTCTGATCGCCGCCGCGACGGCTGCGGGGCTCATCGCCACCGCGGCCCTGAGCGGGTGCTCGACCGGATCTGGCAACGACTCCCCGGTCGTCCGGCCCCTGATCGTCACCTCGACCACGGTCTGGGGCTCGGTCGCACAGGCCATCGTCGGCGACCGTGGAACCGTGCGAGCGCTCTACACCACACCCGATGGCGACCCGCATGACTTCACCCCATCGGCCGCCGATTCCGCGTCGGTATCCGATGCCGACATCGTCCTGATGAACGGCGGCCATTACGACGAATATCTCGCCAAGGCGAAGAAGTCGCCGACCGCGACCGTCATCGACGCGGCCGCCCTCATCGGCGTCGGCGACCGGCCCGGGGGCCAGGATCGCGACGGCCACGACACCGCCCGCCCCGAGCACAGTGCAGACAGCGCCAATGAGCACGTTTTTTACAACCTCACCGCGGTCCGCAGATCGGCGGACGCACTCGCCGCCGCCCTGGCCGAACACGCCCCCGATCACGCCGCCGACTACCGGCGCAATGCCGCCGACTTCGGCAGGCAGCTCGACGGGCTGGTCGGCAAGCTCGACGGCATCGCGGCCCGTCATAGCGGTACCCGAGTCGCCCAGACCGAGCCACTGGCCGGCTACCTCATCGCCGCCGCGGGACTGGTCGATGCATCACCGCCGGCCTTCACCGCGGCCGTGGAGAACGGGCAGTCGCCATCGGCGGCCGACCGCGCCAAGCTCGACGATCTGCTGACCTCACGCACCGCACGGGTACTCCTGTACAACACCCAGGCCGTCGATCCGGTAACCGCAGCAGTGCGGGCCACCGCCGAGAAATCGGGCGTTCCGGTGGTCACCCTCACCGAATCGCTGCCCGCTGGTGTCACCTCCTACCTCGTGTGGCAGGGAAGTCAGATCGACGCCCTCGCCAGAGCCCTCGACAAGTGAGGACGCCGCGCGATAGTCCGCTCGTCGAGCTGACCGACGTCGAACTGTCCCTCGGCGGCCGCCCACTCTGGCGCGGGCTCACACTATCGATCCGGCCCGGTGAGTTCATTGCCGTCCTGGGCCCCAACGGATCGGGCAAGACGTCGCTGCTCCGGATGCTGTTGGGGCAGCTTCGGGCGACCGCAGGTTCGGTCGAGGTCGCGGGCAGCGTGGGGTACGTTCCCCAGCAGCATGCCGACGACGCCGATCCGCTCGCGGTTCGCGGACTCGACCTGGTCGGCTTCGGCGTCGATGGCGCCTCGTGGGGCGTGGGATGGCGCCATCGCCGTCGCAGACGGCGACTCGTCGCCGCGGCGGTGGCCCAGGTGGACGCAGCGCGATTCGCGTCACGTCCATTCGGCTTGCTCTCCGGTGGCGAGCAGCAGCGATTGCGCGTCGCGCAGGCCCTGACCCGCGACCCAGAACTGTTGCTTTGCGATGAGCCGATGTCGAGCTTGGACCCGGGCAGCGGACAACGGATCCTCGAACTCCTCGACCAGCGCCGACGCACCGAGGGCACCGCGCTGGTGTTCGTGACCCATGAGATTAATCCGGTCCTGCCCTACGTCGACCGTGTCCTCTACCTGGTTGGCGGCCGGTTCGTGATCGGCACCCCGGATGAAGTGATGACCACCGACGTCCTCTCCGCGCTCTACGGCAGCCGCGTCGATGTCGCACGTATCGGTGCTCGGCTCGTCGTCCTCGGAGCCGAGGACGGCCACCATTGCGCAGACGAGTCGGTGCTCGGTGGGTAGCTTCTTCGACCTGGCGACGACCGGCGACCTGCTCGCCCGCGACTTCGTCCAGCAGGCGGTGCTGGCCCTGGCGCTCCTCGGCCTCCTCGGCGGGCTGCTCTCACCGTTAATCGTCGCACGTCAGATGTCCTTCGCCGTCCACGGTGTCAGCGAGTTGTCCGTCACCGGTGCCGCTGCGGCACTCCTCGCCGGGGTCGGCGTGAACATCGGCGGGGTCATCGGCGCCGTCATCGCTGCCCTCACCTTCGGGTTTCTCGGCAATCGTGCGCGCGAACGAGATTCGGTGATCGGCGTCGTCATGGCGTTCGGCCTGGGTCTGGCCGTGCTGTTCCTTGCGCTCTACGGCAATGCGTCAAAGGGTTTCGCAATGCTCACCGGCCAGGTGGTGAGTGTCGGAATCAGCGGGTTGACCGCCATCGCGGTCACCACCGGAGTGGTGATCGCCGTTCTCGCCGTCATCTACCGGCCGCTGTTGTTCGCATCCGTTGACCCCCGGGTGGCCATGGCCAGCGGAGTCCCGACGCGGACCTTGTCGATTGTGTTCGCCGTGCTGATGGGTTTGGCCTGCGCGCAGGGCGTGCAAATCATCGGCGCCCTCCTGGTCATGTCACTGCTCATCACCCCCGGCGCGGCAGCGATGCGCGTGTCCTCAAACCCGGCGGTAGTCACCGGCCTGGCAATCCTGTTCGCCGAGATTGCCGCCGTGGGCGGCCTCATCCTGTCGCTGGCCCCCGGACTTCCGGTGTCGGTGTTCGTCACGACGATCTCGTTCGTGATCTACCTGGTCTGCCGCTACCTGGGCCGCAACCGGGCACACGGACAGACCTGACGGTCGCGCCTCCGACTGCTCGCTCACGGCGTCGCGCCTACTGCGACCAGGCTGGATCTCGACCGGTGAAGGCGATCAGCTGCTGCGTCGCCGTCGCATCGGCACCCACCTGCACCGCCGGACCGAAGACGCCGGGACTGCGGGTGATCTCCACGGGGACGAACTCGAACATCCCCGAAATGAAGGCGATCGCATCCCCGGGGATCGTCACCGGATTGCCGGTTGCCGCGCCCAGATCCCAGCCGTGCAAGTAGAGGTCCGCCGCGGGGAAGGACATGCCCTCCCGTATCGGGCGCCGCCCCATGGGGCTCACGACCTCGCGGTCGAGGTCGACTCCGGCGTCGAGGGCCGCGCGCACCTGACCGGCCTGCTGCAGCCACCAGAGCACCGGGTCGCCATCGATCGCGGTCGAGGGCGGCTCCGCGGCGGTCGGTGCCGCCTGCAAGCCGCCCAGAATCTTGGCCCCCAACTTGGTGGTCTCGCCGACGTGCCCGAGGACGTCCGACGCCGTCCAGCCAGCGCACGGCGACGGCCGCTGCCAGGCCCCATCGGGGACAGCCTGCACAATCGACCCGAAGAAGTCCAGCCCGTCGCGGTAGATCGTCAACACTGCCTCTGTCATGACTCTCTCCTTCTTGGGCTTCTTGGGTTGGGCTTCTCGGGCCAATCGCCCAATCGGCCACGGCTACTCCTCGGCCGCTCCCGGATTGCACCGGGCGGCGACCATCTGATCCTCGGTGACCACCGGCCGGCCCGGCTCCAGATTCCACGACGGCTTGTCCGGCTGGACGGCGCGGGCCCAGTTCCAGTGACAGTCGAACTGTGCGCGCATACCCGGCGAGGTCGCCCCGTAGCGCCCATGGCGCGACGTCATCGCGACAACCTCCTGCCAGGCCTTCGCCTGAGCGTCGGGTGCGGTCACCCGACGGCCGGCATCGGTCGGGTAGACCTGAAGGCTCGGTCCAACCGTTGTCTCGACCCACACGGTGCGGGAGATGTACGGTGCCGGCAGGTAGGTCACCGGTTGACTCGGCCCGTTTTCCGCCGGCCCGTTTTCCACCGGCGCGGGACTCGCGCCGACGGGTGGCAGCGACGGGTAGTCGCTGCCCCGCGGGGAGCCGCCGCACCCGCCGAGGACCAGCACGGCCGACAGTGCCACGACGACTGGCGGCGCCCGCACACTCAGGCCGGAACGAGTCCGTGCGCGCGCATCCATGCTTCCCGGCGCTGCGGGTACGGGTCGCGCACTATCCGCGAGTGGTTGTCGAAGACAAGTGTGTCGCGATGATTGGCGGCGTAGGGCGTCCATTGCAACTCCGGCCGCCCGGTACGGGCAAACGTCGTCCAGTGCCCCTGCATGACTCGGGTCATCTTGCCGGTGCTGCGCCAGTCGCCGAGTGCCAGCCCGGCCCCGATCGCGGTCCGGAACGCCCCGAACACCGCGAACAACTCGGTGGCATGCGTGGCCCGCATCCCACTGGCACGCAGCACCAGCGTGTCGAAGTCGTAGCGGTAGACGTACGTCGGATTCCCGGCAGCCGCATGGCCTTCGGCGAACGCGATCGCCGGTCCCCAGAAGACCGAATCGCCAAGCATATGGATCGGGTCGCCGCCACGATGACCGACCTGGTATGCCTGCAACAGTGCGGCCCGGTGCGCCGCATCGTTGACACCGAGAAAGACCTCGTCACCCTCGGGGAATGGCATACTCTCCGCCTCGCCCGAGTCGTCGCCGAGCAAACCCATCGCCTTGGTGAAAAGGTTCGCCTCGTCGCGATTGGTCCCGATGATGAGCGGCACCGGGTGGGTGTTGCCGTCGCGCGCCGCCTGATTGGGATCCTGGGGCAGGAACTCGGTACCGAAGGTCGGACCAAACGGGAGGAACTCGCCGGTACCCGACTGCGGCGCGTAGGCGGTCAAATGCTTGCCCGCCCGGTGCAATTCAGCGGCACTGGCCCCCTGCAGCAATTCGCGTGCCCGTTCCGGACTGATCGCCGCCGTACCGTCACCCGCCCGGTAGGACGGGTCGTCGAGCATGGCGACGAACTCCTGGGCGAATTGGGCCGCGGCCTCCGCCGATATGTTGAGCTCGTTGGCCGGACTCTGCGCAATCGCGCGGTGGAACAGTCCCTTCGCGGCCGGTGTAGCCAGCAGCGCGGTGACCGACGACCCACCGGCACTTTCGCCGAAGACGGTGACATTGTCAGGATCGCCGCCGAAGGCGGCGACGTTGCGCTGCACCCATTGCAGCGACGCGACCTGATCGCGCAGACCAAGATTGTCGTCGAACCGGCGACCGGCGTCGGAGTATTGCGAAAAGTCCAGACAGCCGAACGGACCGAATCGGTACTGAACGGTGACGACGACGACGTCGCCGGACCGGGCGAGGAGCGCGCCGTCGTAGAGCGGCGTCGCGGTGGTGCCGAGAAGGTAGGCGCCACCGTGGATGAACACCATCACCGGCCGCGGGCTCGCCGAAATCCGGTCCGGCGAGAACACGTTGAGGGTCAGACAGTCTTCGCCGGTCGGCTGGAATCGCCCCGGGCCGACCGCGGTGTAGAGCTTGTCCTGAACTTCGGCGGTGCCGTAGGCACGCGCGTCACGCTTGCCGTTCCACGGTGTCACCGGCTCCGGGGCCAAGAACCGGCGCGGGCCAACCGGCGGAGCCGCAAAGGGGATGCCCTTCCAGCTGATCGTCCCGGCACGGGTCCGCTTGCCGCGCGCACCGACCACTATCCCGTCGGCCGTCGCGATCATGTCACTCATCGGCGTCATGGTTCCAGGATAGGCCCCCTATCATCGAGTTCGTGGTAGCGACTATCGATCTCAATGCCGACCTCGGTGAGGGAGTCGGTGACGACGAGGCCATGCTTGGTGTCGTCACCAGCGCAAACGTCGCATGCGGCTTCCACGCCGGGTCACCGATACTCCTCGCCCGCACGTGTGTGCAAGCACACAGCCGGGGAGTCGCCATCGGCGCTCAAGTCTCCTACCCGGACCGCGAGGGATTCGGGCGCCGCTACATGGACATCGACACGGAGGACCTGCGCGCGGACATCGTTTATCAGATCGGAGCGCTCACGGCTCTCGCCATGGCCGCCGGCACACAGATCGGCTATGTCAAACCGCATGGCGCGCTATACAACACGATCGTCTCCGACGAGCAGCAGGCGGCCGCCGTGGTCGCCGCGGTCCGTTCGGTCGACCCCCGCCTGGCCGTCATGGGGCTGCCCCAGTCGCTGGTGCTGGCGCTGGCCCGCGATGCGGGGCTGTCGACCATTGCCGAGGCCTTCGCCGATCGTGGCTATCGCCGCGACGGCACGCTGGTCCCCCGCGGGGAGGCCGGCGCGCTCCTCACCGATTCGGCCGAGATCGCCCGGCGCGTCGTCGAATTGGTCACCACCGGAACACTCACCGCGGTCGACGGATCGCGGATCGACATCGACGCCAAATCGATCTGCCTGCACGGCGACACCCCCGGAGCCGTCGGACACGCCCAGGCCACGCGTGCCGCACTTCTCGGCGCCGGCATCAACCTCGCGCCGGTCATTCGCCGCTAACGGCTCGCCCGCTCAACCCACTCCGATCGAGGGTTGACGTGCCGGACGCTGCCGGACTAGCTCACGCCTGCCGCCGCTGGCGGGCAAAATCGGCGAGCACGACCCCGGCGGCGACCGAGGCGTTGAGGCTCTCCACATTGCCTGCCATCGGGATCGACAGCACCGAATCGCATGTCTCCCGGACTAATCGCGACAGACCCTTGCCCTCGGAGCCGACCACGATCACCGTCGGACCGGTGCCGTCATAGTCGTCGAGGCTGACCGCCCCCTCGGTGTCGAGGCCGACGATCTGCGCACCGGCCTTGGCCCACTCTTTGAGCGATCGGGTCAGGTTCGGCGCCTGCGCGACGGGCAATCGCGCCGCCGCACCCGCACTGGTCCGCCACGCGACCGCGGTGACGCTCGCGCTCCGGCGCTGCGGAATCAGAACGCCGTGCCCGCCGAACGCCGCCACCGACCGGATGACCGCCCCCAGATTCCGCGGGTCGGTGATGTTATCGAGTGCCACCAGCAACGGCGGTTCGCCGGAGGCGATCGCGGTGGCCATCAAATCGTCCGGGTGCGCGTAGACATACGGGGGGACTTGCAGTCCGATGCCCTGGTGCAGCCCGTTGGACGACATTCGGTCCAGTTCATTCTTCGTCACCTCGAGAATCGAGATCCCCTTCGCCCCGGCCAGTTGAACGGCCTCGGCGACTCGCTCGTCGGCCTCGAGTCCGGTGACCAGGTACAGCGCGGTCGCCGGCACACCGGCACGCAGGCATTCGACGACCGGGTTGCGGCCCAGCACGTGCTCGGGGGCGTCGTCATCCTTGCGCGGTCGACGGGTGGCCGCTTGCTGCTGCGTGGCTTTGGCCCGCTTGTGCGCGGCATGGTAGACGCGGTCCTCGGCCTTGGGAGTCGCGCCACGCGCCTCGAGACCCCGCCGGCGTTGCCCGCCCGACCCGACGACCTGCCCCTTCTTCGTGCCGGACTTGCGGATCGCGCCGCGCCGCTTGGAATTGCCTGCCATTACACACCTGTCTCTGCGGAGCGAGGGGATACTGTCTCGCGCAGTGACCACTGCGCACCCTCTGCGGTATCGGTGACCTCCACCCCAGCCTTCACCAATCGGTCGCGGACCTCGTCGGCCACGGCCCAATCCTTGTCCGCACGGGCCTTCGCGCGGCGATCGAGGTCGGCGCGCACCAACACATCCAGCGCATTCATCGCCGACGAATCGTCCTGGGCGTCGCCCCATTCGGGTGCCATGGGGTCAACGCCGAGAACCCCCAGCATCGCACGGACCTGTCCGGCGATCACGACAGCGGCATCGCTATCACCGTTCTCCAGCGCCGTGTTACCCGAACGGACGGCGTTGTGGATCACTGCGAGCCCGGCGGGCACCCCCAGATCGTCGTCGAGCGCCACGGTGAACGCGTCGGCCACTTCGCCCAACGGCACCGGCGCCACCCGCGAATCGACCCGGCGCACAAAGGACTCCACCCGCCGGTAGGCGGTGGCGGCCTCGGCCAGGGCACCGTCGGAGTATTCCAGCATCGACCGGTAGTGCGCGCTGCCGAGGTAGTAGCGAAGCTCCACCGCCCGCACCTTGCGCAGCATCTCGGGAATGGCGACAACGTTGCCGAGCGACTTGCTCATTTTCTCGCCGCTCATCGTCACCCAGCCGTTGTGCAACCAGTAACGGGCGAAACCATCACCGGCGCCATGACTCTGGGCGATCTCATTCTCATGATGCGGAAAGACCAAATCCATTCCGCCACAATGGATGTCGAACTCAGGTCCGAGTAGGCTCGTCGCCATCGCCGAGCACTCCAGGTGCCAGCCGGGTCGCCCGGGCCCCCACGGGGTGTCCCACGACGGCTCCCCGGGCTTGGCCGCCTTCCAGAGCGTGAAGTCGCGTGCGTCGCGCTTGCCGATGCCGACGCTCTCACCCTGGTGCACGTCGGCGAGCCGGTGCCCCGAGAGCGCGCCATACGACGGCAGACTCAGGACGTCGAAATACACGTTGCCATCAGCGACGTAGGCATGTCCGCGATCGATGAGCCGCCGCATGTACCCGATCATCTGCGGAATGAATCCGGTGGCGCGCGGCTCTGCCGACGGCGGCAGCACCCCCAGCATGCGATAGGCATCGTCGAATGCGCGCTCGTGGGTCGCGGCCCACTCCCACCACGGCCGGCCGGCCTCAGCGGCCTTGCGCAGAATCTTGTCGTCAATGTCGGTCACGTTGCGAACGAACAGGACGTCGTTGCCCGCGTGCGCCAACCACCGTCGCAGCACGTCGAAAGCGATTCCGCTGCGGACGTGTCCGATGTGTGGGACCCCCTGCACGGTGGCGCCGCACAGATAGACGGTCACCCGACCATCGTGGCTGGGCGTGAAGTCGCGGACCTCGCGGGCCGCGGTGTCGTACAGGCGTAGGGTCACGACTGGCGATGATACTGGACCAACCGCAGTCAACCCTGCGGGTCAGCGTCGACCTGGCCAGCGCCGGGACGTCCGGCGACCGGGTCCGACGGATTCGGCGGCGGCCCCGCCAGGTCGCGCATGAGGGCGGCGGTCACCTCCAGTGCACGGGCAATCACCTGGCCGGCCTGCTCGGTATGCGGGTGGCGCACGCGGACGTGGATGCCGGCGTGGTCGCGCCAAAACCACCACTGGGCGGTATCGGACTGCTTCTCGCTGGAGATTTGCGCTGCCGTCGCGGCGGCATCGGCGCCCGGCAGCCGCGTGTAGTCGACATAGGACATCATGAACACATCGCTGCGCGCGCGCCGCAGGCGATCTCCGTACGCCTGATAGACGGGGGTCAGGCCGATCTCCGCAAGCGGCAAGGCGGCCGCGAGGCGCGCTGTGTTGACCTGGACTGCCGACGCGAGGCCGGCGCCGGCACAGTCGACCCGCAGGGGGGCGCTACCGACGAGCCACGCCACCGCACGCGACGACTTGACCACCGGCACCGGAATCACCACGCCGAGTTCGGCCGGCCCGCCCAGTCGCGCGATGGCGCTTCCCGCGCAGGTAAGTACCGCCGGGTAGGTCCGACCGCCCAACTGGTGAACAGCACTGCTCAGGCGCTCGGCCGGCTCAGCCGGCAACAGGGTGCGCACCTGCGTGTGGGTGGGCGCGGTGTCGCCCGCCGGGAGCCCCAGATCGAGCGGAAATTCGGGCACACGCCAATCGGCGGCAGCCAAGAAGTCGCGCCAGCCGCGCAACCGCCAATCATCCGGGGTGACGCCCGCGTCATGCGCGATCGTGCGGCTCATCGCCGCCAGTCCCGACTCTGCCTTGCCGAGCTCGCGTCCGGCGAGCAACTCGTCGGTTTCGGCGCCCAGCACCGCCAGGGCCCGCGCGTCCACATAGCAGTGATCGAACGCGAGGATGACCGTCGTCGAGTCGGGTCGTTCGACGGCCGCCAGGTAATGCGGCATCGGACGCAGCGGGTTGCACACCCCGGCTATCTGCGACATCAGCCCGTCGGCGAATGCCGGCCCCGATTGGGCGTCCGACAACCGGACTTCGCGGGCGACTACTCGCGCCGCCGAATACCCGACTCGGGTGAAGCCGCCGTCGACGGCGGCGAAGTGGGATCGCAACATGTCGTGGCGCTCGATGAGCGTGCGCATCACCCGATCCACCGCGGCACGCGCGACCGGCCGGGCGTAGTCCAGCGTCAGCGCGATCCATCCCGGGGTACCGCTGTGGTTCGACGCCAGGTGGAAGGTTTCATTCTCCGACAGCGGCGTCGACAATGACTCCGCCCTGCCTACCGGCTCGACGTGCCACCGAACCAGGTCACCGGGTGCGATGTCGGCCTGGTCCGAACTCGTGAGTTTCACGTGGCGGCCCCGGATGCAAACTCGGCCAGCCGGGCCGACACCGCCGCAATCAGCTGGGTGACCGACCGCCGCGATGTGGGGTTGTCCGGAACCAGCGACGAGATGGCGACGTCGTCGGCGTACCGGGTGAACCAGACGTTGGCGTTGCGGGTCAAGCCGGCTCCCGTTAGCAGCATCATCGTCCCCAAGACGGGGTCATCCGGGTCCTGCAGCCGTCGCGCGTCGATGTAGGACACCATCTGCGGCGAGCCGTCGACCGCATCGATTGTTCCTTCGGCGGCGAGCACCGCGAGTACCCCGTGTACCGGGTCCGCCGAGACCCGGCGTGCCGCGCGCAGCACGTCGGACGCAGTCACGGCGACGGCCAGCGGGGTAGCGGACGGATCGACGGCGAACGCCACCGGTACGAAGTTGCACAGCCAGCCCTGGGTGCGCTCGTGGCCGTTGGAGCGCGTGGCGACCACCGTCGCCACGAAGTAGTCGGTGCTGCCGCTGAGTTCGTAGTAGGCCAGGGCGAGCGCCGCATGCAGGACCCCGGCAAAAGTGGCCTCGCCGCCCACGAGCAGTGCATCGATGCGCTGCGCCTGCGCGGCGTCGAGCAGAGTGTGCTCAACCACCGTCACGGCCGGCTGCGGCAGTCCGCCGGAAAGGCCCAGGTCCAGCGGTGCGGCGGGAATGCGGCCGCCGTTGGCGCGCAGCGCGTCGCGCCAGCGGCCGGCTCCGAACCCGGTCGGGTCGACCGCGGCGGCGGCCGCCCGTTCGGCACTGACGTAGTCCCCGAACGCGCCGGCGCGGGGCAATCGCACCGGTTCGCCGTGGACCTGCGCCCGGTATCGCGCGGCGACCTCCGACAACGCCAGCAGGAGCGAGTACCCGTCGCCGTGCGAGTGGTCGGTGGTGTAGTAGAACGTAAATCCGGTGTCATCTCGTGCGGCCCCGAACGACACCGCCGGAAAAGAATCCGGACGAGAGCGTCGCGATGCCCGATCGCTGATCCATTCCACCAGATCCTCGCCCGCGACCGAGGCATCCGGACCGTCGACGACGGTCATCTCGATCGTTTCCGGGGCGGCGACCAGCCGCCGCAACGACGATCCCTCCGAGAGCGGGTAGAAGGAGCGCAACTCCTCGTGATCACGCACGAAACCGGTCAGCGCGCGCGCCATGGCCCCGGGATCGAGTGGCTCGTCGAAGCGCAGCATGCCGCCCACGAAGGCACAATGGACTCTGCCTGCGGCGTCGGCCGCGACAACGCCGCGCAGGTGATCAGCTTGAAGCAGTGAAACGCCGCCCGGCGCGGGTTCGGCGGACGCCTGGGCCCTCGTCGCCCCGACCAGATCCCACTCGACGATCTCGCCGCCGAGCGGTGGCGTCCGCACGGCACGCCCGATTGCGCCGCTCGGCCCGAATCGCAGCTCCGGTTCCACTACCACGACTCGATCGACAGGGCCGGGATCTCCATCTCGTACCGTGCGTTCCCGTCAACGACGACCCGGTGCAATACCTCGAGGAATGCCGAAATGAACACCTCCACCGCCTCGGCTCGCTCAGCCGGGTACCGGGCCGAGATGTTCGTCCCGCCCGGAATGCGATTGATCCACAGGTAGACCTCGTCGGCGTCGAGGGTGGCGCTCCGCAAGACACGCGCGCCGCGCGGCTCCCACTCCTGTGCGCCCTGCGCAGTACGCAAGTCGATGTAGGACACGACGAATCCGGGCGGCGTGGCATCGCCGCCGATCAACTCCGCGATCGGCGCGTACGGCGCGGCGCCGACATCCTTATACTGCCCGTAGCTCAACCCGATGGGCGCAAGCGCATCAGCAAAAGTGCGCGCCGCGGCCGGCCGTAGCGTGACCGGGATGATGCCGACGAACCAGCCGACCGCCTCCATCCACTCCCGCGACGTCCGGGTGTGGATCGGGCTGATAAACCGAAGCTCGCCCGATCCGGTGAGCTTGGCGGTGGCCATCGACAGCGCGGTGTAGATGCCGGTGGTCATCGAACCGCCGGCCGCCTTGCAGATTCCGTTGAACCGGGCGGTCTGCCCGGCGTCGAGCAGCCACTGCGACAGTGTCGTCTGATATCCGGGAGCGCTGGCGCGGGTGGACGTGATCATGCGGGGTGCGTCCCCGAGCGGGGTGAAGTCGGGGAATCCGGGCATCGGTGCCGGCTGCGTCGTCGTGCGCGTGGAGTCGAAGAAGTCGCGCCACTTTGCGACGGCGATATTGCCCGCGTCGATCTGGTTGCCGAGTTCGCGCTCGGCATCACTGAAGTCGGCGTAACTGCCGTAGTCGACCAGATCGTGCGGCTCACCCGATACCTCCGACTCATAGAGGGCAGACAGTTCACGGATGGCGAAGACCTGCGTGTATGCGTCCATGACGGTGTGGTCGGCCGCAAACACCACGGCGAACGCGTCAGTCCCGTCGTCGGGCTCGATGGTCACCAACACGCAATGGGGCCAGCGCAACGGCGAGATGGTCGTGTTGAAATACTCGGCGGTGTAAGCCCGCGCCTGTTCGGCCGAGAGTGCAGTGTCGACGACGCGGCCGGCCACGGTGACCGCCTCCGGCGCCACGGTGATCCGGGTGACATCGTCCTCGGGATGGGTCGCCTCCTCCTGGACCGTCGTGCGGAAGGCCTCGTGCCGGCCGTACCACGCCAGTATCGTTCGTTCCATCGCTTCGCGGTCAAGGCGGCCGGGGATCCAGAACGCCGTGCCGATCCATTGGCTGTACCACTCGCTGCCGGCCGACTGGGCGCGCCGAACGTGCTCGGCGTGGATGTAGGACAGGCGGCGGGGATCGTCGCGCCAAGCCTGCGGTGCCGTCTGCGGTTCCCACGTGGTGAGGCGGCCGCCGGGCAGCGAATAGTCGTCGAGTTCGGTGTATTCCATGGTTGCTCCTACCTCTGAGGCTTGCGCCTTGGCTGCTTGGGGCCTCGGCTGCTTGGTCGAATAGCGCTGGGACCGGGTCAGTCCGCCACACCGAGTCCGCGTTTGATGACCGGCCAGCTCTCGCGCTGCTGGTCTATCCAGGACGGCCATGAGTGGGTTCCGGGATCGATGACGCGGATCGTCGCGGGGATGCGCAGCGCCGCCAGTCGCGACTTGAGCTGGCGGGTACACAGGTACGTGCCGAACTCGATGCCGCCGCCGACGACCTGGCGATCTAGCGGGTTGTCATTACCGGGATAGCCCGGTGCGTCGTATGGCCCCGGCCGACCGGTGCCGGTCGACACGTACAAGACGGTCCCGCGCAGGTTCGCCGCGCGCTCGATGACATCGTGAGCCGCCCAGCCCGGATCTGCCGGCGGTCCCCACATATTGTCGGGATTACCGCCGAACGCGCGGACGATGCCACGCGGATAGGCCTGACCCGCCCCCTCGGTGGTGAAGCACCCACTGTAGGACGCCACCACGTGGTAGAACCGGGGGTTCCGCGCGGCCAGCACCATCGCCGCACCCGCCCCCATCGACAGCCCGGCGATCCCGCGGCGCCCGTTGCCGGCGAAGCGCTTTTCGATCAGCGGGGGCAACTCCTTGGTGAGGAACGTTTCCCATCGGTATCGGCCGAGCTTCGGATCGTCTCGCTGCCAGTCGGTGTACATGGACCCGTTCCCGGCGATGGGGAGCACGACGTTGACATCCTTATCGGCGAAGAAGGCGCCGACCGGAGTCTTGATATTCCAGATACTGTTCGCCGGATCCTGTTCGCCCAGTCCACCGAGGAGATACAGCGTCGGGCGGCGGCTCGACGACTCAGCGCCGGCCAGTTGGACCTTGATGGTCCGGCGCATCGCGGCCGAGTAGACGTAGGCCGCGCGCAGCTTGCCGGGCTCGGCCACCACCCGATCGATGTAGCTGCGCCCCGACACCGCCGTCGCGGGACCGATACCGCAGATCAGGCCCGTTGCGATCGTGGAGGCAATTGCGGCCAGTACCACGCTGATGCGCGCGCAACCGAATGCCCGAGGCGCGGCCGTACCCACGCACGCCAAGTGAGGCGCCATAGCTTGAGAGCCCTTCAACACAAAGAACGAACGGTCCGTCCGCCCCTTGTGTCTGCGTCGCAGCTCACAAACCGGAACCCCTTGTGATGCAGCGTACCGCAGGAGATCCCACTTCCGGAAACGGGCCTACCTTCCAAAACGGTCTAAAGGAATGCGCGGCACGCCTGAACGCCGGCGTAACCGGATAGGCTAAAGCCCCACTCTCAGTCAGTAGGCGAAGCGGCGCCCACCGGATCTCCGAAGGAGTATGCAGTGCAAACCGGACCGGATCGCCTGACTCCCGACGACAACTTATTCGTCCGCATGGACCGCGCGCTGGGGTTGCCCACGGCGGTACAGGCCGTATGGCTCCTCGACGGCCACGTCGATCGTGCGCACCTCGACACCCTCGTCGAGCGACTGGGCCGCGGACGGTTGAGCCGACTTGTGGCCAGACACCGGCTGCCCTGCCGGGATTCGTGGGTTTACACCGAGAAGGCCGGCGACTATCACTTCGATCCTGATCCCGTCGAGCCCGCCGACATCACCGGCTGGGCGGACGCGCAACTGCGGGCACCGCTGGACATCGTCAACGGACCCGCGTGGCGCGTCGCCATCGCGACGTCGGCACCGGGCGATACGACCCTCGTCTCGTTCACCCGCTCGCATGTCACCGGCGACGGGACGGCCGGGGTCGCGGCGATCGTGGAAGCCGTTCGGGGTGAGGCGTTCGAGCCCAACCTCACCCCGGCGGGAACGCTGTCCAACCTGCGGGACACCGCCGGTTTGGTCTGGTCGGCGGGTCGTGCGGCCGCACGACTTCGCCATCCGCGACAGCCGTCCGGTCCGGTCCCACCGGCCGCCCCGGTCAGTCGGGATATGTCGTCCGAGTACGTGGCCGAGATGCTGGCCAGCGCAGAACCGAACCCATCGGTCGGTATCACGATCGACGCCGCCGCCGCGGTACGGGTGAGCGAATCGGCCGGCGGTACCCTGAACAGCCTGTTCACCGCGCTGATGATCGGACTGCTGGAACGGTCCGGCCGGGTGCGCCGCGGCGACCTGGTGCCGCTGGCCATCCCGGTTGCCGGGCGGGATGCGGCTGGCGACCGGCGGGCGAACGTGACCGCGGGCGCCACGGCGTACATCGTCGTCGAGGACAGCCGGTATGACGACCTCTCGGCTATTCGCCAAGCGTGCAAAGAAGCGTTTGTCCGGCTTGACGAGCGCCCCGGCGGCTCGGCTGCTCTGGTCAGCGCGATGCAGTTGCTGCCCGACGCGGTCATCGGCAAACTCGCCGCCAACGCGCCCACGCCATTGTGTCTGGCCTCGAATATCGGCCGCCTTCCCGAGGAATTCCGGACCTTGGGCACCGGCCTCGACGCGACCGTACTGATGCGGGCGGGAACCGTCGCGACGCCCGCAGAGTTCGCCCGGCGCGGCGGCGGGGTGCACGGCTGGTTCTGGATCGACGGGGATGTCGCCACCTGGACGGCTGCCTCGGCCGATCCCGTCCACGTGCCCACCGCGGCGGTCCTGGCCGACCTGATGATGACCGAACTCGCGCGCTGGTCACTCGTCGGAAGGCCGTGGGGAGTCCGGGACTGACCGGACCGGTTGCGACCTATCTCGCGGCACTGGCCACTGCGTCATCGACCAGCGCGGTCGCCACAGCGGCGATGCCCTCACCCCGTCCGGTGAGGCCAAGGCCGTCGGTCGTCGTCGCCGAGACCGACACCGGCGCCCCCAGGGCCGCCGACAGCACGGCGACCGCCTCGTCGCGACGGGGACCGATTCGCGGCCGATTGCCGATGATCTGGACCGAACCGTTGCGGACAACGAGGCCCGCATCGGCAATCAAGTCCGCGACATGGTTGAGCATCTGGATTCCCGAGACCCCGTCCCATTCCGGCCGGCCGGTGCCGAAGACACTGCCGAGATCACCGAGGCCGGCCGCCGACAGCACGGCGTCGCACAGCGCATGGGCCCCGACGTCACCGTCGGAATGGCCCTCGCAGCCGTCGTCATCGGGAAAGTGTAGCCCCACCAGCCAGCACGGAACGCCCGCTGCGACCCGGTGCACGTCGGTGCCGATACCCACCCGCATAGTTTCAGTCCCATCCTTGCGCCATGGCGCGCGCTAGACGCAGATCCCAGGGGGTCGTGATCTTGAACGCGTCGGGGTCACCGTCGACGAGGTACACCGGCAGACCCGCACGCTCGGCCAGGGCGGCGTCGTCGGTTGTGTTGGCCCCAACTGCGGAATCCGGCGCGCTCACGGTGTTCCCGTAGGCGGTCACCAGTGCATCGGCATGGAAACCCTGTGGGGTCTGAATGGCGCGCAAAACCGACCGGTCAACGGTCGCGCCGATGCGGCCGTGCTCGTCGACCCGTTTGAGGGTGTCCACCACGGGTAGGCCGGGGACGACGACGGGGTGGCCCGCGCGCAACGCCGCGACGACGCGATCGAACACGGCGGGCGGTGTGAAGGGGCGCGCGGCGTCGTGGACGAGGACGAATTCGCCGGTGACGTGTTCGGCCCCGGCCCGCACGGAATCGGTGCGCTCGGCACCACCGGGCACGACGACCACCTCGCAGGGCGCGATGCGCAGGTCATCGGTCACTGGATCGATCAGGTGATCGGGGACGACAACAATGATCCGGTCCAGGTCGAGACAGTCCGCAGCCAGGACCGATGCGACCGTGCGGGACAGAATGCTGACCCCGCCCACGTCGACGAACGCCTTCGGGCGATCCTCACCCAGGCGCGTACCCGACCCGGCGGCCGGGATGATGACCGATGTCGTCAAGTGCGGATGCCGGCTGCGCGGCTAAGAAGCGGCGGCCAGGACCTCGTCGAGAATGCTGGCGGCCTTCTCTTCGTCAGTGTTCTGAGCGAGGGACAACTCGTCGACCAGAACGCGACGGGCCCGGGTGAGCATGCGCTTCTCCCCCGCCGACAGCCCACGATCCTGCTCGCGACGCCACAGGTCGCGGACGATTTCGGCCACCTTGATGATGTCGCCCGAGATCAGCTTCTCCTGGTTTGCCTTGAAACGGCGGGCCCAGTTGGTGGGCTCCTCGGTATGCGGCGCGCGGAGAACCTGGAAGACCTGATCGAGACCTTCAGCGCCCACCACATCGCGGACTCCGACGTACTCCAGTTTCGAGGAGGGGATCTGGACGGTCATATTACCGTCGGCGACCTTCAAAACGAGGTACTCGACCGACTCACCCTTAATGGTGCGGGTGACGATGTCCTCGACCCTCGCGGCACCGTGGTGGGGGTACACAACAGTGTCACCGACTTTGAAATTCATGAACGTAGCGCCCCTTTCAGCTAACCCCAGTCTAACACGTGACTCAGCCGCGCTCCGAACAACGGTGCAGGTCAAGCGGGTGATCCTCAACCTTTGCGCTGGCCAGGGCGACTATCGGCCACCACCGAGGGCTGTGGTGCAACACACCTGCCACGGCAATCGTGGACAACGTGCAGGCGGTTGGCCGTCGTAATTTTCGACGAATCTCGCCACCCCGGCGGACGGGACCCCACCACGCCCACTACGCTGCGTAGTGAAGGTTTCCGGGTCGGCCTGCAGAAACCAACGAAGACCACAGCTGGAGGATTACGGTGTCACAGCTCGTCAAGTCCACACTCGTCAAGTCCGCCCTCGCCGCGGCCATCGGCGTCGGCGTCATCGTCTCGGTGTCCGCGTGCGGCTCCGGGCAGGTCTCGCAGACCGCCACTCAAGCCCCGGCAGTCAACGGCGCGACCGTGCACGACGGCGCACTCGCCCTCAGCGACGTGCTGATCGTGTATCCGACCACCAGCAATCCTGCGACCGTGTTCGCCGCGGGCGGGCCGTTCCAGCTGGCCTTCGTCGTCACCAACGACGATCCGGTCAACGCCACCAAACTAGTGTCCATCACAACACCGACCGGCACGGTCGCCCTCGACGGCGACGCCACCGTCGCCCCCGGCCTGATGCTGCGCGCCGGCCGCCCCGCAGGGATGACCCCGGCGCAGGGCCAGAAGGTTCTCGAGGCCACGCTGACCAACACCGGCAAGACCGTCAGCCCCGGCCTGACAGTGCCGCTGACCTTCAACTTCGACACCAAGGGGAAGATGACGAGCATTGTCGTCGACACGCCCGTCGATGCCGGCGCACTGATGGAGCGCAAAGACAAGGACCCGGCCGACTCGGCCGAAGGCGCGCACCACTAGGTCCGTTCCGGACCATTATCGATGTCGGAGCGCATCGGTAGGCTGTGCTCGTGGCAGTGAGGACCCGAGCGATATTCCGGTGCGGCGCATGTGGGCACCAGCCGGCCAAATGGGTTGGACGCTGCCCCGAATGCGGGGAGTGGGGCACCGTCGATGAGGCCGCGGGCCCGGGCTCGTCGAAGGGCCGAGGAGTCGTGGGGGTCGCGCCGCCGACTCCGGCCAGGCGCCTCACCGAAGTCGGGTCCGAAGCTGCACAAGTCATTCCCATCGGGATCGGTGAATTCGACCGCGTATTGGGTCGCGGGGTGGTCCCGGGATCGGTGATCCTGTTGGCCGGCGAGCCCGGCGTCGGTAAGTCCACTCTGCTGCTCGAGGCCGCCAAACACTGGGCCCGGGCCGGGCGGCGCGTCCTCTACATCACCGGAGAGGAGTCGGCCGGACAGGTGCGGCTGCGCGCCGAACGCACCGATGCCGTCGACGAGAACGTCTTCCTCGCCGCCGAGTCCGATCTCGCAACAGTCCTGGGCCACGTCACGGCGGTCGATCCCACACTCCTGATCGTGGACTCGGTCCAAACGATGGTTGCGACCGACGCTGATGGTGTCCACGGGGGCGTCACCCAAATCCGCGCAGTCACGACGGCGCTGGTATCGCTGGCAAAGAACAGTGGGGTGGCGGTCGTCCTCGTCGGTCATGTCACCAAGGACGGCGCTGTCGCCGGGCCTCGTTCCCTGGAGCACCTGGTCGACGTGGTGCTGAGCTTCGAGGGTGACCGGCACTCACCGCTGCGCATGATCCGGGGCATCAAGAATCGCTTCGGCGCCGCCGACGAGGTGGGGTGCTTCGAGCAGCGCGACAACGGTATCCACCAGGTCACCGACCCGTCGGGAATCTTCTGGCATCAACGCCAGGGCGATGTCACCGGGTCTGCCGTGCTGGTCACGATGGACGGTAAACGCGCTCTGGTCGGCGAAGTCCAAGCCCTCGCAAATGATACGGAGATGACCAATCCGCGCCGGGCCGTTTCCGGGTTGGACGGCGCCCGGGTAGCGATGGTGCTGGCCGTCCTGCAGGCGCGCCTCGGCATGAAGAAGATTGGCAAGGCCGAGTTGTATGCCTCGACGGTGGGCGGCATGAGAGTCACCGAACCGGCCGCCGACCTGGCGATCGCCATGGCGGTGGCGTCGGTTGTCAACGACCGGACCATTCCGTTCACCACGGTCGCGATCGGCGAAGTCGGCCTGGCCGGCGAGGTGCGCCCGGTCAGCGCGCTCACCCGGCGCCTCGCCGAGGCGAAACGACTCGGATTCCGTCACGCCGTCATCCCCGCCGCCGGCGCCGACCGGGAAGAGTTGCCCAGCGGAATCCGCATCACCCGTGTCGACAACCTCGCGGCCGCTGTCGACGCGTGCATGCCGGACGGAAAGCCCGCGTTCGGCTTCTGAATCCGCCGGTGGTCGTCGCGGCGGCTACGGGCTCGAGTATTTCGTCCACCGCTGATGTTCGTCGGGCCGCTGGGCGTTGGCCAGATGTTCGGCGAAGTGCTCGCGCGGGTCGATACCGATGAACAGTGCCCGACTGGTGGCGACCGGCCCCACCGGTAACTCCCCCGCGTCGCCGACGATGTGCGCGGCGGCGCTCAGGTAGACCTTGCGGCGCTGCCGGCCGAGAACGTCGGCGGTGAACCGCAGGGACGAGTCGATGGGGATCGGTCTGGCGTAGTCGATCTCCAGGTGCCCGGTTACCACCGGAACCCCGATCAGCAGTGCAGTCGTCCCCATCACCTCGTCAAAGGCCGCGGAGAGGATGCCCCCGTGAATGAGTCCGGGCCCGCCCTCCATCCAGGGTGCGACCCTCATCGTCGCCGTCGCGGTCACCCCGTCACCGGCTGTCACCACCACGTGCAATCCGTTTACCGCGTCATCACCGCAGCCATAGCAGAGCGCGTGGTGATAGCGCATCGCTTCACCCGGCGGCGTCGCCTTCGGGTGCCGGTCCAGCGGCTCCAAGTCATCGGGTACTGCGAAACTACCTCTCACAGCCCGATAGTCTAGTTCCGCCACTTCCATCAGCCGCCGGAGTACCCATGACCACCCCCATGTCGGACCTGACCCGTGACACTCTCGCGCGCGTCGCCCCGGGCACCGGGTTGCGTGACGGCCTCGAGCGAATCCTGCGGGGCGGAACCGGCGCACTCATCGTCCTCGGCCACGACGCCGACGTGGAACGGCTCTGTGACGGCGGGTTCCACCTCGACGTCGAGTTCGCCCCCACCCGGCTGCGCGAGCTGTCGAAGATGGATGGCGCCGTGGTGCTCTCGACCGACGGTTCGCGAATCCTGCGAGCCAACGTCCAGCTCATGCCGGACCCGACGATCCCGACCGTCGAGTCCGGTACCCGGCACCGCGCCGCCGAGCGCACCGCGATCCAGACCGGCCACCCGGTCATCTCGGTGAGCGCATCGATGTCGATCGTCAGCGCCTATGTCGACGGTGCCCGTCACGTCGTGGAGAACCCCGACGCCATCCTGTCGCGCGCCAACGTCGCGCTTGCCACGCTTGAACGCTACCGGTCCCGACTCGATGAGGTACTCGGCCAGCTGTCGCGCTCGGAAATCGAAGACGATGTGACCTTGCGCGAAGTGGCCAGCGCGGCCCAGCGCATGGAAATGGTCCGGCGGGTGGCCGACGAGATCGATCTATACATTCTGGAACTGGGCACCAACGGCCGTCAGGTGCGCCTCCAGCGCGAAGAACTCCTCCGCGACAATGATGCGATCCGCGAACTACTCGTCCGCGACTATTTCGCATCGCCAGAGCCGCCCACGGCAGAAGAGCTGCAGCGCGCCCTGACATTGATCGGAAAGCTCTCCGACGCCGACCTCCTCGACGTGTCCCTGATCGGTCGCTGCCTCGGCTACCCGGGCTCCGTCGAGGCACTCGACGCGGCGATGACTCCGCGCGGCTACCGACTGCTGGCCCGAATCTCCCGGCTGCAGTTCGCGCACATCGACCGGCTGGTCGCGAGTTTCGGCTCATTGCAGGCATTGTTGGCGTCCAGCGCCGCCGACTTACAAGGCGTCGAGGGTATCGGCAGCATCTGGGCACGGCACATCCGCGAGGGTCTTTCCCGGCTGGCCGAGACGAGCCTCGACCGTTTCTGAGCCGCTACGGCTGCTGTGCGGGTGCGACGACGTTGAAGGTGATCGGCGCCGACTCGCGCTCTCCGATCTTGCCGATGGCGCGGTAGGCGCCCGGCGGAATCGGCTCGCGGGGAGTCTTGCAGCCGGGGGTGCTGGTAGTGCCCGACCAGTTGATCGTGTCACGCTCTTGCTGACCGGGCGCGAAAACAACGTTGCGCACCGTTCGCAGGGGCGAACAGTCACGCGCCGTCCACAGCGTACGGGTGCCATCGAGGGAACGCACGACGACGTTCTGCGCCGACTTGCCAATATCGCGGGTGCACTCGCTCAGCCCGCCATTGGTCACCGCAAGGGTGAAAACCGGCTGATCACCCACCTTGTAGGTCGACTTGTCGGTGTATAGCACCACCGAGAGGCTCTGATCGGTGCAGAGATTCTGCGCCGGAACGGCGACCGGGGCAGCCGCATCGGTCGGTGCGCCCTGATTCTGCGGGACCGCCTGGTTCTGCGGGGCGGCCTGCTGACCCTGGTCGCCCTGAGGTGCGGGGCCACCCTGGTTCTGCTGGTCCTGCGCCTGGTTGCCCTGGTTCCCCGACGGTGCGTCGGGCTGGGGCTTCTTCGCGGGCGCCGGCGCTGCGGCCGAACTCGTCGCGGCGACCTGCTGGCCGTCCGTCTTCGACGGCAGTGCGGAAACAATGAGCATGAGAACCAGGCCAACAAACGCGACCCCACCGACCCCGGCGACGATTCGCCGGCGCCAGTAAATCTCGGGCGGCAGTGGGCCTTGGGGTTCAATCACCCCTTTACGCTAGCTGCCAGCACTGATGAGGCCGATGAGGCTATTCGGCGTGTCGCGATCCTCCGCTGATCACCGTGGAGCCCAACTGTGACCGGTCACACCTCGACGGGCTCACCCGGTTCGTCGGCCACGTCGCCCAGCACGCTGCGCAACGACACCCGTCCGTCGGCCAGATGGTAGGTCAGACCGACGATCGCGACGTCGCCGCGATCGACCCGCTGCTTGATCAGAAGACTGCGCTGCATGAGCAGACGTCCGGTTTCGACGACGTGCTCGGCCTCGAACTCGTCGAGCCGAGTCTTGCCCTTTGCCCGGGCCGACAAGATGCTCGGGCCGACGCGCTCGACGATGTCGCGGATGTAGCCGCCCGGGATGGTCAGGTCGTTGAGCGAGGCGACCGTCGATCCCACGGCGCCGCAGGAGTCGTGGCCCAGAATGGCAATCAGTGGCACAGTGAGCAGTTCGGTGGCGAACTCGAGAGATCCGAGGACCGACGAGTCGATGATGTGACCGGCGGTGCGCACGACGAACATATCGCCGAGACCCTGGTCGAAAATCATCTCCGCGGCGACGCGCGAGTCCGAGCAGCCGAACAACACGACGTTGGGCGACTGCCCGTCGGCGAGGACTGCGCGGTGGACGATACCCTGATTGGGATGATCCGGTTCCCCTGCGACGAAGCGTTCGTTCCCGGCCTTCAGGTTGTTCCAGGCTTGGGCGGGCGTGATTCGTGTTGAGGTTCCGGACATGGATCTGAGTATGCCACCAGACCGTGTGCTGGCCTGGTTCGACACCCACGAGCGTGACCTGCCCTGGCGTCGCGCCGACGCCACTGCCTGGCATGTCCTGATCAGCGAGTTCATGCTCCAGCAGACGCCCGTCGCCCGGGTGCTGGCACCGTGGCGCGACTGGGTGGAGCGCTGGCCGACACCCGCAGAGATGGCCGCGGCGCCGGGCGCCGATATCCTGCGGGCCTGGGGCCGATTGGGTTACCCGCGGCGGGCGCAACGCCTGCATGAATGCTCGAAAACCATTGCGGCACACCACGATAATGTCGTGCCCAGTGACGTAGACGAATTGTTGGCACTGCCCGGCGTGGGCGAGTACACCGCCCGCGCAGTCGCCTGCTTCGCCTACGGACGCGCCGTTCCGGTCGTCGACACCAACGTGCGCCGAGTGATCGCGCGCGCGTGCCACGGCGTCGCCGACGCAGCCAACGCACGCCGATCCGACCTCGATGACGCCCTGGCGGTTGCGCCACGCACCGCCGACGGTGACCTGGCGCCCACTGCGCCGCGCTTCTCCGCTGCGGTGATGGAACTCGGCGCACTGGTCTGCACCGCGCGCAACCCGGGCTGCCAGCGGTGCCCCATCGTCCAATCCTGCGCGTGGGTGGCTGCGGGCCGCCCGGCGCCGGCGGGCCCGCCCAGGCGATCACAGCGCTACGAGGGCACCGACCGCCAAGCGCGCGGACGGCTGCTCGGCGTGCTGCGCGATCACCACGGGCCGGTCGACCGCGTCCGCCTCGACCAAGCATGGCCGCACGACCCGGGGCAACGCCTGCGAGCGCTGGACTCGCTGCTCGTCGACGGGCTGGTCGCGATCACCGACGACGACCGGTACCGCCTCGGCGGCTAGCCGGCGGCGATACCGCTCAGGAACGCCTCGACGGCACCCCGGAAGAAGTCGGGAGCATCGTCATGAATCAAATGCCCGGCGCCACCGACGACGACGTGCTCGGCATTCTCGTTGCGCCGCGCCATCTGCGCCATCTGCCCGGGCGGGGTAACGGTGAAGCCGGCTTCGAGGAGGAGGGTCGGAACCTGAACCGCCTCCCACTGGGCCCAATAGTCGCGTCGGCCCCACTGCTCGGCGATATCGGCGAAGACGCGCCAGTCGCCGTGCAGCCGTCCGTCATCAAAGGCCTCGTAGAAGTACCGGCCGGCCACCACCCCGAACAGCTGTTGGGCGTGGCCGAGCGAGGTTAACCGCTCAGGCCAGCTGTCGAACCACGGCGTCCAGCTGCGCGTCGTCTGGCCGCGGAAGTCCGCGGCCATATCCTCGACGACCACCGCCCGAACCAGGTTGGGGCGCGCGGCAGCCGTACACCAGCCGTGCAGTCCCCCCATCGAATGCCCGATCAGGATCGCGGGGCCGTCGTCGATCCGCTCGAGGACGGCGACGACATCGGCGACGAAGCGCTCGGTGGCGACGGAGTCGGGGCCGATCAGCTCGGGATGCCGGATCGGCCCCGTGTGCCAAGCGGCGTCGACGGTGAACACCCGGCCATAGCGGCGCAGCCAGCCGACCTGGCGCGACCAGGTGCGGCCGCGACCCATGAGTCCGTGCAGCAGCAGAATCGGCAGGCCGTCACCGCCGTGATCGGTCAGCGCGTCGATATCGCTCACGGCCCGACCCTATCCCGGCTCGCCCGGGAGCTTGGTCTCGGTCCGCACCGCCCGCCCGACCGATCACTTCGTGCCGATAGGGTTGGGCCCATGGCAGTAGTGAAGATCAATGCGATCAGCATCCCCGAAGGCGCCGGACCCGAGTTGGAGAAGCGCTTCGCCAACCGGGCGCACACCGTCGACGGCTCGCCGGGATTTCTCGGCTTCCAGCTGTTGCGCCCCGTCAGCGGCGAGGACCGCTACTTCGTCTACACCCAGTGGGCGTCCGAGGAGGATTACCAGAATTGGGCCAATGGTGATGCTCGTGCCGCGCATGCCGGCGAGCGCAAGGAGAAGCCTGTGGCGTCGGGAGCGAACCTCTTTGAGTTCGAGGTCGTCATCGACGCGCAGCCGGCAACGGGCGACTAGGCGGACCCAGCGGGTGCCGGTCGAGAATCGGACAACCCTGGCCGCGAACTAGAACGTGTTCTAGTATCGAGGGTGAATCTCATCACCCCGACCCTGGGAGCACCATGACCGACACCGCCACCGCTGCCGCCACCCTCGTCGGCGGCGGCGATCAGCCCGACCTCTACCTCGGCGGGCGATGGGTGGCACCCCACAGCACCACTCGGATCGACGTCTTCTCCCCCGCGACCGGCGAGCAGGTCGGCTCGGTCCCCAACGGTGACGCCACCGATGTCGACACCGCCGTCGCGAAGGGCCGCCGGGCTTTCGAATCGGGCGTCTGGCGTGCCAAGACTCCCGCGCAACGTGCCGCCGTGCTGCGCCGCGCGGCGGAACTCATCAACGAGCGGTCAGCGGATATCACAGGGTTGATTTCGGCCGAAATGGGCGCGTCGCCCACCGATGTGGCAACGCTGCAGCAACTGCCCGGCACCGGCGTGCTCAGCGGTTATGCCGACGCCGCCGAGGCCTATCCATGGGAGGAGAAGCGGACCGGCCTGTTCGGCGAGACGCTCGTCGTGCGCGAGCCGATCGGGGTCGTCGGCGCCATCATCGCCTGGAACGTGCCGCTGTTCCTCATCTGCAACAAGCTCGGACCGGCCCTGGCGGCCGGCTGTTCCATCGTGCTGAAGCCGGCCCCGGAAACACCGCTGGACGCCAATCTGCTCGCCGAGATCTTCACCGAGGCCGGCGTCCCCGCGGGGGTGCTCTCAGTGGTGACCGGCGGACTCGAGGCCGGCCAAGCGCTCGTCGAACACCCCGACGTCGACAAGATCACCTTTACCGGCTCCACCGCGGCGGGCCGTATCATCGCCGCACGGTGCGGCGACCTCCTCAAACGGTGCTCATTGGAGATGGGCGGCAAGTCCGCCGCCATCGTCCTCGACGACGTCGACTTGCCGTCGAATATCCACATGCTTGTCTTCTCCGGGCTACTCAACAACGGCCAGGCCTGCGTCGCACAGACCCGTGTGCTGGTGCCGCGTTCGCGCCACGACGAGATTGTGGCCGCCATGGTCGAGACCGCCAAGACGTTTACCCCCGGCGTGCCCGGCGATCCCGATGCCAAACTCGGCCCGATTATCACCGACAAGCAGCGAAGCAAGGTCGAAGACTACATTGCGACGGGTAAAGCCGAGGGTGCCACGGCCGTACTCGACGGCGGCCGCCCCGACGGCCTGGACTCGGGCCACTTCGTCGCGCCGACGATCTTCACCGGCGTCACCAACGACATGACCATCGCCCGCGAGGAGATCTTCGGTCCGGTCATCTCGGTAATCGCCTATGACACCGTTGACGAGGCCATCGCGATCGCCAACGACTCCGACTACGGCCTCGCCGGCTCGGTCTGGACCTCCGACATCGCGCGCGGCGTCGAGATCGCCAAACAGGTCCGGACCGGCACCTACGGGATCAACTGGTACGCGATCGATCCGGCATCACCGTTCGGCGGGTACAAGAACTCCGGCATCGGCCGTGAGAACGGGCGCGAGGGCCTCGAGTCCTACCTCGAGCACAAGTCGATTCTGATGCCGATGGGCTACTCGTCGGGGAACTGAGCGCGCCAGGTCCGCTCCGTTGGGCACACACGCCGGAAAACCGGGCACCCGCGGCGGGCGTTAGCGGGGCGGTGCGGGTTGCGCCGACTGGCGCTCGACGATCTTGCGCAGCGAATCGTCGGTGAAGATCTCGATCGAGTTGATCTTCCAGTCGCCGCCCTTGCGGACCATGGCGAACTGAACCCGGCTCGGATCGATGCGAACCTTGGGCTCGGCGGCACTGGTGACCGACTGATTGAGGAACAGCAGGACCGTCGAGCTCGATCGGGTATTGGTCACCACGCCCGCGTCGGCAACGGCCAGCTTTGAGATGATGCCGTTGCTCTTGACGTTGTGCGCCATTTTGAGCTTGCTCACCTGCTCGTCGAACTCCTTGGCAGCGCCGTCGATAACGAATCCCCGTGCCCGCGCGATCTTCGCGTCCACGTTGCCGGGCTCATAACTGAACATCGTCTGCGCGTAGTCCTGCGCCGCGGCCAGCGACGAGGTGCGGGCCGACTCCTGCGACGCGAGCCGGTAATAGCGAAAACCCAGGAAGCCGGTGAGGACCACCAGCGCGGCCAGGATCGCCACCGCAACCAGCAGCACCGGGGAAACACGGGTGGCGCCGTCCGGCTTCGGCCGCGACATCGGCTTGCTGTTCTGCTTCTTCTCGGTCACCACTCAGTACACCCAATCGAACTTCGTCAGTTTCAGCGCGCCGTTGATCCGCCGGATCTCGACGCGCCAGCGGAACACCTGGGATTCGATGTCACCGGCGCCGTTGCCGATACGCTGCGTCCACCCCAGTACCATCAGCACTTTCCCGTAGTCGGGGTCGGCGAGCGTGACCGCACTGGACAACACCCGCCCCTGCGTCTGGATCCCAAACTGCTCGATCTGCGAGATGATCTGCTGGGTCACCATTTCGAGGTTTTCGTACGCGGTCCCACTCGTCTTGTCGAGCAGCGTCTTGCGAATGTCGTCGACGTTGGACTTGTTCAACGACGTCAGATTCACCGTCACCTGCTGAGCGAACGAGTCATACTCGGCCCGCAGGTCCTGGCGCTGCTGAAGCCGGTGCGCGCCGACGGCGAGCAATACCGACGCTACGACGAGTACAACGGCGACCGCGGTCGTCGCAAGCCACTTCAGGGTGGTGCGGGGATCGGCACGGTCAACCGTCACAAAGGACGCGGCCTTCGCCGGCTTCGCCGTCGCCTCGTCCGCCGTCGCCTCGTCCGCCGCAAGTGGCGGCCCCGTCTCGGCCGTCGGCGACGCCTGGTCGGATCTGGGCTTCACCTTCGGCCGGCGGCGCAGCGGCGCCACCCGAACAGGCGCAGCACTCTTCTTCGCGCGCCGGGCCTCAGCCCCGTCGTCGACGGTGGGCCGGTGTTGCTCGTCTTGCGATGTCGATGCCGGCTCACTCACCGAATCGTCGGGTTCATCATCTGTTGCCATGTTGTCGTTTTCCCCCGCGTGTCCCTGCCGAGGCCCGCGTTGTAGATCTTCCCGTCCGGCCCGACGTAGTCCCCGGTCTTGGGGTCGTAGGTCGTCGAGTACACGGCGGGCTGATTGCCGTCCTTGCGGAACTGCGCCGGCCCCGCCGGTACCACCGTACCGGTGCCGCCCGCGGGGGTGTGGCTCGCCGGCGCCATCCCGGGGCCCGACCCCGGACCCTGCCACTTCAGGCCGAACGGTAGGCCGTTCGGGAAGGGTGAATTCTGCTTGGCGAGCGGCTTGTACCCGGTGCGACACTCCTCCGGCGTCGGCGCGCGCCGGCCCGGGAACTCTACACACGGGAAGTTTCGGCTGCCTCGCACGGCAAGGTTCTGATCCTGCGGAACACGGCAGAGAAGGCCCGGCGGCAGGTCCCGCGGGGTCTGCGCCGAAGCGGGTCGCCACTGGTCGTACGGCAGGAATCCCACGGTGCACGTGCCCGGGTCCTGGAAGCCCAGCGCGAAATCGGCGTTTGCACCGTATCGTTCCACATCGCCGGTGTTCACCGCGGTCATGAGGACGTCCAGCAGGCGCGGGTACAGCACCAGGATCTGGCGCATGTTCGGGTGGTACACGGCCATCGTCTTAGCCGTGGTGCCCAGATTGTCCACCAGGAGGGGAAACGACATCCGCATCGAGTCGAAAAGCTGCCCCGCGCCCCTGGTAACCCCGGGGCCCTTAGCCAGGATTCCGGTGATCTGCGGCTTGTTCGTGCGCAGCTGATCGGTCACCTTGGTCATGTTCGACGTCCAGGCGCGGACCGAATCGGCCGTTTGGTTCTGTGTCGACATGACGTCGCCGGCCTCGCGGACGAGCGCGATCATCGCATCGGAGTTCTTGTACGCGTCGTCGGTGAGCAGCGTCATCGAGTCGAGCAGGCGCTGCAAGTCCTCGCCGGTGCCGTTGAAAGCCTTGAACGCCTCATCCATCACCGAGCGCAGCTTGGAGTCGCCGACATCGACAAGTAGCCGGTCGGCCTGATCCAGCATCGTCGAGATCTCGACCGGCACGTCGGTACTGGCGACCGTCGCATTGTTGCCGAGATTGGCCGTCGACGGCGTCGGCGGCGGCGCGAATTCGACGAACTGCTCACCCACCGCCGACACCGATCGGACCGAGGCATGCGAGTTGTCGGGGATCTTCGCCGATGAGTCGATCGTGAGCCTGGCCCGTACTCCGGCGCCATTGAGCGTGACCGAGTCAACCTTCCCGACGTTCACGCCGCGGAAGCTGACGTTGGCGTTCTGATACAGCCCGCCGGTGGACGGCAGATCGAGGTTCACGCGGTAGACGCCGAGGCCGGCCATCGCCGGGATCCGGATGTACAAGACGGCCATCGCGACCATCGCAATCGCGGTGACCACGGAAAAGATGATCAACTGGGTACGTACGAAGTTCGTGATCTTCATCGCGGTGCCGACCCCCCGTTCGGCTTACGCACGGTGGGCTTATTAGCCGGCTGACCGCGCTCCATCGGCGACTGGAACGGGTTGAGGCCGCGCCGTGCGGCGCCCGCGGGGCGACCGGCGATAGCTTCGGGACCCAGGATCCTGCTGCCGAGGGCAGCCGGGAACAGACCCGCACCCAGTCGCGCGAAAGTCAGATCCAGGTTGAGGTCGGTGTTGGCGTAGTCGCCTTTGACAACCTTGCTGATAGCCGTCTCCGGGAACGGGAACGTCAGCAGTACACCGAGCGATTGGGTCAGCGCCGGCCCGGTGGACTGCAACTGGTCGAGCGTGGGCACCAACGACTTCACGGCGAGCCGGATGTCATCGCCGTTGGCCTTGAGGATGTCGTCCGCGGTGGACGATAGCTTCCCGATGGCACCAAGGGTGTCAACGAGTTGCTGGCGTTGATCGACGAGCAACTGCAGGATGCGCGGGCTGTCGGCCAGTGCCTTCTCGATCGTCGGGCGCTGCGCATTCATCGTCGCGGTCAGCCGGTCGAGACCGTCGATCGCGCCGATGATGTCGTCCCGCTGCGCGTTGAGGGTCCCGACGAGCCGGTTGAGCCGCGGCACCAGCTTCGCGATCGTGTCCTGACGGCCGTTGAAGGTCTTATTCACCTCGGTGACGATGTCGCCGAACTGCGACAGCCCACCACCGTTGAGGACAACCGACAACGAACTGAGAACCTGCTCGGTGGTCGGGAAGGTACATGCCGAAACCTGCTGCGCCACACTGACATCAGGAATTTGCTGACCCGGCGCGGCGGTCGGGCTCAGGTTCTTTTGCTCCGGGCACTTGGCCAGCGGAATGGTGTCGCCGGCACGCATCATCGAACCGGTCGGATTGTCGGGCTGGAGGATCTGCAGGTGCTGAGATCCCAGGACGCTGGTCATCCCGACCATCACCTGGGAGCCCTGGGGCACCTGGGCGCCCTTGTTGAGACGCATCTCCAGTCGGGCATTCCAGTTGTCAACCGTGATCGATCCGATCGAACCGATCGTGGCATCAGCGAGCATGATCGGCGCATTGGTCACCAACCCGGCCGCAGTCGGCACAATCGCGCTGATCCGATAGGAGCCGCCGCCGGTCCCGGGGGCCCCTGGAACAGGAATAGTATTGGCGCCGCCGAAGCCGCACCCCACGAGGCCGGTCGCCACCGCGGTCCCCAGGACCACCGCCGCGGCCGCACGGCGCCTCATCATCGTCGTTCCCACTACCGCTCCGCTCCGTAAGGCACCAACATTCCACCCAGCGGGTTCGGCAGTCCATTGGACCGGCGGGTCTGTTCATCGAGATCCCGAATGCCCTGCTGGGCACGCGCTTTGACGTCGGCGTTCTGGTAGCTGATCTGGCGCGGCAGCGCATTCTGGCCCTGAACGGGGTTGATCAAGAACGGCGGGTAGTTCATCACCAGCGACTTGAGTACCGGCGCCAGCACATCGACACACTTGTCGACCTCGGCCTGACTCTGTCCGGGCCGATTGTTGGCCTCCATGGTGCCGCACAGCAGTGTTATGAGGTTCGAGCCCATACCCAGCCCGAAGATGCCGCCGAGCGAACCGGTCAACGGGTTGTAGATGTTGTAGAAGTTGGAGAGCTGCGTGGGTGCCGAGTGCAGCAGGCCGCGCAGTTGCGCATCCTTCTCGCGCACCAGATTCGTGGCGGTGGCGATCTGCTGGACCGACGACGTCATCGCCGCCCCGTTGGTGTCGAGGAACTTCTTGATATCGGTCATCGCCGAGTCGAGCCCGCGCAGCGCGTCATTGAGGCCATCGGTGTTGGACAAGACCGCGGAGACCGAGGCGATCCGGCCGTTGAACTGCATCAGTTGCTCATGGCTCGACGACAATGCCTCGGTCAGCTTCTGCAGACTGCGAATCGTTGAGAACAGGTCACCGCGCCCCGCCGACAGGGTGCCCATCACCTTGGACATCTGCCTGATCGACTTGTTGATCGACTCGCCATTGCCCTCGAGGTTGCGATCGGCGACGCCGAGTGCCCGAGTGGCGGTGCTACTTCCAGTGCTGTCCGGCCCGATCGCGTCGGTGAGCCGGGTCAGCTGCATTTTGAGATCGTCCCACTCCATGGGAACGGCCGTCCGGTTCATCGGAATGTCGGCGCCGCCAACCAGTTTGGGCCCACTGGAGTAGACCGGAGCGAGCTGGACGAAACGACCGGAGACCAGCGATTGCGCGATGATCAGCGCCTTCGCGTCGGCCGGGACGTCAACCGAGCGATGCAGACGCATCCGGACCTTGACCGCATCGGACTGCGGTTCGATCGAGACCACGCGCCCGACGTTGACACCGAGTACCCGCACCGGATCGCCGGCGAACAGCCCACTCACCGAGCGGAAGTAGGCGGTGACCGTGTCGGTGGTCGCCTTCTGGAACCCGAAGTAGCCCACCACCAGGATCAGCAGCGCGGTGAGGACGGCAATTGCCGAGAGCCACATCCGTTTTGCGTACGTCATGCCCTACCTCCCCGGCTTCGGGTATTCGATCTTCGGCGCTGGCGGCCTCGGCTTATTCGGGTCGAACCCGGGTTCGATGCGGTAACGCGTCGGGTCGAAGTTACCCCCGGTGAACCAGAACGCCTGGAATATCTCTGGGTACTTGCGCTGGAGCGCCTTCATGAAGACCGCTGTGTAGTCACCGAACGTCGGCACGCCGACCAGGGACGAGAAGTACGGACCAGAGGCGACTGCTTCGCCGAGCAGATTCGCGTACGGGCCGAGCCGGTCGATCGCCTGGGTCAGATCGGACTTCTTGTCGATGAGAATCTGCATCACCCGGTCGAGTTTCGCGAGCACCGGTGCGAGTTGCGCGTTGTTCTCCGCGATGAAGCCCCGGATCTGGGTAGTGACGTCGCGCGCACCGGTGATGATCTCGTCGAGAGCGTTGGACCGGCTCTGCAGCTCGCCCAACAGGGCGTTTGCATTCAACAGCAGGCGATTCACCTGATCATTGCGATCGCCGAGCACCGCGCTGACCCGATCTGCCCGGCCCAATAGTTCGCGCAGCGACTTATCCCGGTCGGCGATCACCTGGGACAGCCGGGCGACGCCGTCGACGGCGCCGCGCACCGAGGCCGGCGTCGCGGAGAAGGTCCGCGACAGCGTGTCGACCGCGACGCGCAGCTGATCGGTATCGGTCTCCTCGAGGGTGCCCGAGGCATTGTCGAGGGCATCGGTCAGCGAATACGGCGCGACGGTGTTCTCGTTTGCAATCTCCCCGCCGGGCAAGATCCGGCCGGGGCCGTGGGGGATCAGGGTGAGGTTGCGCCGGCCCAGCACGGTCTCGGTCTTGATTGCCGCCTGCGTGTCGACACCGAGGTTGACCTTGTCGTTGATCCGGAACCGTACCGCAGCCTTCGTACCATCGGGGGTGTTGGCCAGCGCGATGTTCTCGACGCTGCCGATGTTGACGCCGGCGACCGCGACGACATCACCGGGCACCAGACCGCCCGCGTCGTCGAAGAAGGCCCGATACGTGCTCACCGGCGCCAGGAACGGCAAATTGTTCATTTGGAGTGCGGTCAGCACCACTAGGCCGATCACGAGGAAGCCGATGATGCCGGTCTTTGCGCGGGTGCGCTGACCGCGCGCGGAATCGCGTTCGACATCGGCGGAGTTCGAGCCGCTGCGGTGGACTTCGGGAGGCGAGTCGGTCACATCTGGCACCTTCCGCCGGCCTTCTGGGTGTCGCCCAGCGCGTCGATGGTCGGGATGATCAACTGCGGCGTGCCCGGTGCACCGAAGATCAGTCGCTGACGACAGATCCAGATCTGCAGCCACGCGCCATAACTGCCCAGGTTGGACAGGCTCTTGAAGTCCCCGGGCAGGCGGGACAGCAGCGGCCGGATGAAGTCCTCGCCGCGGATGACCTCCTCGGAGGTGCGACCGAGATTGCGCACCATGTTCTGCAGGCCCGGCCGCGTATCGCCGAGCAGGCGGGCCATGTCGGTCGCGACCGCGGCGGTCGACGTCAAGGACGACCCGATGATCTCCTTCTGGCCGGCCAGCCCGGTCATGAGACCTTCGAGGCGGTCGATGCTGTCGATCAGCCCGGTCCGATCGGCGTCCAATGTGCTCAGCATCGAGTTCAGGTTGTCGATGACCGAACCGATCAACTGGTCACGATCAGCGAGGGCGTCGGTGAGCTGAGCCGTCATACCCAACAGCTGGTTGAGGGCCGGGCCCATCTGCTCGTCTTGGAACACGTGGATCAAACTGCCGGACAACTCGTTGACCTGCTTGCCGTCCAGAGTCCGGAACAGCGGTTTGAACCCGCCCAGCAACTTGTCGAGATCCAGGGCCGGCTCGGTCTGCGTGACCGGCAGCGTCGAACCGGGGGAAAGGGCCTGTCCCGGGTCGCCGGCGCCGCGGCGCAACTCGACATATCGGTCACCGGTGAGGTTCTCGTAGCGGATGAGTGCCTGCACCGACTTGGGCAGCGGATACTTCCGGTCCACCGAGAACCCCAGCCGGGCCACGTTGTCACCGGTCAGTCCCACGTCGCGAACCGAACCGACGTCGACGCCGGCGATCTTCACCTTGGCGCCGGTCTTGATCGCCGAGGCACTGGTGAACAGTGCCGAATAGGAGTGGGTCCGGCTGCCTTGGAAGCTGCTGAAGACGGCCACCAGCCCGGCGAAGACGAGCACCATGGCGGTGCCGAAGGCACCGAGTTTGATGACTGTGGCGCGAAACTCGCGCGCGCGACTATCCACGAGGCGGTGCTCCGAACAGCAACTGGAAAACCTTGGACGTGTTCAGCTTCGGCTGAGTACGCGGCTGGTAGGGCCGCGGTGCGTTGTCGATCACGAGGAAGTTCGCCTTGGTCTTGGTACGTGGATTGGACAGGCCGTTCTCGCAGGTCGGCGGGGCCGCCCCGCGAACCTGGGGCAGGTCCTCTGGGTACTGGTACTGGTCCTTGCCGGGCAGTAGACCGGCATTGAGCTTGAGGACACCGTCGTTGAGACCGAAGATCGGGGCGCCGATCTTCAATCCCGCCGCAGCGGTACGAATGAAGCAGGCGATGCCCGGCGCGTTGTAGCCGAGCAGCGCCATCGTCGGGTTCGAGTCGTTGAGCATCGCAATGACCTGGGCCTTCTTCGGCTCAATCATCCCGTTGCCGGTGTTGGCCATGCCGGTGGCGTTGACCAACAGCGCGTCGAAGTTGGACCGGTTGTCCAGCAGGGTATTGCCCAGGAATACCGCATTGTCAACGGTTCGCATCAGGTTCGGCATCGCACCCGCGTAGAGGTTCATCGTCGCCGATGTCTCGTTGATCAGCGTGGTCAACTCGCCCAGGTGCGGATTTGTCTTGCCCAGCAGCCTGGACAGGCTGTCGATGCCCCGGCCGATCGCGTCGCCGTTGCCGTCGAGGGCGGTGGTAATCGCCCCGACCGCCGCATTGAGCTTGTCCGGCTGCAACTCCGCCAGGATGGTGACCAAGCGCTGGTACACCGTGTTCAGCTCGACGGTGACGTGCTTGGCGTCAATCGTCGCGCCGGATTGCAGCGTTCCGGCGGCGCCTTCGGCGGGTTCGACGAGCGTGACCGCTTTGGCACCGAAGATCGTGTTCGACTTGATGTCGGCGGTGACGTTGCCGGGGATGTCGCGCAGCTGGTCGCTGTTGATCGCCAGGGCGAGCACGGCATGCCCGTCCTGTTCGGTGATCGACCGCACCCGCCCCACCTCGACACCGCGCAACTTCACCTTGGCGTCGGGATTCATCACCAGTCCGGCGCGCGGCGCCACCACCGTCACCGGCACCGTCGACTTGAACCAGCCGAGGAACTGGCCGGCGGCGCCGGCGACCACGAGGACCAGCGCGCCGACCATGACGGCCGCGGCGATCCGGCGCGCCGCAATGCTTCGTTCGTTTGCTCCGATCATCGCCCTACCCCGCCAGATTGAACTTGCCATCGGCGCCATAGATGGCGAGCGAGGTGAGCAGCGTGATCACGACGACCACGACGAGCGACGTGCGCACGGCGTTGCCGACCGCGACGCCCACGCCCACCGGACCGCCCGAGGCGGTGTAGCCGTAGTAGGTGTGGATCATCATCACGGCGATGGCCATGCAGATCGCCTGCGCGAAGGACCACAAGATGTCCGACGGGATGAGGAAGGTGTTGAAGTAGTGGTCGTAGACGCCCGGTGATTGCCCGTAGAGGAAGACCGTCGCCATGCGACTGGCCAGAAACGATGCCAACGAGGCAAGTGCGTAGAGCGGAATGATCGCGACCAGCCCCGCAATAATCCGGGTGGACACCAGGTAGGGGATGGAGTGGATCGCCATCGTCTCCAGCGCGTCGATCTCCTCACTGACCCGCATTGCTCCGAGTTGTGCCGTCGCACCCGCGCCGATCGTCGCGGCCAGCGCGATGCCGGCGATGACGGGCACCGCGATACGGACGTTGATGAACGCCGAGAAGAAGCCGGTGAGCGCCTCGATGCCGATGTTGGACAGTGAGTTGTAGCCCTGTACCGCAATGGTTCCGCCGGTGAACAGGGTGAGGAAGCCGACGACGACGACCGTGCCGCCGATCATCGCCAGAGCACCTGTGCCCATCGAGATCTCGGCGATGAGCCGCAGCGTCTCCTTCTTATAGTGCTTCAGGGCCCGCGGGATCGAGGCGATGCTGTCCCAGTAGAACAGCGCCTGGTCGCCGATCTGCGCCCAGCTGTCACCGGAGCGCTTGAGCGCGACGCGGGTGCGCCGGAGATAGGTCGCCGTTGGCAGGACCATGGTCAGCTCCCCGTCGCCGTCAGTCCAACCGCCGTCACCACGATGTTGACGACGAACAGGGCCATGAACGAGTAGACGACCGTTTCGTTGACGGCGTCACCGACGCCCTTCGCGCCACCGGAGACGTTGAGCCCCTGGTAACAGGCGACCAGGCCGGCGAAGAGGCCGAAGAGTGCGGCCTTGACCATCGAGATCATCAACTCTCCCAAGCCGGTCAGCAGGGTCAGGTTCGCAAGGAATGCACCGGGATTGACGTCCTGGAGGTAGACCGAGAACACGAATCCGCCGCCGATGCCGATGGTGCAGACCAGGCTGTTGAGCAACAGCGCGACACCCGTCGAGGCCACCACGCGCGGGACCACCAGCCGATGAATCGGATTGATGCCCAGTACCTTCATCGCATCGATCTCTTCGCGGATCGTGCGGGCGCCGAGATCGGCGCAGATCGCCGTGGCACCGGCGCCGGCGACGATCAGCACGGTGACGATCGGGCCGATCTGGGTGATGGTGCCCAGGGCCGCGCCCGCTCCGGACAAGTCCTGCGCGCCGATCTCGCGCAGCAGGATGTTCAGCGTGAAACTCACCAGCACGGTGAACGGGATCGCCACGAGCAACGTCGGAACCATGGAGACGCGCGCGATGGCCCACGAGCACTCGACAGTTTCGCGCCACTGGAAGGGGCGGCGGAAGAGTTCGCGACTGGCCTCGGTGGTGAGCGCAAAAAAGTCGCCGAAAGCCGCGAACGGCGTGGACAGCTTTGTGAGCACCGACACTCCCTCCCCCATAGGCTTTGGCGAACCTATCATGCGTTGTACTTAATCGTTAGTCAGTTGATCAAGGCGTTGGCCGAGAAGCCCACCTGGGGGTCACGGGCACCGAAATAGCTGTTCAGCGTCTCTTCCAGTTCATCCCCGGACCAGTCGTCCCCACCCGCGGCGAAGACCTCGGCGATCTCCGGCGCAGCCATGAGCGTAACTTTCGGCCCGTAAACGACGAACAACTGGCCGGTGACCGCCGACGCCGACGGGCTGGCGAGATAGTTGACAAGTTTGACGACGTGCTCGGGCGACAGCGGATCGACACCGTCGGCCGGAGCGTCCCCGAACACATCGGCGGTCATCGCGGTGCGCGCGCGCGGGCAGATCGCGTTCGCCGTGACGCCGTACCGGCTGAGCGCCCGTGAGGCCGACATGGTGAGCGCGGTGATACCGGCCTTCGCCGCCGCGTAGTTCGCCTGGCCGGGCGGCCCGAGCAGACCCGCCTCCGACGAGGTATTGATCAACCGGCCGTAGGTGGTGCCGTCGGTGCGCTTGGCCCGCTCACGCCAATAGGCGGCAGCATTGCGGTTGAGCAGGAAGTGGCCGCGCAGATGGACCCGTTGCACCAGGTCCCACTCGTCGTCGGTCATGTTGAACAGCATCGTGTCGCGTACAACGCCGGCGTTGTTGACGACGATGTCCAGCCCGCCGAGGTCCTCGGTGGCGGTTCGCATGATCTCCGCCGCCGTCTCCGACGCCGAGATGTCGCCTGCCACCGCGACACCACGAGTGCCCGCGGCGGCAATCTCGTCGAGCACGTCACTCGAGGACAGGGCCGCTGCGAGATCGTTGACGATCACCGTCGCACCGGCGCGCGCCAGACCGATGGCTTCGGCCCGGCCCAGACCTGCTCCGGCGCCGGTGACGACCGCGACGCGGCCAGCCAGCAATTCACTCACGCTTGTCCTCCGCTACATCGATTTCGCTGAATCTGTTCCGCCCGTCCCAGTCAACGCACCGGACAGCAAAACTAGAACCTGTTTCAGGCACCATACAGGTTCGCAGCGAGACGCGGGCCGACACCCCCAAAAATTGGCGGTGCGTCTATTCGTGCAGCGTCAAAGCCGACTTGGGGCAGCTGGCCACCACCTGCCGCATCTCTTCGGCACGCCCGACCGGGATGTCTTCTTGCAGGATAACCAAGTAATCGTCATCGTCGAGTTCGAACACGTCCGGCGCCATCCCGACGCAGATCGCATTTGACTCACACAGGTCGAAGTCACAACTGATGCGCATCGCACCACTCCTCTCCTCGGGGATCGCCTCGGTTGACGAACCCATTAGATTCAGGTTAGAACGTGTTACAGAAACAAGCGAGTGACCCCCCCAATCGAAAGCTGGATCGCGATGCGCATCGCCTACTCCGAATCGCAGGAGGCGCTGCGCCGGGAGCTGCGCGCCTACTTCAGCACGCTCATGACCCCCGAACGCCGTGCGGCACTCACCTCAGCCGGCGGCGAGGTGGGCGAAGGCGACGCCTACCGCGAGGTGGTCCGCCAGATGGGTACCGACGGCTGGCTCGCGCTGGGGTGGCCCGAAGAGTTCGGCGGCGGCAACCGGTCGATGATGGATCAGTTGATCTTCACCGACGAGGCCGCCATCGCCGGCGCCCCCGTTCCCTTTCTGACCATCAACTCCGTGGCGCCGACGATCATGGCGTACGGCACCGATGAACAGAAGAAGTTCTTCCTGCCCAAGATCGCCGCCGGCGAACTCCACTTCTCCATCGGCTATTCCGAGCCGGGCGCCGGCACCGACCTGGCAGCGCTGCGGACCAACGCAGCCGAGGACGGCGACGAGTTCGTCATCAACGGTCAGAAGATGTGGACCAGCCTGATCCCCTACGCCGACTACGTATGGCTGGCATGCCGGACCGACCCCACCGCCGCGAAACACAAAGGCATTTCGATGCTCGCGGTACCCACCACGGCGACGGGATTCAGCTATACCCCCGTGCACACCATGGCCGGCGTCGATACCTCCGCAACCTATTACCAGGATGTGCGGGTGCCCAAGTCAGCGTTGGTCGGCGAGCTCGGCGGCGGCTGGTCGCTGGTGACCAACCAGCTCAACAACGAGCGCGTCGCCCTGTGCAGCGCGGCGCCGATCCAGACGGCGCTGCGCGAGACGGCACAGTGGGCACAACAGACGATGACCCCCGCCGGTGCGCGCGTCATCGACACCGCGTGGGTGCGGGCCAATCTGGCCCGAGTGCACGCGGGCGTGGAGTTCCTCAAGCTGATCAACTGGAAAATCGCCTCACAGGCGAGTTCCGGGGAGGCGCCGAGTCCGGCTGACGCATCGGCGACCAAGGTGTACGGCACCGAGTTCGCCACCGCGGCATACCGGCTGCTCATGCAGGTCATCGGCCCGGCGGCCACGCTGCGGCCGGGCTCGACCGGGGCGCACCTGCTCGGGCGGTTGGAGCGGTTCCAGCGCTCGTCACTCATCCTGACTTTTGGCGGCGGCACCAATGAGATCCAGCGCGACATGATCGCCATGCTCGCCCTCGGCCAGCCGTACCGACGATAGGAGTGCGGACATGGACTTCACCACCGATGAGACCACCGCGGAACTGACCCGACTGGCCCGGAGCATCGTCACCAAGCTGTCCACCCCCGAGCGCGTCGCAGAACTGGAGTCGGCGAACGCGCCGATCGACACCGCACTGTGGCAGGCGCTGGGCGCCGCGGGCCTCATCGGGCTGGAACTCCCCGCGGACCTCGCCGGCGTCGGCGGCGGACAATCAGCCGTGGACACCGTCGCGGTGGCGACCGAGGTCGGGCGCGGACTCGGCGTCGTCCCCTTCGCGTCGACGGCGATCGCCGTCCTCCCCACTCTCGCCGGGTGGGCTGGCGAGGCGCGCGAGAACTGGTTGGCCCGCGTTGGGAGCGGCGGTGCGGTCATCGCGGCCGCCGTCGACGAGGACCTCGGCTATGACCCGGCCGCGCCCGCGGCGACGAGCTTGACCGACGGGGTCCTGCGCGGCACCAAGGTCAACGTCGCCTTCGCGAAGGCCGCCGACGCCTTCCTGGTCACGGCCCAGGGCCAAGCCGGCCCGGTCGCGGTTCTCATCGACGCCGATGCTCCCGGGCTGAGGATCACCCCGACCCCCTCGACCGGCCTGCTGCCAACGGCCCAGGTGGACTTCGCCGGGGTGGCCGCACCGCCCGCCGTAATCGTCGTCGACGGGGCCGAAGCTGTTGCCGCACTGGTTGATCGGCTGACTCTCGCAGCCTGCGCCGAACAATGCGGGATTCTCGACGAGGCCCTGCGGCAGACCGCCGACTACGCCCGTGAGCGGGAACAGTTCGACCGAAAGATCGGTTCGTTCCAAGCTGTCGCCCAGCGACTCGCCGATGCCTATATCGACGTGCAGGGCCTGCTCCTGACCACGACCCAGGCAGCCTGGCTACTGTCCGTGGGAATCGAAGCCGGCGCGGCCATCGACACCGCCAAATTCTGGACCGGCCGGGCCGGGCACCGGGTTGGACACACCGCCATCCACGTCCACGGCGGCGTCGGACTCGACACCTCGCACCCGGTGCACCGCTACTTCCTGCGCGCAAAGCAGAACGAATTCGCTCTGGCCGGGGAACCCGCGATCCTCGCCCGCCTCGGCGACCGCATCGCGGCCGAGTCCGACTGACGGCCCGAAGCGACCACCGCCCATGCCCTCGGTCACCGACGAACGCTCGTTGTCGGAGTTGCTGGCGCCGCTGACCGGGGTCACCGATCGCGGACTGCACTGCGGCGACCGCTATGTCTGCTGGCGCGATCACCTGCGCGATGCCGCGCGATGGGCGGCCGCCGTCCGCGGTCGACTCACCCCCGATCGGCCGCCGCACGTCGGGGTGGCGTGCGCCAATTCGATCGAGTACTGCGCACTGCTGGCGGCCGCGGTGCTTGCGGACTTCGTCGTCGTCGGTCTGAACACGACGCGGCGCGGCGACGCGCTGGCGCGCGACGTGACGATCGCCGACTGCCAGTTCGTCCTCGCCGATGCTACGACGACCGAACTCTTCACCGGGCTGGACCTGCCCGTGCCCATTGTCGAGATCGAGAGTCGACAATGGCTGGAACTCGTTGCCGCACAACATGTTCCTGATGAGGTCGCGGTACCTCGGCGGGATCCCGACGAGCTGATCATGTTGATCTTCACGTCGGGAACCACGGGCCACCCGAAGGCGGTGCGGTGCAGCCAGCGCAAGTTCGCCGCCCCGGCGGCAATGCTTGCCGATCGATTCGGGCTCGGCGAGCACGACGTGGCCCACCTCTCGATGCCGCTGTTCCACTCCAACGCGACCGTCGCCGGCTGGGCCGTCGCCGTGGCTGCCGGGGCATCGATCGTGGTGCGGCCGGCATTCTCCGCACGCGGCTTCATCGACGACCTGCACCGGTACGGAGTCACCTACGCCAACTATGTCGGGACGCCGCTGCACTACATCCTCGCTGTCCCCCCGGCCGATGACGACGCCGACAATGGCTTGCGCATCATGTACGGCAGCGAGGCGAGCGCCGCTGATCGCACGGCTTTCGCACAGCGTTTCGAATGCACGGTGGTCGACGGGTTCGGTTCCACCGAGGCCGGTGTCTCAATCTCGCGCACCCCCGACACTCCGGCCGACGCACTGGGCCCACTACTCGCCCCGATCGCCGTCGTCGATCCGGCAACGCTGGCACCCATGCCCGTCGGCGAGGTGGGCGAGATCGTCAACACCTCCGGGCCCGGACTATTTGACGGGTACTACCGCGATGACGCGGCCTCCGCCGAGCGGATGCGCGGCGGCATGTACCGCACCGGCGATCTCGGCTGGGTCGGCGACGACGGCTACGTGCGATTCGCCGGCCGCCTCGGCGACTGGGTCCGCGTCGACGGGGAGAACATGGGTACCGCGCCGATCGAGGCGATCCTGCTGCGGTGTCCGGCGATCCACCGGGCCGCGGTCTACGGCCTGCCGGCACCGATCGGCGATGACCTGTGGGCCGCCCTCGTCGCGCCAGAATTGACCGCCGATGCGCTCACCGACTTTCTTGCCGCCCAACCCGACCTCGGCCCCAAACAATGGCCGTTGCACGTCCGAATCGTCGACAGCCTGCCGCAGACCGCGACCTTCAAGACCGTCCGCGCCTCGTTGCGGGGGGCCCGTACCGATCCCGACTGGTCCCGGGTCGCCGGCCGGTACCGGCCGACCTCCCCCGCCTAACGGCCGAGCGTGCCCAGAATCTGGCCGAGCGTGCCCGGCCCGCCGGTCGGGTTCAGTCCGTCCGCCACTTCGCGATCCGTACCTCATGCTCGGGATCCAAGTGCGCCAGCGGTTGCATCGCAGCAGCCATCCCCAGCACCGAGTCCAGCGATCCCGCCTGCGACTCCTGCAGCAGTCGCTTCGCCATCCGTAGTGCTTCACCAGGATTTTTCGCAATCCTCCCGGCCAACTCATCGGCGTCGGCGAGCAGGCGGTCATGCGGGACGACTCGGCTGACCAACCCCCACTCAAGCGCGGTGGCGGCATCGATCCGATCGCCGGTGAACGTCATTTCGGCCGCGCGCTCCCACCCGATGGCACGCGGCAAGAACCATGTTCCACCATCACCCGGAATGAGGCCGAGCGACACGAAGCTCTCTGCGAACGACGCGCGATCCGATGCGATTCGGATGTCGCACATCAGCGCCAGATCCAGTCCGGCCCCGATCGCGGCACCGTTGACCGCCGCGATGATCGGTACCTCCAGACCCTTCAGCGCCCGGGGGATGCGCTGAATGCCGGTGACGTAGGCCCGCCGTTTGGCGCGCTCGTCGACGCCGAACATGCCCTGCCGGTCGGCCATCTCCTTGACGTTGCCACCGGCGGAGAAGATCCGGCCCTCGCCGGTGAGGACTACGGCGCGGATATCGGCATCCTCGTTGGCGGCGTCGACTGCTGTCTCAATGGCCTCGATGACATCGGCGCCGGTGATGGCGTTGCCCACTTCCGGCCGGTTGATCGTCCAACTCTGAATATGGTCAATCGTCGCGACCACCAGTGGTGCACCCATGGCCGAACTATCGGGCGGCTTCGTCGACCGGCCGCGGCAGCCGATAGGTCACGTTGGTCATCGCCTCCGACGCGTCCCACAGCCGCCGCCATAGGTCCCGGTCTTCCGAGAGCTTTGACGACGGCGCCGAGCGCACCGGGCCGCGGGACTGCCCGAGCCCGCCGGTGGGCCCCCAGTACAGATGGGGATCGGCGTCGGGCTCGGTGGCGCCGAAGAGAATTGATTCAGCGGCCTTGGTCGGCCGGTGACCCCAAACCGAGGCGAAACCCTTCCCGAAGAAGTCAATCGGCGTCTCGGTGCGGGTGAACAGGTCGGTGCCCGACACCCCGGGGTGCACCGCGTAGGAGCGCAGTGGCGATCGGGCCTCGTCGAGTCGGCGCTGCAACTCGCGGGCGAACATCAGATTGGCCAGCTTCGACTGCGCATAGGCAAGGTTTCGCTGGTAGCGACGGTGCTCGTAATTGAGGTCGTCGATCCACAGCTTCGGCGTCTGCCGGTGCGCGATGCTGGCGACGGTGACGACGCGATCGGCGATCTGGTTGAGCAGCAGCCCGGTCAGCGCGAAGTGGCCGAGATGGTTGACGCCGAACTGCATCTCAAAGCCGTCCGCCGTGCGCTTGAGCGGTAGGTTCATCAGCCCGGCGTTGTTGATCAGCACGTCAAAGTCGCCGATCCGAGCGGCGAAGTCCCGCACCGAAGCAAGATTTGCGAGGTCGAGCGACTTGGGCCGCACGTCACCGGAGATGCCTTCGGCAACCAACTCCGCTTTCTTCGTATCCCGGCACGCCATGATGACCGTCGCCCCGCGCTCGGCGAGAACTCGTGTCACCACCTCGCCCAATCCGCCGTTCGCCCCGGTGATGACCACCGTGCGCCCGGACTGGTCACCAATCTGCGCTGTCGACCACGCCACGAGAATCCTTCCGCCAGGTGCGCCGCCGGAGAAGCCCTCGGCACCGCTCGAACTCAATTCGATCACATCGGCGGCGCGGCCGGGCCGATGGATCCGGCAACGACTACAACGTGGCGTCCAGCCGGGCGACGGCCGCCTCATATTCCGCGGCCAGATCGGTGATCAGTTCTGCGACTGGGGTGATCGCGTTCATCCGCCCGACGATCTGCCCCGCCGGCATGGCGATCACCTCGGGATCATCCGACGATGAGATGCGCGCGTGTGCCTCCCCGACGAGCAGGTTCTGCAACGGCATCGGCAGCGGTTCCGGCGCATCCGGCGCATCCCACGCGTCGGTCCACTTCGTCTTGAGGAGCCGCGCCGGCTTCCCGGAGTAGATCCGCCGGCGCACCGTGTCGCGCGAGGTGGCCTTGAGTAGCGCCTCCTGGACCGTGGACGGTCCGTCGCCCCTCGCCCCGAGTTTGTACTCGGCCGCCGTCAACCAGTAGGTCCCCATCCAAACCCCTTGGGCGCCAAGGGCGATCGCGGCGGCGATCTGCCGCCCACTCCCGACCCCGCCCGCCGCCAGCACCGGCGCGGTGTCCCCCACGGCATCGACGATTTCGGGCCACAGCACCATCGAAGTCACCTCACCGGTGTGACCGCCGCCCTCATACCCTTGCGCGATCACGATGTCGACGCCGGCCTGCACGTGGTGGCGCGCATGCTCGGTGGCGCCGGCCAAGGCCGCGACGGCGACGCCGTTCTGGTGGGCGAGCGCTATGACATCGTCGGGTGGCGATCCCAAGGCGTTGGCGATCAGCTTGATCTGTCCGTACTTGCCGGCATGTTTCATCGCCACGTCCACATGGCTGCGAGCGACCGAGTGCAGCCAGCCCAGCACCCCGGTATTGATCCGGCTGCCGTCGGGCAACGGAGGCACGCCGAGGTCGTCGAGGGTGCGCTCGACGAACGCCCGGTGCTCGGGCGAGATCATCGCATCGAGGTCGACCTTGGAACCCTCTGTGGGAATCTTCGCCGGCATGACGACGTCAACACCGAAGGGCTTACCCTCGGTCAGCTCACGCATCCGGTCAAGGGCTGCGTCGAGCTCGTCGGCCTCGTTGAACCGCACGCAGCCCAGCACGCCAAGGCCACCGGCACGACTGATCGCGGCGGCGACATCCTCGCTGGGGGTGAATCCAAAGATGGGGTACTCAATGCCGAAACGCTCGCTGAGCTGGGTCTTCACGGTGATTCCTGACGTCGTTGCAAGGGGGGAATGAACCTATTCGGCCTCGTCGGCGGGACGCGAATCGGTGATCGACGCCGCCCACCGGTAGTCGGGCTTACCCGCCGGTGAGCGTTTGACTTCGTCCACGAACCAGAGGGCGCGCGGCACCTTGTACCCGGCGAGTTCGGTCCGCACGACCTCGCCCAACCCGGCGAGTGAGGGCCGGGCGCCGTCACGACCGGCGATCACCGCGGCGACCCGCTGACCGAACCGTTCGTCGGGAATGCCGACGACCGATACGTCGAAGACATCGGGATGGCCTTTGAGTGCGGCTTCGACTTCTTCCGGGAAGACCTTCTCGCCGCCGGAGTTGATCGATACCGAACCGCGCCCGAGCATCGTGATGGTGCCATCGGCCTCGAGGGTCGCAAAGTCGCCGGGCAGGGAGAACCGGACTCCGGCGTAGTCGACGAAAGTTGCGGCGGACTTCGCTGGATCGTTGTGGTAGCAGAGGGGTACGTGGCCCGAACGGGCGAGCATCCCGACCTCCCCGCTACCCGGCTCGACGGCCGTGCCATCGGCCCGCAGTACGTGGGTCTCCGGATCGGCCTTCACCCGTGGTGCGCCGACGTGGCTTTCCCCCTTGACGACGACGCTCATCCCACCGAAGCCGGTTTCCGAGGAGCCGATCGCGTCGACGATCACCGCGTTCGGGAAGGCAGCGACATAGCGGTCCTTGACCGTGGGCGAGAAGAGGGCCGCTGAGGAGGCTACCGACACCAGCGTCGACGCGTCGTAGTCGCCGGCCTCGAAGGCTTCGATCATGGGGCGGCCCATCGCGTCGCCGGTGATGAAGACGACGTTGACACCGTGACGCTCAATGATCTGCCATACCTGCCGCGCGTCGAAGTCGGGATAGACGACGGCCTTGCCGCCCGCGAACAACGACTGGAAGATGGCCCATTGCGATCCGCCGTGGATGAACGGGGGGACGGGGAAGCGCACCAATTGCCCCCCCTCGGCGCCTGCCTTGGCCAGCTGCCACTCGTCGGCAACCGGTTCCCCGGAGTACCAGTCGATTCCGCCGCCGAGGACTCGCCAGACGTCCTCCTGGCGCCAGACCACTCCCTTTGGCTTCCCGGTGGTGCCGCCGGTGTAGAGGAGGTAGAGGTCGTCGTCGGCCCGCTCGGAAAAGTCCCGCTCGGCCGACGACGCGGCGATCGCATCCTCGAACGACTGGACGACGACGCCCTGCGCCCGCTCGCCGCCGCATTCGCGCGGCGAGTCCCCGGACCCGCCGATGACGATCCGATGGGTAATCGATGTGGAGCAGTTCTGCAACGTGTTGCAGACACGGTCGGTGTAGTGGTCCTCGTGAATCAACACGGTCATGCCGGAGTCGGTGAAGATGTGCTCGAGTTCGGCTTCGACATACCGGAAGTTGACGTTTGCCATCACGGCGCGCACCTTGAAGATGGCGAGCATCGATTCAACGGCCTCGATGGTGTTTCTGCTGTACAGGCCTACCGCGTCGCCGGGCTTTACTCCCGCGTCGAGGAGTGCGTGCGCAAGGCGGTTCGCGCGCTCCTCGAGGTCGGCGTAGGTGCGCGACAGCTCCCCGGACTCGAGCGCGACACGCTCGGGCATCAAGTCCACGGCATGCTCGATCAGGTCGGCAATGGTAAAGGCCACCCCTTGAAACTAGAACGTGTTACTGTTCCATGCAAGCATTTTCCGAACCCCGCGCCAATCGGAGCATCGATGCCCACCACCACCACCGAACGTGAACCGGAGTGCCTCGTCGAAAAGCGCGGCCACACGCTGATCGTCACCATGAACCGGCCGGAAGCACGCAACGCGCTGTCGACTGAGATGATGGCGATCATGGAGCAGGCGTGGGACACCGTCGACGCTGATCCCGATATCCGGGTGGCGGTCCTGACCGGCGCCGGCGGCTACTTCTGCGCGGGCGCGGACCTCAAGTCGATGAACAAGACCGCTCCCGGCGATCGCTTCGCCACCGAGAGCAGCTGGGATCTGACCCGGCTGCCGGCGCTACTCAAGGGACGCCGCCTGACCAAGCCGCTGATCGCGGCGGTCGAGGGCCCGGCCATTGCCGGGGGCACCGAGATCCTGCAGGGCACCGACATCCGGGTCGCCGGCGAGAGCGCCAAGTTCGGGGTCTCCGAGGCGCGGTGGGGTTTGTTCCCGCTGGGCGGCAGCGCGGTCCGCCTCGTCCGCCAAATTCCCTACACCGTCGCCTGCGACATCCTGCTGACCGGTCGGCACGTCAGTGCCGCGGAGGCTCTCGAGTACGGCCTGATCGGGCATGTGGTGCCGGACGGTGCGGCGCTCGACAAAGCGCTGGAGCTCGCCGGGCAGATCGCCGCCAACGGCCCGCTGGCCGTACAGGCGATCCTCAAGACGATCCGAGATTCCGAAGGCATGCACGAGGAGGAGGCCTTCAAGATCGACGCCGAACTCGGCAAGGCCGTCTTCGAGTCCGCCGACGCGAAGATCGGGCCACGGGCGTTTGTCAATAAGGAGAAGCCCGTCTTCACCGGGAAGTAAGAGTAGAACAGGTTCAGGCCGGAAGAGCACGGTTTCAACTGTTCCTTGCGCTCCAAGATTAGAACGTGTTCTAGTGGAGTTTGTGAGCACAAGCCCGATCACTGATCCCGTCGCGGAGGTGCCCGCACCCACCACGACGATCCTGTCTGCACCGTTGACCAACAACTTCGACTACACCCGGTCGCTGGGCCCGGTCCTATCTCAGTTCGCCCTCGCACTGCGCGCCGGCCGCATCCTGGGCTCGCGCAGCGCAGACGGCAGAATCTACGCTCCCCCCGTCGAATTCGACCCGGCGACCGGCCGGCTCTCGACCGACCTGGTCGAGGTCGGTGCCGTCGGCACCGTGACCGGCTGGACGTGGGAATCCAGTCCCGCCGGGGCACAGCCCGCCGCCGCGCCGTTCGCCTGGGCCCTAATCCGCCTCGACGGCGCCGACACCGCGCTGCTGCACGCCGTGCTCGCACCGTCGGCCGGCGCCATGAGCACCGGGATGCGCGTGCGGGCGGTATGGCGCGCGGCGCGCACCGGACTGATCACCGACATCAGACATTTCGAGCCGGGCGACGTCGCGGCCGAAGCACCCGCCAACACCGCTGGACTGCCCGGCGAAACCGACGGCAACGTCATCGTCACCACGCCGATCGCCACCGCGATCACCCACTCGGCCTCAGAAGCCGAGTCGGTGTACCTGGCTGGGATGGCGCGGGGCAAGCTGATCGGCAACCGGATGGCCGCCGGCGTCGACGAGGGGCGCGTCTACTTCCCGCCCCGCGACGTCAGCCCCGCCGACGGCGCCCCCGCCGCCGAGTATGTCGATCTGCCCGATACCGGCATCGTCACCACCTTCTGCATCGTCAACGTCCCATTCCAGGGCCAGAAGATCAAGCCGCCCTATGTGGCGGCGTACGTCCTGATCGACGGCACCGACATCCCGTTCCTGCACCTGATCCTGGACTGCCCCGCCGACGAGGTCCGGATGGGAATGCGAGTGAAGGCGGTCTGGCTTCCCGACGACCAGTGGGAGCACTCGATGGGCAACATCAGTCACTTCCGTCCGACCGGCGAGCCCGACGCCGATTACGACAGCTACCAGGAGTACGTGTGATGACGCCTCGAAGGATCGCAATCGTCGGCTTCGCGCACAGCCCGAATGTCACTGATTCCCCCGGCACCACCAACGGTGTCGAAATGCTGATCCCGTGCTTCGACAAGCTCTACGCCGACCTCGGAATCACCCGAACCGATATCGGCTTCTGGTGCAGCGGATCGTCGGACTACCTTGCGGGGCGGGCATTCTCGTTCATCTCGGCGATCGACTCAATCGGCGCGATGCCGCCGATAAACGAGTCGCACCTGGAGATGGACGCGGCGTGGGCGGCATACGAGGCCTACGTCAAGATTGCCACCGGCGAGGTCGAGACCGCACTGGCCTATGGCTTCGGCAAGTCCAGCGCTTCCGACGTCGACCTGACGCTCGCCTTGCAGACCGACCCATACACCGTGGCCCCCCTGTGGCCGCGCGCGAGTTCGCTCAGCGCGTTGCAGGCGCGGGCCGGGGTGGATTCAGGCGCGTGGAGCGAAGCCGACATGGCCGCCGTCGCGGCCCGCACCTCCGGCCGGCCGGTCGACGAGTTGCTCGCTGCCGACTATGTCGCAAATCCGCTCCGGGCCCATGACATCGCGCCGTACACCGATGCCGGCGCGGCCGTCATCCTCGCCAGCGAGGAGCGGGCGCGCGAACTGGTCGCCAACCCGGCCTTCATCACCGGCTGGGACCACCGGATCGACTCGCCCAACTTCGGTGCGCGCGACCTGACCATCTCACCGTCGACCGAGCTGGCCGGCGACCACGCCTTCGGCGATCGGAGCCGCTCGGTGGACGTCGCCGAAATCCACGCGGCAGTCACGCACGAAGAGCTGATCGTGCGACAGGCACTCCGCCTGCCCGAATCGGTCCGGATCAACCCATCCGGCGGGGCGCTAACCGGAAACTCACTGTTCTCGGCCGGATTGCAGCGCATCGGCTACGCCGCGCACGCCATCTTGACCGGCGACGCGAAGACCGCCGTCGCCCATGCGTCCGGCGGACCGGTGCTGCAGCAGAACATGGTCGTCACCCTGGCGGCCGCGAGTGAACTGACCTCTGGGGGACAACGCTGATGGGCCACCTCAATCGCGCCGCGGTACTGGGCACCGGGCAGACCAAGTACGTGGCCAAGCGTCACGACGTCACGATGGCCGGTATGTGTCGCGAAGCGATCGATCGCGCGTTGACCGACGCCAATGTGACGATTGACGAGATCGACGCCATCGTCGTGGGCAAGGCACCAGACCTGTTCGAAGGCGCAATGATCCCCGAGTTCGCGATGGCCGAGGCGCTCGGTGCCGTCGGCAAGCCGCTCCTGCGCGTGCATACCGCCGGCTCGGTGGGCGGATCGACGGCCAACCTGGCCGCGTCACTCGTCTTCGCGGGGATCCACCAGCGCGTACTCGCCGTCGCCTGGGAGAAGCAGTCCGAGTCGAACGCGATGTGGGCGCTGTCGATCCCGGTGCCGTTCACCAAGCCGGTCGGCGCAGGCGCAGGCGGATTCTTCGCCCCCCACGTCCGCTCCTACATCCGACGATCCGGTGCGCCGCCGCATGTCGGTGCAATCGTGGCCGCCAAAGACCGGCGCAACGGAGCAACGAACCCGCTGGCCCATCTGCATCAGCCGGACGTGACCGTCGAGAAGATCATGGAGTCCCAGATGCTGTGGGACCCAATCCGATTCGATGAGACGTGCCCCTCCTCCGACGGCGCGTGCGCGGTGGTGATCGGCGCGGAGGAGGTGGCAGACTCAGCCGTCGCCGCCGGCAATCCGGTGGCCTGGATCCATGCGACCGCGATGCGTACCGAACCCTTGAACTACGCGCACCGCAACGTGGTGAGTCCGCAGGCCGGGCGGGATGCGTCGGCGGCGCTGTGGAAGGCCGCCGGCATCACCAATCCACTCGAAGAGATCGATGCCGCCGAGATCTACGTGCCCTTCTCCTGGTTCGAACCGATGTGGCTCGAGAACCTCGGTTTCATGCCCCAGAACGAAGGCTGGAAACTGACCGAGGCCGGCGAAACGGAGATAGGCGGCAAGCTCCCGGTCAACGCGTCCGGCGGCGTCTTGTCGTCGAACCCGATTGGCGCATCGGGCATGATCCGGTTTGCCGAGGCCGCGATTCAGGTCATGGGCAAGGCCGGCGATCACCAGGTCCCCAACGCCCGCAAGGCCCTTGGTCACGCCTATGGCGGTGGGTCGCAATACTTCTCGATGTGGTTGGTCGGCGCCGACAAGCCGACGACCTGAAAACAACTTCGTCCGAGATAGCGGTCGGCTAGGGCATACACCCCTCAGCGACCGCTATCTCGGACGAAGTTTGCCGGTCGGCTACGCCGGACGCAGCGACTGTATGGTCTTCTCGACTTCCCAGAAGGCACGCAGGGCGGCGAGGTGGCCGTCGGCGTCGGCCCGGTAGGTGAACACGCCGCGGGACTCGGAAATGTGGCCGCCGATGTGCGTCACGATCTTGCCGATGTAGGCGACCTCACTGCCGCAGATGATCTCCTCGTCGAACTCGAAGTCGATCTTCTCGGTGGTGCCCACTGTCTTATCCCAGAACTCGGATAGTTCCTGAGCGCCGCGGTGGCCGGTGCCCTCTTCGTCGAACATTGACGGCCCGACCGGGTCCTCGACGGTACCGTTCGCAGCGAAGTTGGCCAGCCAGGCGTCCTTGTCACGGGCCTCAACAGCCGCGCGCGAGCGATGACCCGCCAACACGGCCGGGTGATTCTCGCGGTCGATGTTCAGGTAGGCAGGGGTGCTCACTTAGCACCGGTGCCGTAGTCGACCTGCAACTCCTTGATGCCGTTGATCCAGCCGTGCCGCAGGCGACGCGGCGCCTCCAGTTTGGTGATGTCGGGCACGAGATCGGCCAGCGCGTTGAACATCAGGCTGATCTCCATGCGGGCCAGGTTGGCGCCGACACAGAAGTGCGAGCCGTTGCCGCCGAAGCCGACATGCGGGTTCGGATCACGCAAGATGTTGAAGGTGAACGGGTCTTCAAAGACCTCTTCGTCGTAGTTCGCCGAGCCGTAGAACATGCCGACGCGGTCGCCCTCCTTGATCTTCACGCCACGGATCTCGGTGTCCCGGATCGCGGTGCGCTGGAAGGCGTTGACCGGGGTCGCCCAGCGGACGATCTCGTCGACGGCGGTGGCCGGCCGGTCGCGCTTGAAGATCTCCCACTGCTCGGGGTTGTCGAGGAAGGCATTCATCCCGTGTGTGATCGCGTTACGCGTCGTTTCGTTGCCGGCGACGGTCAACAGGATGAAGAAGTAGCCGAACTCGATCTCGTCGAGCGACTGCCCGTCGATATCGGCGGTGACCAGCGTGGTGACGATGTCCTCGGCCGGGCACTTGCGACGGGCCTCGGCCATGTTGTACCCGTAGCCGAGAATCTCCGCGGAGGCGACGTCGGGCGGGGTGGTGAACTCGGGGTCGTCGGCGTTCATCATCGAGTTCGACCAGTCGAAAAGCTTCATCCGGTCTTCTTGCGGAACTCCGAGGAGATCGGCGATCGCCATCAGCGGCAGGTCGACGGCGACCTGGTGGACGAAGTCGCCATGGCCCGTCGCGGCCGCCTCCCGCACGATCTTGCGCGCCGCCTCGTCGAGCGCCTCCTCCAGGCCGTGGACGGCCTTGGGGGTGAACGCCTTGGAGACGACCTTGCGCAGTCGGGTGTGCTCGGGCGGATCGTGGTTGATCAGCAGTGCCTTGGTGATCTCCATCGCCTCGGGCGGCATGTCATCCTCAAAGCGCATGATGACGCCCTTGGCGTTGGTCGACCAGTCATCGTTGTTCTTGGAGATGTCGCGAATATCGGCGTGCTTGGAGACGACCCAGTAGCCGCCGTCGGTGAAGCCGCCACCCTTGCCGGGCTCCTGCGCGTTCCACCAGACCGGCGCAGTCGTGCGCAAGCAGGCGAACTCCTCCATCGGAATACCCTGCTCCAAGAGCGCGGGGCTGGTGAAGTCCCAGCCTTTTTCGCTCATGAACGGACACTGCGCCGCGTCGTCTCCCTGCGAGACCACGGTGTCATTCGCCTGGGTCACGTCAATACCTCTTCCAACAGTGTCCCGGCCGGACTGCAACCGGACAGGAACGTGTTCCAATTTCGTGTGGCCCTCACTCTGCCACAGGCATAGACATCGAACAAGAACTTGTTCTAGTTTTGAGTCTGAAGTCCCTAAGCAAACGGAAGTAGGAATCACCATGGGTGTCCCGGTAATCGTAGAGGCGGCGCGGACGCCGATCGGCAAGCGCAACGGCTGGCTGTCCGGCCTGCACGCCACCGAGATCCTCGGTGCGGCCCAACGCGGCGTCATCGAGCGCGCAGGGATCGACCCCGAGCTCGTCGAGCAGGTCATCGGCGGCTGCGTCATGCAGGTCGGCGAACAGGGCAACAATGTCACCCGCACCGCCTGGCTGCATGCCGGACTGCCGTGGCAGACCGGCGCCACCACCATCGACTGCCAGTGCGGCTCCGCACAGCAGGCGAACCACCTGATCGCGGGGCTGATCGCCACGGACACCATCGACGTCGGCGTCGCCTGCGGTATCGAGGCAATGAGCCACGTACCGCTCGGCGCGAACGTCGGCGAGAACGCCGGTCCACGCCGCCCCGAGTCCTGGGATATCGACATGCCCAACCAGTTCGACGCGGCCGAGCGGATCGCCGACCGCCGCGGCATCACCCGGGCCGACCTCGACGCCTTCGGCCTGCGCAGCCAGCAGTTGGCCAAACAGGCCTGGGCGGAGGGCCGCTTCGACCGCGAAATCCTCACCGTCATCGCCCCCGAGCGCACCAAAGAGGGCGAGCTGACCGGCGAAAAGCTGACCGTCAACCGCGACCAGGGGCTGCGCGACACCACCGCCGAGTCGCTGGCCGGCCTCAAGCCGGTCATCGAGGGTGGCCGCCATACGGCCGGCACCTCGTCGCAGATCTCCGACGGTGCCGCCGCGGTCCTGCTGATGGACGAGGACAAAGCCAAGGCACTCGGCCTCAAGCCACGGGCCCGCCTGCGCGCGCAGGCACTGGTCGGCGCGGAGCCGTACTACCACCTCGACGGCCCGGTGCAGGCCACCGAACGAGTACTGGCCAAGGCCGGGATGTCGATCGGTGACCTCGACCTCTTCGAGGTCAACGAGGCCTTCGCGGCGGTCGTACTCAGCTGGGCCAGCGTGCACAACCCCGACATGAACAAGGTGAATGTCAACGGCGGCGCCATCGCGCTGGGGCACCCCGTCGGATCCACCGGGTCGCGCCTGATCACCACCGCCCTACACGAGTTGGAGCGGCGCGACGGCGAGACGGCGCTGATCACCATGTGTGCCGGCGGCGCGTTGTCCACCGGCACCATCATCGAGCGGATCTAGCGCCATGGATGCCGCCCGCCGCCCGGCACAACTCGACTCACCGATCGTTGCACGCGTCATCCGACTCGGTTCCCGCCTCAACACGCGGCTGTACCGGGCGACGGGCGGCCGCCTCGGCGGCACCTGGCGGGTGGGCGCGGCCCTGCGCAAACCCGCGCCGGTCTGCCTGCTCACGACAATCGGCCGCAAGTCGGGCGAGCCGCGGACAGCACCGCTGATCTATCTGCGCGACGGGCAGCGATTCATCGTCGTCGCGTCGCAGGGCGGTTCGCCGCGGCACCCGGCCTGGTACCTGAATCTGCAGGCCAATCCTGCGGTGACGATCCAGGTTGGCAGGGAAACGTACTCGCTGGTGGCGCGGACGGCGTCCGCGGCAGAGCGTGCCGACCTCTGGCCGCGACTGGTCGACCTCTACGCCGACTTCGACGCCTACGACGCATGGACGCAGCGCGAAATCCCCGTCGTCATCTGTGCGTCGGCGTAGGCAAGGAGACTGAGCTCAATTCTCGGATCGCTGCGCCCGTCCACCGATCGAGGAACGCGGTGAGTTCCGTGGCGTCGCGCTTGCCATCGTCGAGGACGAGAGACTGCAGCGTCCGCAGGATGATGTCGGCGATATCGGCGAGCTGACTCTCCCCAAAACCCCAGGACGCCCAGTCGACGGCCATCCGCGCCATCACCGAACGCGCGAAGCCCCGCCCCACCTCGGAGGTGAAGTCACCGACGACGGGCAGGCTCAATTGGTCGCCGCGCAGCACGAGCCCGACATAGGCGTCATCGGCCAGCGCTGACATCACCGCAATCAACCCCTGTACCACCGCCTCGTCGGGGCGGGTGAAATCCCGCAATTCGGCGGCCACGCGGTCAAGGAGGCCGCCGACCGCCCCCATCGCCGTCGCGGCAAGCAGGTCGACGGTGCTCGGGAAGTACCGGTACACGGTCTGGCGGGTCACCCCGAGGTGGCGGGCGACGTCGGTCAGACTTGTCGCCGCACCCTTCGCGTCGATCACCGCGCGGGTAGCGGCGAGGATGCGCGCGACCGCCTCGTCGTCGTCGATGGGCGGATGACCGCCCCAGCCGTGGGTGCGCATGGGCCCTCAGCCTATCGGGTCGTCGACCAAAACCATCGACCATACATACAGAGTATTGGTGTATGGTGTGGTGACTGTCACCACAGCCAACCCCGCGGGAGGACCGCCATGACCGCAGCCGCACAGACCTGCCCGATCGGCAAGGGATTCGACTTCGCCGACCCCGAACTACTCGAACGCGGGATGCCGGTCGCCGAGTTCGCCCAGCTCCGCAAGACGGCCCCGGTCTGGTGGAATGAGCAGCCCACCCTCACCCCCATCTTCGGTGACGACGGCTTCTGGGTGATCTCCAAGCACCGCGACATCCGCGACATCTCCAAAGACAGCGGACTGTGGTCGACCAATGCCAAGGGCGCGATCGTCCGCCTGCCCGAGTACATGGAGCCCGAGCAACTCGAGTTCACCAAGGCCCTCCTGATCAACCACGACCCGCCCGAGCACACCCGTCTACGCAAGATCGTGTCGCGGATCTTCACCCCCCGCGCCGTGCACGCACTCGAAGACACCTTGACCGAGACGGCGCGCCAGGTGGTCGAAGAGGCGTTAGCCAAGGGCTCCGGGAACTTCGTCGACGACGTGGCCATCCACCTGCCACTCAAAGCGATCATGGACCTGCTCGGTGTACCCGAGGCCGACCGTGGGCGCATTCACCAGCTCGTCGACTCAATCATCAACAGCGACGATCCCGACCAGCCCTTCGACCCGATCACCGCCAACGCCGAGCTGATGGCCTACGCGTATCAGATGGCCGAGGATCGTCGAAAGAATCCGACCGACGACATCGTCACCACCCTCGTGCAGGCCGGCGAGGACGGCGAGGCGATGACCGAGATCGAATTCGGCTTCTTCGTCATCTTGCTCATCACCGCGGGCAATGAAACGACCCGCAATGCCACCAGCCACGGCATGAACGCCTTCTTCGACAACCCCGACCAGTGGGAGCTGTTCAAGGCCGATCGTCCCACGGCCACCGCCGTCGACGAGGTGCTGCGCTGGTCCACGCCCGTGCACGCCTTCCAACGCACCGCCACCGCGGACACTCAGGTCGGCGGGGTCGACATCGCCGCCGGCCAACGAGTCGGACTGTTCTACAGCTCAGCCAACTACGACGAAGAGGTCTTCGACGATCCGTTCTCCTTCACAATCACCCGAGACCCGAATCCGCACTTGGCTTTTGGCGGCAACGGCGCGCACTTCTGCATCGGCGCCAACCTGGCCCGGATGGAACTCGGCCTGATCTTCAACGCCATCGCCGACGTCATGCCCGACATCAGCCGAGTCAGCGAAATCAAGCGGGTGCGGTCGGGCTGGCTCAATGGTGTGAAGGGTCTCGGCGTCGACTACGGCTGCCCCGTCGGAAAGTCCTGACCGGCGTAGGGTCGAAGGCATGACCGGCTCGGAGGTGGGTGACCTCGCCGACCGGGACGATGTCGCTGCACTTCTCGACGACTTCTACCGGCGCGCCTTTGCCGACGACCTGCTGCGGCCGGTCTTCGTCGACATCGCCCAGATGGATCTGGCGGAGCACATTCCCGCCATCACCGACTTCTGGTGCAAGACCGTCCTGCGGCAGGGGACCTATAAGCGCAACGTGCTCGTCCCGCACAAGGAACTGCAGGAGAAGGCGCAGCTGGGCGCCGCACACTTTGAGCGGTGGCTGCAGATCTGGCAACAGACCGTCGACGACCGGCACGCCGGCCCCAACGCCGACCTGGCCAAGTTGCAGGCCGCGCGGATCGCCTTCTCGATGTGCCGCACGGTGACCGGCGAGGTCCCGACCGCTATCGGCGCCTTGCTTGCCGACAGCGGTCACCAACTCGGCGCCCATCACCCGGCAGGCTGAGCGGACACCTTGGGATCTGCCGAATACTCGCGCTCCGAAGGAGTGGCTCCCTGTACGACCCGGCCAGTCGCAGATCTCAGGGGATTAACCGACGCCGCGTTCGCTGCCCTCCCAGAACCTGGCACGCAGCGCCTTCTTATCCGGCTTACCCAGCGCGGTGAGCGGCAGAGCGTCGACGAAGTACACGTGCTTGGGCGCCTGCACCGCTCCCTTGCGCTCCTTCACGGCGACCTTGAGTTCATCGGCGATCACGTTGCGCGCCTCCTCGGTTGCACCGACACCGTCGCGCAGGACGACGACAGCGGTGACCGCCTCCCCCCACTTCTCGTCGGGCGCACCGACGACGCCGACCTGGGCGATCGCCGCATGCTCGGCGATGACGTCCTCCACCTCGCGTGGGAAGACGTTGAAGCCACCGGAGACGATCATGTCCTTGGTGCGGTCGACGATGAACCAGAAGCCGTCGGCGTCCTCCCGCGCGACGTCACCGGTGTGCAGCCAACCGTCGGGCGTGAAGGTCTCCTCGGTCTGCTCGGGCAGACCCAAATATCCACCGGCCAGCAACGGGCCGGAAACGCAGATCTCGCCGGGCTCGCCGCGCGCGACCTCGTTGCCGTCCGCGTCGAGCAGCGCAGTGCGCAGAAAGGCCGACGGCCGGCCGCAGCTACCCAGCCGCGCCGGATCATGCTCGTCGCGTCGCAGGTAGCTGATGACCATGGGCGCCTCGGACTGGCCGTAGTACTGGGCGAAGATCGGGCCGAATCGCTCGATGGCCTCGGCCAGGCGCACGGGGTTGATCGGCGAGGCGCCGTAGTAGACGGTCTGCAGCGATGAAAGGTCCCGCGTACGCGAATCGGGATGGTCCATGAGCGCGTAGAGCATCGACGGCACGAGCATTGTCGCGCTGATGCGCTGTTCCTCAATCGTCTTGAGCACCACTGCCGGGTCGAAGGCCGGGAGCACGATCATCGTGCCGCCCTTCATCAGCGTCGGGGTGAAGAAAGCGGCACCCGCGTGCGATAGCGGGGTGCACATGAGGAAGCGCGGATGCTCCGGCCATTCCCACTCGGCCAGTTGGATCTGGGTCATGGTGGACATGGCGCGCGCGGTGCCGATGACGCCCTTCGGCTTGCCCGTCGTGCCACCGGTGTAGGTGATCGAGACGACGTGGTCCGGCGCCAGCCGGGCGGCCTGCAGCGGTTGCGGATCGAACTCGGCGGCCACCGCGATCAGATCGGTGCCGACGTCGGCGAGTTCGGGCGGGACGGGCCCAAGGGTCAGGACCTGTTTGAGGCCGGGCACCTTTGCCAGTAGTTCGGCGGCCCGCTCGACGAACTTGGGAATCGGGTCGATGATCAGCGTCGACACGCCGGCGTCGTCGAGGACGAAGGCGTGATCGTCAGCGGATCCGAGTGGGTGCAGTGCCGTGCGACGGTAGCCCTGCGTCTGACCCGCGCCGATCACCAGCAGCACCTCGGGACGGTTGAGCGCGAGCAGCCCCACGGGGGTACCGGAACCGGCACCGACCGCTGCGAATGCCTGGACGTAGGTACTGATCGCCTCGGCCATCGCCGCACCGGTCAGCTCGACGTCGCCGAGCTGCAACACGTTGCGGTCACGGTGGCGGCGCAGCGCGGCCACCAGAAAGTCGCCGAGATGAATGTCGCCGCGGAGGAGGTCGATGTCAGTCATCACTTCAGACTAGGACGTGTTCTAGTTCTGGGACAGCACACAGCTATTATTCGCTGTTCACCACGGGTGTACGGTGCGTGATTGCGACCTGGAACGTGTTACATCTCTGTGTCTTGAAAGCTACTCCTCAGTAGACTCACCAGTAACAACGTTCCGGCACTACGATCGGCAACATGACCGATCTGGACCAGACCACCGCCCGCCGCGACATCACCGACGCGCTCATCACCGCGCTCGAGCGTCGTCACGAAGTTCTCGACGCTGTCGTCGACGCCGAGAACCGTGCCGCCGCCGTCGACGCCATCGCGACCCTGCTCGGCAAGTCGAAGCTCGGCGCCGAAGCCGTACTCGGGATGTCCTTCTACCAACTCACCAAAGACCAGCGCCGCCGCAACCAGGCCGAACTCGACGACCTCAACTCAGCCCTGACCTTCACCCTCGCCGAGCGCCCCGCGTCCAGCGGCGACACCCTCGACCTGCGCCCGTTCTCACCGGACAGTGATGCCGACCTGTTCAAGGTCCGCACCGATGAACAGGGGATCGCCGGCGATGGTTCGGGTGCCCCGGCCGGCGACCTGGACACCGAAATCGCCGCCGCCGCCCACCGCGTCGACGACGAGGAGGCCGTCTGGCTGGTCGCGACCGAGCAGAGCGCCAAGGTTGGCCTGGTCATGGCCGAGTTGCACGATGGCGAGGTGGATGTGCGCATCTGGATCACCCCAGATCGCCGCAAGCAGGGCTATGGCATGGCCACCCTGCGCAAGTCGCGCTCAGAAATGGCGGCCTACTTCCCCGGTGTCCCGATGGTCGTCCGCGGGCCCAGCGGCGCGTAGCCCACAGACGGCGAAAGTGCCGGGGTTCATCGTCTACCTGGCGACGGAATCCCGGCACTTTCGATATTCGCCCTAACGAGCGCCGTAGACCGGGACGGGCGCCGGCGACTCGGCGACGAGCGTGTCGACGACGGCGCCCACCTCGGCGGGCTCCCACCGGGCGCCCTTGTCGCGTGACGCGGCCCGCTGCCAGGCGTCGAGGAGGGTAATCGTCCCGCCCTCGACCTCGAAGACGCGGCCGGTCACGTCGGCAGCAGCCGAACCGAGCCACACGACCAGCGGGGAGATGTTGGCCGGGTCCATCGCGTCGAAGGAGCCGTCGGCCGGCGGCGCCATCTGCGCGGCCATCGCCTCGCCGGCACCCATCGTCATCTGGGTGCGCGCGGCCGGGGCGATCGCGTTCACGGCGATACCGTAGCCGCCCAACTCCGCGGCCGCCTGGATGGTCAGCTCGGCGATCGCCGCCTTCGCCGCGGCGTAGTTGCCCTGCCCGACCGACCCGAACAGGCCCGCTCCCGACGACGTGTTGACGACGCGAGCGGCACGCTGCGCGCCGGCCTTGGACTGCGCGCGCCAATAGTCAGCGGCGTGGCGCAAGACGACGAAGTGCCCTTTGAGGTGAACCCGGACGACCGCGTCCCACTCGTCTTCGGACAGCGACACCAGCATCCGGTCGCGCAGGAATCCGGCATTGTTGACCACGGTGTCCAGCCCGCCGAATTCGCGAATCGCGGTAGCCACCAACTCGGCACCGGCCGTCCAGTCGGCGACGTCCGCGCCGTCGGCGACGGCGTTGCCGCCGCCGGCAACGATCTCGTCGACGACCGCCTGCGCAGCGTCGGCATTGAAGTCGTTCACCACGACGGCGGCCCCGTCGGCGGCGAAGGCCAGCGCATGGGCGCGGCCGATGCCCTGGCCCGCGCCGGTGACGATGACGACGCGGTCGGTGCTCAGCAGGTCAGACATGGATGCTCCTTGATTCGACGAGAGATGGGGTTGGTCAAACGCGGTTGTCGGCGTTGCCGGCAGCGAGGAAGGCGGGCTTCTCGCCACCGCCGTGGACGGTCAGCGCCGACCCGGTGACGTAGGCGGCCAGCGGGGACAGCAGGAAGGCGACGGCGTTCCCGATGTCGGCGGGCGAAGCGAGTCGCCCCATCGGAATCGTCTTGCCGACGGCCGCAATCCCGTCGTCGTCGCCGTAGTGCAGATGGGAGAGTTCGGTCTGCACCGGCCCGCAGACCACCGAGTTGATCCGCACCGCAGGCGCCCACTCGACAGCCAGACTCTGCGTGAGGTTGTCGAGTCCGGCCTTCGCAGCACCATATGCCGAGGTGCCCGGCGACGGTCGGTGCCCGCTGACACTGGACACGTTGACGATGGCACCGCCGCCGGGTTGCGTCGACATCACGGCGTGCGCGGCACGAGCAACGACCAGCGGGGCAACCAGGTTCAACTCGACGATCTTGCGCGCGAAGTTGTCCGAAGCATCCGCGGCCAATGCGAACGGTGATCCACCGGCATTGTTCACCACGCCGTGGATCCGGCCGTGCTTGGCGACGATGGCCGCGATCATCGCAGACACGGCGCCGGAGTCGCGGACATCGCAGGGGTGGAAGTCGAAGCCGGACTCGTTCGGATCTGGCGCAGTGCGCCCGCAGATGACGGGGACTGCGCCGAGCCCGTTGAGCACGCCGGCAATTCCCGCGCCGACACCACGCGCGCCGCCGGTGATCAAGACGACCGCACCGGCAAGACCCAAGTCGACGCCGGAAGGGGTATGACGCTCTGCAGACATGAGTGCTACTCTACCAAACAACCAAGCATTTGCTTGGTTCGCTTTCGCGAGCAACGCATCGACGCAACGACGAGGAGCTTCTCGTGCCCATCACGACCACCCGCGGTGAACCGGGGTCCCACGACGCCGGGATCGTCACCGTCACCGTCGACTTCCCACCGGTCAACGCCCTGCCCAGTGCAGCCTGGTTCGAACTGGCCGACACGATTCTCGCCGCCGGCGCGGACCCGACCACCAGCGTCGTGATCCTGCGCGCCGAAGGCCGCGGCTTCAACGCCGGGGTCGACATCAAGGAGATGCAGGCCACCAGCGGATTCGGCGCGCTCATCGCCGCCAACCAGGGCTGCGCGGCCGCCTTCTCCGCCGTCTACGACTGCGCGGTACCCGTCGTCGTCGCCGTCAACGGCTTCTGCGTGGGCGGCGGCATCGGGCTGGTCGGCAATGCCGATGTCATCGTCGCCTCCGACGACGCGGTGTTCGGCCTGCCCGAGGTTGACCGCGGTGCCCTCGGCGCGGCCACGCACCTCGCCCGGCTGGTACCGCAACACATGATGCGCACGCTCTACTACACCGCACAGAATGCGACCGCCCAGCAGCTCCACCAGTTCGGCTCGGTCTACCGCGTCGTCCCGCGCGCGGAACTCCTCGAGGCGGCCCTCGACGTCGCCCGGAAGATCGCCGACAAGGACACCCGCGTCATCCGCGCCGCGAAGGCGGCGATCAACGGCATCGACCCGATCGACGTGAAGAACAGCTACCTGCTCGAGCAGCGCTACACCTACGAGCTGAACCTGGCCGGCGTCGCCGACGAACATCGTGACGCCTTCGTCGCCGACAGTGGATCGTCAGCGAAAGGAGCAAAGTGATGGCAACGGACAAGACTTCGACGCTTGACGCCGTGATCGCCGAGGTGCGCGATGGGATGACCATCGGCATCGGCGGCTGGGGTTCGCGGCGCAAGCCGATGGCCCTGGTGCGGGCGCTGGCTCGCTCCGACGTCAAGGATCTCACCGTGGTGACCTACGGCGGCCCCGATCTCGGCCTGCTCTGCGAGGCCGGGAAGGTGGCCAAGGCCTACTACGGCTTCGTGTCGCTGGACTCCGCGCCGTTCTACGATCCGTGGTTCGCCAAGGCGCGCACCGCCGGCGCAATCACCGTGCGCGAGATGGACGAGGGCATGATCAAATGCGGCCTGGAGGCCGCCGCGGCCCGTCTGCCCTTCCTGCCGATTCGCGCCGGCCTCGGCTCGGACGTGCCGAATTTCTGGGATGGCGAGCTGAAGACCGTCGTCTCCCCATATGCAGATAGTGACGGCCGCACCCAGACGCTCATCGCGATGCCCGCACTGCGCCTGGACGCGGCGTTCGTGCACCTCGACCGCGCCGACGCGCACGGCAACGCCGCCTACACCGGCATCGACCCGTATTTCGACGATCTGTTCCTCGCCGCGGCCGACCGTCGCTACCTCGAGGCCGACGAGGTTGTGTCGACCGAGGAATTGGTCGGCTCCGTCGAGCGCGAGCGGCTGCTGATCAACCGGATGAACGTCGACCGCGTGATCCACACGCCGGGCGGCGCCCACTTCACCTTCAGCGGCTCCTACGGCCGCGACGAGGCATTCCAGCGGTTCTACGTCGAGCAGGCCGGCGACGAGCAGACGTGGGCAGCGTTCAAGCATCGCTTCCTCGACGTCGACGAGCAGACTTACCAGCGCGAGGTTTCCGCGTGGCAGGCGCAGCAGGAGGACAACAAGTGAGCACCGACGGTACCGATATCACCCGCGCCGAATACTGCGTGGCCGCCTGCGCCGACATCTTCACCGGTGCCGGCGAGATCATGGCCTCCCCCATGGCCCCCACCCCGCTGCTCGGCGCCCGACTGGCCCGCCTCACCACCGAGCCCGACCTGCTGATCACCGACGGCGAGGCACTCATCTTCGCCGACACTCCCGCCATCGGCAGGCCTGGTCCGATCGAAGGCTGGATGCCGTTTCGCCGGGTGTTCGACGTCGTCGCGTCGGGCCGTCGCCACGTCGTGATGGGCGCCAACCAGATCGACCGGTTCGGCAACCAGAACCTGTCGGCCTTCGGTCCGCTGCAGCATCCGACCCGTCAGATGTTCGGTGTGCGCGGCGCCCCCGGCAACACGATCAACCACCCGACGAGCTACTGGGTGCCCCGCCATTCGGCGCGGGTGTTCGTCGACGCTGTCGACATCGTGTCCGGCGTCGGCTTCGACAAGGTCGACCCGGCCAACCCGGCCTTCGACCACCTCAACATCCACCGCGTCGTCACCAATCTCGGGGTGTTCGGCTTCAGTGGCCCCGACCACTCGATGCGCGCATTGTCGCTGCACCCCGGCGTGACCGCCGACGAGGTGGCCGAGAACACGACCTTCGAGATCGACGGGCTCGCCGACGCACCGACCACCGCGACACCGACCGCCGAGCAGCTACGGATCATCCGAGAGGTGCTGGACCCCAAGGGCGTTCGCAACCGAGAGGTGAAGTCGTGAGTGCGCCGACCCTGGCCACCCGGTTCACCGAGCTGGTCGGAGTCAAGTACCCGATCGTGCAGACCGGGATGGGTTGGGTATCGGGCCCCGCGCTGACCTCCGCGACAGCCAACGCCGGCGGCCTGGGCATCCTCGCCTCGGCGACGATGACCTTTGCCGAACTCGAGGCGGCCATCGTCAAGACGAAGTCGTTGACCGACAAGCCTTTCGGGGTGAATATGCGCGCCGACGCGACCGACGCGCCGGAACGGATCGACCTGCTCATCCGCGAGGGCGTCAAGGTCGCCTCCTTCGCGCTGGCCCCCAAGCCCGAGCTGATCGCCAAGCTCAAGGACCACGGCGTCGTCGTCATCCCGTCGATCGGGGCCGCCAAGCATGCGGTGAAAGTCGCCTCCTGGGGCGCCGACGCAGTCATCGTGCAGGGTGGCGAGGGCGGCGGACACACCGGCCCGGTCGCCACGACGCTGCTGCTGCCGTCGGTGATCGATGCGCTCGCCGACGACAACGGCGTGACGTCGATTCCCGTCGTCGCAGCCGGCGGATTCTTCGACGGACGCGGCCTGGTCGCCGCACTGGCCTACGGCGCCGAAGGCGTTGCGATGGGCACCCGTTTCTTGCTGACGTCGGATTCGGTCGTGCCCGATTCGGTCAAGCAGGAGTACCTGCAGCGCGGACTGAGCGACACGGTCGTGTCGACGAAGGTCGACGGCATGCCGCACCGGGTGCTGCGCACCGAACTGGTGGAGGCCTTGGAGAGTGGCTCGCGCGTGCGTGCCCTGACGGCCGCGGCGCGCAACGCCAACGAGTTCAAGCAGATGACCGGCATGCGCTGGACGACCATGCTGCGCGACGGCCGGTCGATGAAGAAGTCCGGTGAGCGCTCCTGGCAGCAGATCATCATGGCCGGCAACACCCCGATGCTCCTGAAGGCCGGGCTCGTCGAGGGCAATACCGAGGCCGGCGTGCTGGCGTCTGGGCAGGTGGTCGGAATGATCGATGATTTGCCGTCCTGCGCCGAGTTGATCGAATCGATAATGACGACGGCACATGCTCGGCTGGCGGCGCTGCGCACCTACATCTAGCAAACCGCGTCGAAATCTCAGTTAGTCACTAGTAACTAAATGCCCCTTCAGCGATAATGTCGGACATGCGCAGTGAATCTGTTGAGCCGTTGTGGACCCCCGACGCTGATCGGGTCGCCCGGGCCCGAATCACCGATTTCGCCGCCTTCACCGGCCGAGGTTCCGACGACTACGCAGCTTTGTGGGAGTGGTCGGTTTCCGACCTTGAAGGCTTCTGGGGCGCGATCTGGAGTTTCTTCGGCCTCGATGCGGTGAGTAGCTATGACAGCGTGCTGGCCGACGCCACCATGCCCGGCGCGCAGTGGTTCTCCGGCGCGACGGTGAACTTCGCCGAGTTCCTCCTGCAGCCGGGCGAGCCTGACGATGTCGCGGTGATCGCCACCGACGAGTCCGGCGCATCCACCACCTGGACCCGCCAGCGCCTGCGCGACGAGGCCGGGTCGCTGGCCGCCACCCTCGCCAAGGCTGGGGTGGCACGGGGCGATGTCGTCGCCGGCTATCTGCCGCACATCGCGGAGACCATCGTCGCCCTCGCCGCCACCGCGTCGCTGGGCGCAATCTGGTCCGGCGTCGGGCAGGACTACGTCGCCGACGCGGCGATCGACCGGTTCGGTCAGCTCGAGCCGAAGGTACTGATCACCGCCACCGGCTATCACTTCAACGGCCGCACCCATGACCGCCGCGACGATGTGTCCCGGTTGCGCGCCGGCTTGCCGAGCGTGACCACCACGATCGTCGTGCCGCGCACCGGATTCGACGGCGATGGCCTCGGGATGAGCTGGGCCGACGCGGTCGCCGAACCGGCCGCCTTTGCCCCCGTCCGCGTCCCCTTCGACCATCCGCTCTGGGTCCTCTTCTCGTCCGGAACCACCGGTATCCCCAAGGGATTGGTCCACGGGCACGGCGGGATCCTCGTCGAGCTGCTCAAGCAACTTGGACTGCACTGGGACTTGGGCCCCGGCGATCGCCTGTTCTGGTACACCTCGCCGAGCTGGATGATGTGGAACGCCCAGATCGCCGCCCTGGCCGTCGGCGCGTCGGTGATCTGTTACGACGGGTCGCCGTCCTTTCCCGATCCGGCCGCGATGTGGGATCTCGTCGATCGGCATGCGGCCACCTTCTTCGGCACCAGCCCCGGCTACCTGCTGGCCAGCCAGACGGCGGGCGTGGTGCCCATCAGTGGTACGCGCACGCTGGCGTCGCTGCGGTCGATGGGCTCGACCGGCTCACCGCTCTCCCCCGACGTACACCGCTGGCAGGCGGCGCAGCTCCCCGACGTCCCACTGTGGTCGCTGTCCGGCGGCACCGACGTGTGCAGCGCCTTCATCGCCGGTGTCCCCACCGTCCCGACATGGCCCGGCGAGCTATCGGTGCGCTGCCTCGGAGCGGCCATCGAAGCGTGGGGGCCCGACGGGAAGCCGGTGCCAGACGGTCAGCCCGGCGCCGGGAGCGAAGCGAGCGGGCCAATTCAATACGGCGAGCTTGTCCTGACCAAACCGCTGCCGAGCATGCCGGTGCAGCTGTGGCACGACCCCGACGGGCAGCGGTACCGCAACGCCTACTTCGAGATGTTCCCGACTGCGTGGCGGCAGGGCGACTGGATAACCCTGACCGAGCGCGGGAGCGTCGTCATCCACGGGCGTTCCGACTCGACGTTGAACCGGCACGGGATCCGGATGGGCAGCGCCGACATCTATGCCGCGGTCGACACCGTCGACGGGGTGGCCGAGTCACTGGTGATCGGTGCCGAACAGCCCGACGGCTCCTACTGGATGCCGCTGTTCGTCGTGCTCGAGCACGGCCGCGAACTCGACCAGCAGCTGATCGACCAGATCAAGTCCCGCATCCGCGAACGCGCATCGGCCCGCCACGTCCCCGACGAGGTCATCGCCATCCCCGGCGTCCCGCACACGCGTACCGGAAAGAAGCTCGAAGTTCCTGTCAAGCGCCTTCTCCAGGGCGCCGACGTCGGCGACGTCGTCAACCCGGCATCGGTGGACAACCCCGATCTCCTCGCGGTGTTCGCCGAACTGGCCATCCGGCGTACCGGCTAGCAACAGTCCTGCGAAGATCCGGCCCGCTCCGGGGTGCTGGTGTGACTATCACGCCGCAGGGTCGTCACGGTGCGGATCTCAGCTCGACTCCGCTGGAGCCTTACCGATGCTGATGACCGCGCCGAGGGGGTCGACGACGGTTGCCAGGATGCCCCACGGGGTTGCGTCTGGGCCGACGATGATCGTGCCACCTAGATCCACGACCTTCTGCAGGGTCGTCTCGACGTCGTCGACGGTGATGTACACGCCCCACGTGGACGGTGCACCCTCGGCCAGCATGCCGCTCGCGTCCATGATCCCGGCGTAGGAGGTGTCGCCCCAGAAGAGCTGCGTGTAGTTGCCGGGAGCGCCCTCGACGGCTTGCGCGCGGGCCGCAAAGACATTCTCGTAGAACGGTATTGCGGCCGATTGGCCGAGGGTGAGGCTCTCAAACCAGTACGGCGCACCGGGCACCCCCCACTCACTGAAGCCGGTGTGCGTGTCGGACTCCCACGCGCCAATCGCGGCGCCGGCCGGATCGATGAACACCGCCATCGTCCCCTCGTCCCCGACCTTCATCGGTTCGACCAGGACCTGGCCGCCGGCCTTCGCCGCTGCTCGGGACGTCGCCGCCGCATCGGTGGTGCGCAGGTACACCGACCAGACGTTTTCTGGACTGCCGCTGTTCGGCATGCTCGGCATCATCCCGGCGACGCGCCTACCGTTGAGGATGAAGTTTTGGTAGCCGCCAAACTCGGTGTTGGCGACCTCGGCGGCCCAGCCGAAGACCTCGTTGTAAAACGAGGCCGCGGTGACCGGATCGTTGGTGGCGAGATCGAACCAGATGGGAGCGCCGACCGGCGCGGAGTAGGCAGTCATGTCTACGATTGTTCGCCCGCCGCCAGTTGATGTCCAGTGTGCCGGGCAAAGCAAGCAGCAGAGCACGGTGCCGATCCGGGTGTACATGCGGGGTCAGGTGATCGGCACAATTCCTGCCGATCGGGACGACGTAGGCTCTTGTTCGTGAATCTGCGCCGCTTCCCCGACGTCGAGGGACCCGGATTGGTCGCCGTCGATGCGGCAGATCGGCTAATCCTCGACGAGCTCCCGGCACTGCCGGGCCCAGCACCGCGGGCCCGCAACGAAGTAGCAGTCATCGACGACGCCTATGGGGCACTAACCCTGGGGCTGGTCGGCCTCATCGACGGTCCGGGCAAGATTCGCGTACACCAGGACCTGGTCACCGGAGAGCGAGCCCTCGCCGCCAACGCCGAGCGCAACACCACCACGGGGTATCACTCGATGCGGTGGGGTCCCGAACTCTTCGACGGCGCACGGCTTGTCGTGATGCGACTGCCGCGATCACTCGACCGGCTCACCGAAGTCAGCGCCCTGATCGCAGCGCGGGCCGCACCCGACGTGGTCGTCGTGGCCGGCGGGCGAATCAAACACATGACACCGCGGATGAACGACGTCCTGCGCGAGGTGTTCGACCGCGTCGACGTCAGTCATGCGCGACAAAAGTCGCGCGTTCTGTTCGCCCGCGGTCCACGGACCGGCGCCGCCGATCGCCTACTCCTCGAGTGGCCGCGTACCGAGTTCCACCCCGGCCTCGATCTCACCATTGCCGCCCACGGGGGCGTGTTCGCCGGCACCGGCGTCGATATCGGCACCCGGCTGCTGCTGGCACATCTGGCCCGCCCCGCACAGAACGGGCTGCCCGACGTCGAGACGGTCGTCGACCTCGGCTGCGGAAACGGGACCGTGTCCGCATGGTTCGGCCGGGCGCACCCCGACGTTCGGATCGTCGCCGTCGACCGATCGGCGTCCGCCGTCGACTCGACGCGAGTGACAGCGGCTCTGAACGGCGTCGCCGACCGCATCGAGGTCGCGCAATCTGACGGCGCCCAGATTTTGCCCGGCGCAACAGCGGACCTCGTGCTCCTCAATCCTCCGTTCCACTCGGACGCCGCGGTGTCGACGGCAGTGGCCCTCCGCCTCTTCGCCGAAGCGGGCCGCATCCTGAAACCGGGCGGCGAGCTGTGGTGCGTGTGGAATTCGCACCTGCGCTATCGCGGCGCGCTGCAGCGAATTGTCGGGCCGACCCGGCAAGTTGTGCGTAACCACAAGTTCACGGTGACCGCGTCCACCCGCCGATGAATCAGCGAGACAGGATTCCGTCGAGCACAACGCTCAAGTACTGAGCGGCGATCTCGTCGACGGGCATCGCGCCGCCCGGACGGTACCAGCGCACCGCCACCCACACCGTGTCGCGCAGGAATCGGTACAGGAGGTCCACGTCCAGGTCGGCCCGGAAGTCGCCCTCGACCACTCCACGCCGCAACACCGACTCCCACAGATCACGGAACTCGACGTTGCGCTCGTTGATATAGGAGAACCGATCTTGCGTGGCGAGGTGCCGCGCCTCATTCTGGTAGATGGCGACCGCGGTGTGACTGGCGTCGATCGCCTCGAAGGATGCCACCACCAGCTGACGCAACGTTTCGGCTGCCGACAGGCCTTCGTCGACAATCTCTCGGTACCGCTGGAACAAGGCGTCGAGGAATCCGCGTAACAACTCGTCGACCATCGACTCCTTCGAATCGAAGTGGTGGTAGAGGCTGCCGGAGAGGATTCCCGCGGTGTCGGCGATATCGCGCACCGTCGTCGAGCGCAGGCCGCGGTCGGCGAAGAGTCCGCCGGCGATACTGAGCAACTCCTCGCGCCGGGTCGCCCCTGCTGTCGGCCTGGTCGCCACAACGCCTCCTCACGTGTCTACGTCGCCCCACCCTAGCAAGTGCTTGGTTGGCGGCGGAAGGGTCGTCATCGCCACGCCAACGCCGACGAAGGCCGGCGCCGCAGCGGCACCGACCTCGACGTCTTCCGGGTTGGCGGGGCCTAGGACCCCGGCGACTGACCCTGGTGAAGGGCCAACTTCGCGCCTTTCTGGGTTCCGCTGGCAGCGCGGGTGATCATCGGCAGCAACCAGAGGAAGATTCCGAGGTCGGCGACCACCGTCGACGTCAGGCGGTTGTGGACGAACCCGACGGACATCCCGGTCTCCCGGTCGGCCCACCCGAAGCACCCGCTGTAGCCGACGTGGCCGAAGCCGTTGACCACGGGGATGGGTGCGCGATGAAAGCCGTGATTCCACGACATCGGCACGCCGAGGGCGCGATCAGCCTTCCGCCGGAACGGGCCCTCGAACGCGGCGACGGTCTGCGCGGAGAGAAAGCGCTGCCCGTCGAGCGTCCCGTCGCCGGCCAGCGGCGCATAGATGCGGGCCAGCGCGCGCGCCGAGGCGACACCGTTGGCCGCACCCATCTCGGCCTCGAAAATCGCTGGATCCTGCGCCTTGAAAAGGCGCGCACTCCCCCGACCTGCATCGATGCCGCCCGCCAGCGGGCCGAGCGGGCTCGGTAATCTACCCATCACCTTCAGCACCGGGTCGCGCAGGCCGGCGTTGCCCAGCCGAAAGGGATCGACGACCTCGGCCAGTGTCAACGGGCTACCGGGCCCGGGCGCGCCGAGCGACAACTCGTCGATCCCCAGCGGTCCCGACAGTTCGGCCGCCCACAGTTCCCGCATCGACAGCCCGGTCACCGCTCCGGCAAGGCCCGCCAGCAGCCACCCGAACGTGAGCGCATGGTAGGCCGGTTTGCCGTAGTGCCGGTCCGGCAGTGCGGCGGCCAATCGGGACTGCATCAACTCGTGGTCCAGCAATTCCGATGGATGGGCGGCGATCCCGCGCAGTTGGGAGTGTCCGCCGCGGTGCAGCATCAGTTTGCGCACGGTGACACGCTCACCGCCGGCCGAGGCGAACTCCGGCCAGTACGTCGCCACGGGTTCGTCATAGTCGATCAGCCCACGGTCCGCCAGGCGGTGCACCACGATCGCCGACAGCCCCTTCGACGCCGAGTAGAGCATTGCGCCGGTCGACGGCGTCCACGCGGCCGTGCCCCGGCGGTCACTGGTCCCGCCCCAGATATCGAGAACGGGCACGCCATCCTCATAGACGCACAGCGCACCGCCGCCGTTGATCCGGCCGGCGAGCAGGCGCCGGAATGCCACCCGAACGCGATCGAATCGCGGATCGGATATCCCATGAACCGCCATGGCCGCTAGCGCTTGGCGTTCTTGCGGATCGATCCCTTCAGGAATCGCCGGAACATCGCCATTTGCCCGTCGGTGAGCTTCACGTCGCGATCGGTGAACGGCGCCACCATCATCTCGGCAAAGCTGATCGGCAGCGTCGAGACCGTTACCGCACGCGCGTGGCTGAACGTCTCGAATCCGAACCGGCCGTGGTAATTGCCCATGCCAGACCGACCGACACCGCCGAATGGCAGACCGTGCGAGATCAGGTGCAGTGCGAAATCGTTGCCGCTGATGGACCCACTCCGGGTGTTATCGGCGACCCACGCCAGGTTTTCGTTGTCCTTGCCGACCCAGTACAGGGTGAGCGGGTGGCTCGCCGAATTGATCTTGTCGATCGCCTCGCCCAGGTCCCGGTAGGGGTAGACGGTCAGCACCGGACCGAAAACCTCATCCTCTTCGATCTTCATCCCGGCCTTCACACCGGTCAGCACGGTCGGCGGAATCTTGCGTGCGCCGGCGTCCGGAAGCTGTTCCCCCGCCGGAATGACCTGACGCTTGGTGGCGCCGAGGTCGACTGCATCATCGATCAGCCCGACGATGCGCTGGTAGTTCTTCTCGTTGACGGTCGAGGTGTACTGCCGATTGGACAGAACCGTCGGGAAGTTTGCCGTCCACCGCTCTATGACCTTGTCGGTGAACTCGCCGAGCTTGGCCTCGGGCACGAACACGTAGTCCGGGCACAAGCAGACCTGGCCACCGTTGACCATCCGCGCATCGGCCAGGAAGGAGGCCGCCTCGTCGATGTCTGCGTCGATGTCGACGACAGCTGGATTCTTCCCACCGAGCTCCAGGGTCACCGGCACCAGGTTCTTACCGGCCTCCGACGCCACCGATGCACCCACTTCGGGGGAGCCGGTGAAGAACATGTGGTCCACCTTGAGCTTGGCGAAGTCCGACCCGCCGCCGTGTTTGGGCGTGATGACCGCCAACTCTTCGATGGAGAAGTAGTCGGGCGCGTGGCGGGCGATGACCTCGGTCGTGCGAGCGGTGATCGACGAGGGGCGCATCAGCACCCGGTTGCCCGCGGCAAAGGCCGACCCGGCCGGCACGACCGTCAGCTGCAGCGGGAAGTTCCACGGCCCCATGATCCCGACGACGCCGAGTGGATCGTGGCGGAGACGCTGCTTGAAGCCGAGCAGGCCCTGCAGCTTGGCAACATTGGTCTCCTTCATCCACTTCTCGACGCTGCGCCGCTGGTGCGTCAGGTCGATCATGCAGCCGGCGACGTCCGCGGCGATGGACAGCTCGCGCGGCCGCGTGCCGAAGTCCGCGTCGAGCGCTTCGCAGATCTCCTCGGCGTTGTCCAGCAGGAGTGCTTGCAGGCGGTTGATTCGGTCAATGCGCGTCTTCGCATCCGGAATCCCGTCGCGCAGGAACGCGGCGCGCTGGATCTCCAGCAACTCCTCCATGGTGTGTGTTTCGGAGGACACCTTGTCGCCGGTGCGCACACCGGCTTCGGCAGGCTTGGTCATGTGGAACTCCCATACGTGAGACAAACACCCTGATATATCCCAGAGACTACCCCTCGGGTGGCCGGAGTCACACCCATGGTCACCGCTACAGGCGCTCGATGATCGTGACGTTCGCGGTGCCGCCGCCCTCGCACATCGTCTGCAGGCCGTAGCGGCCGCCGGTGCGCTCGAGCTCGTTGAGGAGTGTCGCGAACAGCTTGGCACCGGTCGCGCCGAGCGGATGGCCCAGTGCGATGCCACCGCCGTTGCGGTTGACCCGCGCCGGGTCGGCGCCCGTCTCCTTGAGCCAGGCCAGCACAACCGGCGCAAAGGCCTCGTTGATCTCGACGACGTCGATGTCATCGATCCCCAGACCAGCCTTCGCCAGCGCATACGCGGTGGCCGGAATCGGCGCGGACAGCATCATCACCGGATCGTCCCCGCGCACCGACATGTGATGGATGCGGGCGCGGGGGGTCAGGCCATATTCCTTCAGCGCCTTTTCCGAAACGACAAGTGCCGCCGACGATCCGTCACAAATCTGCGAGGCGACCGCGGCGGTCAGATCCGAGCCGGGAGCCAAGACGTCGAGCGAGGCCATCTTTTCCAGCGACGTCTCGCGCGGGCACTCGTCGACGACACAATCGCCCAGCGGCACGTACTCGTTGTCGAAGCGGCCCGCAGCAATCGCGGCCCGGGCGCGCTCGTGAGACTGCAGCGCCCACTCCTCCATATCGCGGCGGCTGATATCCCACTTCTTGGCCATCATGTCCGCGCCGACGAACTGGCTGATCTCGGCATCACCGAATCGTTTGCGCCATCCGGGGGACTCGGCGGTCGGCGTGGTGAAGCCGAGTTCCTGGCCGGCGATCATCGCCTGACTGATCGGGATGGCGCTCATGTTCTGCACCCCGCCGGCGAGCACCACGTCCTGCGTTCCGCTCATCACGGCCTGCGCGGCGAAGTGAATCGCCTGCTGGCTCGAGCCGCACTGCCGGTCGACGGTGGTTCCGGGTACCGCCAGCGGCATCCCCGCAGTCAGCCACGCGGTACGCGCAATGTTGCCGGCCTGCGGTCCGATGGTGTCGACACAGCCGAACACGACATCGTCGACCACGTTCGGGTCAATGCCGGTCCGTTCGACGATCGACGAGATCACATGGGCACCGAGATCGGCGGGATGGACGTTGGCGAGCGATCCCTTTCGTTTGCCGACCGGGGTGCGGATCGCGTCGACGATATAGGCCTGCGGTGTGCTCATGTGGACTCCTTGGTGTCAGGCGCGCTGGCTGGAGATCGAGACGATCTCACCGGTGAGGTAGGTGGTGTAGTCGCTGGCGAGCATCGCGATGGTCGCCGCGATCTCCCAGACCTCGGCAGCCCGGCCAAAGGCTTCTCGCGAGGCGAGTTCATCGAGCAGTTCGTCGCTGGTGACCTTCGCCAGGAACGGGTGCCGTGCGATCGACGGCGCCACCGCATTGATGCGCACGCCATACTCGGCGGCTTCAATCGCCGAACACCGCGTGAGTGCCATGACCCCAGCCTTGGCTGCCGCGTAGTGCGCCTGGCCATGCTGGGCGCGCCACCCGAGCACGGAAGCGTTGTTGACAATCACGCCACCCTGCGGTGCGTCGCGGAAGTACCGCAGCGCGGCGCGAGTGGAGCGAAAAGTGCTGTTCAGCGTGATGTCGAGGACGCGGTCCCACTGCTCATCGGTCATGTCGGCGACCGGTGTCTCGCCACCGAGGCCGGCATTGTTCACCAGGACGTCGATGCGCCCGAGTTGCTGCGCCGCCGAGGCGATCAGCGCATCAACCTGGTCGGTGCTGGAGACGTCGCAGACGAACGACACGACCTGCTGGTCGGGGAACTCGGCCGACAGCGCCGTCACCGTCTCGCCGAGACGTCGCTCGTGGAAGTCGGAGACGAGTATGTCGGCCCCCTCCAGCAAGGCGCGCCGAGCCGTGGCGAACCCGATTCCGGTACCGGCGGCGGCGGTCACGACCACCTTCTTGCCGACGAGCAGGTCGTGGCCGCCGATCTCGTCGGGCACGGCGGCGAGCGGGGAAACGGGGCGGTCAGTCATGCACGGGCCTCTCGGGGTAGGCCGAGCACACGCTCGGCGATGATGTTGCGCTGCACCTCGTTGGACCCGCCATAGAGCGTGTCGGCGCGGGTGAACAAGAAGAGTCGTTGCCACTCGTCGAGTTCGACGTGCTCGGGGTCGGCGACGTCATTGGGCCGCCCCTCCGACGTGGCGGACGGTCCGACGAGAGACTGCGCGCCCACGACCTGCATCGCCAACTCGCCCAGACGTCGATGCCAGTTGGCCCAGAGCAGTTTGGCGACCGAAGCGTCACCGGCGCTCGTGTCGAACCCGTGGGTCGTGCGGACGACGCCGATACCGTCGAGTGTTGCGCCGAGGGTTCGCCCGGCGTGGGCGCGCATGACGGTGAGCTCGATACGCGCGCGTTTGAGCGCGGTGGCGATCGCCGGCTTGTCGATCGACCCGTTTGTCGTCGCGACGGCGATCAGGTGGTCGAGCTCGCGCGCGAATCCGACCTGCTGGCCGAGGGTGGACACCCCGCGCTCGAACTGCAACAGCCCCATCGCCACCGCCCAGCCCTGCCCGGGCTCGCCGACAATCTGGTCGGCGTCGGCGACGGCGTCGTCGAAGAAGACCTCGTTGAACTCCGAGGTACCCGTGAGCTGCTGGATCGGCCGGATCGTGATGCCCGGCTGATCGAGCGGCACCAGCAGGAACGACAGCCCGGCGTGGCGCCCGGACCCGGGCTCGGATCGTGCGAGGACGAATATCCATTGGGAGTGGTGGGCCAGCGATGTCCAGATCTTCTGCCCGTTGATGACCCAGGCGCCGTCGTCGAGTCGTGCAGTGGTCGACACCCCGGCGAGGTCAGAGCCGGCGCCCGGCTCTGAGTAGCCCTGCGCCCACAGTTCGGTGACGTTGACGATGCCGGGCAGGAAGCGATCCTTCTGTTCCTCGGTGCCGAACTCGATGAGCGTCGGGCCGAGCAGTTCCTCACCCAGATGGTTGACCCGCGCAGGTGCGTTGGCCCGCGCGTATTCGCGGTGGAAGATGATGCGCTGACCCATGGTCGCGCCGCGGCCGCCATAACGCGACGGCCAGCCCAGACACGTCCAGCCCGCCTGCGCGAGGCGGCGGTCCCAGGCCAGGCGCTGCTCGAAGAACTCGTGTTCGCTGCCGGGGCCGCCGCGGCCGCGCAGATCCGCGAAGTCGCCCACCAGATTCTCGTCGAGCCACGTGCGTACCGCTCGCGCGAACACCTCATCGGCCTCGGGGACGGTGCTGGCCCATTCGCCGAGGTCGACGGCGCGGTCGGCCAGATTGATCGACGTCATGACCCCTAGCTTAACCTACCAAGCATTTGCTAGGTTTCTGTTATGGATGCGCCCGCCCCAACCACCCCGCAAGCTCTCCAACGCACCGCTGCGACCTGGCCGGACCGGACCGCAGTCATTGACGGACAGTGGGACGCAGCGCTCGATCGCACCGAGCCGATCACCCTCACCTGGCGCCAACTACTCGGCGAGGTCCGCGTCTTTGCCGCGGCACTCATCGCCGCCGGCATCGAACCCGGCGACCGGGTGGCGATATGGGCGCCCAACAGCTACCACTGGCCGATCGCCGCACTGGGAACCCACTACGCCGGAGCCGCACTGGTCCCCCTCAACACCCGCTACACGATCAGCGAGGCCGCCGAGATCATCGATCGCGCCGATGCGCGGGTCGTCGTCACCGTCGACGACTTCGTCGGCACCAATCGGCTCGCCGACTTGTTGGGCCATCCGGTCAGGGCCGGCCGCACCGTCATCGGCATCGGTCTGGACGGGTCGGGCACGATGCCCACCCCGGCGATCCCCTGGGCCGAGTTTCTGACCAGCGGCACCGAACTGGGGGCGGCCGACGCTGCGGCCGCCGCGGTCAAACCGACCGACATCGCTGACATCCTCTTCACCTCCGGGACGACCGGCGCCCCCAAGGGCGTGCTGGCCGAGCACCGCCAGACCCTGGCGGGCGCGCACGCCTGGGGAGCCAACGGCCAACTGAACCCGAACGACCGCTACCTCCAGGCGAACCCCTACTTCCACACCTTCGGCTACAAGGCCGGGATCCTGCCGAGCATCCTGTTCGGCGTGACCATGGTGCCGCTGGCGGTCTTCACTCCCGACACGGCAATGCAGATGATCGCCGAGCACCGGATCACCGTCTTCCCCGGCGCGCCCACGGTCTTCCAGACCATTCTCGACAGTCCGCAGCGGTCCGGCTACGACCTGTCGTCACTGCGCCTGGTCGTCACCGGTGCCACCGTCGTTCCCGTGGTCCTCATCGAGCGCCTGCAGTCCGACCTCGGTGTTGACACCGTGCTGACCGCCTACGGTCAGACCGAGACCAGTGGATTTATCACCACCTGCACCGGCGACGACGACGCGGTCACCGTCGCAACGACCTGCGGGCGCCCATACCCCGGCATGGCGATCAAGCTCGGAAACCCCGACGAGTACGGCGCCGGTGAGGTCCTCGCCCGCGGCGCGATGGTGATGCGCGGCTATCTCAACGACCCGGCGGCCACCGCGAAGACGATCGACGACGACGGCTGGTTGCACACCGGCGACGTCGGAACAATCGACGCGAACGGCAACCTGCGGATCACCGACCGACTCAAGGACATGTACATCTGCGGTGGTTTCAACGTCTACCCGGCCGAGGTCGAGCAGGTCCTCGCCCGCCTGACCGGGGTCGCCGAGGTCGCCGTCGTCGGCGTGCCCGACGACCGGCTCGGTGAGGTGGGTCGCGCGTTTGTCACAGCCAGACCGGGCGCACACATCGATCCCGATGCGTTGCTCGCCCACGCGCGCAACTACCTCGCGAACTTCAAGGTGCCGCGGTCGGTCATCGTCATCGACGAGTTCCCCCGCAACGCGTCCGGCAAGATCCTCAAACGCGAACTCGGCTAGCGCGCACCCCGACGTTGCGCCACCGGCATCGGCCAGCCGTCAGGCTCGGCCGTGGCGGCGTTCGTAGTCCTCGTACTCGGCCTCGTGCTTCATCCGGACCGCCTCGTCGGCCAGCGCCGGATCGAGCCCGTTTCGCTGAAGCGTTGCGCGACGATAGGACTTGTCGAAGACGAAGGTGAAGTAGAGGGCACCGAGGAAGATCGGCATCGTAATGATGATCGCGGTGCCGATACCCACGCTGGGGTAGGCGGCGAACCCGATCGGCAGCAGCAGCAGCAGGACCGGCGCCATGAACCGAATCACCACCCGGCGAGTTGCCCCCGGACCGGCGTTGTCTTCGCGCACCCAGTCCTGATACTTCGCCGGCAGCGGACGCTTGCCGTACGTGCGCCGACCGTACGCATACGGGATGAACTCCCCGATACCCGGCCGCGGATACTTGTTGCTCACCCCTTCAGCTTAGGCCTAGGAGCAGCGGGTACGGGGTGCTGTTGGCCACAGTTGCGTAGGGACCATAGGCTCGCTGCCATGGCCCGCGACGATCCGGACGCCCCCCTGGTCGAGCTACTCGCCCGCACCGGCGCCATCAGCCCCGACGCCACCCGCATCGTCACGCACGGGGCGGTGATCATCCTCGACGGCGACCGGGCCTGGAAGCTCAAGCGCCCGGTGGCCTACCGGTACCTGGACTTCTCCACCGCCGAACGGCGTCGCGACACCCTGCGGGAGGAGCTACGGCTCAACCGCCGGACCGCACCGCAGCTCTACCGCGGCGTGCACGCCATCACCCGCGACGACGGCGGTGGGGTTTCTCTCGATGGTGCCGGCGAGCCGGTCGACTGGGTGCTGGAGATGACCCGGTTCCCCGATGACGCGCTGCTGGCCCGGTACGCCGACGACGGGCTGCTCGACGACGCTCTCCTGACCGCGCTGGCCGAACGGATCGCTGCCCTGCATCACGGTGCCGAGATCTCCGGGGACACCCACGGTGCGCGCCGCCTGCTCGACGTAGTTGTCGGCAACCGGGCCAGCATGGCGCGCTATCCGGCGATCCTGGACCCCGCGCTCGCCGACACCGTCACCGATCAGCTCACCGCGCAGATCGGGGCCCAGTCGGCTTTGCTCGACGATCGGGCGGCGGGCGGTCGGGTCCGCCACGGTCACGGCGATCTACACCTGGACAATATCGCCGTCCTCGACGGCATACCGGTCCCGTTCGACTGCCTCGAATTCGATCCGGAATACGCCATCGCCGACGTTCTCTACGACCTGGCGTTCACGCTCATGGACCTGTGGGCCCGCGGGCTACGACACGAGGCGAACCTTCTCGTCAACGCCTACCTGGACGCCGCCCCCGACGACGAGTCCGGTTTTGTCCTGCTCCCGACGATGGTTGCGGTCCGTGCGACGGTGCGTGCCCACGTCCGTGCCGCCGCCGGCGATGCCGAGGAGTCCCGCGATTATCTGGCCCTCGCCCGGTCGGTGCTCGAGCCGACGCCGGCCCGCCTCATTGCGGTCGGCGGCGCGTCGGGCACCGGGAAGTCGACGCTGGCCCGGGCGATCAGCGGCGACATCGGTGCGGCACCGGGGGCGCGCGTCCTCCGATCCGACGTGCTGCGAAAACGGCTGGCCGGGGTGCCGGCACTCACCGGGCTACCGTCGTCGGGATACACCCCGGAGCGGGGTTCACAGGTCTACGCCGAACTGGGTCGACTCGCCGCCGCCGATCTGTCCGGCGGCATGAGCGTCATCGCCGATGCGGTGTTCGGCCAGAACGCCGAGCGCGAGGGAATCATAGCCACCGCGTCGCGGGCCGGCTGCGAGTTCGCCGGCATCTGGCTGGAGCTGCCCGAAGGACAGCGCATCACCCGTATCGAGGGCCGGGGCCCAGATGCCTCCGATGCCACGGCCGCCGTCGCACGCGCCCAAACCAACTCGGTGGAGCCTCCTGCCGCCGGCTGGACGTGCCTGTTATCCGACGGGCACACCGTCGCGGCCGTGACGCGTGCGCTGCGCGGTTAGTCGGCCCGCGGTTTGACCAGCGGGAAGAGCACGGTCTCACGGATCCCCAATCCGGTGAGCGCCATCAACAGGCGGTCGATCCCCATCCCGGTGCCCGCCGTCGGCGGCATGCCGTACTCCATCGCAGCGAGAAACTCCTCGTCGAGGATCATCGCCTCGTCGTCGCCCGCGGCCGCCAATCGGGCCTGATCGACGAAGCGTTCACGCTGGATGATTGGGTCGACCAGTTCGGAGTACCCGGTGGCCAGCTCAAAACCGCGCACGTAGAGGTCCCACTTCTCGACCACACCGGGAATGGTTCGATGTGCCCGCACGAGCGGCGACGTCTCGACCGGGAAGTCGCGGACGAAAACCGGCTGGTCGAGTTTCGCGCCGACGAGCTGCTCCCACAATTCCTCGACGAGCTTGCCGTGGCCGTAACCCTTGTCTGGCGGGACCTCCAGACCCACTTCGTCGGCAATCATGAGTAGTTGGTCGACGCTGGTGCCCTGCGCAACCCCATCGATCTCCGATTGTGGGACGATCTCGCGACCGAGCGCCTCCGAGAGCGACGGGTACATCGAGACCGACATCCATTCGCCAGACAAGTCGTAGACACTTCCGTCGGGCATCGCGGGCGTGAGCGTGCCCACCGCGCGCTGTGCCACGGTCTGCACAAGGCCGCGGATGAGTTCGGCGGCGTCGTCGTAGGTGCCGTAGGCCTGGTAGGTCTCGAGCATCGCGAACTCGGGACTGTGGGTGGAGTCGGCGCCCTCATTGCGGAAGTTGCGATTGACCTCGAAGACGCGGTCGATGCCGCCGACGACGCAGCGCTTGAGGAACAGCTCCGGCGCGATGCGCAGGTACAAGTTCATATCGAAGGCGTTCGAGTGGGTGACGAATGGCCGGGCCGCGGCACCGCCGTGCAGGGTCTGCAGCATCGGCGTCTCGACCTCGAGGAAGTCGCGTTCGGCTAGAAAGGCGCGCAGCTCGGTCAGCACCGCGATGCGCATCCGCGCGGTCGCCCGGGCCTCGGGGCGAACGATGAGGTCCACGTAGCGCTGTCGCACCCGCGTCTCCTCGCTGAGGTCCTTGTGGGCCACCGGCAGCGGACGCAGCGACTTCGACGCGAGGCTCCACGAGTCAGCCAGCACCGAGAGCTCACCGGTCCGCGACGAGATGATCTGGCCGTGCACGAACACGATGTCACCCAGGTCGACATCGGCCTTCCACCGCGCGAGGGCCTCCTCGCCCACCCCGTTGAAGCTGATCATCACCTGGAGTTGCGTGCCGTCGCCGTCTTGCAGGGTGGCAAAGCAGAGCTTTCCCTTGTTTCGGACGAAAATGACACGGCCGGCGACCCCGGCTTCCACCCCGGTCTCCGCGCCCGCTTCGAGGTGTCCATACTCCGCACGGATCTGAGCCAGCGGGTGGGTGCGCGCCACCGCAACCGGGTACGGGTCACGCCCCTCTGACAGGATCCGCGCCCGCTTCTCACGGCGAATACGCAGCTGCTCGGGCAGATCGTCAGTCAATTCGGACCGCCCGCTCCCAGCCGGCTCCTTGGCGTCACTCACGGGTCACAACTGTATCCGCTGGGCACGCTCGGCGGATTCTCGGGCACACCGGCGCTATTGCGGGTGATCGGAGATCATCGCCAGCTCCCCCGCGGCCAGATCGCCGTTGAGCCGATGGCGGCGCAGCGCATCGTGACCGCCGGCTAGGAAGGCAGCACCGGTGACACCGCGCGCCCGCAGGTGCCAGGCCAGCCATTCGGCATCATCGCCGTCATCGGAGATGAGCAGCCACCGCGCATCGGCCGACGCGGTGCGCAGCGAATCCCCCGTCCCCGGGGTTAGTCGCTCCAGGGCGTCGTGCGGGTCGAGCGCCAGCGCGCCGTGGATGGCCCCGCCGGCGCTGCGCCGGTCTTGGGTCCGGATGTCGACGGCACGCAGGCCCGCCTCCACCGCGACGCGGAAATGGTGGGCGGGCACAGAGAAACGGTCGCCGGACGCGGGGGCCTCGATGGGTGCGACGGGCAGGGTGGTGATGGTCATCAGAGATCTTTCCGGGTGATCGCTCAAGCCCGGGACGGGCGAGCGTTGCGGTATGTCAGAAGGTGCGGACTCGGGGCCGGCGCCACAGCAATTGCTTGCTGATGAGGCAGCTCAGCCCTGGCAACACATTCGACAACGCTTGATCACGGCCACCAGTGTGCCACGAGTGCACCCATCGGCTCAACACTTTCACGCAGCACTGCGCCCAATCCGGTTGATTTCACTACCGGTTCACCCACCTGCATACGCCGGTGGCTAGGGTGGACGAGGCATCGTGCACTGCACGGAGTACAACCAAAACCGAAGGTGGATTTTTGATGAGTGACACTCTGAACGTGGGTGACCGTCTCGGCACCGGCCAGTCGTTGACATCGGCGAACGGCGCTTACACGCTGACCCTGCAGGACGATGGCAACCTGGTTCTCACCGACGGCGGCAACGCCGTCTGGTCGACCAAGACCAACGGCAAGGGCGTCGTGCGCGCATCGGTCCAGGACGACGGCAACTTCGTCCTGTACAACGGCTCCGACGAGGGCGTCTGGTCGACCAAGACCTCCGGCGCCGGTGCTCGCCTGGTGCTGCAGGACGACCGCAACGTCGTCCTCTACATCGGCGAGAACGGCGAGTGGAGCTCCAAGACCGTGACCGACCACCCGGTCGCTGCTCCGGTCGCCGACGAGAAGCCGGCCCCCGCGCCGAAGCAGACCTACACCGTCGTCGAGGGCGACACCCTGTGGGCCATCGCCGAGCGCTTCCTGGGCGACGGCAACCGTTACCCGGAGATCGCGAAGTTCAACAACATCGCGAACCCGGACCTGATCAACGTCGGTCAGGTCGTCACCATCCCGTAAGGGACAGTTCGACGACGAGCCCCGCACCACCAGGTGCGGGGCTCGCTTGTTATCGGCCGCCCGAGTCGCGCAGCGTGATTATGACGATGCAGCGCCGATCGACGCTGCACGATCACAATCACGCTGCGGGACAGTGTCACCGACGAGCGGTCGGCGGGAACCGCACTGATTGACTTACCCGCTCGTGCACCCGCCGCAGCCCGTCGAGAGTGAGGTGGGCGTGATGGTCGGTGATCGTCTCGCACTCGCCGAGCATCAGCGGGGCCGCGTGACCGGTGGCGACGACCCGCACGTCGTCGCCACCGAAGCCGTCCACCTCGTCGCGGATGCGGTCGACCAGCCCGTCGACCTGCCCGGCGAACCCGTACAGGATCCCGGACTGCAGCGCCTCGACCGTATTTTTTCCGAGCACGCCGCGCGGTGGGCGCAGCTCGACGCGGCGCACGGTGACGGTGTGTTCACTCAGCGCATCGACGGCCAGGTTCACCCCCGGCGCAATCGCGCCGCCGAGGAACTCGCCCTTGGCCGACACCGCGTCGACGACGGTGGCCGTGCCGAAGGCGACAATGATGCACGGCGAACCCGGAAAGGATCCGCTGACCGCGACCGCATTGGCAACCCGGTCGGTGCCGACCTCCTTGGGGTTGTCCACCAGCAGCGGCACCCCGGTCCGCACGCCCGGCTCCAGCAAGACATGGGGCCCGGCGCCGAAGTATTTGTCGACCATCACCCGCAACTCTCGCAGCAGCGACGGCACGGTCGAGAGGGCGGCAACGGAGGTGACCTGATCCAGGTCGGCTTCGAGCAGTCCGCGAATGAGCAGTTCGAGTTCGTCGGCGGTCAGGTTCGGGTCGGTGTGGATGCGCCAGTCGCGGACCAGGCGCGCATGCTCGGCCGAACCGGCGAATACCCCCAGGTGGATGTTGGTGTTGCCGACGGCTGCGGTGAGCAGCATCAGGCCAGCGACGCAATGAGGTCGTCGACAACGGCACCGGCGCGCCCGCGCGGATCCTTCAGACCAGATCCGGCGGGGACATCGGCCGGGTCACTGCCTTCGGTGAGCACGCAGTTGTGGTCGTCGACAAACACGACGGCCGGCGAGTAGTCGGCCAGTTCAGCTGGGCTCAGCATCCCGTAGGCGATGATGATCACTAGGTCGCCCGGGTGGACGAGGTGGGCGGCAGCGCCGTTGATCCCGATGACACCACTGCCTCGCTCACCGGCGATCACATAGGTTTCGAGTCGATTGCCGTTGTTGATGTCGACGATGCACACCTGCTCGCCCTCGAGTAGATCGGCGGCGTCGAGCAGGTCGGCGTCGATCGTCACCGAGCCGACGTAGTGCAGGTCGGCCTGCGTCACCGTCGCCCGGTGGATCTTGGACTTCATCATGGTGCGGAACATGTCAGCTCCCTCTGGGATGGTCGGCGTGGTCGGGGACGGAAGGTGATTCGGCGCGCGGCATCCCGATTGCGACGCCGACGTTGTCGATCAGTCGCGTCGAGCCGAGCCGCGCGGCGACGAGCAGACGCCCGTCGCCGGTGTCGGGGGGCGGTCCGAGGTCGCGGCCGCGCAACTCGAGATAATCCACGACGAGCTCGGGGCAGGCGTCGAGAACGGCGCGGGTCACGGCCAGCACCTCCTGCGGCCCACCTGGTCCGGCATGTGATCCGGCGGTCAGCGCCGCCGACAAGGTGGTGGCGAGTTCGCGCTGGCGGGAATCGAGGTAGCGGTTACGGGAGGAGAGGGCGAGACCGTCGGGCTCGCGCACCGTCGGAACACCGACGATCTCGATGCCCAGGTTCAGGTCGGTAACCATCTGTGCGATCAGCACAAGCTGCTGATAGTCCTTCTCTCCGAAAAACGCGGCGTGCGGCCGGACGATCGAGAGCAGCTTGGCGACGACGGTGAGCATCCCGGCGAAGTGGGTCGGGCGCGACCGCCCTTCCAGGATCTCCCCCACGGGGCCGGGATGAACCGTGGTCCGGCGCCCGTTCGGGTACATCTGGGTATCGGTGGGGGCGAATACCAACTCGACGCCGGCGGCGCGCAGCTTCGCACAGTCCTCGTCGAATGTGCGCGGGTAGGCGTCGAGGTCCTCATTCGCCCCGAACTGCAGCGGATTCACGTAGATCGACACGACGACGGTGGTGTTGCCGGCTTTGCGCGCCTCTCGGACCAGGGTCAGATGGCCGTCGTGCAACGCGCCCATCGTTGGCACCAACACCACGCGACGACCGGTGCCGCGCAGCGCCGCGGTCACCTGACTCATCACTGCGGGGTCGCGGTGCACGGTCAGTTCGCCCGGTGCGAAGGCCCGATCGGTTGCGGTCACGATGCCTCCCCGAGGACCCGGTCCAGCGACGGTGCCGGGCCGGCGTGCGCGGCGGCGCGGCGGGCCTGCACCAGATAGGAGTCCACGATCGTGGCGTCGGCCGGCGGTGCCGTCGCACCCCATTCGCGCAGTGCGGCCAGATGTGCGGCAACGGCAGCGGCGTCCCCGCGCGCCACCGGTCCGGTGAGGGCCGACGGACCGAGGTCGAGCACATTACCGAGGGCTGCGGTCACCAGCGGGGCCAGTACCTCCTGCGCCGATCGCAGCGGCGCGGCGGTGCCCTCGGGGTCGGCACGCTCGATCACCGATCTGAGCACCGTGGCGGCGTCGCTGATCAATGCGACGAGATGGTTGGCCCCGTGTGCGAGTGCGGCGTGGTAGAGGGTGCGGTCGGCCTCGGCGATCCGGACCGGATGGCCGCCCATCTCGTAGACGAGCGACGCGCCGACGGCGTGGCCGATCTCGTCGTCGGCGGTGACCGCGAAACAGGCCGAGCGCATCCGCTCGGCGTCCGGCGGCCCGCCCACGAAGGTCATCGCCGGATGGATTGCCAGCCCCAGCGCCCCGTGGGCGGTCAGCGGCGCGAGAATGCCGGTTCCGTGGGCACCGGCGACGTGGGCCACGATAGTGCCCGGACGCGCGTGCCCGCCGTCGGCGAGCTCCCCGATGACCGCGGGCAGCACGTCGTCGGGAACAGCGAGGATGAGCAGTTCGGCGCGGGCCGCGACCGCACCGGGACTATCGAAGATCTCGGTATCGGGCAGTTGGCGGGTGACGCGCGCGCGGGACTCCGGCGATCGGGCGAGTGCGGCACCGACGACGTGGCCGACCGCTTCGAGGGCTTGGGCCAGCGCGGTGCCGACGCGACCGGCGGAAATGACGCCCACGGCCAGCCGGGCCGGCGCGGGGAGCGGGTCGGCAATACCAATCATCGGTGAATCGGTCACCGCGGATCCTCCAGTTTCGTTCCAGTCCCACCACCAGCGGCGGGTACCAGACGTTTACGTGCTCGAGGATAGTGCCACCGCGTCAGCGGTGGCTACGCGGTGTGATCGGCTTCACCCGCGATAGCCGGGGTTCTCACCGATCGGCTACCCCGGAGCTGATTGAGCAGATCTGCCGCCGAGACTCCCGACTCGTGCTGCCCCTCGGCACGGCGGCGGCCACCGGTCTCCACGGCGGACTCCGCCGTCGAGGACGGTGTCACCCATGCGACGGTGGGATTCTCCCCGTCGGCTTCGGGGCGGCCGGCCGTCGACTGGTTGGCGTGGTAATCGCCGGCCGTGTACGCCTGCGCGCCGGTCCAGGCCGCCGTGTACGTCTCCTCGACGGCAGGCGGATCGTAGGTCTGGTCGGTCGCCGGAATCGTGTAGCTCTCGGCGTCAACCGGAACCGTGTACGTCGTCCCGCCAAAGGGACTCACGTAGGTCGTGGCGTCATCTTCGACGACGGGGATGATCTCGGTGAGATCGTCCCGGCCTCCCTGCGGCGGGAAATGCCGGCCATCTGCGGCCGGCGGCGCGGTCGAGGCGAAGTCCGTGGCGGCCAACAGGCTGTCGTCACCGGTGTAACTCGACAACGCCGAGGACAGCTCGCGGAGGCGCTCATTCGGCAGCGCGACCCGATCATCGGGCAACTCGTGGCCCATCATCGTTTCGAGGCTGATGCGAAGCGCCGCAATCTGCGCTTGCAGCTCACGCAGGTCGTCACTCGCCCCGGCAGCGATATCCCGACGGATCTGGGCCTCGATGTCGGCTTCGTACTGTCCGCGGGCGGCGATCTCGCGCTCCAGCTGGAGTTCGTACACCAGTCGCATGTCATGGCTCTTCGCCTCGGCGACCTCTGCTTGACGCCGGAAGCGGGTGACGCCGATCGCCCCGAGCACCGCCGCCCACAACGCGGCGATCACCGCGACCGAGGCGTTGATCGACAACTGGTCACTCCAGACCATCATGACGCTCGCGACGAGCGCGAGGACGATCAAGAGGCCAAGGAGCCACTGGCCCGCAGCGCGCTGCGCGGACGCAGTTCGCTGAGCTGACGCAGTGCGCTTATCAGTCGAACGACTCGTGGAGGTCGCCATAGTCGTGAACTTACCCGTCTCTCGTACGATCACGGGTCAACCTACACCGGAGCGTCACATTTCGAGAATTCGCACCCATCGGTTCAGGCGGCGTCGGCGTTGGCCGCCTGGCCGTCCTCGGTCGGGTCATCGGGTGTCTTGCAGGAGTGTTCGAGCCACAGTGCGGCGACGACGAGGGTGACTCCGCCGAGGGTTCCGATGACGGTTCCCGGCTTGCTGGCATTGGCACTGGCCACGTCCTGCAGACGGAATAGGTAGAGGGCGATGGCACCCCAGGCGCCGGCCGCGACCGCGCCCAGGATCGCCGACGCCTTCGCCAGGGCGACGAGGCGGGCCACGGTTACCGGATGCAGTTGCTCACGGTCCTGACCGACTTCGTTATCGGTGACGCGCCGCCGGACCGCGAAGCCGGCGATCGCCTCGAGCACCGCCAGGACCAGCAGTGCGGCGCTGGTGTACCAGGCGATCGTCGGCAGGTCGCCGAAATTGTAGGAGACGAATACCCACGCGAGGATCGCTGCGGCGAGAGTGATCCACGCCAGGTCGCGGACTCGCGTCGGACCCAGACGCCCGTCGGCATCGTCGCGGCGATTGGGCGGTCGGGTGGCGGTCATCGGACGGCCCCGAGGCGCCACGGCGGTTCGGCACCGAGTGTCTCGATGCCGGACCGTTCGGCCGGGTTGAGGGCCGCGATAAGGTCGGCAACAGCCGGCGACGAGCCGTCGGGCAGGTCGAGTACCGCGGTGGGGTCGATGGCCAGCCACGGGATCAGGACGAATCCGCGCTCGTGTGCGCGCGGGTGCGGCAGCGTCAATTCATCGGTCGCGCGAAACACCGGCCGACCGCTGTCGTCGCGCACCGCGATCACATCCACGTCCAGGGTGCGCGGCCCCCAGTGGACGTCGCGGCGACGGTCGGCCGCTGCCTCCAACTCGGCTCCGCGGCGCAGCCAGGACGATCCGTCACGGCGGCCCGTCACGATCATGGCGATGTTGTAGAAGTCGTCCTGCTCGACTCCACCCCACGGTGGCGTGACATACACCGGGGAGATCGCGACGACGTGGTCGCCGGGCGCGGTGAAGCCCCCGACGACCACGGCCAGGTGAGCCAGCCGGTCGCCGACGTTCGACCCGACCGACAGGATCGCCGTTGTCATGGCCGCCCCCGGGCGAGCAGCGTCTTTCGCGAGCGACGGGTCACGACTGCGACGTCGGCGAACGACAGCGGGATCGGCGCCGACGGCTTGTGCACGGTGACCTCGACGGCATGCAGTCGGTCATCGGCCATGACGGCCTCGGCGATGTCGGCCCCGACTTTCTCGATCAGGTTGTGCGGTTCACCGGCGACGATGTCGTGTACGAGTTGCGCGAGTTCGCCGTAGTCGAGGGTGTCGGCGAGGTTATCGGAGTCGGCGGCGACCGACAGGTCCAGCCACACGGACACGTCGACGATGAAGTCTTGGCCGTCGCGGCGCTCATGGTCGAACACACCGTGGTGTCCGCGGACGGTCAGCCCCCGCAACTCGATTCGATCAGCCACCGATCTCTCCTGTCGTCCGGCCGGCCCATGCTTGCGCGACCGCGATTGCGTCCCGACTCGCGGCCGCGTCGTGCACCCGCACGCCCCACACCCCCGCTGCGGCGGCCAGCGCCGATACCGCTGCCGTGGCCACTTCCCGCCCCGCCGGGGGGCGGGCGACGCCGTCGGCGGCGAGCAACGATCCCAGGAACCTCTTGCGGGATGCCCCCACGAGGACCGGAAAGCCCAGTCCGACCAGCGTCGGCAGGCCGCGCAGGAGGCCCCAATTGTGTTCGGCGCCCTTGGCGAAGCCAAGCCCGGGGTCGAGGATCAGCCGATCCGGGTCGACGCCCGCCGCGACGGCCGCATCGACTTGGGCGAGTAACTCGCCACTGACCTCGCCGACGACGTCGCGGTAGGCGCTGGGTTGCCCGGCGCGATGGGTGAAGTCCTCCGGTCCATACGGCCCCGACCCGGCGCGCTCGGTCAACGGGCGCCAGTGCATGAGGATCCAGGGCAGCCCCGAGTCGGCGACCACCTCGGCCATCCGCCGGTCGGCACGTCCCCCGGACACGTCGTTGACAAAGCTCGCGCCCGCCTCGATCGCCGCCGCCGCCACCCCCGCGCGCATGGTGTCGACGGAGACATCGATGCCGTCGGCGGCCAGCGCGGCGACGAGCGGCACGACTCGCCGCGCCTCCACCGCCTCGTCGACCCGGTGCGCGCCCGGCCGGGTGGACTCGCCCCCGACATCGATGATGTCGGCGCCGTCGGCGTGCAGGGCCCGGGCGTGCGCCAGCGCGGCATCGAGGTCCAGGTACCGGCCACCATCGGAGAACGAGTCGGCGGTCACGTTGACCACTCCCAGGATCTTCACGCCGGCCCCGTCCACCACGTCAGCGGGCTATCAGTTGCAGGGCCTCGCTGCGCGACACCGCGTTGGTCTTGAAGATGCCGCGCACGGCCGAGGTGGTGGTGCTCGCCCCGGGCTTGCGGATACCTCGCATGGCCATGCACAGATGCTCGGCCTCGATCACGACGATGACTCCCCGCGGATCGAGTTTGACCATGACCGCGTCGGCGATCTGGCTGGTCAGCCGCTCCTGCACCTGCGGCCGCTTGGCGTAGAGGTCAACGACGCGCGCCAGCTTCGACAGGCCAGTCACGCGTCCGGATGCCCCCGGAATGTAGCCGACATGGGCGACCCCGTGGAAGGCGACGAGGTGGTGTTCGCACGTCGAGTACAGCGGGATGTCCTTGACCAGGACGAGTTCCTCGTGGTTCTCGTCGAAGGTCGTCTCGAGTACCGCGCCGGGATCGGTGTAGAGACCGGCGAATACCTCTCGGTACGCGTTCGCGACGCGGGTCGGCGTCCGGCGCAGCCCCTCCCGGTCGGGGTCCTCACCGATCGCGATCAGCAGCTCGCGCACGGCCGCCTCGGCGCGCGCCTGGTCGAATCGTCCGGCGCACACCCCGGCCGGGGCGCCGGGAATGCCCTCAGCGCTCATCAGACTCGGGCGCCGGCCCGTATCCCGGCGCCGTCGGCGGTTGCCCGTATGCCGGCGGTTGCCCATATGCCGGCGGCTGCCCGGATGCCGGCGGCTGCCCGGATGCCGGCGGCTGGCCGTTCGGGGGGGCGACCGGGATTCCCTGCGGTCGGCCCGGGTTGTGCGGGGCCGGCGGCCACCCTGGTGCCGACCAGCCAGCCGGAGCGCCGTAGTCGGTGCCCGGGACCGGCGCATAGCCGGTATCCGCCGGATACGCGGGCGCGCCGATGGGAGGGCGGGCCCCGGCCGGCGAGGGAACCGGATCGGGCTCGGGCGGCCACGGCTCGCCCCGCTCGATCGCCATCTCGCCCGGAGTCTTCACCGGCGGCTTATCACTGGGGGTGCGGCCGCCGAAGTCGTTGAAGTCGGAGATGCGGTCGCGCTTGGTGACGCCGTCGAAGATCTCCTCGAGATCCTTGCGGGTCAGCGTCTCCTTCTCGAGCAATTCGCTGGCGAGAACGTCGAGGGTGTCACGGTATTCGGCCAGGATGGCCCACGCCTCGTTGTGCGCCGCCTCAATCAGTCGGCGGACCTCGGAGTCGATCTCGGCGGCGACCGCGTCGGAGTAGTCCGCCTGCGCCCCCATCGAGCGGCCCATGAACGGGTCGCCCTGTTCCTGGCCGTAGCGGACCGCGCCCAGCTTCGCACTCATGCCGTACTCGGTCACCATCGCGCGCGCGATCTTGGTCGCTTGGTCGATGTCGGACGACGCACCCGTCGTCGGCTCGCGAAACACGAGTTCCTCGGCCGCACGGCCACCCATCGCCATGACCAGTCGCGCGATCATCTCCGAGCGGGTCAGGACGTCCTTATCCTGCTCGGGTACGGCCAGCGCGTGGCCGCCGGTGCGACCGCGGGCCAGAATCGTCACCTTGTAGATCGGGTCAAGGTCGGGCATCGCCCACGCGGCCAGCGTGTGGCCACCCTCGTGGTAGGCGACGACCTTCTTCTCGTGCTCGCTGATGATGTGACTCTTGCGACGCGGCCCGCCGACGACGCGGTCGACGGCCTCCTCCAGCGTTGCCGCAGTGATCACCAGCTGGTTTTCCCGGGCGGTGAGCAGTGCCGCCTCGTTGATCACGTTCGCCAAGTCCGCACCCGACATCCCCGGAGTGCGCTTGGCCAGCCCGGCCAAGTCGGCGTCCGGCGCCAGCGGCTTGCCCTGCGCGTGCACCTTCAAGATCGCCTCCCGGCCGCGCATGTCCGGGTTGCTCACGGGAATCTGGCGGTCGAACCGCCCGGGGCGCAAGAGGGCCGGATCGAGGATATCGGGCCGGTTGGTCGCGGCGATCAGGATGACGCCGGAACGCTCGCCGAACCCGTCCATCTCGACGAGGAGCTGGTTGAGGGTCTGCTCCCGC
>NZ_DIAX01000045.1:0-12973 GCF_002414845.1 Gordonia sp. UBA5067 | reverse complement strand
TCGATCTCGTCGACGAAGATGATGCAGGGGCTGTTCTGCTTAGCCTGCTCGAACAGGTCGCGCACGCGTGATGCGCCGACGCCGACGAACATTTCAACGAAGTCCGAACCGGAGATGGTGAAGAAAGGCACCCCGGCTTCACCTGCGACGGCCCGGGCAAGCAGCGTCTTACCGGTGCCGGGCGGCCCGTACAACAGGACCCCCTTGGGGATGGTGGCGCCCAACGCCTCGTAACGAGCCGGATTCTGCAAGAAGTCCTTGATCTCGTAGAGCTCCTCGACCGCCTCGTCAGCACCGGCGACGTCGGCGAACGTGGTCTTGGGCATGTCTTTGGTGATCTCTTTGGCACGCGATTTGCCAAAGCCCATCATGCCGCCCCGACCACCGCCCTGCATCCGGTTCATCACGAAGAAGAACAGGCCGAGTAACAGCACCAGCGGCAGAATCAGGGCCAACATCTGCATGAGGGCCGAGTCCTGCCGGACATTGGTCTGGTAGGGCGCCCCGGTCTGGCGAACGGACTCGAAGACGAAGTCGGCACCACGGGCCGGGTACTTCGTGCTGATCTTGTCCGACGTCTCCTTCTTCTTGTTCTTCTCGCCCACCTCGATCGGCTTTTTCAGCTCGATGCGCAGCTGCTGTTCGCGATCGTCGATCTGGATCGACTTCGCGTTCTTCACGTTGAGCTGGCTGAGCGCCACCGAGGTGTCGACGGCGCGATACTCGCGCGAGTTGTCGCGCATGAAGCTCCAGCCCCACAGGGCCAGGAGGATCAGGACGAAGATCGCGACATTGCGAAAGACTGACTTACGGTTCATACGTGCTCCGGCGGCACCCGCACGAGCGCCACCAACGTCCTTCCATCAGAGATTTCCCACCAGGCTACCTGGATGGTGGACGGACCGCGTCAGCCCTGGTAGACCGAGGGCTTGAGGCGGCCGATATAGGGCAGATCGCGGTACCGTTCGGCGTAGTCCAATCCGTAGCCGACGACGAAATCGTTGGGAATGTCGAACCCGATGTCGGCGACGTTCAAGTCGGCCCGGACGGCATCGGGCTTACGCAACAGCGTGCAGACGCTCAGCGACCGCGGGGACCGGGTCGCTAGGTTCCGCATCAGCCAGGACAGGGTGAGTCCGGAGTCGATGATGTCCTCGACGATCACCACGTCGCGGTCGGCGATGTCCCGGTCGAGGTCCTTGAGAATGCGCACGACCCCCGAGGACGACGTCGACGACCCATAGCTCGAGACCGCCATGAACTCCATCTGCGAGGGGATGGGCAGCGCCCGCGCGAAGTCGGTCATGAACATGATCGCGCCCTTGAGGACGCCGATCAGGACCAGGTCATCGGGGGCGTCGCGGAACCTCGCGGCGACCGATTCGGCGAGTTCGACGGTTCGCCGCTTAATCTGATCTTCGGAGATCAGGATCGATTCGATGTCATCACCATAGGGCTGGCTGCTCACGCACATAGCTTCGCACGTGCGCGCGCGAGCCCACCAGCCCGCCCACCGCCCCTACGGGGTCAGTACCCGCCGGGTGAAGGAGAGGACGGTATCGGCGATCTCGTCGAGGCGGGCCACCCCGTGGCGCTGGACCTGCTGGATGCACAGTTCATTGATCCCGCCGAGGAGGGCGACGACCTCGGCCGGTGACACGTCGGCGATCGGTATGCCCTGGTCGCGCCCGCGGCAAAGAATCTGCGATATCGCCTCGGCGTACCGGGCGACCCCGGCGATTCGACGGTCGGCGATCCCCGGCGTCGCACCCTGGGCGCGGAGCAGGAACATGGTCGTGAACGCGGGTGCGGCCTGCAGGGTCCCCAGATAGGCACCGATGACCGGGCCCATCAGTGCGTCGAGGTCGGCGGGATTGCCGGGCAGATCCGCCGTCATGGTGGCGATGACCAGACCGATGGCGTCGTAGGCGGCGATGAAGGCGGCCTCTTTGTCGGCGAAGAACTTGTAGAACGACTTCTTCGAGACCCCTGCCTGTGCGCTGATCTGGTCCACCGAGGTCTGCGAATAGCCTTGCCGGGCAATCACTTCCGCTGTCGCCGCGATCAGCCGCCACCGTTGCGACTCCTCCACCTGCGCCGCGGTGAGCTGGTGCCGATGCCTCGGCAGGGCGGCGCGGTCGGGCCCAGGGCCGATGATCGCGAGGACCTCGTCAGCACTCAGCGAACCTTGGCCGCCGCGGGAGTCGTTGTCTGGCACCCGGTTGACTCTACCGCCGGCGCACCTCTACGCTCCCTAGAGAAACACTTTCGTTTCTCTAGGAGTCTGCGGGTGCCGACAGCACCTCACCAGGGGAGAAGACATGACCGACGCCGAATTCGAGTTCGACGTATTGCGCATCGCGTACACCGTCGCCGGTACCCAGAACCACGGCGCCACCCCGCTGGTATTCCTGCACAACGCCGGTGCATCCCGGCACCTCTGGCACGAACAGGTCGAATACTTCGGCGCCAGCCATCCCGTCTACGCCCTCGACCTGTTCGGGTATGGCGACTCCGACGTTCCCGCTGAGGGTTATTCGGTCCAGCGCTACACCGACATGCTGGCCGCATTCCTGACCGCCACCGGCATCGACGCACCCCTGCTGGTGGGCAACTGCCTGGGCAGCGCAATCATCGCCCACTTCCTGCGGTCCGACGATCGCGCCATCGGTGCCGTCCTGATCAATCCACTCACCGAACGGACCGCTCGCGGTGGGGCCTACGGCTGGCTCATCGGACCGGCCGGCCGCCTCCCCCGGGCGGTGCGCACCGTGGTCGGCCGCTTCGGATCGCCCCGCAAAGCAGCCCGTCGAGTCGTCGGCCAATGGTTCTCCGACCCCGTGCTGACCGACCGCCTCCCGGCGGCACGGCAACTCGTCGACGGCATGCGGCGGCCCGGCGGGCTGGCCGCCCTGGCCGAAACCATCGGGTCCGACCTGGGCACGCTTGCCCGGCTCGACGTCGAGCCACTCCCCGCGAGCGCACCTCCGATCTGCACCATCTGGGGCGTGGCGAACGTCATCCTGTCCAGCGATGCCGGGCGCCGCCTCAACGAAACCCTCGCCCCGGCCCGCGCGGAGTGGCTGCCCGGCTGCGGGCACGCCGCCATGCTCGAGTGCCCCGGCCCCGTCTCGACGATCATCGAGGAATTCCTCCACGCCACCCTCGCGCCGCAGGCCACCAACCGCGGACCGAGCGCCACCTCCGATGCGTAGCCGCCGAGTGGGCACCGCAACACCGCCGAGTGGGCACCTGCTCCCCCGCACCCTCGGCGCCGTCACCATGGCGATCGCCATGACCACCGCGGCGGCGCCGGCCATCCATGCCACCCCCGAGGCTCCCCCCGGCACGATGACGCGCACGGCGCCGCTGCCCACTCCGCTGACCGCGCTCGCCTCCGCACGGCTACTCACCCTCACCTCGCGCGACGCACACGACCAACCGCGGACGATGAGCGCGAGCCTGTTCGTTCCGCATACCCGATGGCTTGGACCCGGCCGGCAACCACTGGTCGCGATGGCAGTGGGGACCTACGGCCAGGGTGACCGTTGCGCACCCTCCCGGGCTTTCACCAGCCCGGTGTCGGTGTCGGCGACCGAACAACAGGTCGGATATGAGATCTCCAGCGTCGCCCTGCTGCTCGCCCGCGGTTACGCGGTGGTCGTGCCCGACTACCTGGGAATGGCGCAACCGGGTGTTCATACCTACCTCAACCGGATCGAGCAGGGCCGTGCCGTCATCGACGCCGCCCGCGCCGCGACGTCGGTCGCACGCCTCTCGGGACCTGTGGGCTTCTGGGGCTATTCACAGGGCGGTGCCGCCGCGGGCGCCGCCGCCGAACTACAGCCCGTCTACGCCCCGCGGCTCGCCCTGCGCGCCGTCTACAGCGGGGCGCCGCCGGGTGACGTGACCGCCGCGTTGCGGAACCACAACATCATGGCGCTCCCCATCCTCGGCTGGTCCGCCAACAGCGCGATGGCCACCGACCCGGCGCTCCGCCAGCCCGTGTCGGCCGTCCTCAACCCGGCCGGCCGCACCTTCCTGCGCCGGATTGCACAGATGTGTCTGCCCGACGCCGCGATCGCCTATGGAACGACGCCGTCGTCGCAACTGACCGCCGACGGCCGGCCGCTGGCCGACGCACTGCTGGCGATCCCCGGCTTTGCGGGGTGGGCACGGGCGCAACGCCTGGGCACGGTAGCGCCACGCGCTCGGGTGCTGGTCCATTCGGCGCGCAACGACGACGTCGTGCCATTCGCCGACCAAACGCGATTGGTCCGCGCCTGGCGTTCCTTGGGTGCCCACGTCGACCACCTCGTGTTCGACCTGCCGCCCACCAGCCCGGGGTTGGGGATGGACCATTCCTGGCCGCATCAGGTGGACAACGCACGGGCGCTGGACTGGTTTGCCCCCAACCTGACCCGGCGCGGGGACTAGCCGCGCGGCTCGGTAGCGACCCGGAGACGATCGCCGACTCGTTCGACGATCAAGCGCACCACCGGGTCCCCGCCGACGGCGACCGGTCCCTGGCCGTGCCAGTCGGTGACCAAGGCGTCGACGGCCGCGACGACTCGCTGCGCCGGCCCGGCACGAGGGGGCCGGACCGGCGCAGCGGGAAGTTCGCCGTCGATCACAGCGCTCAACCATCGGCGCAGCACCCGGCTGCGCAGCGCTTCCGGTGCAGCGACTAGCGGGTCAACGGCGAGGCCGTCCCCGACGGCCGCTTCGGCGGCCAGCCCAGCGCTCAGCGCATCCAGCAGACGATTGTCTGCGTCCAACAGATCAGCGGTGCGCGCCAGCGCCTCGGCGACCCCCCCGCCGAGGACATCATCCATCAGCGGCAGCACCTGCGTCCGCACCCGAACGCGGGTGAACCGCGGATCACCATTGTGGGGATCATCGACCGGTGCGAGCCCCCACTGCGCGCAGGCGGCCACCGTGTCGGAGCGGCGCAAGGCGAGCAGTGGGCGCCCCCACGGTGGGCGCCACCCGCGCATCCCCGACAACGACGCGGGTCCGGAGCCGCGGGCCAGACCGAGCAGCACGGTCTCGGCCTGGTCGTCCAGGGTGTGTCCCAGCAGCACCGGGCGCCCGTCCCGCGCGAGGTCGAGCGCGGCGTACCGCGCCGACCGCGCTGCGGCTTCCAGACCACCAGCGGTACCGACCACGACGGGCAGCACCCGCGCGCGGGCGCCCAGCACCTCGGCGGCCAGTGCCGCGGTCGCGGCGACCCGGGCCGACTGCGGCTGCAACCCGTGATCGACGATCAGCGCCTCGACGTCGAGGCCCGCCCGCACCGCGGCCGCCGTCAGCGCCAACGAATCCGGCCCGCCCGACAGTGCGACGCAGGCATCGCGCCCGACGAAGTGCCGCTGCGCGAACGAGCGGACCGCCCCGATCAGAGCACCCGGGCGATCCACCGGTCCGGTTCATCAATCTCGTCGGGGCGCGGCAATGTCTCCGGGCCGGTCCAGATCGTGTTGAACGGCCCCATTCCAACGGCCCCGACGACGTGGTCGGTGAACGCCTTGCCGCGGATGTACTGCGCCATCTTCGCGTCCATCCCGATCAATGCGCGCATGATCCGCGCGATCGGGTTGCGCGGCGCGGTGCGCCGCGCGTCGAAGCCAGCCCGGATCCGCTCAACCGTCGGCACGTGCGCCGGACCGACGGCATCCATGACATGGTCGGCATGTCCTTCGAGGAGCGTCCCAAGCATCATCAGGTTGGCGAACGCCTCATACTGCTCGGGGGACTGCAACAGTTGCATCACGCCCAGGACGCCGGGTTCACGCGGCTTGTCACTACGGACCGCCGCAGCGATCCGGGTAACCAGTTGTGCGGTGGTTTCCGCACCCTCGGCGGCCAGGGTGGCCAGATTGTCGACCATATAGTCGCGCAACCACGGGTTGGCGGAGAACTGGACCCGGTGGGTCACCTCGTGCAGGCACACCCAGAGCCGGAAGTCGGCGGGCACCGCTTTGAGTTTTCGTTCGACGTTCACAATATTGGGCGCGACGAGCAGCAGCACACCGTCGTCCCCGGTGACCGGATCGGCGGTAAACGGGTCGTACTGCCCGAGAATTGCCCCGGATAGAAAGGCCAGGAGCCCGCCGGCCTGGAATCCGCCCGCCTTCGCGGTGAGCGCGGTCATCAGCCCACCGGCAGCTGGCGCTGACACTCCGCCGGAATCTGTCGCTGACACTCCGCCGGAATCTGTCGCTGGCACTCCGTCGTCGCCGGCCGCGGCGACATCGGCGGCGGCCGCCATCATCGAGCGCATCGAATTCGCGGATGCGGTGATCCAGTCCTCGCGGTCGATGACGCGGGCGGCCGGCACGGCCAGCCCGTCGGCCAACCCGGTGAGCTCGCGGACGGGGGCCTCGGCCCGGGCCGAGGCATCGGCGAGTTCGGCGTACACCTGGTTGCGGGTGTACTCGGTCATCGCCGGTCCGCTGCGGGCCAGCCGGCGGCCAATGCCGGCGGCCACTTCCCAGTCGATCGCCGGGAGCTGGTCGCGGCGCTCTGCGCCCTGGTCTCGGCGCTCTGCGCCCTGGTCTCGGCGCTCTGCGCCCTGGTCTCGGCGCTCTGCGCCCTGGTCGCGGCGCTCGCCGGCGCCGTTCACCGGCAGCCGCAATCGCGGATTTTGCCGACGACCGCGTCGAGCGCCGGGCGCGCCACGTCGGGCGACGTACCGTTGGACATCAAGGCGAAGGACAGCACCCGCCCGTCGACGGTCTGCACGATCCCCGTCAGCGAACTCACCCCGGTCAGGGTGCCGGTCTTCGCCCGGACCCATCCGGCTCCCGATGTCTTCCGCGGGTCGAAGCGCTCGGTCAGGGTGCCGGTGCCATTCGCGATGGGCAGTCCGTCGAGCAGGACCCGCAGCTGTGGGTAGCGGCTACCGGCGATGCCGGACATCATGTCGTCGAGAACCCGGGCCGGGACCCGGTTGGCGTAGGACAGCCCCGAGGCGTCGCGCAGGGTGACGCCGGTCGTGTCGAACCCTTTGTCGCCGAGGGTCTTGACGACCGCGGCGGCACCCGCTTCCAGGGTGCCCGGGCCACCCGCGGCCAGCGACAGTTCGAGGGACAGCGTCTCGGCCAGCACGTTGTCTGAAAAGCGCATCATGTCGTTGACCCGCGTGGCCAGCGGCGCGGACTGCACCGACGCCAACGTTCTGGCACCCTCCGGAGCCCGTACCTGTTCGACGTCGCCCTTCACGCCGAGCGCCGCAGCCAGGGCCTCGCCGGCGGCGATCCCGGGCTCGGGGGTGCGCGGGGAATACTCGTCGAGCGCCTCGAGACGCCCACCGTCGACCATCAGCGAACGGATCGGCGCGATGTCACCGCCGGCGATGTCGCGCCGGTCCCACGTCCGGTCCATGGTCGGACCGGTGAACAGCGAGAGGTCGACGGCGACCGAGGTCGGCTTGACTCCCGCGGCACGGATCTGGGCGACGAGGTCGGCGATGCGCGGTGCATTCGTGTAGTACGTGGGCGCACCGGCCGGCTGCGCCGACAGCGTCGGATCACCGGCGCCGCGCACGATCACCTGGCCGTTGGGGCCGGCCACCACCGTCGTGGTGAGACGACGGTCCTGCGGCATGCCCAGCAGCGCGGCCGCCGCGGTGAGGATTTTCGCATTAGAGGCCGGGATGAGCGGCTTGCCCGGGTTCTTCTCCCAGAGCACCGTGCCGGTCACCGGATCGGCGACCTGCCCGGTGAGCTCCCCGAGGTCTTTGGCGTTCGAGACCTTCGCCAGCGCCATCGCCAGCCCCGCGGTCGACGGTGCCGGTGCCTGCGGGTTCACCGGCTGAATCGCCGGCGTCGGAGTGAGCAGATCGGGCCGTGCCGGTGTTCCGTCCGGAATTTTGTCGCCCGCCATCAGGGTGCGTCCGGCGACGACGCCGCCGCCGCCGAGTAGCGCGACGATCAGCAACCCGATCAGCGCCCAGCGCACCGTCGTCCCCCGTTTGCCCGAACCGCTCACCGCCACCTCCGCGTCATTGGCCAGTCCCATGCAGACCCGTTCGGCATAAACAGTATCGTTGAACCGGCTCAGAGCCGACCAACGAGAGGAACAACCGTGGCCGTCGACGTCATCATCGAGATCCCCAAAGGGTGCCGCAACAAGTACGAGATCGATCACGAGACCGGTCGCGTCTTCCTCGACCGGTATCTGTACACGTCGATGGGCTACCCCGCCGACTATGGGTACATCGACGACACCCTTGGCGAGGACGGGGATCCGCTCGACGCGATGGTCCTGCTGCCCGAGTCGGTGTTCCCGGGCGTGACGGTGAAGGCGCGCGTGGTGGCGATGTACACGATGACCGACGAGGCCGGCGGCGACGACAAGCTCCTCTGCGTTCCGGCCGGCGATGTCCGCTGGGACCACATCCAGGACCTGGGTGACGTCAGCGATTTCGAGCTGAACGCGATCAGCCACTTCTTCGAGCACTACAAGGACCTCGAGCCGGGCAAAGAAGTCCAGCCGGGCGGCTGGGTCGGGCGCGCGCAGGCCGAGAAGGTCCTCGCCGAGGCCGTTGAGCGCCTCAAGACGCAGGGACACTGAACCACGCCGCCGAGTGGGCACCTCACCCCCGCCGAGTGGGCACCGCAACCCCCCCGACTGGGCACCTAATCTGCCCCGACTGGGCACCCCACTCGGCGGTTCCACGTTCCTCCTGTCCGGCCGGTCCGGCTCCGTGCACGGCGTCGGGCGGGAACGCACCTTCGCGACCACGCAGGCCGCTGCCGCCGCCCTGCACAGCCGATCCTGCCGGGGCATCGTCGGGGCCCTCCCGTTCGACCTCGACGACCCGGCCGCACTGTGGGAACCGGCCGATCTCACGGTATCGGCCCAGCCGCTGGCGCCCGCTGCGCCGCCGCAGCGGCGCAGCGTAACCGTCCTCGCCCGGCTGCCCGAGCCGGCCGAGCATCAACGACGCGTCGGCGAGATCGTCGCCCGCATCCGCGCTGGACAAGCCCAGAAAGTCGTCCTCGCCCGGGCCGTGCAGCTGCAGGTGGACGAGGCGATCGACCCGATTGCACTGGCCGCCGCGTTCGCCGGCGGCAACACCGCCAACAATGCGTTCGCGGTGGCCCTCGACGCCGCCGGTGAGCGATACGCCGGGCAATGGCTGGTCGGCGCGAGTCCCGAACTCCTCGTGCGCCGCCGCGGCCGCAGCGTGCAGTGCCGCCCCTACGCCGGCACGGCGCCCCGATCGCCCGATCCGGTGGTCGACGAGCAGCGGGCGGCCGCGCTGCGCTCGTCGGCCAAGGATCTCGCCGAGCACTCCTTCGTCGTCGAGTACTTGCGCCGGTCGTTGGCCCCCTTCTGCACAACGATCAACGCCCCCACCGAACCCACCCTGCTGTCCACCGGCGAGCTATGGCATCTGGCAACGCCGATCAGTGCGACGCTGGCCGATCCCGCGACCACCGCTTTAGATCTTGCCCTGGCCCTCTCTCCGACGCCGGCCCTCGGCGGAACGCCCAGCGCGGTCGCCAGCGAAATGATTGCCCACTACGAGGGCGACCGCGGCTTCTACGGCGGCGCGATCGGCTGGTGCAATAGCGAGGGCGACGGGGACTGGGTGGTGACCATCCGGTGCGTGGGCCTGGCCGCCGACTTGCACCATCTCACCGCATGGGCCGGCGGCGGCATCATCGCCGACTCCGACCCGGCCGCCGAAGTCGCCGAGACGACCGCCAAGTTTGCGACCGCCCTGCGCGCGCTGGGCGCCGACCCCGAAACCGTCGCCCCCTAGTCCGGCCCCAATTCTCCGGGCCGAATTCTCTGGGCCCCGATTGTCCGACCGTCTTCCTACGCTCTGCTCCTGTTCGTCTCTCAGACCTATTAGGAGGCATCATGACGACACCGAATTACCCGCCGCACCCCCACTACCCCGCCCCCGCGCCCGCCCCCGCCGGGCAGTACGCGCCGTACGAGCAGTACGGCCAGATGCCCGGCTATCCGGCTCCGCCCCCGCCGCCCAAGAAGTCGAAGGCGCCGTGGATCATCGGCATCGTCGCCGCACTGATCGCGGTCTGCGGTCTCGGCGCACTCATGTCTGGTGGAGAAAGATCCAACAGCCCGACGACGACGGCGGGCGCGCCGGCGGGCGACAAGCAGGACAAGCCGGACAGCCGCGCCAACGATGAACAGGGCACGCCGGACGCGAAGAAAGACGTCATCGCCGGAATGAACCAGCCGGTGCGCGACGGCAAGTTCGAGTTCGTCGTCACCGATGTGACCAGTGGGCTCACCACCGTCGGCGAGAACGAATTCCTCCGACAGAAGGCCCAGGGCAAATTCACGGTGGTGACGGTGAGCGTCAAGAACATCGGCGACAAGCCGCAAGGCTTCTCCCCGTCCGGGCAAAAGCTCGTCGATCAGCAGGGTCGCGAGCACGAGTCGGACACCAGCGCTCAGATCGCGCTCGGTGATTCCGGCGTCCCCGTATGGGACAGCATCAACCCCGGCAACAAGGTGGCGGTGAAACTCGTCTTCGACATCCCCGCCCGCGCGGTACCGACCGAACTGGAGTTGCACGACTCCCTGTTCTCCAACGGGGTGAAGGTCTCCCTGAAGTAGAAACCGCCCGAGTCAGCCGAGGGCCTGATCAAGATCGGTGATCAGGTCCTCGGTGTTCTCCAGACCGATCGAGACGCGCACCACCGAGTCGGTGATGCCGACAGCGGCGCGGCCTTCGGGCCCCATCGCCCGGTGGGTCGTCGTGGCCGGATGGGTGACGAGCGTCTTGGAATCGCCCAGGTTGTTGGAGATCTTGACGACCCGAAGCTTGTCGAGCACCTCGAAGACTCGTTCTTTTCCGCCGCGCCCGGCGCGGTCGGCAATCTCAAAGGTCACCACCGTGCCGCCGCCGGCCATCTGCTTGCGCGCAAGGTCGAACTGCGGGTGCGACGACAGGAACGGGTACCTGGTCCAGGCGATGCGCGCATCGGCGTCCAGGAACTCCGCGACGCGCAACGCCGAGGCCACCGAGGCGTCTAAGCGCAGGCGCATCGTCTCTAAGCCCTTGAGTAGCGTCCAGGCGTTGAACGGGCTCATCGCGGGACCGGTGTGGCGCATGAGCGTCTGAACCGGACCGGAGATGAATTCCTCGTCGCCCAAGACCGCCCCGCCCATGACGCGGCCCTGGCCGTCGATGTGCTTAGTGGCCGAGTACACGACGACGTCGGCGCCGAGATCGAAGCCGCGCTGCAGCAGCGGGGTGGCGAATACGTTGTCCAGCACCACCTTTGCGCCCGCCGCGTGGGCGAGTTCGGACACCGCCGCGACGTCGACCAGGGTCTGCATTGGGTTGGCCGGCGTCTCGAAGAAGACCGCCGTCGTCGGGACCGACAACGCTTCCTCCCACTGCTGGAGGTCCTCGCCATCCACGAAGACGGTTTCGACGCCCCAGCGCGGCAAGATTTCATTGCAGACCACAAAGCAGGATCCAAAGAGGCTGCGAGCGGCGACAAGGCGGTCGCCCGCCTTCAGTAAGGCGCCGAGCGCGACGAAGACCGCGGCCATGCCGCTGGCCGTACCGAAGCAGGCCTGCGCCCCGTCGAGCAGGCGTAGCCGCTCCTGGAACATGGCGACGGTCGGATTGCCGAAGCGGGAGTAGACGAACCGGGGTTCAGCACCGTTGAAGGCCCGCTCGGCCGCCTCCGCCGAGTCGTAGACGTAGCCGCTCGTCAGGAACAGGCCTTCGGAGGTCTCCTGGAACTGCGAGCGCGCCACCCCACCCTGGACCGCCAGGGTGTCCGGACCGACGCCGGGCGGCAACTCGCCGAAAATGTCGTTCACTGCTTATTCCTCACTCGCGGTTCAGGACTGGCGCCAGGGCAGATTGTCAGCCCGCCAACCCGCCGAACCGCGGTGATCGTTCTCGTCAAGGCCGCCTTCGAAACCATCGAGCACGTTGTAGGACTGGACGATCCCGGCCGCGGTCGCCGCCTCCGCGGCGCCGATCGACCGGTGGCCCGAGCGGCAGATGAACAGCACCCGGTTGTCGTCGCGGATTCCGGCGTCGCGCAGGTCATCGACGAACCGGGGGTTGGGCGCACCTGACGGGAAGGTCGTCCATTCGACGAACACCGTCCGCTTCTCCAGGATCTCCAGATCGGGGACCCCGACGAAGTTCCACTCGGCGCTGGTGCGGCAGTCGACGAGGACGGTGTTCTCATCGTTCTCGAGCAGCTCCCACGCCTGCGTGGGGGTCACGTCTCCGGCGTAGCTCATCAGCACACCTTCCATTGGTTGTCCTGGCGGACCAGGGTGGTCGCGGTCGTCGTCACGGCGTCGGTCTTCTTTCCGTAGTGCCAGCTGACGGTGGCACTCGCCCTGTCGCCGTTGATCGCGACATCGGCGATCTTTCCCGGGGGGATCACGATCGGCCCATTCACGTCGCGGGAGGCGGTGGCGCGCGTCAGGAACTCGTCGCGCGGCGGCAGCTTCGCCGCGCAGGTCCACCGGGTGAACGTGTCGTAGTTCAGTGCGTTCTGTGCGGTGTAGTGGTTGTTGACCGCCATCCGTACCGAGTCCTCGTCACTGACCCGACTGGCGAACGGGTGCAGCCACTGGGGAATTAGAATCAGGCCGATCAAAACCACGACGACAGCGAGTGCCGCGATGATCGGCCCCCTGGTCGGCGCATCGCGCCGGTCCAGTTCGTCGGACGATTGGCCCATGTCATCGTCGGGGGAGTCAGCCACAACGACCCAGTATATGGCCGCTCGCAGGTCAGTCGCGAAGTGAGGCGAACCTCACTGCGGGCCGAAGGTCATATTTTGGCGGCCGCCCACGACCACCTACCGTAGAGGTCATGAGCGAGGAGAACCGCGCGTTGCGCGTTGCCATCGTCGGTGCCGGTCCGGCCGGTATCTATGCGGCCGATGCCTTGATGAAGCATGACGACCTGGTTGATCGGGGCGTCAGCATCGACCTGTACGAGCGC
>NZ_DIAX01000043.1 GCF_002414845.1 Gordonia sp. UBA5067 | reverse complement strand
CGGTCGTTGTGTGGAGGTCGACCAGGAGCGAGATCTCTGCCAGGTGATGAATGACTTCGCGGCACGCGTGCATCGCCAGGTCGAGCTTCGGCTGCGCACCGTATGGGCCCCAGTCGCTGCCGAGCGGGGAGACCAGGTCGTCCGCGGTCCACGATGTGATCGCGCTGAAGAACACGGCCCAGGCCTGGTCGAGCAGGTCGAGCGCTTCCACTGGTGTGCCCACCCACGCGGTGCCGGTGAGACCTGTGCCGCCACGCCCGACGAGGCGGCCGGAGTAGCTGTCGAGACAGTCGACGCCGATGTGCCACGTGCGCCAGGCGATCGTGGTGAATGGAGCAGGGCTTGGCTCATCCTCCACCCAATCCGCAGCCCAGCCGCCGTCGGTGGGCCGCACGGTCCAACACGGCGCGGCCGGCTCCCACAAGTACGCGTCGGCGGTGAGCCGAGTGCGCAGGTCGTTCACCGGTTGCCACGCACTCTCGAGCGTGAGGCGAACGGACTGGGTGATGGTGTCAGCGCTGCTTGCCATTTGGGAAGCGTGTCACAGCCTTGTCGGCGCGGCGCGCAGGTTGTTGGAGGCTTGTTGAAGAAGGCTCGGGCCGCATGACCGGCGGCCCTCACGAGGTACGTTCGTCGTTGAAGGAGTCGGCATGATCGGTACCGAAGCGCAGGACCAGTTCATCGGGCGCAGCGTGATCGCGCTGCTGGCCACCGTTCGAGCGGCCGGGACTCCATCGACGTCGATGATCTCATTCGCCCGTCGTGGCGACGAGCTGTTCTTCTCGACCAGCCTGGATCGATGGAAGGGCCGCTCGCTGGTGCGCGATCCGCGATGTGCCCTCACCGTCTTGAACCCGCACGAGCCGTGGTCGTTCGTGACGGTCGAGGGGGAGGTGGTGATCCACGCCGACAACCCTGCGGACCTGCGTCAACTCATCCTCGACACGACTGATCACCCCGACTACGCATGGGCACGCGAGGCCATTGCACCCGTGCTCGAGGCCCCGGGTAGAGCGATGTTCCAGCTCACGCCGACAAGGGTGTCGGGCGTTGTCATGCCCTGACGCGGGCGCATTTGGTCGGTTCCTGTAGATGCAGTCGATCAAGGATCAACTGACCGGCGTGGGCGACAACTCTGGGCGATGAACGCCAGTCGCGGACGATGTGGTGTCAGGTGTGAACTCTCACCGTGCGGAGCTCCCCATACGCTCGGTCCGTGGCCAGCGACCCGGAGGACCTCTACGACGATTGGGACGTCGACGAGTGCGATGTCGAACCGATCCGACGGAGCAGAACCGTTCGCTGGACGGCGATCCTGGTGGTGGCGTCGTTCGTGCTTGCCGGGATGTCGTCACTCTTGCGGTGGTGGTGAGCTGTCGCCGATCAGCTGACGTCGCATGCCCGCGGGCAGTGGCCGTTGTCAAGTCCCGGTAGCCGTGTTCCGTGTTGGCTCCGGTAGTTGTGTTCCACTCGGGTGAGGGGTTAGGCGGCGTTGGTGCGTGAGGGTCTGCCGCCGGCGTTGGCGAAGGCGCCGTGTTCGCGGGAGCGGTCGTGGCGGATCGGGTGCACGCGAAGGATCTCGCCGCCGGCGGAGATCTCGACGGTGTTGCCGACGATCGCGACTTGGACCTGTCGACGCTTGTGAGCGTTGCCGACCCGATATGTCGTGGCAGCAAAACAGACGTTGCCGGATGAGTCGACTTTGCGGGTCACGCTCTGACCGACGGTCGCCTGGCGCGGTCGCGGCTGCTTGGCTGTCGCCTTGCGTCGGAGCGCTTTGGACTCGTTCGACGGACGATGCCGCTGGGCATGTGTGGCCACGAGCACCTGACGGTGGTGGATCGACACCAACCCATCTGCGACCGACACATCGACGGTCTCGCCGGCGAGCCACACCCCGACCGGGTAGAGCTCACCGGCGAAGCTGATCTTGCCGGTCTTGCCGACCCGACGTGTCGTCACCGGCTCATCCGCGCGCACGACCGGCTCGACACCGTCACGGCCGGCGAGACGGAACCGTTCCCACGGAACAACGTCACCAATGCCTTGATGGCGGCGGTCGTGGTTGTATTCGTGCACCCACGCATCGAGCTGCGCCTGGGCGTCGGCGATCGACTCGAACACCTTGCCGTTCAAGAACTCGCGGCGCATCGTCTTGTGCCACCGCTCGATCTTGCCGGTCGTGGTCGGCGAGCGGGGCGCGGTGAGGATGTGCTTGATCCCGTTCTCCCGGCAGATCCTGTCAAACAGCACCTCACCGGAGCCTGGACCAAACCGGCCGGTGAACACCTTGCCGTTGTCGGTCAACACTTCCTGCGGCACACCGAAAGCGCGCATCGCTCTCGTCAGCGCCTCACACACCGGCCGCGCTGTCGCTCGCTCGACCACGTGCGCGGAGATGATGAATCGGGAGTGATCATCGATGCCCGACACGATCGATGCCTTCCACCCGTTCACCAGCCGCACACCACCAACGACATCCATCTGCCACAGCTCCATCGCCCGGCTGCGTTCCCACCGCTTGTAATCGACCTTCTTCCGGCGGCGGGCCTCGGGCTCGATCAGACCGTGACGGACCAGACACCGATACACCGACGAACGACCCGGCAACGGCACCACCCGCTCTGCTTCCAACCGGAACAGGATCGTGCGCGGACCCCACCCCGGATGCGTCCGGCGCAGCTCCACGATCCTCGCTTCCAACTCCG
>NZ_DIAX01000046.1 GCF_002414845.1 Gordonia sp. UBA5067 | reverse complement strand
GCGCCCTGCGCCATCTTGATCTGGATGTCGGTGCAGTTGCTCAGATAATGGCTGGTCACGCCGAACCGGCCGGACGCGACCTGCTTGATCGCGGACCGGCGCCAATCGCCATTCTCGTCGCGGCTGAAGCGGCGTGGGTCTTCGCCGCCCTCACCGGAGTTGGAGCGGCCACCGATCCGGTTCATCGCGATCGCCAGCGTCTCGTGGGCTTCGGCCGAGATGGAACCGTAGCTCATCGCGCCGGTGGAGAAGCGCTTGATGATCTCGCTCGCCGGCTCGACCTTGTCGATCGGGATCGGGTCGCGATCACCGAACTTGAAGTCGAACAATCCGCGCAGGGTGCCCAGTCGTTTCGACTGGTCGTCCACCAGCGCCGTGTACTCCTTGAACACCTTGTACTGACCGGTCCGGGTGGAGTGCTGCAGCTTGAACACCGTGTCCGGGTTGAACAGGTGATATTCCCCCTCGCGCCGCCACTGGTACTCGCCACCGACTTCGAGTTCGCGGTGGGCCCACTCGGCGGGCCGGGCCAAGAAGGCGAGGTGGTGGCGCGCGGCGACCTCGTCGGCAATCTCGTCGAGCCCGATGCCGTCGAGCTGACTGTTGGCGCCGGTGAAGAACTCGTCGACGGTCTCCTGGCTCAATCCGATGACCTGGAACAGCTGGGCGCCGCTGTACGACGGGACCGTCGAGATGCCCATCTTGCTCATCACCTTGAGCACGCCCTTGCCGGCGGCCTTGATGTAGTTGGCACGAGCCGTCGCGAAGTCCGATGCGTGATCACCGGTAGCGCCGATGATGGCACCGGATTCCAGCATGTCTTCGATCGATTCGAAGGCCATGTACGGATTGATCGCCGACGCACCGAAGCCGATGAGTGCGGCCATGTGGTGGACCTCGCGGGCATCGCCGGACTCGACGATGAGGCTGGCCCGGCTCCGCGTCTTCTCCCGCACCATGTGGTGGTGCACGGCCGATGTCAGGAGCAGCGATGGGATCGGTGCCAACGTCCCATCGGACTCGCGGTCGGACAGGATGATCAACTGCACCCCGTCGGCGACGGCGGCCGACACCTGGTTGCACACCTGCTCGAGTGCACGGCGCAGTCCGTCCCCGCCTTCGGCGACCGGGTACAGGCCGTGGAGGTGGATCGATGCGAAGCCGGTGGCCGCGCCGTCGATCGTGATCAGCCGCCGCAGATCATCGTTGTCGAGAATCGGGCTCGGCAGCGCAATCTGGCGCGCGGACGCCGGCGCCGGGTGCAGCAGGTCGCCCTGGCCCCCGATCCGCTGTCCGATGCTGGTGACGACTTCTTCCCGGATGGCGTCCAACGGCGGGTTGGTGACCTGCGCGAACAACTGCTGAAAGTAGTCGAACAGCAATCGCGATCGCGCCGAGAGAACCGCTACCGGGGTGTCGGTGCCCATCGACCCGATCGCCTCGGCGCCGGTCGCCGCCATCGGCTTGACCAGGAGGCTGAGGTCCTCATTGGTGTAGCCGAACAGCTGCTGCCGGTGCGCAACACGCTCGTGCGACATGTGGATGTGCTCGGGCGCGGGCAGCTCACCCAGGCTGATCTGGTTTTCCGCCAGCCACTGTTCGTACGGGTGCTCGGCGGCCAGCTGATCCTTGATCTCAACGTCGTCGACGATGCGGCCCTGCGCGGTGTCGACGAGGAACATCTTGCCCGGCTGCAACCGCAGCTTCTGCACGACGTCCGCGGGGTCGACGTCGAGGATGCCGACCTCCGAGCCGAGAACAATCAACCCATCGCGGGTGACCCAGATCCGCGACGGCCGCAGACCGTTGCGGTCAAGGACGGCGCCGATGACGGTGCCGTCGGTGAAGCACACCGATGCCGGGCCGTCCCAGGCCTCCATGAGCGCCGAGTGGTATTCGTAGAACGCCCGGTGTGCGGGGTTCATCGACTCGTGGCGTTCCCACGCCTCGGGGATCATCATCAGCACCGCGTGCGGCAGGCTTCGCCCGCCGAGATGGAGTAGCTCCAGCGCCTCGTCGAACCGGGCGGTGTCCGACGCGCCCGGGGTGCAGATCGGGAAGACGCGGGCTCCGCCGTCCTCCCCCAGACCACGGTCGCCATCGGCGGCGAAGGCCGACATGTCCATCAGCGCCTCGCGGGCGCGCATCCAGTTCTCGTTGCCGTTGACGGTGTTGATCTCGCCGTTGTGCGCGACCCGGCGGTACGGGTGGGCGAGGGGCCAGCTCGGGAATGTGTTGGTGGAGAAGCGCGAGTGCACCAATCCCAGCGCGCTCACGACGCGCTCGTCCTGCAGGTCGAGGTAGAAGCCGCGCAACTGCGGCGTCGTCAGCATCCCCTTGTAGACGACGGTCCGGCCCGACAGGCTGGGGAAGTACACGGTGCCCGACGCCTCGGCCCCCTCGCCGGCGCCCTTGCTGCCGAGTTCGTGCTCGACGCGCTTGCGAACGACATACGCCCGGCGCTCCAACTCGTCGCCGGCGCGGCCATCGCTACGGTCTGCTTCGCTCCCGCCGAACGCGATGAACACCTGACGGAAGGTCGGCATCGCGTCCCGGGCGAGCGCTCCGATCGACGCATCGTCGACGGGGACGTCCCGCCAGCCGAGCACGACCAGGCCCTGCTCTTCGACGATCCGGTTGACACCCTCGACCGCGGCCCGCGCATCGTCGCTGCCCTGCGGCAGGAAGGCGATGCCGGTGGCGTAGGCCCCCTCGGCGGGGAGGTCGAAGTCGACCACGGCGCGGAAGAAGGCGTCGGGGATCTGGATCATGATTCCCGCGCCGTCGCCGGTGTTCGGCTCGGCGCCCGCGGCACCGCGATGCTCGAGGTTCACCAACGCGGTGATCGCCTTCTCGACGATGTCTCGGCTCTTGCGGCCGTACATGTCGACGACGAACGCGACGCCGCACGCGTCGTGTTCATAGGCAGGATCGTAGAGACCGACCGGTCCCGGAGCATGGTGCATGATCGCCCCTTCGCACTCAAACGGTGCGCGACGCTGAGCACCCCAAACATTGGACTGTTGGATGAAATCCGTCGCGGGCTGCGCGACGGGAGGCCAGCGTCGTTGCTGACGATTCAGATGTACGGCCATTCTCCCACGGCGAAGGCCGGGACGGGAAATCGAATTGGCCACATTGCCTGTTTCGGCGCGGTGAACTGGACGTTTCGCGGAGTTTTGCGGAGTTTGCCGACGCTTCACCGAGAATGGCTCGCCCGGCGCGCTAGCTGAGCGCTAATTCGTGCCGCAACTTGCCCAAGCGTTTGCTCAATACGGACTACAGTCACATTTTGTGAACGCGATCACCAGTGTTCGGGCAACCCGCGGCTCGCTGCGCGCCCGGGCCCTCAACGGTTCGATGACCCGTGTAGTCAACCCGGCATTTCGCCTCGCCACCCTGGGCACGCCCCAGCTGGTCAGCGCATTTCGCCCGGTGGTCAACCAGACCCTCAACTTCGCGAGCCCGGTTCCCCCGGACACCCGCACCGAGCCGGTGCGGCGGCATGCCGGCGACGGCCAGGTGCGCGGCGAGTGGGTCTGGGGTCCCGGCGTCGGACTGCGGCGCATCGCCGACACGCAAGTCATCTACTACCTACACGGCTCCGGGTATGTGATCTGTAGTCCGCGGACTCACCGCGGCCTCGTCTCTCGATTGTCCCGGCGCACCGATCACGTCGCCTTCTCCCTGGACTACCGCCTAGCGCCCGAGCACCGCTTCCCGGCCGCGGGCGACGACACCGTGCGCGGCTACGAGTGGCTGCTCGATCAGGGCTACCGGCCGGAGAACATCGTCGTCGCCGGCGACTCGGCCGGCGGCCACCTGGCGATGGACCTGCTCGCCGACAACCAGACCGCGGCCCGGCCCCAACCGCGCGCAATGGTCTTGTTCTCGCCGCTGATGGACCCGACCTTCGGCCTCGCACTGGCCCGTGAGGCGCGGGGTCTCAAGGACCCGATCATCCGGGCCCGCACCGGCCGGCACTTCCTGGACATGTACACCGGTGGACTACCGGCCCACCATCCCCGGATGACCGTGTCGCTGCGCCCAGCCGACGACCTGCCGACGACGCTCATCCAGGTTGGTGCGCGCGAGGTGATGGCCGACGACGCTCATTTCCTGCATGCCACCCTCCTCGCCGCCGGCGCACAGTCGCAACTGCAGGCCTGGCCCGATCAAGGCCACGTCTTTCAGATGTTCCCCATGCTCACCCCCGAATCGCGCCGTGCGGTAAGTGAAGCAGCACGATTCATCCGTTCGGTAGCATGAACCGCACCGGTGACCGCGGTCGCAATATAGCGGCGGCGCCCCAACAAAGGAGACTCCCGTGTCCGAACTCGATGACCTGCTGAAGACCATTCCGATCGGCGATATTGCTTCCAAGCTCGGCGTCGACGAGGCGACCGCCGACGCGGCAGTCGCGCAAGCGGTTCCGACGCTGCTGGCCGGGCTCCAGGCCCACGCCGACACCGACGGCCCGGCCCCCGATAACCTGACCGCCGCTGCTGACGCCGGCGACGGCGCCGGCGTCGTGAAGGGTCTGTTCGGCGACCAGACCGACGAGGTCGCACACGCCGCGGCGGGACAGGCACCGGCCGCGGTCAACTCCGACCTCATGAAGAAGCTCCTGCCCATGCTCGCTCCGTTGGTCATCGCCTTCGTGACGCAGAAGCTCATGAGCGGCAAGGGCGGCGACCAGCAGGCCGCCACCCCCGGTGGCGCACTCGGCCAGATCCTGGGGAGCGCACTCGGCGGTGGGGGCAACGCGGCGGGCGGCCTCGGCGGCATCCTGGGCGGCATGCTCGGCGGCGGACAGCAACAGGCCGGTGGCGCGCTGGGCAGCATCCTCGGCGGGTTGCTCGGCGGCAAGAAGTAGCTCGCACCGGCGCCACCGCACCGCCGCGCAACGGCCGTCGCATCCTTGAGGGACGCGACGGCCGTTTCGCGTTACGCTGCCTTACGTGCGCCGCGCCTTCCTCTCCTTCCTCGCTGCACTGCTGACCCTCATCGGCGTGTTCTTGCCCATGTCCCTGGGCACGACGTCCTCCGGCAGCGGCTCCACCGATCCGGTGCGGGTTGCCAACTACGAGGCGCAGTACAACGTCGCCGCAGATGGCCGGCTTCGCGCCGTCGAGAGCCTGACCACCGAGTTCCCCCTCGGTCGCCACGGCATCTTCCGCTACTGGGACCTCGCCGACTCGTCCAACCCGCACGTCCGCTACATCCCCAAAGACATCGCGGTAACCCTCGACGGCCACGCCGAACCGTTCACCCTGCAGTGGGAGCGCGGTAAGCGCTTCCGGGTCGCGAAGATCGGATCGGCCGACCGATTCGTCGACCCCGGTACCCACATCTACACGATCAGCTACACCATCGACGGGACCATCGAACCGGCCAACTCCCGAACCGTCGACGGCGAGGCAACCTCCAGTTGGGGCGACCGGACCAAATCGCGGTTCCGCTGGCGCGTCGTCGCCGACGGCTGGTCGATGCCCATCGAGTCGTCGAAAGTGACCGTGCGCCTACCGGCCAAGGTCACCAGCACGGCCTGCGCCACGAGCAACAACGTCGACTGCGAGGCGCGCAACGACGGCACCAACACCGTCGTGGTCACCACCGGCGAACTCGGCTCGCACAACGGCGTGGCACTGCTGGCCGACATGGACCTGGCGCCGCCGAAGCGCACGACGGTGCCGTGGTCCATCCGGCTCGACCCCGTGCTCGGCCGGTCACTACCGCTGGTCGTGCTCATCGTGCTGGCCTCGCTGATCATGCTCGGGTTCGGCCTGTTCTGGACTTGGCGCAGTCGCGAGGAGATCCCGCTGTTGCCCGTCATGTTCGAGCCGCCAGCCGATCCGGGCGGCCGCGGGATCCTCTCGCCCGTTCAGACCTACTACATCACTCGCGAAGCCCCGCCGCTCAAAGGCCTGACGGCGACGTTGCTGTTCATGGCCGAGCAGAAGCTCGCGCACCTGGTCCGCGAGGACAACGGCGACTTCACCGTCGTCTCCGACGTCGACGCCACGCGTTGGGCCCAGGCGGACCCGGTCACCGCGGCAGTGGCCAACTCCCTCGGCATCGCCAGCCCCGGTGCGACCTTCAAAGCCGACGGTTCGGTCGACGCCGGGGAGCGCCTGCAAGCAGCCCAGTCCGCCGTGACCAATGCAGTCAAAATCTGGGGTGTCCAGTCCGGGGCGATTCAGCGCAGCGGGTTCGAGACCACCGGCCGGGCCCTGGTCGGCGCCGCGTTCGTCCTGTCCGCGCTGCTCTTCATCGTCAAGTGGTATCCGTTCTCACTGGCGGTCCTGCCACTCGCGGCGTTCGTCATCGGTGGCGCCGGCCTGTTCGTCACCGGTGTCGGCACCCGGCGCACCATGCTCGGCCGCGACATCTGGTCACGTGCCGGCGGATTCGAACGATTGCTCTCGACTCCGTCCAACAAGGAGCGCCTAGACTTCAGCGCCCGCAAGGACCTGTACACCTCGTACATCCCGTACGCGGTGGCCTTCGGCGCGGCCGCGGCGTGGGCCAACAAGTACCGGATGGCGATGGGCACCGAGCCACCCACGCCTCCGTGGATCGTCACCCCCTACGGCTCCCCCGTTCCTGCGATGCTGCTGTCGGGTCCGGGTGGGATCGGCAGTTTCGAATCCAGCCTGTCGTCGTCGATCTCGGCGTACACGGCGAGTCAGGCTTCCTCGAGCAGCAGTGGCGGCGGGTTCTCCGGCGGCGGGTTCTCCGGCGGCGGCGGCGGTGGTGGCGGCGGCGGCTCGTGGTAGGCGGGCGATCCCACCAGTAGTCTCTACTCCTAGAACCAACGAAAGGGGACCACCGTGTCCATCGCCCTGGTCATCCTGCTCATCATCATCGTGATAATCGTCGCGTTAGTGCTGTTCGGCATGGTCGGCTTCAACAAGCTGCGCAAGGCCGACATCGCCGCACAGGAGTCACTCGGCGGCATCGACGTCCAGTTGACTCGCCGCGCCGATCTGATCCCCAACCTGGTCAACACCGTCAAGGGTTATGCCGCCCACGAGAGTGGTGTCTTCGAAGAGGTCGCGCGGGCCCGCGGTGCGGTCGCGCAAGCAGCGCAGAACGGGACCGTCGAGCAGAAGGCCGCCGCCGACCAGGCGATGACCGGCGCGCTGGGCCGGCTGTTCGCCGTCGCCGAGAACTACCCCGATCTGAAGGCGTCGACGAACTTCATGCAGCTGCAGGCCGAGCTGTCCGACACCGAGAACAAGCTGAGCTTTGCCCGGCAGTTCTACAACGACGCGGTCTCCCGGCTCAACCAGCTGGTGCAGACGATTCCCTGGATGTTCTTCAGCGGCATCGCCGGGGTGAAGGCGCGCGACTTCTACCAGGCCCCCGAAGGCCAGCAGGCCCCGCCCCAGGTCCAGTTCTAGCGCCCGCGCAACCGTCCGGACCGGAGCGTTCCGGCTAGCGGCCCAGTTCGGTCAAGTCGACGATGCTGTCGGCCTCACCGGGCGTCTTGTCGGGCCGGTACCGCACCACCCGGGCAAATCGGAGGGCCACTCCGCCGGGATACCTGGTGCTGCGCTGGATACCGTCGATTGCGACTTCGACAACGAGGGCCGGGCGCAGGTGGACGGTGTGCGCATCGCGGGAAACTTCGTACTTGGGGAATTCGCCGGTCTGCCAGGCGAGGAGCTCGTCGCTCATCCCCTTGAACGTCTTGCCGACCATGATTGGCGGTCCCCCGGCCGGGTCGCGGGCCCCGAGATGAATGTTGGACAGCCGACCCCGGCGCCGGCCCGACCCCCACTCGGCGGCCAGCACGACCAGGTCGATGGTGTGCACCGGCTTGATCTTCTGCCACGCGCGGCCGCGACGTCCCGCCGCATACCGTCCGTCTGGCGCTTTGACCATCACGCCCTCGTGACCCGCGGCGACCATCTCGTCGAAGGCTGCGGCGATTTCGCCGGTGCTCGTCAGCGTGCGGCTGGGAATCCGCAACCCCGGCGCGACGGACGCCAATGCAGCGAGCCGTTCGATCAGCGGCTCGTCGATCAAGTCGGCGCCGTCCAGATGCAAGCAGTCGAAGAAGTAGGGGCGCAGCACCCCGCGGCCGGCCCCGAAGCCGCTCATCGTCTCCTGGAAGGGGCGTGGTCGGCCGTCGTCGGTAACGGCCAGCGTCTCACCGTCGAGAATGATGCTGTGGCACGGCAACTCGCCCACCAAGCGCACCACCTCAGGCACGGCGCGAGTGATGTCACGCAGCGAACGCGTGAACACCGCGATGTCGGATCCGTTGCGGTGCACCTGTATTCGTGCCCCGTCATACTTCGCGTCAACGATCACGGTGGGACCCAACTCGACCCAGGCCGCCGCCACCGAGGAGGCCGGTACGGCGAGCATCGGTTCAATGCCTCGCCCGACGGCGATCCTCATTTCGGCCAATGCCGCCCCGCCGCCGGCAACGGCCAGCGCTGCGGTCGCCGGCAGCGAACCGGACAGCATCACCGCGCGGCGCACCGCGTCGGTGGGTACTTCGGCGGCTAGGGCGACCGCGTCGGCGACGACACCGGCCAGGGCTCCCTGGCG
>NZ_DIAX01000064.1 GCF_002414845.1 Gordonia sp. UBA5067 | reverse complement strand
CTCGCCAGCGCTCCCGGCGCTGGAGCGACGGGGCCGATGCGCGTTAGTCGCCGTTCGCTACCGTTGACTCCATGACCAGCCCCGTTCGCGTCCGATTCTGCCCGTCGCCCACCGGAACCCCCCATGTCGGGCTCATTCGCACCGCGCTGTTCAACTATGCGTACGCGCGGCACAACGGCGGCGACTTCGTGTTCCGGATCGAAGACACCGATGCCGCCCGCGACAGCGAGGAGAGTTACGCCGCGATTCTCGACGCGCTGCGCTGGCTCGGCCTGCACTGGGATGAGGGCCCGGAGGTCGGCGGACCGTACGGCCCGTACCGGCAATCGCAGCGGCGCGACATCCACCGCGATGTCGTCGCCGGACTACTCGCGGCCGGCGAGGCGTATGAGGCATTCGCCACGCCGGAGGAGGTGGAGGCGCGCCACCTCGCCGCCGGCCGGGATCCGAAACTCGGCTACGACAATTTCGACCGTGATCTGAGCGACGACCAGCGCGCTGCCTATCGGGCCGAGGGTCGCAGCCCGGTGGTTCGCCTGCGGATGCCCGATGAGGACATCACCTGGACTGACCTGGTGCGCGGGGAGACCACGATCAAGGCGGGGACGATGCCCGACTTCGCCCTCACCCGGGCCAACGGCATCCCGCTCTACACGCTGGTCAACCCTGTCGACGACGCGATGATGAAGATCAGCCATGTGTTGCGCGGCGAGGACCTGCTCTCGTCGACGCCGCGCCAGATCGCGCTGTATCGCGCGCTGGAGCGCATCGGGATCGCCGATGGGGTCCCGCAGTTCGGCCACCTTCCGTTTGTCACGGGCGAGGGCAATCGCAAGCTGTCCAAGCGGGACCCGGAGTCGAGCCTGTTCCACCACCGCGACCGCGGCTTCTTGCCCGAGGGGCTGCTCAACTATCTCGCGTTGCTCGGCTGGGGCTACCGTGGCGATACCGACGTGTTCACCCTGGCGCAGATGGTCGACGCCTTCGACATCGCCGACGTGAACTCCAACCCGGCCCGCTTCGACGAGCGCAAGGCCGAAGCGATCAATGCCGAACACATCCGGATGCTGGAGCCCGCGGAGTTCGCCGCCCGGCTTGGCGACTACCTCGTTGCGCGGGACCGGTTCGCCCAGTCGCCGGCTGATGATCGGGTATTCGCGGCGCTGGCGGAACTGATTCAGACGCGCATCCAGGTCCTCGGCGACGCGTGGGACCTGATCAAGTTCTACTACGTCGACGATGCCGACTTCGAGATCGACGAGAAGTCGGCCGCGAAGAATCTCGGCGCAGACGCCGGGCCGGTGCTCGACGCCGCGATCACGGCGCTGGACGGCTTGTCGCCCTGGGACACGCCGACGATTGAGGGCGCACTCAAGTCGGCTCTCATCGACGGGCTCGATCTCAAACCCCGCAAGGCGTTCGGCCCGGTCCGCGTCGCGGTCACCGGTGCCGCGGTCAGCCCACCGCTGTACGAGTCGATGGAACTGCTGGGGGCCGAAAAGTCACTCGCGCGACTGCGGGCCGCTGCCGCGCCACATCAGCAATAGGGGTCGTGGCCTGCGCGTTTGTGCTATCGGGCCGCCATCCTGCTAACCTACTTCTCGGTCCTTTCGCCGGGTGGTAGCACCGGGGGATGGCGACCCATTGGGGTATGGTGTAATTGGCAACACAGCGGTTTCTGGTACCGCCATTCTAGGTTCGAGTCCTGGTACCCCAGCGGACTTCACGGTTTGCTGACCCCGTTCGCGGGATCCAGATTGAGCCGAGGAGTTGTTCAGGCCCCCTTCGTCTAGCGGCCTAGGACGCCGCCCTCTCAAGGCGGTAGCGCGGGTTCAAATCCCGTAGGGGGTACAAATCGAAGGCGCCTCCACCTCAGGGTGGAGGCGCCTTCGTCGTTCGTGGTGTGGCGCTAGTCGTTGGGCGCGTTCAGAAACGGCACGGTAGACCCCGCCAGCGGCATCGCAGGGAGTCCGAGTTTGCGGTGATCCCAACTGCGGATGCGGTTGGCGGAGATGTGGATGGCGACGCGGTTGTGCATCATCTGGTCGACCAGTGGGCGCATCTCGGCCGTGAAGGGTCCGTGGTAGCGCTCCCAGACGCTGATACCGGTCGCCAGCGTGTGGTCTTCGTCGTCGTGGATCTCCGCCGTTCCCTCAATGGCGATACCGCGCAACCGGTCATAGGTCTGGCCGTCTTCGATCATGAGCGAGCACCGTGGATTGCGGCGCAGGTTGACCGCCTTCTGGGACTTGGCCTTCGTCTCGAACCACACCTCGCCGTTGAGCACGCCGTACCACATCGCGACGAGGTGGATCGCCCCGTCCGGACCGGTGGTGGCGAGGGTGGCAGTCCGCTGTTGCGCGATGAATGTCGCGATCTCCGCGTCGGACATGACGATCGCGGCGCGCTGATTGATACCCATGAGACAGACACTATCGGTCGGTGGGGAGCTCAGTCCGGCGTATGTGCCAGGCGTTCCTGGAGCGCGGTCGCGGCGGCGAGGAGATCGGCGGCCCAGCGCGCGCCCGGGCGACGGCCGATGCGTTCGATCGGTCCGGAAACCGAGATTGCGGCAACAACCTCGCCGTCGGCGTCGCGGACCGGCACGGAAACGCTTGCCACCCCGGCGGCGCGCTCGGCGACGCTTTGCGCCCATCCCTTCTTTCGGACATCGGCGAGGGTGCGCTCGGCGAAGACACTGTTGTCGAGGAGGGGGGCCCGGACGCCGTCGGGGGCCCAGGCCAACAGCACCTTCGCCGCCGATCCGGCTGTCATCGGCAGGCGGCTGCCCACGGGAACGGTGTCGCGCAGCCCGCTCGGCGGCTCGACGGCGGCGACGCAGATGCGTTCGGCACCGTCGCGCCGGTAGATCTGCACCGACTCCCCGGTGATCTCGTGCAGTCGCGGCAGAATGGCGAGCGCGGCGTCGGGTATCTCGTCGGCGTGCGGGCCCGCCAGTTCGCGAAGCGCCGGCCCGGGCAGCCAGCGTCCGGCTGTGTCGCGCGCGATCAGGTGATGGCATTCCAGTCCGACGGCGAGGCGGTGCGCGGTAGCGCGGGGCAGTCCGGTGGCCGCGCACAGTTCGGCGAGGTTGCACGGCTGGGCCGCGACTGCCTGCAGGACGGTCACCGCTTTGTCGAGGACTCCGATACCGCTGATCCCGTCCGATGCGGTAGCCTTTCTCATAAGCCGATACTATCTGTCCAGATAGTGAGATTCCAGCAGTCGTCGCCCGATTGTTGGCCGAACCCAGCGAGGAGCTATGAGCCTCAGCCCAGCCAAGCCCCGCACGCTCGCCGAGAAGGTGTGGGACGACCATGTCGTCATGCGCGGCGAGGTCGACGAATCGGGACAGCGCAATCCCGACCTCATCTACATCGATCTCCATCTTGTGCACGAGGTGACCTCGCCGCAAGCCTTCGACGGGCTGCGGGTGGCGGGTCGTCCGGTGCGCCGAACGGACCTCACGATTGCCACCGAGGATCACAATGTGCCAACGGTGGACATCGACAAGCCGATTGCCGACCCCGTCTCGCGCACCCAGGTCGAGACGCTGCGGCGCAACTGTGAGGAGTTCGGCGTCCGTCTCTACCCGATGGGCGACGCAGAGCAGGGGGTCGTCCACGTCGTCGGCCCTCAGCTGGGCCTGACGCAGCCGGGTATGACGGTCGTGTGCGGCGACAGCCACACGTCGACACACGGCGCGTTCGGGGCCCTGGCGATGGGCATCGGCACCTCGGAGGTCGAGCA